>JAKJEM010000070.1:12884-14917 GCA_022705425.1 Planctomycetota bacterium
AAACCTCCCCCGTGCGGGGATTGCGGAAGCGCCGCAGTATCCCGCCGTAGCGACGACCGTCCTTTCCGCGGATGACCATGAACTTGTCGCCCCACATCATCGTCCGCACGCCGCGCGCGGAAAGGAAATCGTGAATCCGCAGGACGTCCTCGGCGAGGACCTCATGCCCGGACTTGCGCCGGCAACGGGCGCAGCGCCTGAAGGTGTACGCCTCATCGTGGCCGATGTGAATCGTGCGGGGCTTGAAGAGCCCGATCACCTCCTCCATCACGTCGAAGAGAAGCTCGTAGCTCCGAGGGTTTGAGGGGCAGTAGGTGTCGGGCCAGGGGTCCTCGCGGCGCGGACGCTCGGCGATTTCGGGATGGGCCATGCAGAGGTAGTAGCTGTGGCTGAGGGACTGCACCTCGGGCACGATCTCGATGTGCCGCTTCGCGCATTCGGCGATGAGGCGGCGGAGTTGCGGATAGGTCAGCCACTTGCCCCCGGCCAGTTCGGTGTGGGTCGAGTCCTTGGGGAAGAAGCGCGAAACCTGCAGGGCCACCGGCCCGCGCGGGTGTGCAGCCGATGGAGTCGGCCGACGCCACGGACCGCGCCGATCTTTGGCAGGGTCGTAGGCCAGGGCCTCGCGGCAGAAGGCGGCCCAGGCGCGGTTAATCTCCGGGTGACGCCGGAACTCCATCCCCCCGCCGATTTCGAGGAAGAGCGTGTTGTACCGGCGCTCGGCCATGAAGTCGAGGAAGCGCACGAAGAAGTCGAAATCCTTCCACGCGGGAAGGTACATGTGGACACCGCGCACCGGGCACCGGGGCCAGTCGCGAATCTCCGCCGAAGGAAGCGCGCCCCCCTGCGCCATCTGCGCCAACGTCAAGGCACCGTAGAAGGCCCCGCGCCGGTCGGCGGCGGACAGGAGAACCCCCTGCGGGCCGACGCGCAGGGCGTACCCTTCGGCGGCCCGGACCGGCGCCGGACCGCGCGCGCCGCGAGAGTCGAAGGACTGTCTCCTGCTTCCGTTCGCGGTTCTGCCGGCGGCGTCGTGCCTGGCACAGCCGCCCTCGCCTGCGTTGGCAGGAGTTTGACCTTCCCCACACCCGTGAGCCGCTGTGCCGCCTGCGAGCCGGGAGTGGAACGCTGCATCGCAGAGGAGCAGCCGCGCAGGGCCGGCTTCGCCGCCGCGCGCCACGCGCCGCACACGGCACGGCAGGCGCGTGCTCAGCGCCGCAATCACGTCCTCCGCCGCGTCGCGCAACCAGTCCGCCGTTCCGCCCACCTCAACGGACAGAACACCTCCCGGCGGCAGCGTATCCCTCCCCCACCGGACCTCGCGCGGGACAGGCCAGAGTTCCATGTCGCGTCTCCCTGAACATGAACTCAGCGGGAAACGGCTGACGATTCTTCAAGCTCCGGAATACTCACTGACCGGACCACCCAGCCGCGTCCCTTCCGGCGAAGATACCAGGAGACGATCCGCCACGGCTCGGCGCGCGGCAGAGAAACGGTCCGCCCGAGAAGGTTCAGACGCGGTGTCACCGCCCGGTCCAGACGGTTCTGAACGCGGAGGATGAAACCGCTGCCGTCCTCGGCGGGCTTGAAAGCCAGCACGCGCACCCCCGACGGCGACAGCGCCATCAGCGACCCGGCGCGGGGCAGCTTGCCGGACTTGGGGGGAACGATCTGGCAGACCGGCGGCTCATCGAGCTCATCCGCCAGGCGCGGGAGGCGTTCGTCTCCCGGTGAGATCAGGAATCGGAAGTGCAACTCCCCCGCGTCCACGGCATGTTGCCAGGGCATCTTGCGGGCGTTGTGAATCGCCGTGCTGCCGTAGCGGGTGGCGCGCGCGATGGTGGGCCGCAGGACGCCGCGAACGGCGTCGAAGGAGTAGAGCGCGTCGCTGGCGAAGCCGAGGACGGGCCCGGACGGTCCGTGCAGGCGAACCCAGCCGTTGCCCGGCACTTCCCCGCAGGGAGCTCTCCGCACGCGCCCGCCGGGAACTTCGAATTCCGCCAGACCGGCGGCAGGGAACAAGAGTTTCAGCC
>JAKJEM010000071.1:0-4509 GCA_022705425.1 Planctomycetota bacterium
CAGGGGTGCCGGGGAAGTGTGGCGGCGGCGCGGGCGATCTCGCCGGCGGCCTCCGGAGACAGACCCGCCGGCGGCCAGTAGTGCTTCAGGAAGAAGGCGAAGGCCGGGTCGCGCGTCCACTCCCACCCCTTGGTCATGGCCTCGCGTCCCGCCTCGAACCAGTGGGCATAGTCAATCGTCGGGCCGCCGACGTCGCCGATGGCCAGGGGATACATTCCCGCCACGCGGCTGCGCAGGGGGAAGTAGCAGGAGGCCACCGTCTTCGGGAACTCGCGGACGTTGGTGATGTCGTACTTGCGGTCCCCGCCCATGGCGAGGTACTTCTCGATGAGCGGGGCGACCTGGTACCCGCGCGCGCCGCCGCAGGTGTAGAAGTATGAGCCGATCCAGGTGCTGCCGTCGCGGGTGGTGCCGGCGTTGAGGAAATCCTGCATGCCGGAGAGCGGGTTGGGATACTCAAAGGTGCGGGCGAAGAGGTATTCCATCCACGGACGGGTGATCTCGACGTCCTGCTGGATGACGACCGTTTCGAGCATCGTGGCGGCCATGTCGTGACCGGACTTGATCCAGTAGTTGTCTATGAGGCGCGCGGGGTACTGGATGAGGTTCGTATCCAGGAAGCGGAGAAGATCGGCGGAACAGCGGATGTCCGGAAGGAAGCGGTTGACGGCCTGGGCGAGTTCCTCATTGCCCGCGATGAAGGGGTAGAGCTTGTCGTAGGCGGCCATGCCGGTCAGCGTCCACCCCGAGGCCGCATTGAGGGTGCGTTTGCGGCAGTAGAGTTCGTCGCCGAGGCCGAAGCCGGCCTTGCGGTCGAGAACGGTGTCGGAAAGGAACTGGCGCATCCACGTGGGCTGAAGTTCGGCCAGGCGCGTCAGGCGCAGGGCGGCCCGTCGGGCGGCGGCGCGGTCGCGCTTCTGGTAATAGGCGTCCACGTCCACGGCCTTGACGCCGAAGTAGAGATGGAGCGTGTCGTTCAGGCGCGCGCTCCGGGCGGCGGCCTGGGGGGCGTAGTAGGTTTGCGACCGGGGGAGATAAAGCCCCCAGCCGGGGTCCTCGGCCCCCTGCGCGCGCATCTCCTTCAGTTCCTGTTCATCGTGAGGCGGCATGGGGTTGCGCGCGCGCAGGTATTGGGCGTTCATCCCCGGCAGCAGGTCCCAGGCGGCGGCGTCCTCGCGCTCCTGCTCCTCGGGGGGCAGAAGGGCGCTGGGAAGCCGGCGGGCGGCGTCCATCGGCTCCGCGGCGGGGAAGAGCGAGGGCTCGCGCTTCCCGGCGCGGCGCGCCAGGAAGGTCAGGTGGTCGTGGACGTCAATCGTATGCACCAGCAGTTCGACTTGCGTTTCCGGGAGGAGGGAGAGTTCGGCGGCGAACTCCCGGTCGTCCCACGCGCGGAAGAACCACTCGGCAACGGAGTAGAACTGGCAGACCGCGCGGAAGCGCAGCGTGTAGGTGTTGACCTCGCCGCGCAAGCCGTCATTCACGCGGAAGCGCATGATCATCTGCTTGGGGATGGGGAGTTCGTCGTCCTTGTGGATGGCGGCCACGACGCGGACGACGTAGTAGGAGTTCGGGAGCTTGCCGAGGGCGAGCCGCAGGGGCGCATCGCCGGGCCGCCAGCGCTGAACCTTGACGGGAGGCATCGTCGCGCCGGTATCCGCCGCCGCGCCGTACATCGGCGAGTAGCAGACCGGTTCGGCGTAGTCCTCCGCCGCGCCCAGACCGGGCAGTTGCGGCGCCTGCCAGAGCTTGACGAGGGACGCGCCGTCCCAGTGCCATCCCGGGGGATAGTACTTGATGTAGTCGGTGCGCAGATGCTCCACGGAGCCGGGGTACGGCAGGACCTCGGGGTGACCGAAGATGGGGCGTCCGACTCTCGAATTGACGCCTTCCTCCCAGAAGAGCCCGGGTTCGGCGCCGGGATAGCCGGGGACTTGCGAAGGATAGAGACCGCCGCGCTTGGGGGCCGGGATGGGACGCTCGATCTTCAAGGCAAGGGTCTGACGTCTGGCGAACCACTCCTCCACCGCACGGAGAACGGCGGGGTCGTCGGGGGCGAGGGACTTCAGAGCGTCGGCGGCCTCGACCTGGACCGCCCCGGCAGGGTCGGCCAGCAGGGCGAGCAACGCCGGTAGAACGGCCTTGTCGCCGAGGCGTCCAAGGGCGTCGGCGGCATTTCGCCGGACGAGGATTTCGGGGTCCCGCAGCCGGGCAGCCAGGTCGGCGGTGGCGGGCGCGGCATCGGGACCGATCCGGCCCAGGGCGTACGCGGCATAGCGCCGGCTGGAGGCGGCATCGCTCTTCACGACCGCCAAGAGCGCGGGGACCGCCCCTCCGCCCATCGCGCCCAGGGTCTGAGCGGACTCCCACGCCAGGGCGTCGTCGGGCTGCGCCAGAAAGGAGGCAAGCTGCGCCGCGCGCCCAACGCACATGGGGCCGAAACCCCTCATCGCCCGCACGGCCTCGAGGCGCACGGCAGCGTCCGCGTCATCCACACCGGGCAGAAGTGCGTCGAGCGCCTCCTGCTTCCGCGCCTCTGGAAGGGTCTTCCCCCACCCGGAGGCAATCGCGCCGAGTACGCCCATCATGCCCGCCCGGACGCGGGGATCATCGTCGCGACAGAGGTTGAGGACGGGCGTCCAATGCGTCCGCGCCATGCCGGCGAGAACGGCCACGGCCCGCGCGGCGAAGGGGGCTTTGCCTTCGGCCAGCAGAAGCCGAAGGGCGGGTAGCGCCGGGGGACCCACGCGGGTGAGGCCGTCCTGGGCGATCTGAGAGTATCGGACCACGGGATCGCACAGGAACTCGATCAGCGCGGGAACAGCCGCCTCGCCAAAGAGATGGAGGGAACCCAGCGTGGCGCGCTGCATCGCGGCGGCGTCGCGTGTGCCTTCGGACTTGACGATGTGCGCGGCGAAACCGTCATACAGTTCCTTTCGTCCGGGGTCGCGCAGGAACTCGACCATCGCGTCGAGGACCTTCCGATCGGGCGGGGCGGACTTGGGAGCGTTGCCTTGTGCGGCGACCAGCGCGGAAAGGATCAGGGCCGCGAAAAGGGCCCCAACCGCCATGCGGAGACGCATTCTGAACTCCTTCGGATCCGGAAACGCTGGATGCACGTGGACAAGGGCAGTATATACCCCCGACGCGGAGAGTCAAGGAGACGGGGGACGGCAGACGACGGGCGGTGGGCAGGGGCCTATTGGCCGGGGAATTCGGAGGGCGGGCGGAGGACCCTGACGACGCGACGGTTGCCGGGGCTGCGATGAGATGATAACGTGTTTCCGCGGGTCGGCCGGAACTGGCGGCCATCCGGGAAGGGTGAACTTGTTTGGAGGCCGAAGATGATTCGTCTCGGTGTGGTGGGACATGGCTCGCGGATCAGCGGCGTTATCAAGCACTGTCTGCGGAAGTTCGAGCCGGAGCTGCGGGTGACGGGAATTGTGGACCCGGATGAGAGCGGGGCGCGTGCGCGCCTGGACGACTGCGACCGAAACGAAGCGGTCTTTTACCCGACGCTGGACGACCTGGTGCGCCGCGGCAAGGTGGACGCCCTGGCCGTGGGGACGCGCTGCAATCTGCACGCCCCCTACGCCGTCGAGGCGGCGCGCTACGACCTGCCGATGTACCTGGAGAAGCCGGTGGCGATCTCGATGGCGCAGGCCACGGCGCTGGAGAAGGCCTATCAGCGGACGCGTTGCCGCGTGGTGGTGAGCTTCCCGCTGCGCGTGTCGCCGCTGTGCATTCTGGCGCGGGAGTACATCGAGGCCGGCGCAGTCGGCCGCCCCGAGCACGTGCTGGCGGTGAACTACGTGCCCTACGGCACCTGCTACTGGGACCGGGAGTACCGGAACTTCAAGATCACGCAGGGGCTCTTCCTCCAGAAGGCGACGCACGACTTCGACTACCTCTGCTACCTCCTCGGATCGCCGATCACGCGCGTGGCGGCGATGGGGACGTACGGCCGGGTCTTCGGCGGGGCGCGAAAGCCCGCAGGGCTCTTCTGCTCGAAGTGCAAGGACGCCGAGACGTGCCTCGAAAGCCCCGACAATCGCAAGCGCAACGGCTCCGGAGGAATGACCAAGGACCACCTCTGCGTCTTCGGGGCCGATTGCGGCACACCGGAGACGGGCACAAACGAGGATTCCTCAAGCGCGCTCGTCGAGTTCGCCAGCGGGATGCACGGCGTCTATACCCAGGTCTTCTTCACGCGGCGCGACGCCGGAACGCGCGGGGCGACAGTGAGCGGCTATCACGGGACGCTGAGCTTCGACTGGTACCGGAATGAACTGCGCCGCGTGCGGCACCATCGTCCCTTCTCCGAAACGGTGAAGGCCGGCGAGGGAATGAGCCACTTCGGAGGGGATGACGAACTGGCGCGAGACTTCATCCGGATCATCCAGGGCAAGGGCGAATCGCGCACCACGATCTGGATGGGCATCCAAAGCGTGTACACCTGCCTGGCGGCGAAGGAATCGGCCCGCACGGGGCGCTTTGTGAAGGTGCGGCAGG
>JAKJEM010000071.1:4519-12485 GCA_022705425.1 Planctomycetota bacterium
CCCCGCCGCCGCAGGGAAGGAGCCGGGGAATGACCTCGCGCGATCGGGTGCTGGCGGCGCTGGCGCACCGGGAGACGGACCGTCCGCCGCTCTTCTACCGGGACGTGCCGGAGGTGGAGGAGCGGCTGCGCCGCGACCTTGGGCTGGCGACGCGCGAGGAGTTGCTGCGCTTCCTGGAGATTGATTTCCGGTGGGTGGCCCCCCGCTATGTCGGGCCGTCCCTCGAAGGTCCGGGGCCGGACCGCCGGCGCGACGTGTGGGGAATCGAGTACCGCTACGTGCGCGCGGAACACGGGGGAAACTGGGAACAGGTCACCTGGCCGCTGGCCCGCATGGAACGCATATCGGACCTGGCGGACCACCCCTGGCCCAGGGTCGAGTGGTTCGACTTCTCAACGCTGGAAGGGCAGTTCAGGGAATACGCCGGCTATGCGACGATGACCGGGCCGGGGGTGGCCTCGCCGAATGTGATGCAGATGACGCACTACCTCTGCGGGATGGAGCGGGGGATGACGGACATGGTCCTGAACCCGGGGTTCTACGCGGCGGTTCTGGAGCGGGTACTGGAGTTCACGCGCGCCTACCAGGAGCGCCTCTTTGCGGCGGCGCGGGGGCGACTGGATTTCTACCGCATCGGCGACGACTACGGCACGCAACGGGGACTGCTGGTCGGACCGGACGCGTGGCGACGCTTCGTGCGCCCGTGGCTAGAACGCTTCACCGAACTCCCCCGCCGCCACGGAGCCCGCTACTACCATCATTCCTGCGGCGCGGTCCGCGCGCTGATCCCCGACCTGATCGCGGCGGGCGTCGAGGTGCTGGACCCCCTTCAGGTGAAGGCCGAGGGGATGAACCCGGCGGAGTTGAAAGCGGAGTTCGGGAGGCGGCTGACCTTCAGCGGCGGGGTGGACGAGCAGGAGCTGCTGCCGCGCGGGAGCGTCGAGGAGGTCCGGCGCGGCGTGCGCAACCTGATCGAAGTCATGGCGCCGGGCGGCGGCTTCTTCCTGGGGCCGACGCACAACTTCCAGCCGGACATCCCCACGGAAAACATCGTGGCGATGTACGAGGAGGCCCGGAGGGGGTGACGGACGGGGAACGGCAGACGGCGGACGACAGACGACGGACGGCAGACGACAGAGGGCGGACCACGACGACAAGGGGGACGACGCGCCTTCGCCGGAGGCCACGGCGGGCAAGAAGACCATAACGAAGGCAGGCAGGACGCCCGCGCTACGGGCAGCGCGCGCCGTCCCTCACTCCACGTTCACCCAGACGCCATCCTGCTCGGCTGAGCGATACATGGCGTCGAGGACCTGCCGGCTGCGGCGGCCGTCGCGCCCGTCGCAGACCAGGGGCGCGCCCGTACGGATGGCGGCGGCGAAGTTCTGCGCCGAGCTGCGCCAGGGCAGAAGCTCCATCTCCGGCGCGCTTTCCTCCCATTTCCGTCCGACGAACCAGCGCTCGACGGGACAGGTGTAAGGGCCGCCCTGCCGACGAACCAGCGCGCCGTCGGCGCCGTGAAGGTCGAGGCTGACGTACCAGCTGTCCACGGGGAAGACGGTAGTGGCGTAGATCTGCACGACGGCGCCCTCGGCGTACTGCCAGGTGGCGATGGCAAGGTCCTCGGCTTCGATCGAGTGCATCTGCCGCCAGGCGCGCATGGACACCTTCGCCGGCAGGCCGAGGATATAGACCAGTTCGTCAATATGGTGGATGTTCTGGTTGCTCATCACCCCCCCGCCGTCGAGTTTGCGCGTGCCGCGCCATCCGCCGCTGGCCTGGAAGTACTCGGCGGTGCGGCGAATCTTCAGGGAGGCGGTCCCGCCCAACAGGCGTCCGAGGTCGCCGCGCATCAACCGTTGCCGGGCGCGCTGGACGGAGGGATTGAGGCGGAACTCGAAGTCCACAGCCAGCAGGCGGCGGGCCTTGTCGGCGGCGGCAATCATGCGGTCGCAGGCCGCCAGGTTGGCCTCCATCGGCTTGGTGACAAGGACGTGCTTGCCGGCGTCGAGAGCGGCAAGGGACGGTTCGGCGTGAAGCCCGGTGGGAGTCACCACGAAAACGGCGTCCACGTCCGAACGCCTGAGCCAGGGGGCCAGGTCGGTCGTCCACTCGACGCCGAGTTCCTCCCCGGCGGCGCGGGCGCGGGCCTCGTCGCGGTCCACGACGCCGGCCAGCGTCGTCCCCGGCGTGTTCTTCATCTGGCGGGCGCGCGACTTGCCCATGCCCATGCCGACGATCACGAAGCGGACGGGCTCGAAGGAAGCCCCGACGCTGACCTGCGGGGCGGCGTGCGGCACGAGCGGCGTCAGGCCGTCGAGGACGCGGCGGCACATGTCCACGTCGCTGACGGACTTGTCGGGATTGTGGGTCTCGATGGAGACAGGGCCGGCGAAGCCCTGCGCGGAAAGGTCGGACAGGATCTCGCGCCAGGGAACAGCCGCCGGATGGAGTCCGGGAACGATGCCGACGGCCTTGACGTGAACCACGCGCGTGCGGGCCAGGCAGCGGGCGTAGAGGTCGCGGTTGGGGACCTGGTTCGCCGTCCAGGCGTTGGCGCAGTCCCAGGCAAGGCCCCAGTCACGATCGGGAAGAGCGTCAAGAAGAGCGAAGACCTCATCGAGGCTGACACCGCAGTTCTCGAAGGCCAGGGTGAGACCGGCCTTGCGGGCGCGCTCGGCGAGGGGGCCGAACATGTCGAGGACGATCTGGAGTTTGTCCGGCTGGACGGCCAGTTGCCCCCGGTCGGGCCCGGCGGCGGGCTGCCAGTAGTGAAAGGCGCGCACCAGGCGGCAGTCGAGGGCGTCGGCGGCGCGAATGATCTGTTCGAGCTTCTCCTGCTCGGCGGCCAGCCGGGCGGAATCGGGCAAATGAACTTTCGCCAGGGAGGATTCGAGACAGGCGATCTTCATGCCGTGGTCGTCGAGCAGGCGGCGAAGGCGGGCGCGCTCGGCGTCGTCGAGCTTCTCGAAATGCTTCCCGAAGATGCGCCCGCGCAGGTCCAGCCAGCGAAAGCCCCAGTCCTTCAGGGTCTTGATCCCGTCGGCCAGGTCCAGCTTCAGTTCGTCGGTAAAAATAGTGAGCTTCATCGCAGCGTCCTCCAGGGAGTCAGGTCCGGGCGCACCCCAGGACAACGAGGACCGGCACCGTCGCCCGTTCAATCCTGTGGAAGGGTCTGCCGGGCATCTTATGCCGAGTGCGGGGGGCTGTCAAGACTGCGCAAAACCACGACAATCGTGCGCCGGCGCAGGAAGGAACCTGGTTAACTTGGAACTATCCGTTATCTGACTCAAGCCTATCTTTTCCCTCACGCTCCCCTAACCGCGCAGGGATATTGTTCAAACAGGTTCCAGGTGGCTGGAACGCCTGTTCAGTGGTGAAGGAGAGGCCAATGAGGACACGGTGTGTGGCGGCGGCGGCTATTGTCGCGGCGGCATTCGCGACGGGAGCGGCGGCGCAGCAGGATTCGACGGTAGACTGGCGTCAGCGGGCGGAGTCGCTGGAGAAGCGCATGGAGCAGTTGGAGCGCAACCAGCGTGAGTTGCTCGGGGCCACGGAGGAGCAGATTCAGAAGGCGACGGAGCGCCTGGCGAAGCAGAAGGAACAGGGCAGCGACATCCTGGTGTCCTGGCGCGATTCCCTCCAGTTCGCCACGCGCGATGGAAGCATGAAGATGACGATCGGCGGGCGCATGGACATTGACCATTACTGGCTCTACGCCTCGCCGGATGTCCGGAAGTACAAGTACCCCATGAACTCCTCCTCCTCGATCGGCGCACAGGATGACGCCACGGAAGTCCGCCGTCTGCGCTTCCACATGGCCGGCACGGTCAAGGACAGCACCTTCTTCAAGGTCGAGGTTGACTTCAGCGGGAACGACAAGGCGGTCCAGAGCGATGTGAAGGCGGGCGGCTCCGGGACGGCCACTCCCCTCAAGGGAAGCACCGTGATCCTGAAGGACGCCTACATCGGCATGAAGGACCTGCTGCCCTTCGCCACGGTCCAGATCGGTCATTACAAGGAGCCCTTCAGCCTTGAAGAACTGACGAGCGACAACTTCATCACCTTCATGGAGCGTGGGCTGCCGAACGCCTTCGCGCCGGGATACAACACCGGTTTGATGCTGTCCAATACGCACTTCGATGACCGCATGACCTGGGCGGTGGGCGTCTTCCAGGACACCGACGACCGGGGCTACCTGGTGGCGAACAACGCCTGGAGCTTCACCGGGCGCGCGACGGGACTGCCGATCTACGAGAACAACGGCGCGCAGTTGCTGCACGTGGGCGCCAGCGCCAGCCACCGCAGCCCGGCGGCGGACTACCGCTATCGGGCGCGGCCGGAGATGCACATGGCCAAGGATTTCCTGGACACCGGCGCGCTGGCCACCGGCAACGTGGACCTGATGAACGGCGAAGCGGCGATGGTGATGGGGCCGCTGTCGGTTCAGGGCGAAGTCATGCGCGCCCAGGTCAGCCGCAACAAGGCCTCGACGCTGGCCTTCAACGGCGGCTACGTCTATGCCAGCTACTTCCTGACGGGCGAGCAGCGCAACTACCGCAAGACGGCGGGCTGTTTCGACCGGGTGAAGCCGGCCTCGAACTTCGGCGTGCATAAGGGCGGCGAGCGCGGCTGGGGCGCGTGGGAAGTCGGCGCGCGCTACTCCTGGCTCGACCTGAATGACGGCGCGGTGCAGGGCGGCTCGATGGCGGACTGGACCTTCGGCCTGAACTGGTACCTGAACCCGAACATCCGTATCCAGACGAACTATGTTCTGGCGGACCTGAACGGGACCGGTTCGAGCAAGGGCGGCCCGGCGAATATGGTGGGCCTGCGGTTGCACGTGGACTTCTGAGTCTTGGAAACCCGGGCGGCGTCGAGCGCGTCGCCCGGGTTTCTAATCTAAAGCGAGCCTTGTCCTAACGATGTTCTAACCCCGGCGTAGTCAGATGGTCACAGAGGGCCGAGAGCTCTCGGAAAGGAGCGGTCATGTTGAAGCGACTGGGCGTGGCGGCGGCGGGGGCGGCGGCCCTCTGCCTGTGCGGAGCGGCGGCGGCGCAGGGCAAGATGGTCAACGGCGCGGGCGCCAGCTTTCCCTTCCCGATTTACTCCAAGTGGGCGCACAAGTACAACGGCCTCACGGGCGTCAAGGTCAATTACCAGAGCATCGGCTCCGGCGGCGGGATCAACGCGATCAAGAACAAGACCGTGGACTTCGCCGGGTCGGATGCGCCCCTGACGAAGGACGAGCTCGACAAGGCCGGCTTGGTGCAGTTCCCGATGGTGATCGGCGGCGTGACGCTGGTCGTCAACGTGCCGGGCGTTCAGCCGGGCGAGATGAAGTTGACGCCGAGCCTGCTGGCGGACATCTTCCTGGGCAAGATTACGAAGTGGAATGACGTGAACCTGGCGGCGGCGAACCCCGGACTGAAGCTCCCGGACCTCGGCATTTCCGTGGTGCATCGTTCGGATGGTTCCGGAACGACGTGGCTCTTCACGAACTACCTGGACCGGGTGTCGGTGGAGTGGCACACCAAGGTCGGGTGCGAGAAGTCCGTCAAGTGGCCTGCGGGCATCGGCGCGAAGGGGAACGAAGGCGTGGCGGCGAACGTGAAGACGATCCGCGGCGCGATCGGCTACGTCGAATACGCCTACGCCCTCGAAAACAAGATGTGCTACACGCAGATGAGGAACCGGAACGGGAACTTCGTCCAACCGACGATCGAGGCTTTCATCGCGGCGGCGGCGAACGCGGACTGGAAGTCGGCGCCGGGCTTCTATATGGTGCTGACCGACCAGCCGGGCGCGCAGAGCTGGCCGATCACGGGCGCCTCCTTCATCCTGATGCAGAAGGAACGCGCGGCAAAGGATCTCGAGACGGTCCAGTCCGCCCTGAAGTTCTTCGACTGGTGCTTTGCGCACGGCGCGGACATGGCCAAGGAGCTTCACTATGTCCCGATGCCGGAGAACGTGGTCGAGATCGTGAAGGCGTACTGGGCGAATGAACTCACCGTCGGCGGCGCCAAGGTGACGCCGTAGGCAGCAAGCGACGGAGACGGAAACGCGCGGGCCGGTCACCGGGCCGGTCCGCGCGAATACCCGGGGAGCGGGAGACGGCGGATGACACGAAGTTTGCGGGGACGCACCGGCGGCGCGCAACGGGCCGACGCCCTCTTCCGGGCGCTGGCGGCCGGCTGCGCCGTCCTCATCCTCGCCGTCATGGCCGCCTTCTTTGTCCGGCTGGTCCTCAGCGCTGAGTTGAGCATCCGCCATTTCGGCTGGAAGTTCTTCGCCACCACGAACTGGGACCCGAACGCCCTCGAGTTCGGGGCGCTGAGCAGCATCTACGGCACCCTCGCCTCCACGGTCATCGCCATGGCCATCGCCACACCCCTGAGCCTGGCGATTGCGCTCTTCCTCACCGAAATGGCCCATCCCGCCGTGGCCAAGGTGGCGGGGAACGCCATCGAGCTGCTGGCGGCGATCCCGAGCATCATCTTCGGCATGTGGGGGCTCTTCGTCTTCGCCCCCTTCATGGCGGCGCACGTCGAGCCCGTTCTGGCCAAGACCTGGAATGCCGTGCCCCTGCTGAACCTCATCCCCCTCTTCCGCGGCACGCCGCGCGGCATTGACCTGCTGACCTCCGGGGTCATCCTGGCGCTGATGGTGCTGCCCTTCATCAGTTCGGTCATGCGCGACGTCTTCCTGATGGTGCCCGCCGTGGTCAAGGAGTCGGCCTACGGCATGGGCGCGACGACGTGGGAGGTGACGCGCCGCGTCACCGTGCGCTACGGCGTGTACGGGCTCGTCGGGGCGTGCTTCCTGGGTCTCGGGCGCGCCATCGGCGAGACGATGGCGGTGACCTTCGTCATCGGCAATAGCCACCGGATTTCCGCCTCGCTGCTCGATCCGGCCACGAGCATCGCCTCGACGCTGGCCAACGAGTTTGCCGAGGCCTCGGACCCGCTGTACCTGAGTTCGCTGGTGCAACTGGGGCTGGTGCTCTTCCTGATCGCTTTCGCCCTGCAAGTGGTGGCGCATCTCTGGTTGAAGCGCGTGGCCAAGAGCATGGGGACGCTATGAACCGGAGATCGCTGCGCGGACGAAAGACCCGGGACTTGGCGGTGCGGACCCTCTCCGCGCTGGCGGCGTGCGTGGGAATCTTCGCGCTGGGGTGGATCCTGTGGGTCGTCATCCAGCGCGGCGCGGCGGCTATCAACTGGGAAATGTTCGTCAAGTCGGTCACCCCGCCGGGAGTGGCCGGAGGCGGCGTGGGGAACGCCCTCCTGGGCTCGGCCATGCTCGTGGGGGTGGCGGCCCTCTTCGGCGTGCCGGTGGGAATACTGGCGGGGGTTTACCTGGCCGAGTTCGGGCGGCATACGCGACTCGGGGCCATGGTGCGCTTTTCCGCCAACGTGATGATGGGAATCCCCTCGATCATCGTGGGGTTGTTCGTCTTCGCGCTGATCGTCGCCCCCATGCAGCATTACTCCGGCTGGGCGGGGGCCGTGGCGCTGGCGATCCTCATGGTGCCGGTCGTCTCGCGGACGACGGAGGATATGCTGGCGCTCGTGCCGAACTCGCTGCGGGAATCGGCCCTGGCGCTCGGCGCGCCGCGCTGGAAGGCCACCGTGCAGGTGGTCTTCCGTGCGGCGAAGGCCGGCTTGCTGACGGGCGTGCTGCTGGCCGTGGCGCGCGTCAGCGGCGAAACGGCCCCCCTGCTCTTCACGTCGCTCAACAGCCCCTACTGGCCGCAGTCGTTGAACGGCCCGACGGCGAACCTGACGGTGACAATCTTCAACTGCGCGATGTCGCCGTATCCCGACTGGCAGCGGCTGGCGTGGGGGGCGTCGCTGATTGTCACTGTCGGGGTGCTGGCGTTGAACGTTTCGTCCCGGTTCATGCTCAAGCGAGGCAGCGGTGATTAGCGGACAACTCCAACAACGCCCGACGGTTCCCACCCCCC
>JAKJEM010000071.1:12579-14878 GCA_022705425.1 Planctomycetota bacterium
GCCAGACGCCGGGCGCCGAACCCTCCGGCCTCACGCCCCCCGGACGCGCTGACGGCCCGCCCGCCCCCGAGTCTCTGCCCTCCGCCCCGCGGGTGGACGCCCGGCCCAAGATCCGTGTCCGCGGGCTGAACTTCTTCTACGGCGCCAATCAGGCGCTGCTCGACAACAGTCTGGACATCGCCGCCAACAAGGTGACGGCCGTCATCGGCCCCTCCGGGTGCGGCAAGTCCACCCACATCCGCGTGTACAACCGCGTCTATGCCCTCTACCGCGACCAGCGCGCCGAGGGCGAAGTGCTCCTCGACGGCGAGAACATCCTCTCGCCCGATGTGGACCTGATCGAACTCCGCCGCCGGGTGGGAATGATCTTCCAGCGCCCCACCCCCTTCCCGATGAGCGTCCTCGAGAACGTGGCCTACGGGCTGCGGCTGCACTACGCCCTCTCGCGCGACGAGGTCGCCGGACGCGCCGAAGCCGCCCTCCGCCAGGCCGCGCTGTGGGAAGAGGTGAAGGACAAGCTCGACCGACCCGGCACCTCCCTCTCGGGCGGGCAGCAGCAGCGCCTGTGCATCGCGCGCGCGCTGGCCGTCGAGCCGGAGGTCCTCCTGATGGACGAACCCACCTCCGCGATTGACCCCGTGGCCACGGCGAAGATCGAGGACCTGGTCGAGCTGCTGAAAGAGCGCTACACCATCGTGATCGTGACGCACAACATGCAGCAGGCGGCGCGGATATCCGACTTCACGGCCTTCTTCTTTCAGGGGCAGATCGTCGAGTTCGGGCCGACGGAGCAGATCTTCACGCGCCCGCGCATGAAGCAGACGGAGGACTACGTCACCGGACGCTTCGGATAACCCCCACGGGAAGGGCCACGGCATGTCGGTGCATTTCCTGCACGAAGTCGAGCGTCTCAAGAAGCGCATCCTGTCGCTGGGCGCGGCGGTGGAGGAGAATGTGCGCGACGCCGTCGAGGCCATCGAACGGCGCGACGCCGTCCTGGCCGCCCAGGTGGTCGCCGGCGACGACGACGTGGACCGCGCCGAGGTGGACATCGAGGAAGAGTGCCTGAAGCTGCTGGCGCTCTACCAGCCCGTGGCGGTGGACCTGCGCTACATCGTGGCCATCCTGAAGATCAACAACGACCTCGAACGAATCAGCGACCTGGCGGTCAACATCGCGCAGCGCGCGCAGTACCTCGGCGAACGCGCGCCGGTCCCCTTTCCCTTCGACCTGCGCCGCATGGCCGACCACGCCCAGCAAATGCTCGGGCAGTGCCTGGATGCCCTGATCGAGCAGAATGAGGCGGCGGCGCGAGCGGTCTGCGCGGCGGACGCCGAGGTGGACGCCATGAACCGAGCGGCCTACACCCGTGTCCTCGAAGCGCTGCGCCGCGACCCGGCGAACGCGGAGCAGATCCTCTGCGTCTTCTCCGTGGCGCGCCAACTGGAGCGCATTGCCGACCACGCCACGAACATCGCCGAGGACGTGCTGTACATGCTGCGCGGCGAGATCGTGCGCCACCAGGCCGAGGCCAAGGGCAGCTTCCCCGCCGAGCGCGTCGCCGCCGCCCACCCGGGAGGCGGGTAACCGGCGCCGAGAATCTCAGGGGCCGGGCCGGCTTGAAGGCAGTCGGCATCTGCGCGCAAGCGCTTGAAGTGGCGCGCGCCCAGCATTGCACTTGAGCGCCAGAAAGACTACCTCAACACGCGCTACCGCACCGGCAGGATGAAAACGGGATGCAGTAATGACATCGAAGCAGTTCTATGACTGGCAGACCGCAGGCGGCACCGACGATGTCATGCGGATGGTGGACTGCCGGGAGCGCGCGGACATTCCCTGGTGCGCGATCGGGGGGATTGCGGTCAACCATTGGGCCGCCGAGCCCATGGTGACGCAGGACGTGGACGTCGTCGTGACCGCCGAAGCCGTCGAGCGCGCCGTGGAGCTTCTCGGGAAGGCCGGTTCCCGCGCCGAACGGTTCGATTGGTCCGTCAACTTCCGGGGGCGCTCGAAGCTCAGCATCCAGATGAATACGGAGGACTTCTACCGCGAGTTCCCAAGCCGATCGGTTCCTGCGGACATCCACGGCATTCTCATGCGAGTGGCGTCGCTTGAGGACACCCTGCGGGGGAAGATCCGGGCGTGGCGCGACGCAGAGCGCCGGCAGAGCAAGAAGATCAAGGACCTGGGCGACATCGCGAGGCTGGTTGAAAGCCATCCGCGCTTGTGGCAGACGCTTCCCGAGGACCTCCGGAGCGTGATCCAGCGCCCCGCCGCGAACCGATAATCCCGTCCCTCC
>JAKJEM010000072.1 GCA_022705425.1 Planctomycetota bacterium
GCCCCATCCGGATCGGCACCGCCTTCGTGGACCGCTCGCGCTGCATCCCCTGGGCCATGAACATGCCCTGCATCGTCTGCGAGGAGGTCTGCCCCGTCTCGCCCAAGGCCATCTACATCGAGCGCGCCGAGGTCGAAGATTCCGCCGGACGCAAGGTCGTCCTCCAGCGCCCCGTGGTGGACCCCGCCCGCTGCATCGGCTGCGGCCTCTGCGAAAACCGCTGCCCCGTCTTCGACAAGCGCGCCATCCGCGTCACCTCCGTGGGCGAATCGCGCTCCGACCGCAACATCCTTCTCTACCCCGGCGCGGCCTCCCCCGATGCCGCCGGCGAGGAGGTCGAAGGATGATCCCCCGCGCATCCCCTGGGTACCGCCCGTGAAGGTCAGCGTCATCCTGCCCGCCTACAACGAAGAACGCACCATCCGCCGCATCCTCGATGCCGTCGAAGGCGTGGACCTCTCCGCCCTCCCCGGTCCCGTCGCCCTCGATATCATCGTCGTGGACGACGCCTCGCGCGACCGCACCGCCGACGTCGCCGCCGCCGACCCCCGCGTCCGACTCCTTCGACACCCGACAAACCGCGGCAAGGGCGCCGCCATCCGAACCGGACTCGCCCATGCCGCCGGCGACGTCGTCATCGTCCAGGATGCCGACATGGAGTATTCCGTCGAGGACTACCCCGCCCTCCTCCGCCCCTTCTTCGATACCGACGCGCAGGTCGTTTACGGCTCGCGCTTCCTCGCCCGACGCTGGCCGGCCGGAATGCGCCTCCCCAACTACCTCGCCAACCGCCTCCTCACCCTCGCCGCGAACCTCCTCTACCAGGCCCGCTTGACCGATGAGGCGACCTGCTATAAAGTCTTCCGCACGGAGTTCCTGCGGTCCCTGCCCCTCCGCGCAGACGGCTTCGATTTCTGCCCCGAGGTCACCGCCCTCGCCCGGCGGCGCGGCGCGCGCATCATCGAGCGTCCCGTTGCCTACGCCGCGCGCTCGCGCGCCGAAGGAAAAAAGGTCCGCTGGACCCACGGTATCCAGGCCCTCTGGACGCTCCTGGCCTGGCGCGTGCGACCGCTGCCCAAGGCCCACGAACGCAAGGAGGCTCCATGAAGCTCGCCCGCGTCCTGCCCCTCTGCCACGCACGCGCCTTCTGGCAAGGACGCCCCGAGGGCGTCCCCTGCCGCGTCCGCCGCGTCGCCGCCAGCCGCCTCGGCATCGAGGGGCTCTGGTCCGAAGCCGCCCTCGCCGTCGGCGAGCGCCTCATCCTCGAAGTCCCCTCCGACGACACCCTCCGCCGACTCCCCCTCCTCGTCGTCGAACGCGAATGGGGCGAACGTCCCACCCTCGTCGTCGAACTCTGCGGCGAAATCACCGAGTCCCAGCGCCGCCGCCACGGACGCCTCCGCCTTGCTGTCCCCGTCACCCTCGAAGGCGACTGGGGGCCGCCCCTGCGCCTCTTCACCGCCGACGTCAACTCCCGCGGCTTCCGCATCCTCTCCCCCGTCCGCCTCCCGCGCGGCGCCGACGCGCGCGTCGAACTGGACCTCGGCAACGACGGCCTCCTCCGCGCCGAAGGCCGCGTCGTGCGCTCGCTCCCCCACGGCGACGAGTTCGACATCGGACTCCAGTTCGCCCCCCTCACCGAACTCGACCGCGACCGCCTCGTGGACGCCCTCATCCGCCGCGTCCTCTCCGAAGACCGCGCCTGAACCGCCCTCCGCTCACGGCGTCTCGAAGCTCAGCACGGCGCTCCAGGGACCCGGGTGCCCGAACAGGTTCTTTCCCCGCACCCGGAAATAGTACGTCCCCGGACGCGGCGGGAAGGGGAAGGGCGCCGTCCACGTCGGCGAGTCCGCCGGCATCTCGACAAACCCGCCCGCCACCGCCGGCCACGCAAAGTCCGCTCGCTCCGAGAGCTGCGTCTCGTAGAAGTCCGGCGGGCGTCCCTCCGACGTCGCCGGCGCATCCCAATGGAACGCCACGCGCTCTTCGATCCCCGGCTCGGTCCGCACGCGCCCCGGAGCCTCCAGAACGTGCGGCGCCGCTCGCGCCTCGCGCCAGACGAAATGCGCCTCGCATCGCGCGTGCTCGCCCACCGCCCGCGCCTGAATCCGGTTCTCCCCGTGGTTCAGCCGCCACGGCGTAAAGGGCGTGACCTGCCCGTGCGTCTCCGCCCGCAGGTCGTACACCCCGCCCCGCCCCGGCTCCTTCATCGTCAGAACGATCCGCGCCGCATAACCGTATCGCGCCGCGCGCTTCGGCCCCGAAAGCAGCGCCCCGATCGCCAGCGCAAAGGACTGCGGCCGCACCGTCTCCGCCGCCTTCAGCTCCACGCGCCGCAATTCCTCGTCGTCCGACCACACCGACACGACGCACGTGTCCCCCGCGCTCGACGGCGCGAACGTCCCCGTCACGCGCCCCTCGGTAATCACCAGCGGCAGCGACACGAACAGCGTCGCCCGCCCCGCCTTCAGCGCCTCGCCCGGCGTCAGCATCAGCCGGCTCGCCGTCTTCCCCCGCGGCGACGGCGGCACGAACTCCTCCGCCCTCATCGTGTCCAGCAGCAGCGATTTCACCGCCGCCCGAGACGACAGCGGCGCGTTCCGGAAGACGGCCCGGTTGAGGTACGGCGGACGCGCCGCGTAAACCGTCGCATGCCAGGGGATCGTCCCCGGCGGCTCCTCCCACACGCGCAGACTCGGGTCCACTCCGCGCTGCTCCCGCTGCACCCGCAGCGCGTGAATCGGCGCCCAATGGAAGTCTATCTCATCCCCCGGCGCCAGCCGGAAGCCCACCGGCGTCGTCGTGAAGATGGCCGACGCGTCCTCCGGGTTCGGCTCGCTCCGGTACAACTCCGCCAGGGCCGATGCGTCTCCCCCCGACGGCGGCACGACGCGCCTGGCCAGCTCCGCGTCCGCCGCCAGGTCGTCCACCCCCGCCAGTTGACCGCCGTTATCCGGGTCCGGATAGAAGACCTCGTACGTCGGGTCCAGCACGCGCCACCCCCCGTCAAAGAACAACTCCGGCACAATGTGGCCCCGCAGGTCCCGCAACCGGCTCCGAATCCCCGCCGTCCGCGCCAGTGCCGCCAGCGCATTGCCCAGAGCCCCGCTGTCGCCGTAACCGTACACCGACAGGCACTTCACCGCGCTGCGCGATTCCGGCCCGTTCACGTCCGGCGGCAGCCAGGGGTAACTGTGCTCGCACACGTACTGCCACAGCCGCATCGCCTTCTCGCGGTCCCCCTCCGCCCCCGCCACGATCCGCTTCGCGTCCTCCATCGAGCGGAACCACCGGCGGTCGTTCACCGACATCTGCACGTCCTGAATTCGCGTCTCCCCCGTGTTGCGGAAGCTGATGACACCCCCCGTCGGCGCGTCCGTGTGGATCACGAACTCCTGCGGCACGTTCGAGATGGCCGCATGACGCCACCGTTGCGGCGCCTCCGGCGTCGCCGACGCCGGGCCGTCCGACGCCTTGTACAGGTTCAGGATATGCGCCTCCGCCCGCTTCAGCCCCCGCTGCAGCTCCGCGTCTCTCGCGCGCGACTCCTCCTCGCTCCGCGACATCCTCGACGCCATTCGGCGCATTTCCACAAACAGCCCCGCCATCAGCGCCGTCAAAACCACCAGCGCCGATACGGTGAAGATCGCCAGTCGCCGAGAGATCAAAACGGGAGGGAAGGCCATCGCCGCGCCCTGGATGGAAGGGAACGCCGCGCGCCGACGCCGGTCGCTCCGCGCGCCGCCGCAAGCCGACCACGAGTCTAACCCTGCTGCACGCGCCTGTCAACGGCTCGCGCCGCCGCCGAGTTGACTCCGCTCCCTGCCGCCCCGATAATGCCGCAAACATGTCTCCCGACGCCCGCGCCGTCCAAGGAACCAAATGATGCGCATCCGACCGCCGTGGACCGACCGCTACAAGTCCAACTGGGACGACGCCTTCGCGCGCATGATGGCCTGGTGGGAAGGCGACCCCCTCGACCGGCCCCTCCTCATCCCGCGCATCGTCAAGCCCGGCGCCCCCGGATTCCAGCCCGCCGCCGACCCCGGAACCCCCGAAGCCCGCGACCTCGACGAGCCCTATCGCCTCGCCGCCGACGCGCACGCCCTCCAATCGCGTCTCTTCCTCGCCGAGTCCGTCCCCTATGCCGGCACCTTCTACGGCTCCAGCCTCTGCATGGTCGCCGCCATGGCCGGCGCCCGCGTCCGGTACACCCCCGATACCGGCACCGCCTGGATTCAGGAGGAACCCCGCCTCTATGACCGTCCCCTCCCCGAGTTCCGCGAGGACTGCCCGCCCTACGCCTTCGCCCTCCGCATGATCCGCCGCCACGCCGAAACCTTCGGCTACGACTGCATCCTCGGCGCAGGCGTCATGCTCGACCCCCTCACCACCCTCTCCATGATGCGCGGCCCAGGAAACCTCTGCATGGACCTCGTCGAACGCCCCGATCTCGTCGAGCGCTGGGCCGACCGCCTCGGCGAACTCTTCCTCCGCATCGCCGCCGGATACCGCGTGGCCCGCGCGCTCCAGGGCCGCCGCGAACACTACAACTGGACCGGCATCTGGGCCCCCGGCGACCTTGAAGCCCTCCAATGCGATTTCAGCGCCATGCTCTCTCCCGCCATGTTCCGCCGCTTCGCCATGCCCCACCTCGAACGCGAAGCCGCCTTCTACGACTACGCCCTCTGGCACCTCGACGGCCCCGACGAAATCCGCCACCTCGACGACATCTGCTCCGTCCCGCGCCTGCGCGCCATCCAGTGGGTGGACACCCGCCGCCAGGGCCCCCTGGTTTACACCGATCTCTTCCGCAGAATCCTCGCCCTGCGCCGTTCCGTCATCTTCGTCGTCCGCTCCGCCGACGAAGCCCTCGAAATGACCCGACGCCTCGGAAAGGACCGCGTCGCCATGTCCCTCGCCTTCCCCATGACGCCCCGGGACCTCGATGCTCTCGAACGTCGCCTCAAGTCCCTTTGACCCTGCCGGACGCATTTCGGTCCAAGGACGCCGACCATGCTGCGCTGCGTGATCTTCGACCTCGACAACACCCTCGTGGATTCCGCCCTCGATTTCAGCCGCATCAAGGCCGAAATCGGCACCGACCAGCCCATCCTCGAATACCGCGCCGCCGTTGACCCCGCCGAACAGCGGCGCGTGGACGAAATCCTCGACCGCCACGAAAGCCGCGCCGCCGCCGACTGCGCCCTCTGCGCCGGCGCACGCGAACTCCTCGATTTCCTGCGCGTCGCCGGCCTCCGCTCCGCCCTGCTCACCCGCAACTCCCGCGCCTCCGTCCGCACCGTGCTCGCCCGCCACACCCTCGCCTTCGACGTCGTCCTCGCCCGCGAGGACTCCCCTCCCAAGCCCGATCCCGAACCCGTCCGAATCATCTGCCGCCGACTGGGCCTTCAGCCCGCCGACTGCCTCATGGTCGGCGACTACCTCTATGACATCCAGTGCGGCCAGGCCGCCGGCACGCGCACCCTGCTCGTGGACGGCCCGCACCGCAAGAAGTTCGACGCCGCCCCCGACTACGAGGTCCCTTCCCTCCACGAAGCCCGCCGCGTCATCGCCGACATCCTCCGCCAGGAGCAGCAGCCATGAAACCCCTCCTTGCCCTTGCCGTCCTTGCCGGCGCCCTCCTCGCGCCCGCCCTTGCCTCTGCGCAGCCGGTCGAGCCCGCCGCCACGCCCACCGTGGACCAACTCCTCGACAACATGGAAAAGGTCCGCCTCACCCTCAAGACCTTCAAGGCGGACGTCGAGAAACTCCGCCAGGTCGAAGCCCTCGGCGACAACGAAGTCTTCAAGGGCCTCATCCAGTTCAAGATGCCACGCCTCCTGCGCCTCGAACTCAAGAACGTCGAGAACGGCAAGGAGACGATCTACATCGTCGGCGCCAAGTACGGCTGGATCTACCGCCCCCAGACCCGACAGGCCGAGCAGGCCGAACTCAAGGACATCGCCGACCGCCGAAAAAGCTCCAACCCCCTGGAGTACGGCCTCGCCCGCGACATCCGCGAACTCAAAGACGCCTACGCCCTCAAACTTCTGCCCCAGGAGACCGTCGGCGACATCCGCGCCTGGCCCCTCGAACTCGCCCCGCTGGCCGCCGGCGCCCAGACCGGTCGCATGATCTTCTGGATTGACCCGGCCACCTGGCTCCCCGTCCGCCTCCGCGAGTACAAGAGCAACAACGAAATCATCGAAACCCACACCTTCTCCAACGTCAAGGTCAACGCCGCCGTCTCCGACAAGTCCTTCGAACTTCCGCGCGGCGTGGACATCATCATCCACGACGCCGAACCCGCCAAAGGTTGAGCATGAAACCTCTCCGCGCCTCGCCCCTTCACCGCCAGGCAGGCGTCGCGCTCCTCCTCCTGGCCCTCGCCCCGCTCCACGGCTGCGGACGCGCCGAAGCCCCCCAGTCCCTGCCCAGAATGGAAATCCAGGTCGCCGGACGGCGCATCGAGGTCGAAGTCGCCCTCACCCCTGCACAACGCGCCAAGGGCATGATGCACCGCCGGAAGATTGGCCCTGACGAGGGCATGCTCTTCGTCTTTCCCTACGACGCCCGCATCCCCTTCTACATGCGAAACACCTACGTCCCCCTCAGCATCGCCTTCCTCACCTCCGGCGGCGTCGTTCTCAACATTGAGGAGATGAAGCCCCTGACGGAGCACTACCATCATCCCCTCGTCGAATGCCGCTACGCCCTCGAAATGCCCGCCGGCTGGTTTGCGCGCCACCAGGTCAAACCCGGCGACCGCATCCTCCTTCCGCCCGAGGCCCGTACCGCCGAGTAGGGGGGTGGGCTCCTTCCACCGATACGCGCCTTCCTGCCCGATTTCCCCTTGACAATCGCCCCGAGGCTGCTATGATAGCGTAAAGCTATATAGCGGACGGCTATCTGCTATAGAGCATTCCGCCCGTGGAGGCGTGGTCGTGGAACAGCCGACGACGCTGACTTCCCTGCCCTCAAGACCCTCCGGCCCCAAGTACGTCCTTGCCGAGCAAGCCATCCTGGGCATGATCCAGGACCGCGGCATGACGCCGGGAACCCGCCTCGACGGCGAGCGCGAACTCTCACGCCAGTTGGGCATCTCCTACATGACCTGCCGAAAGGCCGTCGAAGGACTCGTCCGCGCCGGACATCTCAACCGACGTCCCAGCGTCGGCACCTTCGTCTCCTCCGGCGCCCTCGCGCGCAACGTTGCGCTCCTGGTCTTTCACGTCCCCTCGCTTGAAACGGGCACGCTCTCCGAGACCGAGCTTCGCATCGTGCGCGAGGTCGCCGCGGCCGACGGACGCCAGGTCCGCGCCATGCTCCTCTTCGAACCCTATCCCTCCCCCGAAAGGATCGTCGCCGAACTCCGCGCCATGAACGTCGGCGTCGTCGGGATGCTCGGCTTCCTCAACACCGACGCCGACTTCGTCACCGGCGTCGCGCAGAGTCTGCCCGTCGTCCTCCTCAACAAACCCCTCGCCGGCGTCTCCCTGCCCTACAGCGCCGCCAACACCGCCGTCGCGGCCCAACTGATTGTCGAGTACCTCCAGCGTCGCGGACGCCGCCGCATCGGCTTCATCAACGCCAACGTCCACAACAACACCTACAACGACATCGCGCGTGCCCTCCGGACGGAGATGCAGCGCGCCGGGCTGCCCGTCGAGGAGCGCCTCTGGCCCGGCTTTGCCCGTTACGGTATGCGCGACGAAGTCTTCGACTGGACCCGCCGCGTTCTCGATGAACCCGACCCGCCCGATGCCCTCGTCAATACCGTCACCCACCTCCCCCAGATGACCGACGACTGGCTCCGCGGCAGCGGGCGACGCGTCGGACGCGACCTCGACTTCCTGTGCCTCCTGAACCGTCCCCCCGCCGATGAAGGCATCCTTCCCTGGGCGCAACTGAACCTGAACCTCAACGACGCCGCCCGCGGCGCCGCTCGGATGCTCCTCGCCCTCGCCGCCGGACGACGCCTGGCCCCCGATGAGTCCGCCTATCTGGCCGCGCCGGGGCTCTATCCCGGCGCGCCTGCTCCGGATGACGCCCCTTGCTCCGATCCCCCGTCGCCATCGCCGGTCCCTTGAAGGGCGCCCTCGCGCGCCGAAGGAGGCTCCCATGTCGCTCCGGTTCAGGTTCTCGGGCGCGTTCACCCTCATCGAACTCCTCGTCGTCATCGCCATCATCGCCGCCATGCTCCTCCCCGCCCTGGCCGGCGCGCGCGAAAAGTCCCGCCGAAGCGCCTGCATCAACAACCTCGCCCAGATGGCCCGCGGCCTCGAAAGCTACTGCGCCGACTACGACAACTACTACCCCTCCTGGCCCGGCTGGGGATCCAACATGCGCGCCTACGGAACCGCCCCCTGGGAGACCGGCCGCTTCGACGACCGCGGCGAGACCATCGTCAGCGGAGGCCACCCCGCCTGGACCCACGCCCAGGCCGGCGAGGCCCTCACCCGCGCCGACTACTACATGCGCACCTTTGCCGCGGGCGAGAAAATCCCCGCCTCCGGGAACCCCAACACCGCCGATTGGAGCGCCGGCAAACTCAACGCCGCACCGCAGGGACTGGGCTATCTCATCCTCGGCGGCTTCGTCCCCGACATGAAGGTCCTCTTCTGCCCCTCCGCCGAGGGAATGCGCAGCGACACCTACTCCAGCGGCGGCAGCGCCAAGGCCGTCACCCCCGCCTCCAATCTCAACGTCCTCAAGGCCCTCGGCGGCTGGGACGTTGCCGCCATGCTGCGCGGCAACTGGAACGCCATTGACTACTGCACCCTCGAGTTCAACAACGGCAACAACTCCCACACCAAAATCCTCCAGGGCCACTACAGCTACCGCGGCGCCCACATCATGACGAACAAGGACCCCGCCACCACCCGCGACCGCCCCTTCCGCGTCCTCTACACCAAGCCCATCATCACCACCGACATCAACTGCCCCCTCTTCAAGACGCAGAAGATCGCCGGCGGGCGCGCCCTCGTCTCCGACAGCTTCAGCCGCCCCCGCTATCGCTCGCCCATGACCGAAACGGCCATCGGCCCCGGCGACGCCCTCCAGGCCCACGTCGAAGGCTACAACGTCCTCTACGCCGACCACGCCGTCAAGTGGTACGGCGACGCCGAGAACCGCATCATGTGGTGGAAGCAGGACTACACCAACTCCAGCGAGGCCAACTGCCTCAAGGCCATGGGCTACGACTACACCAAGGGCGACGGTCTCCCCGGCGGCGTCCGCACCCACGCCGCCCAGGACCAGGACTTCTACGCCGGCGCTCTCCCCGTCTGGCGTCTCTTCGACACCGCCGCCGGACTCGACGTGGACGCGCCGCAGGGCGATTGACCCCGCCGCTCTCCGCCCTCCGTTCTTGCCCCGATCGGCCCGCCTCGTTCTTCAGGAGACTCGCCATGCGCTGGACGATATCGGCGTTCGCCCTCCTCCTCTTCACCGTTGCCGCCGCGCAGAATGTCGAATACGAAATCGGCGGACCCCTCGCCGGAGTTAAACTCCCCCCGTGGCCCGCCCGCCACGGCGCGCCCCCCGGCCACCCCGGCAGCATCCCCGATACCGAGTTCGCCGCCCGCCGCGCCGGGATGCAGTACGAACTCTACCCCGGCGCCGTCGAACACTGGAGCTGCTTGTGGATGAAGTACGTCCCCGCCCGCAGCCTCTTCGACCGCCAGAGCCAGTTGAAAAACTGGACCGCCCCCGACCTCCCCGGCGCCGGGGCGCTCCAGCCGGAGACCTACGCCCCGCCCGTGTACTGGATCCCCGACAACGCCGTCCCGCGCGACACCGGCCGCAAAGACCCGCCCGTCCCCGTCCTCCGCTGCCGCCCCGGCGCGCCCGTCTTCTCACTCGACCTCGGCGAACTCCACCCCGGCGTGTACGTCCTCCGCCTCATCGGCGCCGTCGAAACGCACAAGCTTCGCCAGTTCCGCCTTCCCCTCGTCGTCTCCCTGAAGGTCAACGACGGCCCGCGCGGCGAGGTCACCACCTACCGCAAGCGCTGCAACTACACCGACGAGTTCTACAGCGTCGCCGAACTCTATTTCCACGCCCTCGAAACGCGCCGCTACCGCGCCGAACTCCGACTCGACAACGACTCCCAGGTGGACCTCCTCGTCCACAACATCTCCCTCGATGACGCCCTCGCCGGCGTCGTGCAGCGCCCGCTCAAGACCCGCCAGGTCCTCGTGGACGAAGAGACCCTCAACGAAGTCAAGGCAGCCTGCGAGGCCTCCCCCCAAACGCAGAAGAACGTCGGCCTCTTCAAGTTCACCCCGGCGGCGCGCCTCGCCCGCGACGAGATGATCTGGCGCTACTTTCCCCCCGACAACGCCCAGGGCTTCCGCCCCTATCGCCTGCACGGCGCCGGGCGCGATGCCCGCGCCGGCATCACCCTCGGCCATGCCGGAATGACCGCCGCAGAAATCGCCGCCAAACACGGCGCCTGGACCCCCGTCCTCACGACCAAACGCGGCCTCCTTGGCCCCGCCCCCTGCTTTCCACCCGACGCCACGAACCGCCCCGTCTTCCTCTCCAACGCCGCGCTCAAGCTCGACTACACCCTTGACGACTGGGCCGCCCGACGGCCACTGCCCGATCCCTACCCCTTCAAGGACGACGGCGTCGGCCTCGTACAGCCCGACCCCCAAGACCCCGACAAGTGCCTCGTCTTCTGTCCCATCGCCGACGTCGTGGACCTCCGCCTCCGCGAAACCGCCCTCATGGTGGACCAGTGCGCCCGCCTCTGGCTCGCCACCCGAAACCCCGACATCGCCCGCGACGGCGCCGTCCACCTCATCCGCTTCGCCTGGGCGCTCCCCACCCTCGATTCCTCCTACTTCCTCTACCACCAGATCGCCGCCCGCGTCTTCGGCTGCAACGACACCGTCCGACAGCGCGAAATCGGCGACTACTACCTCCACCACTACGAACACATTGACATGACCGTGCAGGCCTACGACTACCTCTTCGACTTCATCCAGGGCAATGAGGACCTCGCGCGCTCCGTCGGCCGCTTCGTCCCCTGGGTCAAAACCCCCGACGACGTCATCCGACTCCTTGATGCCTACCTCGTTCAGACCACCGTCAAACGCTACCTCCGCTACCATCACACGCGCGGGCAGCGCCTCCCGTCCGTCATCGCCGCCCTCAACGTTCCCGGCCTCTCCGAACCGTGGAGCGACTTCCTCTTCGCCCGAATCTTCCAGTACCCCTTCAACCTCGTCGGCATCCAGGACATCGTCACCAGCACCTTCGACCGCAACGGCTGCAACTTCATCGCCTCCGCCTTCTACGCCCAGGAAGGCGGCGCGCGCACGACCCTCGCGCAGATGGCGCCCTACCTCCGCACCGTCGCCGGAAGCCGCTACGACCTGCGCGACCGAGTCGCCTATCCCAAGCCCGCCGCGCACTGCCTCTGGCGGCTCAACGCCCAGGTCGCCGGCGCGGACCTCCTCCGAATCGGCGACGTGCGCGGCCCCGACAAGACGCCCCACGCCCCCTCCGCCGCCGCCAAGCTCGGCGACGCTGCACGCCAGGGATGGGCCTGGACGCGCGACCCCCGCTTCGCCTGGATGCTCGCTCACGCCTTCGGACGCCGCGGCGAAAGCGACGCCGACTGGCAAGCCCTCCGCGCGGCCGCCGAATCCGTCCCCCGCGCCCCCTGGCTCGACAACCCCTCCCGCTTCATCGCCAACTGGGCCGGCATCCTCGAAAGCGGCCTCCAGCACGACGACTACCGCTTCCGCCGCGCCGTTTACGTCCGCACCGGCATCGGACAAGGCCACGAACACGCCGATACCCTCGACCTCCAGCTCTTCGCCCACGGCCTCCCGATGACCGTGGACGACGGCCAGCGCTCCGGTTACTCCAAGCCCAACAGCCGCATGGCCCTGGTCCACAACCTCGTCGAAATCAACAAGGGCGCCTCCGACGGCGGATTCGGCCACATCGGCCACGCCTGGACCTCCGAGCTGTCCGACGCCCCCGGCGCGCGCTACATGCGCTGCAAGGCCGCCTCTCCCCTCGCCGCAGGCAACGTCTTCGAGCGCCAGACCGCCCTCATTGACGTGGACGAAGGCCGGGGCTCGCGCCCCCTCTCGATCAAGGAACAGCTCCCCGGCGCCAGACTCCACGCCGACGTCGTCACGCCCAACTCCTACGTCTTCGACGTCTTCCGCGTCTCCGGCGGCACGACTCAGACCTACCTCTTTCATGCCATGGTCAATGACGATTTCCAATCCAACGCGCTCGACCTCAAGCCCGTCGAGCACATCCTCCCCAAAGGCTTCAAGGAAGAGAAGCCGCCCAAAGAAGCCAAGGAAGGCGAGGAGGGGGCAGACGCCGCCGAGGAGAAGGCCGATCGCGAACCGAAAGCGGACAAGGAACCGAAGTTCATCCCCAGAACCGACGCCGAGTACCTCTCCCGCTTCACCGCCTCCGAGGGCCGCAAGTTCGGCGGCAGGGCCCCCGACATCTTCGAGGCCACCTGGCGCTACTCCCGTGACGCCAAGACCGGCTCCGAGCAGCGCATGTCGGGCGCGAACTACGACGAAAAGTCCCCCCGCAAGTTCACGCGCCTCACCCTCTTCGGCGTCGGCGGACACACCTGCCTTCAGGCCGACGGCGAATGCCACCAGCCCGGCATCGGCTATCGCTACACCCAGGTCATGATCCAGCAGGAGGCCGAGCGACGCCGCCCCCTCCAATCCGTCTGGCCCGCGCTGATCGAACCGTACGCCGGCGAACCCCTCCTCATCGAAAAGCGCCCCGTGCCCCTCGGCGCAAATGACGCCGACGCCCTGCGCGCCGTGGCCCTCGAAGTCCGCACGCGCAACGGCCACACCGACCTCTGCTTCGCCGACGGACGCCCCGAGAAGACCCGCACCCTCGATTCCCCCCGCTTCAAAGGCCGCGTCGCCGCCGCCTTCGCCTATCAGTCGCAGGACGCCCAGGGCCTGCGCGCCGCCGCAATCACCGGCGGAACGCTCCTCGAAACGCCCCTCCTCCGCCTCGCCCTTCCCCAGCCCGAACGCGCCGCGAAGATCGTGTCGGTGGACTACCGCGCCCGCACCTTCCGCATAGACCGACCCTGGCCGTCCGCCTGCGCCGGGCGCCTCTTTGAAGTCGGCGTGCCCGGCCGCCGCACCGCCTTCACCGCCGTCGCCGTCGCACCCGACGCCGCGGGCACGCTCGTCACCCTCGCCGAAACCGCCGAGATGTACCGCGCCCCGGTCCTCGCCGTCAACCCCCAGGAGCGCACCGTCCGCGCGGCCCTTCAGGTCATGGCCGCGCGTCGCGAGTTCGATGCCGACCTCATTGCCTCCAACGACACCCTCACCCGCTTCTGGCGCGTCAACCGCGTCAACGCCTCCACCTGGCAGGCCCGCGAGGGTGAGATGACGCCCGACGACTTCCAGCCCGCGAACGTCCTGCGCCTCTGGGAGTACGGCGTCGGAGACACCGTCCGCATGGCCTGTCATGCCGCACTCCGCCGCATCGCCGACGGCGTCTATGAACTCGCCGCCGACGGTCCCGTCACCCTTGCGCTGGCCGGACGCGCTCTCGAATCCTCCCCCGATGGCGTCGCCTGGCAGCCCCTCAAGGCCGAACGCCGCGGCGAAACCGTCGAAGTCCGCGTGGACCCCGCCGCCTCCCCGCGTGGGATACTCCACCTCCGCGTAAAATGACCCCGCCGGAGGAGCGATGCCCTTCGACCTCACCCTGGCCTTCGTCCTGACCGTGCTCTTCGCCGCCGCCGTGGCGCGCTCCGCCCTCGGCTTCGGCGACGCCCTCGTCGCCATGCCCCTCCTCGCCCTCGCGATGGACCTGCGCGCCGCCACGCCCCTCGTCGCCCTCGCCAGCGCCGTCGCCGCGCTCGCCATTCTGCCCTGGGCCTGGCGCAAGCTGGACCTCCGCGCCGCCGCCCGCCTCCTCGCCGCCACCCTCCTCGGCATCCCCTTCGGCCTCTTCCTCCTCACCCGCGCCCCCGAGGGACTCGTCAAGGGAATCCTCGGCGCGCTGCTCATCGCCTTTGGACTCTACAACCTCATCGGCCCGCGACTGCCCGAACTCAAGAGCGACCGCTTCGCGCTGCCCTTCGGCTTTGTCGCCGGAGTGCTCGGCGGCGCCTACAACACCAACGGCCCGCCCGTCGTCGCCTACGGCGTCATGCGGCGCTGGTCCCCCGAGGCCTTCCGCGCCACCCTGAACGGCTACTTCCTCGCCTCCAACCTCGCCGTCCTCATCGCCCACGCCGCCGCTGGCCTCTGGACCCCCACGGTCTTCCGCGCCTTCCTCTTCGGCATCCCCGTCGTCCTCGTCGGCCTGTGGATCGGCTGGCGTCTCCATCGGCGCGCCAACCCCGCCCGCTTCCATCAGGCCGTCAACCTCTTCCTCACGGCCACCGGCCTGTTGCTGCTGTTGCGCTGACCGCGCCGCAAGAATGTGGCACAGCCGCCCGCGGCGGTGGGAACGTCCGGCAGGCATGTGGCACAGCCGCCCACGGCGGTGGGAACGTCCGGCAGGCATGTGGCCCAGCCGCCCGCGGCGGTGCGAACGTCCGGCAGGCATGTGGCACAGCCGCCCGCGGCTGTGGGAACGTCCGGCAGCCACACGCCCCGCGACGCGCATCACCGGCGCTACGCCGCAGCGCAACCGTTGCGCCACAGGCGTG
>JAKJEM010000073.1:0-11051 GCA_022705425.1 Planctomycetota bacterium
CAGGGGGTGTTTTCGAGCGCGCCGATGGGTCCCCAGACGAAGGGGATGTCCAGTTTCCAAAGGTGGCCGGGGGAGCGGAAAGTGACGTAGGTGACGAGGTGGGTCAGGTCAAACTGTATCTTGCGGTGGAGTTCAACGCCGAGGCGGAAGGCGTCGCGCTGCCATCGCTCGTAGGTCCAGTGGTAGGCGGGCGGCCAGAGCTTTTCGGCGGCGAGGTGGCGCGTGCGCGGGATGTAGTGGAAGTGGAGGCCGGGGTAGCGTTGGGGGTGCGCGGCGAGTTCGGCTTCGATGTCGGGGCGGTGCATTTCGGCGGTGAGGACCCAGGCGTCGCAGGTGTGCGCGATGGCGTTGACCCACCCCCAGCCGACGCCGGACTCGGAGCCGCGCCGGGGGTTGCAGGCGTAGGCGGAGACGAGTGCCTTAGGGCGCATGGGGTCTCTCCGGGGGGGCGATCATGAACGGGCGCCCTCCAAGGCGGGGAGGAAGACGCGCCAGACGTCGGCCCACATGGCTTCGGATTGCGCGCGGAGGGTCTGGGCGCGCGCGGCGACGATGGCGGCGCAGCGCGCGCGGGAGGCGTCGTCAAGGAGCCGGTCGAGGAGGGCGTCCACCTGTGCGGCGGGGGCGGCGGGCGAGGCGAGGAGTTCCGGGCAGCCGTATTCCTGGAAGAGGTGGACGTACTTGTGGCTCCAGGCGGTTCCGAGGCAGGGCACGCCCTGGGAGAGCGCGCTGATAAGGCCGTGGAAGCGCGAGCCGACGACGAAGGCGCAGGCGCCGAGTACGCCCTTGATGTGGAGGGGGTTGGGGTCGTCGAGGAGGCGGGTCTGCTCCTCTCGGGCGAGGGTCTCGCAGAGGGGGCGGTCCATGCGGGTTTCGTGGACGATGAGGAGGGGTTCGAAGGCGGCGTCGCGGGCGCGGCGAATGCAGCGGCGCAGGAGGGGCAGGTAGGCTTCGCGGACGGCGGGGGCGGTCTGGGAGAGCATCTTGCGGTTGGGGATGAAGCCGACCATGCGGGGGGAGGGGGTGAAGCCGGGCGGCAGGAGGCCGTGGAGGAGGTTGGTGAAATCGGGGGCGAGGAGGAGTTTGGCGCGTTCGGAGTCCAGGAGGAGGGCGGCGGCGTGGGCGTGGGATTCGTTGTCGCGGGCGATGACGAGGTTGGCGGCGTGGAGGGCGCGGCGCGAGGCGTATCGGATGGCGGGTCTTCGGAAGGGGCCGAAGGCCTGGGGCAGGAGGATGACGGGGGCGCCGTTTCTTCGCCAGCGCTCGATCATGCGCGTGACGGCCCAGACGTAGCGCAGGGGCGCGGCGTTGTCGCCGAAGTGGAAGCCGGAGGCGTCGAGGACGCCGTGGACGTCGCGCTCGCGGAGGAGGCCGAGGTGGTTGCGGATGCGGTCGTTGAGGGCGCGTTGGACCCACCATTCGCGATGGGTGCAGTCGAGGGGCACGAGGGCGCTGCCGAGGTTGTGTTCGGCGCGCCAGGGGTGATCGCCGATGCCAAGTGGGACGCAAAGACGGGCTTGGGGCAGGACGCGGCGGAGTTGCTCGGCGATGGCGCAGAGCATGAGTTCCGCGCCTTTGTTATAGGGGCCGACGCCGTTGACGAGGATGTTACAGGCCACGCCGTTCTCCTTCCTGCGCGGTGGGCGACAGGCCTCCGAAGCGACGGCGCGCCCAATCGCGAGTGCGGCGCCACAGGGCCAGGGGCGCAAAGGCGATGCGACGCAGCCGCTGCCCTTTGCGGAGGCCGGCCACGGCGCGGAAGACGTCCTCGCGTGTTGCGGCTTCGGACGTCAGCATACTCCAGCCGAGGCGGCGGCGACAAGTGCGGCGCAGGGCGCCATCGGGCGCGGGGATGGCGTTGCGGTCGAGACCGGGGTATTGCGGGAGGGGGCGGCCGGTTTCGCGCCAGGCGTCGAGGTGGCCGGCGAGGCTGCGGCGGCGTTCGCGGAAGCCCTGACCGGCGATGACGGCGTCGGAGGAGACGTCGCTGAGTTCGAGGTATCCGGCGCGGGCAGCGTCGCGAAGGATGCGTTCGCCGAGTTCCGTGCGGGCGAGGGCGACGGAGTGACCGCCCTCCTTTCCGGGGATGCCCCAAGGGTCGCCGACGGCGACGTCGGCAAGGACGTTGGACTTGTCGAAGCAGAGGCGGCATCTGGGCGGGGTGAAGAACTCCTTGAGGTCGAGGCGCAGACGCGGGGGGAAGAAAGCGCGGCGACCGTCCTTGAGGAGAAAGGCGACCTCGCCGGGCCAGCCTGCGCGCGCCTTCGAACGGTATTCGAGGGCGGCGATGCTGTCGCGGGGTAGTCGGGCGTCGGCAGCCATCTGTTCGGCACAGGTGCGCAGGAGGGTACGGTCGCAGAAGAGGCCGATGCGAAAGCGTACTTTGGAGGCTTGGGTGTGTCCGCGCTGCTGGAGGGTGTGGAGGCCCTGAAGGGCGCAGGGCAGTGCGACGGCGGCGACGCGTTCGACGGCGTCGAGGAGGTTCAGGGCGCGGTTTCCGGCCACGGCGGAGTACTTGGACCCTTGGGCGGCGAGGACTTCGGGGCGGGTTCTGGCGAGGAGGGGCTCGGGGCGCAGCGAGCCGTCGGAGGGCATGACGGTGACGAGTGCCGCGTCGGCCTGGCGGCTTTCGAGGAGGTGAAGGAGGAGGGCGGTGACGAGTCCGCCGCTCTGGCCGGTGCAACCGAGGGCGGGATCGGCGGCGCGGGCGGCGAAGGCGGCACGGATGACGCCGACGAAGGGGTCCGCTCCGCCGAGAAGTCCGAGGTCGAAGGCGAGGCCGGGACAGAGTTTGACGCAGAGGCCGCAGCCGTTGCAGCGAGCGGCATCCACACGGGGCAGGAACATGCCGGAGGGTGTCTCGCGCATTTCGACGGCGCGCACGGGGCAGGCGGCGACACAGGTGCCGCACTGGGCGCAGAGGCCGTCGCGGGCGACGCGTTCGACGGTGTCGCGGCGCGGAGACGAGGCGGCGGTCAGTTCCATGACTGTCCTTCCTCCTGAGGGGAGGGTATGGGGACCGATGGGCCGGAGTGGGACGCGGAACGCGCCCGAGCGCCGGCCGAGCGAAGCGCCTGAAGGGTGACGGGGACTTGGATGAGCAGATGGGTGACGCGCGCCAGGAGGAGTGCGCCGGCGAGGCCGACGGCGCCGTGGGCGGGAATGAGCCACCAGGCGGCAGCGATTTCCATGACGGCGAGGGCACCGTTGGCCAGGAGGCGACGCCAGGCGCAGCCGATAGCGCTGAGGGTCTGCCAGAAGACGCGTCCGACGGCGTCGAGAACGGCGGCGAGAAGCATGAGGCGCAAGAGCAGGTCGCCCCCGGCGAAGTCGCGTCCGTAGGCTTTGAGGACCCAGGAGGCGCAGAGGCCGATGGGAAGGGCGATGACGGTCGTGATTCCAGCCGCGAGTGCGACGCCGAGCCAGAGGACGCGGCGACGGCGTGCTTCCTGGTCGGGCGGGATGGAGGAAAGGACGGGCAGGAGCGCGCCGAGGAGGACCATGGGCAGGCTGGTGGCAAGGGCGTTCCACTGGAGACCGACGACGAATTCGGCCTGCGCGGCGAATCCGTGCTGGCGCACGAGGAGGGACTGAACGAGCCAGTGGATGGGCATGACGAGGATTCCGGCGGCGGCGGAGGGGAGGCTGAAGCGCCAGAGGACGGAGAGTTCGCGATGCCAGCCGGCGAAGCCGATGGGGACGCCGTAGCGGCGTCCTTCGCGGAGGATGGCCCAGCGGTTCAGGCAACACCCGACGGCGGCGGCGATGGCATAGCCCCAGACGGCGCCGAGGACGCCGAAGAGCCAGGCGCCGGCGAGGACGCAGGAGAAGGTAACGAGACCGACGACGAGGTTGATTCCGGCGATCCGGCGAAAGGCTTCAAATCCGGCGAGCGCGCCGATCTGCGCGCCGTCCACAGCGCCGAGGTGGATGAGGAGGGCGGCGACGCGGAGGGGCGCGGCTACCTGGGGGGCGCCCAGGGTCCTTTCGGCCAGCCAGGGTGCAAAGATGAGGAGTGCGGCGGCGGCGAGGATTCCCGCGCCCCAGGACATGACGCCGGAGAGGGCGATGATGCGTCCGGCGCGCTCGGGGTCGCTCCGGCGGAATTCGGCGGTATGCTTGTTGGCCGTGAGGCCGAGTCCGAAGCCGGCAAAGACGGCGAACATGCCGACGGTACTCTGGATGATGCCGAGTTCGCCGAAGCCTTCCTTGCCCAGTAAGCGTGCGGTGAGGATTCCGAGGAGAAAGGCGAGGCCGCGAGCGGCGGCGGCGCCGGCGAGGGACCAGAAGGCGCCGCGGGCGAGGCGCACAGCGAGAGCGCTCTTGCGGAATCGTTCCCAGTACGGGCGGAGGGCAGCGGGGCAGTAGCGGTCGGCGAGGGCGAGGAGGTTCATGCGGTTCGCTCTTTCACGGACGCCCCCCCCTACTCGCGCTCGGCCCAGACTTGGAGGCCCTGGCAGCGGCCGATGTCAATCTTGGCGCGATAGGCCTGCATTTCGGGGAAGGTCTTTTCGATGGCGGCGAGGACTTTTCGCTGTGTGTTGCGGGCGCAGATGAGGACGGCGGTGCCGCCGGCGCCGGCGCCGTTGAGTTTGAAGCCGAGGCAGCCGTTCTTGCGGGCTTCGCGTTCGAGGTCGTTGACGCGGGGGGTGGTAATGGTGGCGTCGAGGTCTTTCTGGTAGCGCCAGTTGACGTTGAGGGCTTCGGCGTATCGGCGGAGGTCTTCGGCCATGAGGGCTTCGAGGCCCATTTCGGCGGTGGTGTCGAGGCCGTCGAAGGCGCGGAGGACGCGGGGGAGGCGGGCCTGGAAGTTGGCGATGACGGTCTTATGGGTGTTGCTGCTGAAGTGGGATTTGCCGGTGTAGACGACGAGCATGGAGGTTTCGAGGTCGCAGAGCATGGCGTCGGAGATGGGGACGGGGGTGACGCGGGCGTTGGGGTAGTTGACTTCGATGAAGTTGATGCCGCCGAAGGCGCTGGCGAGCTGGTCCTGTACGCCGCATTCGAGGCGGAGGAATTCGGTTTCGAGGCGCTGGGCCTGGGCGGCGATCTGGCTGGGAAGGAAGTGGCGGCCCTGGCGGCGGTAGAGGGCGCCGAGTGTGGCGACGGCGAGGGCGGCGGAGGAGCCGAGTCCGGAGGCGGGGGGAGCTTCGGAGCGGACGATGAGCTTGAGGCCGCCGCGTGTGCGGCTGCTGCCGATGGCGGCCTTGAGGAGACCGAGGGCGCCGGCGTATTCCATGGTGCGGAGGTTGCGGATGTACTCGGATTCGGCGATGTCGTGGCTTTCGAGGCGGAAGCCGCCGCCGGGCTGGGGGACGAGGGAGACGTAGGTGTACATCCGGATGGCCATGTTGAGGACCTTTCCGGAGGCGAAGAGGCGTGTGTCGCGCCAGCCGCCGAGGTCGGCGTTGCGGACGGGGGCGCGGGCCATGATGATCTGGGACATCGGCCTGGTCTCCTTTGCGGACGTGCGGCGGGCTCGCGTTCTCCGGACCCGTGTCGGCCGTCGGTTCGCGCCACATCATGCGCGAGGGCGGCGGGGTTGTCAACCGTGGCTCATGCGGCAGCGTTGTCGTCGGACGGCTCGCCCTGATTCAGGCGGCGGAGGTTGGCGGCGAGCGCGTTGGCGATGAGGGTGGAGATTTCGGGCAGTTGCGAGGAGAGCGGGCCGCCACGGGTGGATTTGACGAAGACCACTTCACCCCAGAGGAGGTCGTCGGTTTTGAGGGTAATGGCGGCGCGCCAGGTGGCGTCGGGGGGGCTTTCGGCCGGGTCGTTGGGGCGGGTCCAGGCGTAGGGTTCGCCGCCGGAGCGGAGAGTGACTTCGACGGAGTCGAGTTCGAGACGCTCGGCGACGGTGTGGAGGACGTCCCAGAGGGCGGGGAGGTCGGCGGCGCGGCGGAAGCGCTCGACGGCTTCGAAGCCGGCCTTGCGGATTTCGCCGTCGCGGCGGCCGCTGTCCATGAGGCCGAAGAATCGCTCGCGGAGGAGTTCGAGTTCGATGCGTCCAAGGGTGTTCATGACGAGGACGAAGAAGGCGCCGAGACCGAGGAGGACCCAGAGGGAGGCGGCGCCTTTGGTGACGTTCATCGTGAGGGCGAAGGCGGCGAGGATGACGCAGCCGAGGTAGAGGGCGAGGACGGCCTGTCGGTGGCTGAGGCCCATGTCGAGGAGGCGGTGGTGGATGTGCTGGCGGTCGGCGGCGGAGATGGGCAGACGCTTGGCCCAGCGGCGCAGGATGGCGAGGGTGGAATCGAAGATGGGAACGCCGAGGGCGATGATGGGGATGAGGAGGGCGACGACGGTGTTGCTCTTCTGCGCGGTGCTGGAGCCGATGAAGGCGATGAGGAAGCCGAGGAGGTAGCTGCCGGAGTCGCCGAGGAAGATGGAGGCGGGGTAGAAGTTGAAGTAGAGGAAGCCGACGAGTGCGCCGAGGAGCGCGACGGAGAGGAGTACGCCGGAAGTCTGGTTGATGGTGAAGCCGGTGACGAGGAGGGTGGCGACGGCGAAGAAGGCGACGCCGGAGGCGAGGCCGTCGAGGCCGTCAATGAGGTTGACGGCGTTCATGCAGGCGAGGAACCAGAAGACGGTGACGACGAATCCGGCGAGGCCGAGTTCGAAGGAGCCGCCGAGGGGGTTGGTGAGTTCGGTGATGCGGTGCCCGCCGAAGTAAACGCCGGCGGCGACGAGGGTGAGCAGGATGAGTTTGTATCGGGCGCGGACGGAGTAGATGTCGTCGAGGAGTCCGACGATCATGGCGCCTGCGGCGCCGAGGAAGAGGGTGAGAAAGTCGCGGGTGAAGAGGTAGTCACGGATGACGCCGGGTCCGGAGAAGGCGGCGGCGCCGGCCATGGCGCCGAAGACGGCGAAGAAGATGGCGACGCCGCCGAGTCGGGGGAGTTGGCGGGGGTTGACCTTGCGGAAGCCGTCGGGTTTGTCCATGACGCCGGCGGCGCGTCCAATCCCGCGAACGATCAGTGTGAGGACGACCGCGATGGCGGCGGCGCCGACGCCGGTGGCGATGAGCACGTACATCGAAGTCCCTCCATCAACGCACGGCAGCGGACGAAAGCGGCAACGGGTTCCGGCGGGCGCGGCATATCAGGGTTGCGGCGCGTCGGGGGCGGAAGCCGGGGTTTGGCCGGCGGGGGCGGACGGCTCGGCGGTCGCCGGGGTCGAATACGCCTCGACGGCGCGCCGGAGGATGTCCAGCGTGACGCCGGTCCCACGCGTATCGGTGAGTCCCTTGGCGGCGCAGAGCGCTTCGGCCATTCGGAGGTACGAGAGGGCCGGTTCCTTGTGGCCGTTTTCGAGGAAGCGCGCGGAGATGCGCATGACGAGCCAGGGGTTGTCGGGAAGGAGGCGGCAGGCTTGTTCGGCTTCGACGAGGGCCCAGTCGAGGCGGGCGCAGGCGAGGTAGTCGCCCATGAGTTCGAAGTGGTGGTAGGCATTCATGGGTTCGAGGCGCGCGGCGGTTGTGCGGACGCGCAGCGCGGTGTCGTTGAGGATGAGTTTTTCGGCGGGGTCTTCGGCGACGTTTGAGGCGGCGCGGGAGAAGTCGGCCACGGCTTCGAAGAGGGCGGCGTTGCCGCCGCCGTGCTGGCGGACCCAGCGTTCGCAGTTTCGGGCAAAGGGGACGGTGTTGGTGGAGTCGGCGGTGAGGTTTCGGGTGGTGCGGAGGATGAAACGCTCCTGGAGGTCGGCATGGAGCGTGCCGAGGGCGTAGCGTGAGGCGCCAAAGGCGGCGAGTGCGATGAGGAGGACGCCGAAGACGCGGTAGGAGATGTCGCCGGGCGGGGCGTCGTCTTCTTCGGGGGCTTCGCGTTCGTCGTGAGATCGGGCGGCGGCGACGGCCAGGGCGGCGACGACGGCGAGCGTGCAGGCCACGGCGGGGGAGCGCATGGGGAAGTCCACGAGGGAGTGGAGGGCCACCATGAGGGCGGCGACGATTCCGCCGGCGAGGAGGCAGCGTTCGAAGAGGTTCTTGCGACGGATGAGGCCGCGGAGGGTGATGAAGAAGAAGAGGCCGAGGGCGGCGAGGAGGAGGAGGACTCCGGGGAGGCCCATTTCGGCGAAGACGTGGAGGTATTCGTTGTGGGGGCTGGTGGCGGTGGCGTCCACGAGGAGGGTTTTGTAGCGGGGATAGACCGATTCGAAGGTTCCGGCGCCGGTTCCGGCGGCGGGGAACTCGCGTCCGATGCGCCAGGCGTCGCGGAACATGGTGAGGCGGTCGGAGAAGCTGGCGTCGAAGCCGCGTTCTTCGAGGGTATTGAAGCGTTCGGCGACGCGGGACCAGCCGAGGTAGATGACCCCCCCCGCCACGACGGCGAGAATGGCGGTGAGGTAGAGCATTTTGTCCTTGCGGACTTTGATGAGGCCCATGAGGAGGAAGAAGCCGGCGAGGGCAAGGACGAGGGCGAGGAGGCCGCCGCGCGAGAAGGACCAGGCGACGGCGATTCCCGTGAGTGCGGTGGCGGCGGCGTAGGCGATCAGTTGGGGGACCCGTTTGGAGCCGCGGCGAAGGAACTCCTTGCGCCAGCCGCCGGCGGCGGCGACGGCGGTGGCGTAGGCCAGGAGGAGTCCGAGTCCGACAAAGAAGCAGACGCCGCCGAAGGAGGCGAACTGGTTTCGGGAGACGAAGGGGCCGAAGAGGCTGCCGCCGAAGGAGACGGGACGCCACCAGTAGATTTTGGTGGTTCCAGAGAGGCGCTGGAGGATGCCGATGACGGCGATGAGCGCGCCGACGGCGACGATGGCGACGGCGAAGCGGACGAGGTCGCGCCGGGTGCGGGCACAGATGAGGGTGGCGGCAAAGAGGGCGATGTAGGCGGAGAGGCAGAGGAAGGCGCCTTTGGAGGCGTACTTGTAGAGGGAGAGGGAGACCTGGCCGGGCATTTCGCCGCCCGGCCCGGCGGCCAGGCGATAGGCTTCGGCGGTTCCGGGGCTGATCCAGGCGATCAGTCCGATGGGCCAGGAGACGCACTGGAATCCGACAAAGAGGAGGGCAAGGAGGAGGGGGATGAGGAGCGGGGTGGCGAGGCGGTCCATGGTGCGGGAGAGGAGGGCGTAGGCGAGGGCAAAGGCGAGTGCGGCGTAGGCGAGGACGGCGAGTGTGGCGTAGGCCCAGGTTTCGACGCCGCCGAAGGCGACGGGGCCGAAGAAGAGGGCGGCGAGGATGCAGGCGGAGGAGAGGCCAAGGAGGAACCGTTCGAGGAGCGGCGGCGTGCCACGTCCGTCTTTGGACGACCAGTCGCCGCCGAGGGGAGGCGCGCCGGTCGCGTCCTTTTCATCCGCCATGATCGCTGCCATTTCCGAGCCTGAGATTGACGGGAAGCGCCGCGCGCTAGGCGGACTCATCGCTTCCGTAGCTGTGATAGCTGCCGTAGTGTCCGTAGTGTCCGTAATGGCCATAGTGGCCGTAGCGTCCATAGTGTCCATAGCCGTAGCGCAAGCCGCCGGCGCCCTGGGGGTAGTAGCCGTTGAGGACGGCGCCGACGACCTTGGCCTTGACGGCAGCGAAGTGGCCGAGGGCGCGGAGGGCGATGTCGCAGCGGGTGGAATTGGCGCGGACGACAAAGAGGGCGCCGTCGCAGCGGTCGGCGAGGAGGACGGCGTCGGTGACGGGGAGGACGGGGCAGCAGTCGAAGATCATGAGATCGTATTGGGCGCGCATCTGCTGGATGAAGCGGCCCATTTCTTCGGAGCCGAGGAGTTCGGCGGGATTGGGGCAGTGGGTTCCGGAGGCGAGGACGTGGAGGTTGGGGATTTCGCCGGAGTTTCCGACGGTGGGTCGTTGGACGGCATCGGCCAGCGCGGAGCGTGCGGCGAGGACGTCGGTGAGTCCGGGGGCGCGCTGGATGGCGGTGAGGGCGTGAATGGTGGGGCGGTGGAGGTCGGCGTCCACGAGGAGGACCTTCTTGCCGTCCTGGGCCATGCAGGCGGCGATGTTGGTGGCGATGCAGGACTTGCCCTCGCCGGGGATGGCGGAGGTGATGACGAGGGATTTGAGATCGCCGCGCCAGCCGCGGAAGTAGAGGTTGGTGCGGATGGCGCGGAAGCCTTCGGAGATGGGGCTGTTGGGGAACTGCGCGACGTAGGTGGCCGGGACGGTGGCGACGCCGAAGAGGTCGTCGCCGGCGTGGATGCGTGGGACGACGCCCATCTGGGGGACGCGGAGGTGTTTTTCGAGGTCGGCGGGTTCCTTGACGGTGTTGTCGAGGTAGTCCACGTAGTAGGCGACGCCGAAGCCGATGAGGAGCCCGAGGAGGAGGCCGACGAGGAGGTTGCGGGGAATGTTGGGTTTGGCGGGGAGTTGGGGGATGGCGGCTTCTTCGGCGACGCTGACGTTCGTGGCGATGGCGATACTGGACAGGGTCATGTCCTTCATCCTGTCCACGATGGTGTTATAGACCTGGGTCTGGCGGTCGAGGTTCCGGCGCAGGGCGGCATACTCGGCGCTGCGGCTGATGGCGCCCATCGCGCGTTCCTTTTCGACGGTGAGCGCGGCGGCGACCTCCTGTTCACGGCGGTCGAGGAGGGAGTGGCGTGCGGGGATGGTCTTGCCGACTTCGCGCACGGCATCGAGGAGGAGGGGACGGAGGTTGCGGAGGGTTTGGGTGAGGGCCTGGTACTGGGGGTGCTTCTCTCCTACGGCGTCTTGTGTGAGGCGGAGGTCCACTTCGAGGCGGGTCATTCGGGCGACGATTTCCTTGACGCGGTCATCGGCCTGTACGACGGGGAGTTCGCGGACGGCTTCGAGGTCGCTCCACTGGGCGGCATCGCTGCCGAGACGCTGGATGAGGGAGGCGGCGAGGAGGAGGTTGACGCGTTCGACCTTGATGCGCGCCATTTCGTCGTAGAGGACCTTGGCGCCTTCCATGGGGTTGGACTCGCGGTCGAGGAGGATGATCTCCTCCGGGGAGGTGAGGTTTGTGCGGTAGTCCTGGAGGGCCTTGCGGGCTTCCTCGACGGCGCGTTCCTGTTCGCGTTTGGGGACTTCGAGCATGGCGAGGGCGTTGACGGCGGACTTGCGGCGGCGTTCGGCGGTGTAG
>JAKJEM010000073.1:11061-14422 GCA_022705425.1 Planctomycetota bacterium
TTGGCGAGGCGTGCGACGTTTTCGGCGTCGGCGCCGTAAACGCGGACTTCGACGAGGTCGGAGAAGCGCGAGGGAACGACTTCGATCATGTCGTAGAGGATTTCCCATGACTCCATGGGGCGGGCGGGGACGCTGCGCAGGGATTCGCGGAGTTCGCGGCGGATGGCCTTGGGGAGTCCGGCCCAGACCTGGGGCAGGGACTGATAGCTCTGGACGATTTTTTCGACGGCGGGGCTTTCAAGGGCTTTTTGGAGGCTCTCGCGGCTGGTGATGAGTGCGACCTGGGTCTGGCGCGCGCTTTCGGTGGCGACGGGGTCGGTGTCGCCGAAACTGACGCCGCGCGGGGGCTGGCGCTCGATGTTGAGTTTGACGCCGGCCATGTAGATGCGGTTGGCGCTGAAGGTGTAGATGACGACCAGGAGGAAGACGAGGGCGGCGACGGCGACGATGACCCAGAAGCGGGAGAGGACGAGGCCGGCGAGGTGGCTGAGGTCGAGGGCGCTTTCGTGGGCGTCCTGGGGGCTGTGAATGCCGGTCTTGTCGTCCATCGGATGCGGTGTATCCATGCGGGTCTTGTCGTCCAGGGGACCGGTCAGAAGGTGCCGCTCGGTGCGAGCGTTCGGAAGCCGAGCATCGAAAGGACTCCGTCAATGAAGCGGCGGGTGGCCGAGGTGCCGACGAAGAGGACGTCGCCGGGCTGCACGACGATGTCGGCCTCCTCGGCGGAGGCGATGCGAACGAGGTCCACGTAGTAGAGGTCCTGGCCTTTGGCGGTCTTGCGTTTGAGGACGCTCTTGTCCACGCGCGCGGAGGCATTGGGGCCGCGGGCCATGGCGACGGCGTCGAGGAGTCCGATGCTGGCGCGTCTGGGGATATCGTAACCGCCGGGGTTGTTCACATAGCCGAGGACGAAGACTTTCGCGGGTCGGTAGGGCTGGACGTTGACGATGTCGCCGGCGAGGACGATGACGTTCTGGGTAAGGTCGGCGTTGGCGAGAAGGGCGTGGAGGTCCACGGTGACGGTTTCGGGGGCGGTGTAGGTCTGGGGCTGGCCGGCGACCTGCATGGTGACGGGGGATCGGGTGACGACGACTTCATCGCCGGCATCGGAGGAGATTCCGCCGGCCTGGAGGAGGACTTCGAGGAGTGTGGAGCGATTGGAGCGGAGGTAGATGACGCCGGGCCTGACGACGGAGCCGGCGACGAGGACGCGTTTGCTGAGGAAGTTGACGACCTGGAGGACGACCTGCGGGTTGCGGACGAAGCCGTCGGCGTAGGCGGCTTCAAGTTTGCGGGAGGCTTCGGAGGCGGTGAGTCCGCCGACGGCGACCTCGCCGACGAGGGGACAGCGGATGCTGCCGTTTGCGGCGACGGCGACTTCGGCCGTGAGGCCAAGCTCGGGATGGCCTGGGGAGAGGACGGTGAGTTTCAGGGTGTCGCCGCCGCCGATGGCATACTCCTCTTCGATGCCGGCGGCGGCCTGCCAGCGTTTGAGCATTTCGACCATCTGGTCGAAGCGCTGGACCTCAAAGCGGACGGTTTCGGGAGGGCGCGGGCTCTGGTAGATGACGTCGGAGATGTAGTTGCGGAGGAGTGGCTTGTCGAAGTCCTGATAGGCGCAGCCGCCGGCCAGGAGCAGCACAAGCAGGATCAGAGTGAACCGCGCCACAGTGATCAACTCCGGTTGTTCGTGGAAATGGCAAGACGTCCGGCAGATGCCCCGGACAAACAGAAACAGAGGGGGAACACCAGGGTTCCCCCTCCGTTCATATCGCTTCAAGCCGCCTTCCCCTGCCTACCGGCACTATGCATTGCGCTGAGGGCGAGCGACCTTCGGGTGCGTCAATCAGGGCTTCGTGGGGCTGACGGGCCTCTTCTTGCCGCCTTCGTTAAAGAGGCCGCCGCGGCCGAACATGTTCGTGTTGTTGTTGAGGACGAGGATGCCGCCGGTAGCGCCGACACCGCCGATGAGGAGCATTCCGCCCAGGCCGAGGCCGGTGAACAACTCGCCATGGCCCTGGGAGTTCGCGACGGGCATGGTGGCGACGGAGGGCATCATGATCGAGAGGCGGCCGGACTTGGCGCCGGCAACGACATCCAGGGGCATGTGGGCGCCGGGCGTTCCGACGCGAAGGACGTAGCTGCCTTCGCTGACGTTGGCCATCTCGAACTCACCGCGCAGGTCGGTGCGGGTGGAGGCAACCTTTTCCTTGCTCTTGGCGTCGAAGAGGGCGACATCGAGGCGTTCCTTGGGAGCGATGCGGTCGGAGCCGACCACGCTGCCCGCGATTGTGCCCGGGGGAAGCTGGCACGCCTTGACGGCGACGGGGGCCTTGCTGTCGGTCGCTTCGGGCGCGGCAACCGCGAACGAACCGGCGACGAGAACGGCAGACAAACCAACCAGCAACCTACTCGCGAAACTTCTCATTGTACGCCCTCCTCAGGAAAACAGCCGCAGTTGTAAGCCAGTGTCGCTATCCGAACCGGGTACATTCATTCCATCCCGCCACGGTGAACGACCACGCGAGTCCTATTGTAAACGAATGCTGCGGGCCTTGTCAAGTGAAGAAAGTGTTTTTTTCTGGCTGTGGAAAGAGACGCCCGGCGGATGTGGATTTGCCTGCCGCCGCTGAGTGGAATGTCCCCGTCAATCAAGGAGAAGACCGCGCCGCGCGCGGTGTGGACGAGAGGGCGGCGCGGACGAGGATTGACCGCGCGCGGTGGAACTGCTATCTTTCTTTTATGCTCTTACTTGACTTCCATACTCATGCTTTCCCGGACGCGCTGGCGGCGCGAGCGATGCCCGCGCTGGAGGCGGAGGGGCACATCAAGGCGGCGCTGGATGGGACGCTGGGCGGGTTGCTGGATTCGATGGACCAGGCCGGCATCTGCGCATCGGTGCTCTGTTCGATTGCTACGAAGCCCAACCAGTTCGGAGCAATTCTTAAGTGGAGCATGGAGATTCGCTCGGAGCGGATCATCCCCTTCCCTTCTGTTCACCCCGCCGATCCGCTGGCGGTTCAGAGGCTGGGCGATATCCACGCGGCGGGTTTCGCGGGGGTGAAGCTGCACCCCTACTATCAGGAGTTCAACGTGGATGAGGAGCGGATGTTTCCGCTCTACGCGGAGGCGCAGCGTCTGGGGCTGCTGGTGGTGTGTCACACCGGCTTCGATATCGCGTTCGCGCGGGTGCGGAAGGGGGACCCGGAGCGGATTCGCCGGGTGCTGGACTTCTTCCCGGGGTTGAAGTTCGTGACGACGCACATGGGGGCGTGGGAGGACTGGGATGAGGTGCGGCGTTTTCTGCTGGGGCGTCCGGTGCTGATGGAGACGTCCTTCAGTCTGGAGGAGATGGGTGCGA
>JAKJEM010000074.1 GCA_022705425.1 Planctomycetota bacterium
GGAGACGCGGTTGGGGAAATACACCCGCCGGGAAACAGAGATCATCAACCACTCCGTCGCCGTGTGCCATTCGCTGCTGGAAGACAGCCTGCTCTTCATCGCGGTGGGGGCGTGGGCCTTCTGGATCACGGCGCCGCGCGTGGCGCTGGCCGCGGCGGCGGTCTGGGGCTACCGCGCGTGGGCGCGCTGGCGCGGCGCGCCCGCGACCACGCCTTGATCCTGCCGTCGCAGGAGAGGCCGATTCTCCCGGCGCGCGCTTCCCCCGGCGACAAGTGCGGCAGGGGCTCCTCCGGTCCATTCCGCGCGCAGTTCAATGACATCCGTTGCGACCTCTCATCGTGTGTCTCTGCGATGGCCCGGGGCCTCGCGTCCGTGCGCCGTTCGAACCCGAGAACGATGGCGTCACAGAAGACCGGCGGTTCACAGCAACCGCCACGGCCCGGCGCCCTGCGGCGACGCCCGAAGTCCCAGCAACTGCCCGTGCGGCCCGTCCTTGCCGAGCCAGCTGCTGTGCCAGTCCACCCCTACGAGATGCTCCGGCGGCAACGCCGCCACGGGTAGTTCGCGAAGACGGCGCGTGACCGCGTCCCTGTCGTGGATATCGCGAAGCAGTTCCTGCAAGTAGGGCTGGAGAACGAGCGTCTCGCTCTGATAGACGCTGATCCCGTCCGCGCCGGCCTTCAGCTGGCGCAACACAAGCTCATATGGGGGACGCGGGAAGAACCACTCCCGCGGGTCCGGGTGAATTCTGTGGGGCCGGTCCTCGGGAATCAGGTTCATTGACCCCAGCCCGCCGATGCAGATCTTGCCGCGCCCGTGCGCCTCGGCGATGTGGTGCTCCATGAACCGCCCCTCATCCTCCACCGCCAAGGGGAACGGACTGAGCATCGTGCCGTCAATGAGGTCTTCCGCCAGCCATCGGGCCGAGTCAATGCCATAGGCGATGTTCAGCCACGGCGCGTTGTCGGGGATGCGCGCGATGATCGGACAGGGGCGACCCAGTTCTCGCTCCTGCCGCCGTACCTCCTCGCGCATGCGCCGCACAAAGCCGGTCATCACATCGGCGCGATGCTGAAACCATTCGCGGTAGTCGTCAGGCCGGCCGCTGTCAATCCGGCGCGGGTCGCAGCCGGTTCGCTTCAGGTACGGTTCGACCAAGTCCGGGTGATACATCAGCATCGGCGGTTGACGGCAGAAGTCCGGCACGAGGGCGTCAACGCCAATCCGCTGTATCTCGAGGAGGATGTCGAGTCGCTCCCGCTGGACTTCCTCCAGGGCGTAGCAGAGCCGACTGGGGACCGGTTCGCCCGTCTTCTCGCGCTCCCAACACTCCGGGTGACCGGCGGCAAAGGGGCTGAGAATGCTCCGCTGGCCGGGATAGTGCCGGTTGATCGTCAGGCGCCCCAAGACCGGTATCCCCTCGCTGCGGCAGACCTCCAGTGCGCGACGCAAGGGACAGATTCGCCGCAGAGTCTCGGCTCGGAAGTCGCCCGCGCCTCCCTTCGGTTCGACGCCAAGGTAGCTCGCCGACGGCAGTTTTGTCCGGTAATCCACCGTGGAGCGCCCGCAATTCCAGACCAGGTACCCCATGCCCAAGGCTCGATGCGCAGCGATGCAGTCGTCCACCGGGGATTCCGGCCATTTCCCTTTCAGGGGCATGCATACCCATTCGGAGATGCCGCCGACGGGCTGGCCTCTGACGAACTCCAGAATGTCCATGCGCCTTACCTTCCGTCATTCAATGCCGAAAGCGTCTCCCCCGCCTCGATGCGCAGGCGTTCCAGGTCGGCCACGGTGTTGATCCGCGGGCTGACCTTGTCGGCCAGCAGGGCGCGGGCCTTCTTCAGCGCGTCGGTCTCCGGTTTGCCTTCGAGGGACTGGACCTTCTCTCGCAGCATCCAGAACAGGGCGTTATCCTCGATGGCGTCGCGGAGCGCTTCGAGGCGGATTGTCGAGAGGATTCCCGTCTCGTGCGGCCACATCAGCACCGCCGCCAGGTTCCCCACCCCGCCGTCGCACCAGTAGTCCTCGCCCCACTTGGCCACGCCGGTCCACTGCTTCACCGTCCACAGGTAGGTCCCGGTGAAGCGGTAGTCAAAGAAGCTGAGATAGGACCGGCGGATGGTCCAGGGCGGCGTTTCCAGATGGTTTGTGAAGGCGTTCACCCGCCAGAAGCGGTCGCCGGCGGCCATGCGCTCGCGGATCCAGGGGGCGTCGGAGACGCTCCGACAGAAGATGTCCAGCATCCCATAGAGCCCGGCGGGCTCTTCGTGGTAGTACGTTTCCATCAGGGGAATGCGGCTGACCTTCTTCCACGCCTCGCACACGGCGCGAATCTGCGGAATCAGGTCGCTTGAGGCCTCATCGAAGCCGGGGCGGACGTAGAAGTAGTCAATCCAGCCCTTCTGGCGCAGGTATTGCTCCACCGTCGGGAGTTTGTCCGCGTGTGCCTTGAGGAGTTGCTGCGCGCTGCCGAGGTATATCTTCGTCGCCCCCGCCGCGACGTAGCGCTCCATCTCCGCCTCGAACTCCGCCAGGCGCAGCGCCAGCAGGTGCCCCGTCACGCCCGCGTCGCACGCCGTCAGCCGATACTTCAGGTGCATGTCCACAATGGCGCGGAGCTGCTGCCTGCGGTCCAGGGGTTTGCCGTCCCTGCCCAGCGGCACGGCGCCCACAAAGGCGTCGCCCTTCAATGAACTGGGGGTGTCCATCCAACGGCTTCGCAGCGGCAGCGCGATCTTCCACACCGTCATCTCCACGGGCACCTCATGCCGGCGGCCCGCCGCCGAGAGAACGACGGCGCCGCGATAGCGTCCCGGCGGGGCGTCGGGCGGCACACGCCACGTGGCGAACAGCGGCGTCGTTTCCCCTGTCTTCAGCGTGGCCTCCGTCGAAGGCAGCAGCGCTTCCGGGTATTCTCCGATGGGATGTCGCGCGTTGTAGCCCGAGGGCATCTCCGTGCGCGCGTAGAGGAAGAGGTTGAGGCTTTCGCAGGGAACCCGCGCCCCGCCGGGCCCCGTCAGGTCGCCCCCGGAGAGGACGTACGTCGCGTCATGCCCGGCTCGGGGGACAAGGACGATCTGCGCGGACTCATATTCCCCCGCGCAGGCGTACAGCCGCACCGGTCCCTCGCCCGCCGCTGCCGGCGTGTCGCGACGGAAGCATCGCTCGCCGGTCGGGTAGTTGAACGCATCGAAGGCGTCGCAGGCGTAGCTCCGCGTGGCCGTGAAGGCGCGCGGCTCGATCCGACGCAGCCGGGCCTCGCGCTGGCTCCGGTCTGTATAGACCGTCTGCGCCGGGTGTCGTGTGCCGACGACCAGCGGGATGACGGCCTCTTCACGGTCGCCCACGCCCTCGCCGGGGAGGTACGGCGTCCCGTCGCGCATGAAGGTCCATCGGAGCTGATAATTCGTCCCTTCCGCCAGCGCCAGCGGCACCGTCCGCGTCGCCGGCGCGCGCGGCGTCAGGTCCTTGAGGTCCAACGCGAACTCCGCCAGCTTCTGCGCGGGGTCCGCCGCGGACACCAGACGCCCTCGCGCCTGAAGACCCGCCAGCGTCCGCGTGGACGCGAAGGTCAACTCGATTTCCTTCGTCCCGGCGGCGATTCCCTGCGGGTGCGGCGTCGCGCCGATGAACAACTCCGGTGAAGCATACACGACATTGCGCACCGCTGCGGCCGTGGCCAGGACGTACTCCCACCGCGCCTTGCCGCCCGGCGGCACGAACAGCGGCGCGGCAATGACCTCCTGCGTGGCGAAGTCCTCCAGTCCGCGGTGCCAGTTGTAAATCTTGAGCATGTCCGCCGGACGCAGGATCGTGGCGAAGAGGTTCGCCCCCTCCTCGCCCGGCGCGAGCAGGCTGCACGTCCAGTGCCCGGCCGGGAAGTAGTGCGAGTCGGCTTTGGGGTTCATCTTCGGGCGACCCGGGATCGGCTGCCCGCTCAGGTAGGCCCCGCAGGCCGTCATGTGCGTCTCCTCCGGTTGCGACTTCAGTCCGCGGTTGAGCAGGTGGCGAACCCAGGGGATGAACGCAATTTCCTCCGCCCCTTCGTTGGCGATCTCGAGCGCAACGGCGATGGCGCTCGAACCCGGCCGCAGGGTGTAGCTCTTGGTCACCGTCGCCGCGCCCGGCTTGTCCTCCGTCGGCTTCGGACGCGCCGTCGCAACGACCGTCTGCGCCCCGTCCGGTCCCGGAACCACCGACAAGGCGTATCGGTCCTTGAAATCGTTCAGGTTCAACACCTGGCCGTAGCGGACGTCGTTGACTCCTCCGACGTACGGCAGCATCTTGACGTCCTCGCGCTGCCGCCCTTTGTCGTAGAGTCCGGAAAGCCGCGCCCCTACGGGCGTCACCGTCAGCCGCAATGCATCGTTTTCAATTCGTACGACGCCGTCCTGCATGGTCTCGACCCTTACCTGTGCCGTTGCGGCGGAAGCCAGCCATCCGGCCAGCGCCAGTCCGATTATCGCCGACATTCTCATGGATATTCCTCGAAATGGATTCCGTCGGATCTTATACGCACGCCGCCCACGCCGCCGGTGGATTCAAGGGTCGAATCCGCAATCCGTGTACGACCACGCCGCCGTCCTCCGCGAAGACACCCACGCGCCCGGCGGGCCGCGCCAGCGACACGGCCGATATCAGCACCCGGTCATTCGCGCTCACCTCCACGTACGGTCCGAAGGCCACAACGCGCAGGCGCGTCTCCCGGCCGGCCTCCCCAGCGAGCGAGCCCTCCTGCACGACGCGCCGCCCGCGCCAGCGATAGGTGACGCCTGCGCTCGGCGTCTTCAAGAACTCCTGCTGCGTGTAGAGTTGCGCGCGCCGGGTGGAGGGGATCAGCGCCGCAAAGGTTCCCTCGTCCGCGATGTCGTCCGCGCGGAAGACCACACCGAACTCGCGCGCGTCCTCGCATTCCAGAACGCATTCGAGGATGAACCCTTCGTGCTGTCCGGCCAGCAGGAACGCTCCGAGCCCCGGCGCGCTTCGTCCGCGGAGCGCGGTTCCGGAACAGGTCCAGCGCCCCAGGGCCGCCGTCCCCTCCGCGAGGCGGCGATCGGCGGGAATCTCCTCCCACGGTCCCCGCGCCGCGCCGTCCCACAACGGGAAGGGACGAAGCGCCAGCGCCCCGTCCTCCTCCGCGTCCGCCACCTTCGGCGGCGGCAGGCAGGTCACCGTCTCTCCCTTCCCTGTCGGCCAATCCGCCGCGCCACGGAGATTGTGGAAGTAGAGTGTCATCCCCTTCCATTCGCACGGCTTGTACACGGAGTTCCCCGCGGGAAGGAGATCGTCGTCCGGCATCCGCCGGTACGGTCCCTCCACCCGGTCGGCCACGCGATACACATTCGGGACCGTCCGGTCGCGGTCGCGTCCCGAGATTCCCGTCAGGTAGTACCGTCCCTTCAGTTTGAGAAGGGCCGGTGTCTCGAAATCGTAGCAGGTGTTCAGGACGTGCAGCGGCGGGCGCACCTCCCAGTCATAGCCGTTGCGCGACACAAAGTGCCCCGCGCAGCCGCGCCGGTTTGCCGGGCCGGTATTCGCGCGCGCGGAGATCACCGCGTGCAGAAGGCCGTCCTCGACGAAGACCTTCGGGTCGCGCCAATCCACGCGGTGGGTCGCGTCCACGGTCGCTTCGTACCAGCGCGGGTCGGCGCAGGCCACCGGGTTCTTCGCGTGCTTCGTCCAGGTCCGCAGGTCCCCCGATGTCGCCAGCCCGACCCGCTGGACCTTGCCCCGCTCCCGGCGGCAGAGCCCCGTGTAAAGCATGAAGAAGGTTCCCTGGAACTCGAAGACGCCCATCGTCCAGATCTGGTCGTCGTCGAAGTCGCCGGGGGTGCCGGTCGTCAGCGCCGCGCGTTCCTCCGTCCAGTTCAGCCCATCGCGCGACACCAGGTGCCCCACCCGATCGTGCGACGGGAGGCTCAGGTAGAAGGCGTGCAGGAGGTCCTGATGCGCGATGACGTCAATGTCGCCGAGTTCGTTCTTCCAGAAGCCCGTGGGGATGTGCATCGAAAGCTCCGTCAGGAAAAGCGAGACCCGTCCGGGGGGGACTCCGGCGGGGGCAGGGGTCCGAAGGCGTTGCGGACGATGCGGCGGCGGGCGTCGAACCAGTCGGCATAGGCCGCGCCGCTCTGCAGACAGTCGCCCCGCCGCGCGAGCAGCGACTGCAGGCGTTCTTCCATCGCGCGCCGCAGCGTCGCGCACGGGGGCTCAGCGGCCAGGTTGTTCCTCTGCCACGGGTCTGCCTCGAGATCGTAGAGCGCCTCCCGACCGCTGAGCCAGCGGATGAAATGATGCCGGGGCGTTCGCGCGCCCCTCCAGGGCTCATAATGCGGCTTGCGCCGCGGGTCGTCCTCCGCCACCGCAAAATCGGGATGCGCCGAGAAGTCCATCGTCAGCACGGCATCCTGGCTTGGACCGCCCGGTTCACCCCGCCACGCGCGGGAGAGGTCCAGCCCCTCGACCGACCTCGGGGCCGGCGCGCCGGCCAATCCGCACAGCGTCGGAAACAAGTCCACAGGCGTCACCAGCGCGTCGCACGCGCCGCCCGCCCGCAACCGCCCCGTCCACCGCGCTACCAGCGGCACACGGATCGCCTCCTCATAGGGCTGTTTCTTGCACCACGGGTCGTACCCATGTCCTCCTCCGGTGGCGCCATGGTCCGACGTGAACACAACCAGCGTGTCGCGGCCCCGGCTCGACGCCTCCAGCCGCCGCAGAAGCGCGCCCAACATATCGTCCACGGCCGCCGCCATGGCGTGATAGTCGCGCAGCATCGCGCGCGCGCGCGGCCGGTCCCGCTCCGCCACGTTCGGCGGCAGCCATGCGTCCTCCGGCGCGCGCGCGTAGTACGCCTCCGGCACGGTGGGCCGCCTGTCCGACTGGTGCGGCTGATGCGGCGACACGAACAGGCAGAACGGACGCGTGTCGGACCGGTCGAGGAACTCGAAGGCGTACTTCAGCAGTCCGTCGGTCTCATAGCCCTCCCACCGCTCCGCATTCCAGTCGTCCAGCCCCACCCAGCCGTTGAAGTACTCCGTCCTGTAATTGTAGGCGCGGAAGTACTCGAAGCCCAGCCGGTCGCGCCCCTGCGGGATATATTCAGGCCCTTGAAGGTGCGGCACGGGGAAATGGCCGACGCCCAGGTGCCACTTGCCCACCCAGCCTGTGCGGTACCCGGCGCGGTTGAAGGCGTCGGCGACGCTGATTTCGTCATGCCGCGTCTGCACGAAGTTCACCACGTGCCCCGTCGTCTGCGGGTGCCGCCCCGTCAGGAGCATGGCGCGGTACGGCGTGCACAGCGGACAGGTGGACAGCGCCTGCGTGAAAACCACCCCCTCCGCCGCCATCCTCTCCAGGTTGGGCATTCGCGCGCCGCCGCGCCCGTACACAGGCACGGAGATGGCTCGAAGCTGGTCGGCCAGGACAAAGAGGATGTTCGGACGCCGCGCGGCGTTCACCGGCCCTCGCCCTCCAGTACCGTCCGCGCCTCGCCGAGGTCCGAGATGTCCAGCAGACAGGGATGGTTCGTCTGCGTGCGTTCGTCTCCGCGCGCGAAGAGAATGTGCCGCCGGTCGGGCATCAGCGACGGGTGGACGTGCGTCCGCTGCAAGTGGGGGTCGCCGTACGTGATCACCGGTTCGGTCAACGACACGAAGGCGCTCTCCCCGTTCGGCGACAGGCGCGGGCAGTATCCGATTCGCCGCCCGAAGCGCGGGACCTCCCAGATCTGCTCGCCGAACCAGAACAGGCCCTCCGGGTCGTAGCCGATGTGCGTGATGCGCGCCCCGACGCGGTATTCCCGCCGTCGGCGCGCCTCCGGGTCGTACACCCCCATCGTCCCGTGCTTGCGGCTGACGTTCGGCCCGTAGTTGTTGAACTCATACATCACCCCCCGCCGCGTGGCCTGGTAGTGACAGGTCTGGCTGCCGTCCGGCCCCTGCGGCCGCAGGGCGAGCACCCATTCGCCGGTCAGGTCCGTCATCAGGATTCCCTGCTCCGTCGGCGGGTGCGAGAGAAGGATCCGCTCGTTGTCGTAGAAGGTGGCGTGGGAGATCCACCCGTTGATCGTCACCACCGTGCGCGACGCGCCGCTGTCCAGGTCCACCACCTCGACCTTGCAGCGCCGGGCGGTCTCGCGCGGCGGGTACATCGTCTTATGCGATTCATACCACTCCCGGTCCGCGTGCGCATAAACGAAGCGCCGCCCGTCCGGGCTGACCGACGTCTGGCTGCACGCGTAGCGGTCCTCCGGCGTCTGGGCCACCCGCCGGTCCGCCAGCGTCCGGACATGCACCGCTCGGATGTCCTGCCGGTCGAAATAGACCAGTTCGTCGCGCGCGGTGTTCAGCGCCCCCAGGTGCTCGCGCACGCCGCGCGCCGGCGCCTGCGACCACGGACGCCACAGCGCCACCGGCGACTGCGCCCCCGTCAGGCATACCGTCGCGCCGGTATCCAGGTCGAGCCGGTGGTATTGCAGTTCTCCATCGCGCAGCCGGTGGAAGATGAGGCTCCGCCCGTCCGCCGTCACCGTGGGGGTGAAGTAATAAAGCGGGTAGTCCTCCCACGGACCGGAGGTCAGTTGGAGTATCCGCCGGCCCGTTTCCGGGTCGCGCAGTTCGCGCGGTTCCGCCGTCGAGGTGTCGCCCGGTTTCATGTCTTCATCTCCCGCGTGTCTGGCTCTGGTCTTCGTACAGCCAACGGTCATCGTCCCCGGTCCCTGCGGGCGCGTCGTCTCGCGCCGTCCGGCCCGGCCCGCGCCAGCCGAGTTCCCGCCAGGCTACGCCGTCCTGCCCCGCCACGACGGACACGTTCACGGCCAGAAAGCTCGTGCGGAACATCTCCCGCATCATCCGGTGGCGTCGGTCGAGCACCGCCGCCGCGCGCGCCCGGTCGAAGGCCTCTCCCTGCTGCGCCGCCAGCCGCAGCCGCGCCGCTTGGGCCGTGGCCGCGCTGTAATCGAGCCCGGTCCGGAGGAAGGCGATCCGAGCCCCCGCCGCCGGGTCCCCCGCCGCCGCCTTCGCCGCCGCGTCGAGTTCTGCCTTCAGCCCCGTCATCGCCTCCGGCGTGGCCTTCTCGAAGGTCCGCCCCAGCGCTTCGGCCTTCAGGAAATACTGCCGCACCGACTCCGCCCCCGCGCCGAAGCCCGAGCGGCAGTAGTCCTCCAGAATGTCCTCGTACTTCAGGGCCGGGTTCCACGTCGTCCGCGCGGCCACATAGTAATTAAGTCCCTGCGTCGCCCAGTTGTCGTAGATTCCCTGCATGTCCGTGCCGATGATCCCTCCCTCCGCGAGGCGGTTCATCGTATCGGCGATGCGGCGCGCGTCGGCCGCATAATTAATCGTCGCCTCCCGGTAGCCGCTGTGCAGATTATTCGGACGCCAGAAGATGCGCGTCGCCCCCGCCGCCTTCCAGCCCTCCCAACCCGCAACGTCGCTCGGGACGTACCGCACCACCAGGCTCGGGTGCAGCTTCTCGCGCACCGGCGGCGTGGCGTAGGCGCTGTAGGCGTCCACCACCAGCCCCAGCTTCGGATGCGCCGCCGCCACCCGCGCCGCCACGGCGTTCCAATAATGCACGTACCGATCCGTCAACGCCGGATACTCGATCTCCCGCCGCGCCGATTGCCCCACCTTGGTGAAGAGGAGAATCCGCACCTTCGGCGCCTCCGGAGGATCGAGCTTCTTGCAGTTCTCGCACATGCAGAAGCTGCTGTACCCCCCGTCCTGGGGCGAAAGGGAGTAGCTTGCGGTGTTCGGCGACTCCTTCACTTTCTTCAGGATCAGCTCCGCGACGTATGCCGCCAGCTCCGGGTTCGACACGCACAGCCGGAAGCGCTCGCCCGCCTTGCTCTGGTCGCGCGTGCCGTCGGCTTGCAACGCCCCCCATTCCGGGTGCTCCTTCAGCGCCTCCTTTGCGTGCGGGCCCAGCCCCGCACCGTTGTGTCCCCCCATCGGGCCGACGGCCTCGATGTTGTTCCCATGCCAGTCCGTCCACGAAATCGGCGATACGGTCTTCAGCGCTTCCGCGCGGCGCGAACGCCAGTCCTCCGGCGTGTATCCCAGCGAGGCCATCCCCTCCTGAAATCCACGCGGCACGCCGGGTTGCCAACGGATGTGGCGCAGGGCGATGGGCGGCGAGAATCGCTTGTCCAGCGGCCCCACGACGACGTCCGCCCTCTGCGGGATCACCTTGCCCGTCTCTCCCGGCCACAGGTAACGGTAACCGAGCTCCTCCAGAAGAGCCACGGCGGCATACCGGCAGCCGCGCGTGTCCGGGCCAACCGGCGAGCCGAGCACAAGGAGGGTGTTCCCCGTCGTCTTGAGCGCGATGCCCCCCGAGCCGAGCCCGGTCGAATCCGCGCCCAGGCGGCGCGTCAGGTCGCTCTCGCCCACCAGGATGAAGGACTCCGCCTCGGGCGGAACCCGCCCACCCTCGAAGCGCAGCCGTCCCCCCTCGATCTGCGCCGGTCCGGCGTCCTCCTCGCGCAGGATCGGCAGCTTCGCGCCCGTCATCTGGGCCAGGTGGTCGCAGAGAATCTTCGCCGCCATCGCCGGGGCGCTTGTCGGCGTCGAACCGGCGCTCACGATCACCGCCGCCTTCGCCCGCCCCCCGGCGACGAGCGTTACCGGTTCCGCAACCGCCCCGCTCCAAAGCCACGCCAGCGCCAACCCGACCGCTGCGGCTCTCGACACATCAGCCATGAAGGGACTCCTAACGATCCGCCGGCAGTTCCAGCCGGTTCAGCCCGCCGGTTACGGCGCGTCAATCCCCGCCGCGACGTCGAAGGCGTGGAAGCCGACCTGCCACGCTTCGATCCGGCCGGCCGCGGCCGTGCCATCCTCCCAGCCGGCCTGAATGGCGCCGCTGACGGCCAGATCGCGATGCGGCCACGTGGCCGATGAATACGTTCCTGCCATGCCGATCGGCGTCAGGAACATGAGGCGCTGTTCCGCATCGCCGTACCACGCCGCGTGCCCGTCGCCGTAGAGGACGTTGTAGCCGTCACGATGGCCGTACGCGCCCATCCCCGGCTGTGCCGGTATCTCCCAGCTCGGACGGCACCAGGTATCGGTCAACAGCGCCCGGCCCCCGAGCAGCTTGGCCGTCTTGAACGCCGCGCTGCCGTCGGAAGCGGTCACCGTCGGGCGGACATAGTCCAGATCGAGCGTGAGCCGTGTGCCGCCGCTCGCCCCGCCGAAGAGCGTCATGTTCCGGTACATGTACGTGGATTCCACCCCCACGTCCACCGCCAAGCGGTTCCATTCCGGCGAACTCGTGCCGAAAGACGCACCCGTGCAGGTATAGGGCGCGAGCCAGGAGGGGTTATACGTCGTGGTGAAGGCCCGATAGGTCGAGCGCGCCGATTCCCCCGCGTAGTTGCCGCCGATGATCGCCGCCTTGTAGTCGCCGTACATCAGGTCGCGCCCCGTGAAACCGCCCAGCTTCTGGACCTGGTCGAGACTGCGGACGTAATGGTCCGCCCAGACTTCGCCGCTGCCCCAGCCCTGCGTTCGCCGCTGCACCGGCAGGTTGTTGGTCGAAGGGCAGTAGTACGTCTTCAGGTCCGGCATGTACCCCCCCACCGCCAGGTACCCCGGCCCGAAGGGGGCGGCGTGAAGGTTCCCCTTCTCCCACCACATGCCGTCCACGAACTCCAGCCCGTACGCGATGGTTGTCCACCGGTTCGGACCGCCCACGAGATAGCTGCACGCCCCGCCCGTCGAGATTCGCTGCCCCGTCTCCGCGTCCGACCATTCCCCGCCGTACATCCCCCACTGCGCGCCGGAGGTCGAGTAGGTCGGGTTGCGCCCGTCGCCGGGATAGGTCGGATAGTACTGCCCATAGTCCCCCAGGTAGCTTTCCATCGCCGTGCCCTGCTGCTTCAGGCTGCTCAGGCAACTGGCCCGCCGCGCCTTTTCGCGGGCGCTGGCCAGCGCCGGCAGCAGCATGGCCGCCAGGATGGCAATGATAGCGATGACGACAAGCAACTCGATCAACGTGAACGCGCGGCTCCGTCCTTGCCAGAGGCTCTTCATGTGCGGCCTCCTTCCGAAAAGGGTCTCGCCCAATCCTCAGCGCGCCGGGGCGGACGTCGTTCCCCGCGCCACCAGTTTGCAGTCGAGAATCCGCGTCTGCCAGCCCTCCGCTTTGCCTTCGGCCGCCGCCAGCAGCGTTTCCACCGCTGCGCGCGCGAACCGGCGTCGCGGAATGGCCACGGTCGTCAGCGGCGGGTCCGAGCGCCGCGCCTCCGCCTGGTCGTTCATCCCCACCACGCTCAAGTCGCGCGGCACTTCGATCCCCAGACGCCGCGCCGCCTGCAATACCGCCAGCGCCGTGTAGTCGTTCCCCGTCACCACCGCCGTCGGACGCGCCGGGTTCTTCAGGTAGGCCACGATCGGGCGGATGTCGAAAGAGGGATCATCGCTGAAGAGCCGCGCCACGGCGTCCGGTTCCGGGCTCAGCCCCGCGCAGCGCAGGGCCGCCAGGTATCCTTCGTACACCGGCGTCGCCCCCGTTCCGCCGGGCACCTCCCCCAGGAAGCCGATCCGCCGGTGCCCCAGCGCCAGCAGGTGCCGCGTCCCATCGAACGCCCCCCCGGCCTTGTTCACATAGACCTTGTGATGCTCCGGCAGTCCCGCTGTGTCGTAGTGATACGGACATTGCAGTACGAAGGGAACCCCCCGCTCCCGCAGCCAGTTCAGCAGCGCCGGCGTCCGCCGGTTCACCAGCACCACCCCCTGCGCGCGCAACGGCAACCGCGGCCACAGCAGGCTTTCATAGTCGCGCCGATCATCCGTGCAGATCTGGAAGCGCGTCTTGATCTCCCGGTGTTCCAGCGCCTCCGTGTATCCCGCCAGATAGTCCTGCACGATCCATTGCATATGCTCGGAAGCGAAGGCCGGCGCCTCCACGAAGTTGATGCACCGCAGGGATTCGAGCGCCTCCGCCTCCTCCACCGCCGAGCGGCGGACAAAGGTCCCGCTTCTCGGCAGCCGCACCACCAGCCCGTCCCCTTCCAGAACCGCGATGGCCTTGCTCACCACCTTGCGGGGAACGCCGTGCAAGCGGCTCAGGTCGCGTTCGCTCGGCAGGCGCGACATATCCTGCCCCGAGGACTCTACCTGTGCCCGCCAGATGCGATTGGCCAGGTCTCGTGCGCTGTGCGCAACGGGACGTCCGCCCTGCGCCTCATCTCCGCCGATCATGCAAGCCTCGCATTCACAACGGTGAACCACTGGCTCCCACATCAGAATCATATGGGAGCCACTGGCCCCGTGTCAAGAAAAATCTTGGCGTCTCGATCGGCATGTCCG
>JAKJEM010000075.1:0-12689 GCA_022705425.1 Planctomycetota bacterium
TCCGGACGACATCAAAGGCTCGGCGATTGTCGTCTTTGTCACGCTCCGCTCCGGCCATGCGCCGGGCGAGCCGTTGCGCGAGGAACTTCGGCAACACGTGGCGCAGGAACTGGGCGCCGTGGCCCGACCGGACGAGGTTCGTTTCGCCGAAGCCCTTCCGAAAACGCGGTCCGGCAAGATCATGCGACGCCTTCTGCGCCAGGTGGCGGCCGGAGGAACCGTTGCCGGCGACATGACGACGCTGGAGGACTTCAACGTTCTAGCCGGCCTGATGTCCTCGGGCGAGGAAGGCTGACGGGGGCGAACGGGGGGACGCGAAGGCTTCGCGGGCCGGCCGGCGGCGGCCGCCCGGCGGCTAGAGGTCCGTGGCCGGGCGGGCCGTGTCGAGGACGCGGAGGATGTTCCCGCCGATGATCTTCTCGACGTCCGAATCGCTGTAGCCGCGCATGACGAGGCCGACGGTGAAGAGGGGCCAGTTGGTCCAGGCCAGGGTGCCGGTGCGCTCGTCGTCGCTGGCGTCCACGCCGTGTTCGATCGTCCAGGCGCCGCTGTAGGGCAGCGCCGGCGCCGGCGCGCCGGGCGTGCCGGAGGCGGCGGCCATGGCGCGGAGCCAGGGCTGCGCCATCTCGCGCAGGCGGTCACAGGGCGCAACGTCCCCAGGGAAGGGAACGATGTAGCCGGTGTCGGAGGCCACGGCGACGTGGTCAATTCCGGCGACCCGCACGGCGTGGTCCACGTGATCGAGCCAGGCGCGGATGTCGGCGTTTCTTCCGAGGAAGGAGGCGATGTGGTAGATGCCGACGAGGCCGCCGGTGTCGGCGATCGCGCGCATCTCCTCGTCGGTCTTGGCGCGGGGGTGGTCGAAGAGGGCGCGGCAGGCGGTGTGGCTGGCGACGACGGGACGCGCGGACGCGCGAGCGGTGTCGAGCGCGGAGCGACGCCCGGCGTGCGAGAGGTCGGCGATCAGGCCGACCTCATTCATCCGCCGCAGCAGGTCATGGCCGAACTCGCTGAGGCCGCCGTCGGCGCGCTCCATGCAGCCGTCGGCGATCAGGTTGCGGCGGTTGTAGGCCAGGTGCATCATGCGGACACCGGCCTGCCAGGCCGTGCGTAGCGGCGCGACGGCTTCCTCGAAGGTGTTGAGCGGGCCGTGCGGGACGGAGTTGAAGCTGAAGACGATAGCGCGATTCCCCGCGCGCGCGGCGGCGCGAATCTCCGCCGGGGTCCGGGCCTGCGTGACCCGCGGCTGGAGCCTATAGAACAGATCGAGGAAGCGGACGGCATAGGGCGAGAGTCCCGTCCCGGCCATGCCTCCGGCATTCTGCACGATGGCGGTGACGCCCGATGCCTCCCAGGCGCTCACGTACTGTTCGAGCGCCTCGGGATCGCTGAAGCGCAGGTCGCCCAGCAGGCGGGTCGTCTCCGCCGCCGACGCGCCCGCGGCCACGGCGGCATTGATCCGCCGGACCATGCCGGAGGTCATCGGCGCCGGGGCGAAGCCGAAGGCATCCACCACAACGCAGGCCCGGTGGAGTTCCAGCCCGTGCTGCAGATCGCGGGGACTCGGCTGGAGCGCGGCCAGGGCGCGCTCGCGGCAGGATCGAACGCCGGGGACTTCCGCCATGTCGTGCCGTCCTCAATCGTGTGTGGAACCGTGCGCCGGAGTGCCGAACATCGTACCCTCCTCCGTTTGAGCGCACAAGGGCGCGGCGGTTCGCGTTTTCCTGGCGGCTCGCGCTGGACGCGCCGGACGCGGAGGCGTATCATGGCACGCGGCATTTCGGCCGGGAAGGCCGGACGATCTCGGCGCACAGGCAGAGGGAGGACATCGGATGAATGAGCTTCGAATCGGCTGGGCCTCGCGGGATGTCTCGACGGACAAGCCCGTGGACATTCCGGGGCAGTTCTACATCCGGGTGTCGCAGGGCGTCCTGGACCCCGTCACCGTGACGGCGCTGGTCATTGACAACGGCGAGGACATGGCGATCTTCCTCTCCGGCGACATGGTGGGTTTCCGCGGCTTCCTGGTGGAGGCCATCCGCGCGCGGGTGGCGAAGTTGAACGCGGCGATCCCCGTGGACAAGATCCTCATGAACGCGACGCACACCCACGAGGGGCCGAGCTATTATCCGAGCACCCCCAATTCGATGGCCACGCCGGCCCAGGTGCCGCACGAAGGGATCGAGATCGCGTCGAGCGACGAGTACCGCGAGTTCCTGACGGCGCAGGCGGCGGCGGCCGTTGTCGAGGCGTACGACCGGCGCGCGCCCGGCGGGATCGCCTTCGGCTACAGCTACGCCGTCGTGGGGCACAGCCGGCGCGTCGTGTATTTCGACGATCTCTCCAAGCGCCCCGGCGCCGTCCGCGTGCCCGGCGCCATCGTGGCCGGCCATGCCGCCATGTACGGCAAGACCGCCGACGACCAGTTCAGCCATTACGAAGCCGGCGCCGACCACTTCGTGAATCTGCTCTTCACCTTCGACGCGGCGCAGCGCCTGACGGGGGCCGTCGTGAACGTGCCCTGCCCGTCGCAGTGCTCGGAGCATGAGACGCGGCTGTCGGCGGACTTCTGGCACGACACGCGACAGGCCATCCGCCAACGCCACGGCGACATCTTCATCCTGCCCCAGTGCGCGGCGGCGGGCGACCTCTCCCCGCGCGTCCTTCACTACTTGAAGGCCCAGGAGCGGCGCTTCCGGCTGAAGTACGGTCCGGGCGGGCGCAAGGACCTCGACGAGCGCAAGGACATCGCCGAGCGCATCTCCGGCGCCTTCACCGAGGCCCTCGAGTGGGCGCGCAAGGAGATCGCCACCGCTCTGCCCGTGCGCCACGTCGTCAAGACCGTGCATCTGGACAAGCGGCGCGTGACGCCGGAGGAGGCGGCCTGCGAGCGGGAACTCCTGGATCAGCTGAACCGGCAGGAGTTCCTCAAGACGGGCACGCCGCAGGAGCGGTTGAAGCACGACAGCACCCTCGTGGCGCGGCGCAACCGCTGCATGCGGACGCTGGCGCGGTTCGAGCAGCAGGAGGCGGAGCCGCGCTTCCCGATGGAGTTGCACGTCCTGCGCATCGGCGACGTGGCCTTTGCCACGAACTGCTTCGAGCTGTACATGGACTTCATGCATCGCATCCAGGCGCGCAGCCCCTTCTGCCAGACCTTCGTGGTCCAGTTGACCGGCTCGCCAAGCCCGCACGGCGGCTACCTGGCCACGGAGCGCGGGGCTTGGGGCAAAGGCTACAGCGCCTCCATCTACTGCAACCAGGTCTCCCCGCAGGGCGGACAGGAACTGGTCGAGGAAACAGTGCGGATTCTGAAGGACCTCCACACGCCTTGAGGCGCGGGCGGCGACGGCGATTCGGCAGGAGGGCCGCGTGCAACTGGTCAGCTACATTCACCTGGGCGCGCCGGCCACGCGGCGGCCGGCCGCCGGCGGCGAGCCCTTCCTCCGGCCCGAGGTGGGCTTCACGCCGCGTTGGTATTGCGCGGCGCTGGGAGAGGATCTCGGGGAGCGTTGGCACTGCGACCCGGCCTTCCGCGCGGCGTCGCTCCGGCGCATGGCGGCGGAGGCGCGACGGCGGTTCCCCGGCATCCCGATCGGCAACGTCGCGGCGGACGGAGAGCCGGGGGATTTGCTGACGGGACTCTTTGGCGGGGCGCTTGTAGCGGCGCTTTACGGGCAGCCGATCCGCTTCGCGCCGGACAACTGGCCCGTCAATGAGCATCGTTACCTGACAGAGGAGGCGGCGGCGCGCCTCGAACCGCCCGACCTCGACGCGCATCCGCTCTTCCGGAGCGTAATGGCGCAGGCGGACTGGATCGCTCGGCGCCGGGGCCGCATCGAAGGATACCTGAACTGGCAGGGCGTCCTGAACAATGCGCTGCGCATCCGCGGGGAGGAAATCTTCGCCGACATGGCGTTGCGTCCGGCGACGGCGCGGCGGGTCTTCTCCTGTGTCGCGCGAACGATGCTCGACGGCGCGCAGCGTCTTTACGCGCGACAGCGCCGCAGCGGCGTCAAGGTCCGCCACTTCACCGTCAGCAACTGCGTGGTCAACATGGTCTCGCCGGCGCAGTATCGCGAGTTCCTGTTGCCCTTCGACCGGGTCTTCGCGCGGGAGTACGGCGTGCTGGGAATCCACAACTGCGCCTGGAACGCCACCCCCTGGCTGGCGGAGTATGCCCGGATTCCCGGCGTGGCCTACGTGGACATGGGGATCGAATCGGACCTGGCGCGCGCGCGGGCGCTCTTTCCCCAGGCGCGGCGCGGGCTGATGTACACGCCGATGGACCTCGCGACGAAGCCCATCGAGGGGATACGGGCCGACTTGCGGCGCGTGGCGGAGGAGTACGCGCCGTGCGACGTGGTGTTCGCGGACATTGAGGCGGGCACGCCCGACGCGCGGGTGCGCGAAGCGGTCGAGATCTGCCGCGAACTTTCGGCGGGGCGCAACGGCTGACGGGCGCGGCGCCTTCAGCCGGCGCGGCGGGCGCGGAGGACGCGTTCAAGGGTGCCGCGCAGTTCGGCCATGTCGGAGGACTTCACGACGTAACCATCGGCCGACCAGACGCGGAAGTTGTTCTTGTACTGGGCATAGGCGGAGTTGAGCACGACGGGGCGTCGGCGATTGTCGGCCAGCAGGCGTTGCATGGCGTCAATGCCGTCCATGCCGGGGAGGACGATCTCCATCACCACGAGGTCCGGGTCGGCGGCGCGGGCGGCCGCCACGGCCTCGCGACCGTTCTGGACGGCGATGACGTGATAGCCCCACTTGCGCAGCTCGCACTCATAGAGGATGCTTTCGGCGGGGTTCGGCTCCACCAGGAGCACCGTGGGCGCGTCGGGGCGCTGCGATTCGCGCGATTCGGGGGCGATCTCGACAGAGCGCGCGGCAGTCAAAGTTCCGTTCATGTCATGGTTCCTTTCCAGGATATGGCGTCGGGGAACGGTCATTTCAGCCGAATCCGCTCGGGCCGGACGTCCGCAACGAAGACGAGTTTGTCCTCGCGGGCCAGCCAGCCGATAGCGCGCTGCACCACATCGCGCGGGGCGTTCGTGCGCTTGACGACCTGGCCGGTCGTCAGTTCCCCGTGCTCCACCAGAAGGCCCCAGATTCGTCCCGCCGTTGCGCCGATCGTGTCGGTCATGTGTATCTCCTCGCCTTGCCTTGGATTCTCCGGGAATTCTAGCCCCAGAGGACAAGAATGCCGCAAGGAGAAGGCAAGGGGGGCATGAGAGTTGTGTCAGGATGCGATGAGCGCGCCCGGACCCCGCGTTATTGCCCCGCGGCGGGAGGCGCTTCGCCGACGGCAAGGATTTCGACGATTCGCGGCTGCATGTCCGGCGCGCGGCGCAGACGGCGGTCATAGGCCCCGGCGACCAGATAGGCCGCGGCCATCAACGCCAGCCCGAGGAGGAAGGAGAACCAGCTTTCCAGCGCCACGCTGCCCCGCGCGCGGAGCCATTCGCCCAACAGGAGTCCGGCAAAGAAGAGGATCAGCGGGAAGAGAAGGAGGATGACGGCGCTTGTCGCCGGGCCGGGACCGGGAATCTCCACAATCACGCGGTCGCCGGGTTGCGTCTCCGGCAGGGCGACCGCCTCGATCTCCGCCTCGCGCCCCTTTTCGGAACAGACGCCGCAGGATCCGCACCGGGCGCATCCTGCGGCGTTCAGTTTCACGCGGGCGAGTCCGGCCGCTACGGCGCAGACGACGCCCTCTTCGCGCATGGCCGCCTCAAATCAGTCCTGAGCCTTGATCGCCTCGACGGGGCAGACCTCGATGCACTTCTTGCACTTCGTGCACTTGGCCTGGTCAATGACGGCCTTGTCGTCCTTCATCACAATCGCGCCCACCGGGCACTCGGGCACGCACGTCTCGCAGCCGACGCAATCATCCGCAATCACCTTAACGATCATCGGAAAACCCTTCCTTCCATCCATGCCGGAATCCGGTCTCCCGGCCAGTGGGAGACCGCAACCTTTTCATTGTGGCATGAAGCGCGCCAAAAAACAAGCCATGCGCCATTTGCGTCGGGTGCGCGCGGCTCTCTATAATGGTTGGATTGCGGCGACAGCGCGTCGCTGTGGGCGCGGCGGCGGAAGGCCTCGCCTGACCGGTTCAGTCCAAGGAGATGACGATGAAGAAGTGCCTGGTGGCGTTGGGCGCAGCGGCGCTGATGACCTGGGGGGCCGTGTGCGCCGCGCAGGAGGCGAAGCCCGCCGCCGATCCCGCCCTCAAGACGCAGAAGGACAAGGTCAGCTACATCATCGGCCTCAACATGGGCCGCAGCATGAAGGCCGACAACATCGAGATTGACACCGACCTCCTGGCGCGCGGCATCAAGGACGCCCTGGCGGGCAAGGCCGCGATGAGCGACGAGCAGGTCCAGGAAACGATGATGGCTTTCCAGCGCGAGATGATGGAGAAGCAGATGGCTGTCGCCCGCGAGGCCGGGGAGAAGAACAAGAAGGAAGGGGAGGCCTTTCTGGCCCAGAACGCCAAGAAGCCCGGCGTCAAGACCACCGCCAGCGGCCTGCAGCACCTGGTCGTCAAGGAAGGCGCGGGCGCCATGCCCAAGGCCGACGACGTCGTCAAGGTGCAGTACCGCGGCACGCTGATTGACGGCACGGAGTTCGATAGCTCCTATGCCCGCAACAACCAGCCCGTCACCTTCCCGGTCAACCGCGTCATTCCCGGCTGGTCGGAGGGCGTGCAGTTGATGAAGGTCGGCGGCACGTCGAAGTTCTTCATCCCCGCGAAGCTCGCCTACGGCGAGAGTGGCGCGGGCGGCCAGATCGGTCCCAACGCCACGCTGATCTTCGACGTGGAGTTGCTGGGCATCGAACCGAAGGAGAAGCCGGCCGAGGAGAAGGCCGCCGATCCCAAGGCCGCGCCGAAGAAGAAGTAACGCGCCACGCGCATTCGCAGCGGAACCGGGCGGAGGGTCTGCGGACCTTCCGCCCGCGTCCTTTGGGGTCTATCCCCGCGTCGTGGCCTTGATGATGTAGAGGTACCCGCCGCGCGGCTCGCGCACGATGAAGATGAAGCCCATCATCGCCACCAGGCCCACGATCAGGTTCGCCAGGAAGACCGGCTGGTACGAGTGCGTCAGGTCCACCAGCGCGCCGTCCGCCATCCCGGCGGCCACAATGAAGGGCGCCAGCAGAAGATTCCCCACGGCCAGAAGGCGATTCGGCGGCACGCCGGGGCAGAGCTCCACGCTCATGTTGCACAGCAGCATCGTCATGGCGTAAGAGGCCAGCGCAAAGGCGCCGTACGCCGCGTACCAGAGCAGGAGGCGGTCGGACGTCAGGCAGATCAGGAACGCCCCGGCCAGAAGCCCGCCGAAGAGGCCGCCCAGCAGCCGATATCCGAAGCGGTCGGCCACCAGTCCGACCACCCACCCCAGCGACGCGACCGCCCCGAGGAAGACGAGGCTGAAGACCCCCTGCTGGCGCGGCGTGGCGTTCAGGCGCACCCCCGCCGCAGCCACCATGAAGGGCGCCGCCGTGGCGGCCACCGCCAGCAGTGCCAGGAAGAAGATGAAGATGCGGTAGTTCGGGTTCTGCCAGAGGTCGTGAACGGTCCGCCGCAGATAGTCGCCCAGCGGCGGACGGTCCGCCGCCTCCCCCGAATGCTCGGGGTTCACGTGGTCGCGCAGGAAGAGCATCGCCGCGCAGGACAGCAGGAAGATGCCGACGCCGATCGAAAGGGACAGGCGGAAGTTGAGGGGCGTATCCCAGTGCTTGAGGACGAGGGAGGCAGGCCAGCCCATCGCCAGCCCCGCCGCGCCCATGCCGATCGAGCGCAGGCCGAAAAGCCGCCCGCGCCGCCGCGGCGGGACGTTGTCCGTCATGATCTCCCAGTAGAGCCCGCTGCCGCCGTTCGCCCCGGCCAGGAAGAGGGCGATGACCACGGCGAAGAGGCCCCAGTGGAGCGGGCGGGGCCAGGCGTCGCCCCAGAGCGCGGCGGCCAGCGAATAGAGCAACCACGGGAGCAGGCACAGGATGATGCCGAAGCGATAGACATCGGCGCGGCGGCGCGCCGGCACATAGTAGCCCACCACCAGCTGCCCCGCGGCAAAGGTCGCCGGCAGCGCCAGCACCAACCCGATCAGCACCGACGGCGCCGCAATGGCGCTCATGTACGCGGGAACAAAGGTGGCCAGCATCGCGAAGGGCATCCCCAGGCCCCACAGGAACTCCCACGAGGCGATGGCCAGCACGTTACGGCGGAAATCGCGGTCAACGAGGCGCTCGTACTCCCCGCGCGCGCCGGCGTTCTCGGACACGGATCGGCCCTCCGCGCCCGGGTCAGATCTTCCGTCCGGTCGTCCCGGGGACGAACCGGCCGTGCTTCACGCCCCGCAGACTGATCAAGCGCTCCCCGAGGCGCTGGATGTCCCGCCCCGGCCCGCGCAGGACGAGTATCTCCAAGCAGTTGTCGTGGTCCATGTGGACGTGCATGCTCGCGACCACGCGATGGAACTCCTCGTGCTCGAGCGCCGTCAGCCGCTGCGACAGGTCCATCCCCTCGTGCTCGTACACCAGCAGCACCGTCGCGACGGCCTCGCCCTCCGGGGCGGTCCACTCCTGCTCGACGAGCTTGTCGCGGATGAGGTCGCGCACCGCCTCCGAGCGGTTCGAGTAGCCCTTCGCGCGGATCAGGGCGTCGAACTGCGCCAGCAGCTTCTTCTCCAGCGAAATGCCGATTCGTTCGATCATGGCTCCATATTAGACCGCGAGCCCCCATCCGCGTCAAGCGGCGAATAGCCCGCCCGCAGCCGGTCGTCTTCACGGGGGCGCGGCGGAAGCCTCGTGTGTGGCGCGGTGCATGTGGCGTGCGGTGTATGTGGCACGCGGTGCATGTGGCACGCGGTGTATGTGGCACGCGGTGTATGTGGCACGCGGTGTATGTGGCACGGGCGCCCCCGCCCGTGATTGTGCCGTGCGTGGCACACCGGACGCATCGTGGTACATCCCCGGCGACTGGCCGATTGCCAGGGGCGAAGGTCCGCCCCGCGCGTATTGACACGCCGGGCGCGTGCGGGTAGAGTCCGCCCGGAAAGCCCTGACGCGCGGCGCGCAGGGCCGGTTCAGCCGCGGGAGAACGCCATGACGTCGCGCGAACGTGTGACAAAGGCCGTCAACTTCCAGACGCCCGACCGCGTGCCGCTCGACCTGGGCGGCATGAAGGCCTCCGGCATCGCCGCCACGGCCTATGCCCGGCTCAAGAAGAAACTGGGCCTGCGCACCCCCACGCGCGTCATTGACCCGCGCTTCATGATCGCGCACGTCGAGCCGGAGGTCATGGAACGCTTCGGTCTCGACGTGATGCCCCTGGACTGGTCCACCGTCTTCCACCTTGCGCGGCCCGATTCCGAATGGATGCCGCGCCGCCTCTTCGACGGCACGCCCGTGCTGCTCCCGCCGCACACGGGCATCGCCGAGGACGCCGAGGGGAACTGGATCCTCCTGCGCCCCGACGGCTCCCCCACGCGCTACCGCATGCCCAAGGGCGGCTTCTACTTCGACGACTGCTCCTTCAACGACCCCGGCGGGATTGACCCCGCCAAGTTCCGCCCCGCGCGCGACGTGCCCGACGAACTCCTGACGGCCTTCGGCGCCCACGCGCGACGCCTGCACGACGAAACGGACTACGCCCTCCTCGGCTGGGGCTTTGGCGTCTGCTTCCTGGGCATGAGCCTCATCACCGAACGCTCCGACAACGTCACCCAGGGCCGCCCCAACGAATGGCTGATGATGCTGATGACCGAAAAGGAGACCTGCCACGAAATGATGGGGCGCTCCGTCGAGGCGAGCATCGAGTGCCTCAAGCGCGTCCACCAGGCCGTCGGCGACCGCCCCGTCGCCTGGGGCGTAGCCGCCGACGACAGCGGCACCCAGCGCGGCGAGTTCATCCGCCCCGAACTCTGGGCCGAGATGATCAAACCCCACTACCGCCGCCTGTGCGACTGGATTCACGCCCACACCGCGTGGAAGACCTACTTCCACTGCTGCGGCTCCATCTACCACCTCATCCCCCACCTGATCGAAGCGGGCATAGACATCCTGAACCCCGTCCAGACCTCGGCCGCGAACATGACGCCGGAGCGCCTCAAGCGGGAGTTCGGTGGACGCATCGTCCTCTGGGGCGGCGGGTGCGACACCCAGAGCGTGCTCAACCGCGCCACGCCGCAGGAGGTCCGCCGACACGTCCGCGAACGCCTGGCCGTCTTCGCCCCCGGCGGCGGCTACGTCTTCACCCAGGTCCACAACATCCAGGCCAACGTGCCGCCGGAGAACATCATCGCCATGCTCGACACCGCGCGCAAGTACGGGACGTCCGACCGACTCAAGCCCTAGGGACAGTGCGTGTGCGGGCGTGCGTCGCGCGCAGCCGTGCGCGTCCCGCGCCCCCGGTTCCATACGACTCATTCCGCTTGACAGCGACGGGCAGTCGCGCTATAGGGACGTTATTACATCGGACAAATTGCGCGAAAGTCCCCTTGACCCCCGAGCCGGGTCGTGTAACGCCGGGGCCGGGAATCCGTGATACGGAGATGGTCGTGGTTGTCCCCAAGACCCAGACGTTGCGGAGCCGGGGGGGCTACAATATTAGTATGTCCACTGAGTGCCACAGAGTGACCGCCAGAGCATCACAGATTACCACAATAACTGTTTTGCTGCGGGCGAGCCAGAAGAGACGCTCTTTGGCAACCTGAACCAGGAGAAGCAGGATGGACATCCACACAGAAAGACTCAAGCTGCTGGACCTAGTGGACAAGGCCCAGAAGGGCAAGATTGCGCTGCCGCAGTTCCAGCGCAACTTCGTGTGGCCCCGGGACGATATTGCCGATCTCCTGCTGTCCATTCTCAAGGGGTACTTCATAGGATCATTCCTCCTGCTACGGTCGGATGCGGACGACACGCCTTTTGCCGTTCGTCCCATTGCCGGCGTGGATATCCCTTCATCTCACCTGCGCCCAGAGTGGCTGATTCTCGACGGCCAGCAGCGCCTCACATCTCTGCATTATGTGCTGGAAGCGCCGGATGTGCCGCTGAAGTTCACCAAGAACCCGTACCGCTTCTTCCTGAACTTGAGGGAGCTGCTCAACGGTGACGAGGACAGCGTGATATTCAGCCTTCGGGCGGATCAGTGCGAGGAGTATCTGAATCGCGAGGACCAGTTCAAGAAATGGGTACTGCCTTTTACCGAGGTCCCGCACTGGACCGCATGGAAGGACGCCTATGAAGACTGGCTCTTCGACACGGACCGCGACGAGCACCAGCGCTACCGCGAAGAGAGACGGGCGAAATGGAGCGCCGCGCTGCAGAAGCTGTGCGACTTTCCCGTTCCGGTCCTTGAGATTCCCCGAGTGAAGGAGAACGACCAAGACGGCATCGCCGAGGTCTGCGCGATCTTTGAGAAGATGAACAGCACAGGCGTCCGACTGTCGGTCTTCGACCTCTTGACCGCCCGCCTCTACAGACACGGCATAAATCTCCACGCGCTGTGGGAGAAGGTCATCGGCGAGCATCCGCAGTTGGAGGAGTTTTCCGGCGGCGAGACCGACATGTACGGTGTGTTCGTGCTCAGAGTGCTTGCCTTGCTCCGTCGCCAGGAACTGCGGTCCAAGGCCCTTATCAACCTCAGTCCCGCCGCCTTCGAAGCAGACTGGGACCGCGCGGCCAACGCCATCGAAAAGGCGATGGAGCGGATCATTGCGGTTAACCCGGACGGATTTGGCGTATTCGACCCGCGCTGGCAGCCCTATCCAACGCTGGTCCCAGCTCTGGCCGCACTGCTCGAGCGCGCAGACAGCGACCATCTTGGACACCAGGCCTATCTCGACATCAAGTGCTGGTATTGGGGATCGGTATTTTTGGAACGGTATGCCGGGTCGGTCGAAAGTACCACGTACCGTGATGCGATGGATTTGCTGAAACGGCAAGACGATGCGTCGCACGTGCCAGAGGCGTTCTTGACTATTCGGCAAGCGATCCTGGAGAACCCAGGATTCTCTCTCCGAAACGTGGCGCGCATCAACTCTGTTTACCGGGGCGTCATGAACCTCGTCGCCATCAACGGCGCGCGAGACTTTCAGAACAACGATGGCATTTCGTTCCACGACCTGGAGGACCATCACATCTTCCCTCAGGCATACCTGCGAGACGAGTGTGGTCTGAAGGGTGACGCGGTGAATACGATCCTGAACAAGACACTCATCACCGAGGCAGCGAACCGCAGGATCAGCCGAAAGTCACCACGCCAGTACCTTAAGGAAATCATCCCCGCCGAACACCGCGAGCAGATTCTTCGGAGCCACTTGATCGGGCCTGAGGCCCAGGCCGCGATGGAGCAGAACGACTATGAATCATTCCTAAAGGCCCGCGAAAAGGACATCCTGCAGTTCCTTAGAGGCCATCTGCAGCCGGCGGAATGAGCGAAGCACTTAGATCCCAGCATAGCGTCGCCACGCCGCGCGAGGATATCCCAAAGGGGGGAATCAGGGGACGTGGGGAATCAGGGGACGTTGGGGAATCAGGGGACGTAGGACTGATAATAAAATGTTCCCGGGGAATCAGGGGACGTAGGACTGATAATAAAATGTTCCCGGAGCCGCGGTCGCCGCTTCCTTGTCAGGGCGCGGAATCGCCGTCTGCGCGTTGGGGGGGGCGCGGCGGTG
>JAKJEM010000075.1:12806-13080 GCA_022705425.1 Planctomycetota bacterium
AGAATGGGGGCGTTGAGTGCGTCCAGAGGTATGAAGCGCGATGTGTTTGGCCCGCGCCGGGGTCCGTTGCGGTGGTTTCTGTGCCTGCGTAAGGCGCGGTTCGGCGTGCGGGGTCTTCCGTTCTTGACATCCCCGGTCGGTTCTGGTAGGGGATAGGTGTCCCGGTGCATTCACAGGCGACGCGGCTCGTTCGGAAGCCGCTTTGCCGACCTCGGTTGACGGCGGGAAGGCTCTGGCGCGCGGCGTTGCAGCCTGCGCAGGGTTCGCCGTGAGC
>JAKJEM010000076.1 GCA_022705425.1 Planctomycetota bacterium
AACCCGCCCCCGCTCCGACGCCCGCCGCCCCCCAGCCCGAGGGCCGCACCGCCCTCCTGCGCCGCGTGATGAGCGAAGAGGCCGACCGCCTCGATGAAGTCCGCGCCGATGTCCCCCTCCGCGCCTCCGCCTCCTTCGCCCTTTCGCCCATCCCCTGCGTCGCTTCCGCCGGGGCGCTTCTCGTCCTCATCGCCGGATTCCTCCCCTGGCTGCCCTCCCCCGCCGGAACGCTCTCCTTCCTCGCCCTCGTCACCCAGCCCCCCGCGCGCGACGCACTCCCCGCGCCCGTCCTCATCGCCGCCCTCTACTATGCCTGGATCGGTCTCGTCCTGGCCGCCGCCTGGTTCTGCCGCGACCCCGGACGCCGCGGCGCGCTGCTCTGGGCGCTCTTCCTCGCCGCCGTCGTCGGCTTGGCCGTCGGACGCACCCTGCTGCCCCCCGACGTGCTCGGACCTCCCCGCGCCGGCCTTTACCTCGCCGCGCTCGGCGCGCTCGGCATTGCCGTCGTCGGTGCCCTCTCCCTCTGGAACTCCCTCGCCCGACTCGGCCTCAGCGTGCTCCTCACCCTCCTGGCCGCCGCCGCCGTGATCGGCAGCGTTACCGACTGGTTCGGCCTCACCCGCGAACGCCTCGCACTCAAGGCGGTCGTGGCCTACGAGGAGGAAGCCTCTACCGGTCGCGCTGTCGCCGCCATCAACCTCGTCATCCGCAACCAGGGCCGCAAGCCCGTCATCATCGTTGCCGAAGACGCCGCCCCCGCCGACCCCGCCGCCCCGCGCCCCTGGCGGCCCGCCCTCGAACGCGAAGTCTCCGGCGGCTGGAAGGACGTCCCCCTCCCCCTCGCCGAACGCCTCCCCGCCACTCTCGAACCGGGCAAGGACGTCGCGCTCGCCCTGCGCCTCGCGCCGGTGTGGGACCTCACCCACCCCGGCTCCGACGCCCTCCCGTCCGGGACGGAGACCCTTGCCGGGCGCTACCGCCTCCGCCTCGAATCCTCCGGACGCGCCGTCGTCAGGAGCTTCAACGTCGCCGGCCTCCCCCACCCCGAAGTCGTCGCCGCCGCCCTCCTTGCCCAGGCCCAGGCCGCCGAGAAGGCCGGCCGACTCGGCGATGCCCTCGACATTTATGAAACCCTCTCCGAAAAGCATCCCGCCTCCGCCGCCGCCCCCGCCGCCGCGCAAGCCATGACGCGCATCGGCGGCGACGCCCGCGACGAGCGCGAGATGAAACGGGTCCAGGCCGCCATCCTCCTCATCCGCAAGCTGGAGGACGAACACGCCGTCGCCCGAAAGAACCGCCCCCCCGACCGCGACGACGGGCGCATCATCCCCGGCGTCGAGAAGATGGACGCGGACATCCAGATCCTCGCCGGGCGCATCGCCCAGGCCCGCCAGGACCTCTGGCGGCTCCTTGACCGCAAGGCCGAACGCGCCGCCCTCGACGGCCGCTACGAAGAGGCCCTCCGCGCCATCGCCCTTCTGCAGGATCAGAAGCCCGACGCCCACTACACCCAGCGCGCCGAAGCACTACGCGCCGATACCGTTCGCCGCGCCGCCGAACATGCCACCCGCGACGGCCTCGCCCAGGTCAACGCTCTTCTCGCCCAGGACCGCCTCCCCGCCGCCCTCGCCGCCGCGCGCGCACTCCGTCGCGGCGACATCCCCCGCACCGCCGGCAGCAACGACGTCCGCCTCGCCGCCGAAACCCTCTACCAGCGCAAGTGCGACGAAGTTGAAGCCCGCCTCCGCGAACTTCCCTGCGCCCGCCGCGCCCGACTCATCGAAACCTTCCTCGAAGCCTCCCCCGACCTCGCCCCCGACCTCCGCGCCGAGTTCGCCCTCGAGATGAAGAACGCCCTCGCCCGCGAAGAAAAGGCCCGCGAACTCGTCGCCCGCGTCGAATCCCTCCGCCCCCAGACCGCCGCGTGGTATGAAGCGTTGAAGACCCTCCTCGACTCCTGCCCCGACACCGAAGCCGCCGCCCCCCTCCTGCCGCGCAAAGCCGCCGTCGAGGCCTGGTACAAGGATCGTCCCCGCTAACCCCCCGCCGCGGTCGTTCCCGCCCCGTTCGATACCGCTGTCAGCCGCTCCAGCGCCGCGCGCGCCGCGCCGCTGTCAATCGCCTCCGCCGCGCGCCCGATACCCTCGCTCAGGTCCTTCGCCGCCCCGGAAACGGCAATCGCCGCCCCCGCATTCAGCAGCACAATGTCCCGCTTCGGCCCGCGCTCGCCCCCCAGCACCGACCGCGCCGCCGCTGCCGATTCCTCCACGCTGTGCACCACCAGGTCCGTCAGCCGCGCCGTCGGCAGCCCGAAATCCCCCGGCGAAATCTCGTACGTCCGCACCGCCCCGTCCCTCAACTCCGCCACAAGCGTCCGACCCGTCGTCGTGATCTCGTCCAACCCGTCATCGCCGTGCGCCACCAGGCAGCGCAGACTCCCCAGATTCCGCAGCACCCCCGCCAGCAGCGGCGGCAGCGACTTGTCATACACCCCGATCACCTGGCACCGTGCCCCCGCCGGGTTCGTCAGCGGCCCCAGCAGATTGAAGACCGTCCGAACGCCGATTTCGCGCCTCGGCCCGATGGCGAATTTCATCGCCCCGTGCAGCAGCGGCGCGAACAGGAAGCCGATCCGCGCCTCCGCCAGGCAGCGCTCCACCGTCTCCGGCGTCGCCTCGATATTCACCCCCAGTTGCTTGAGCACGTCTGCCGAGCCGCTGTGCGAACTCACCGCCCGGTTCCCGTGCTTGGCCACTGTTACCCCCGCGCCCGCCGCCACCAGCGCCGATACCGTCGAGATGTTGAACGTCCCCCGCGCGTCGCCCCCCGTCCCGCAGGTGTCCACCGTCTCCCACCGCGCCGGAGCGCATGCGATCGCCCGCGCCTTCGCCCGCATCACCCGCGCGCACCCGCTCACCTCCTCCGTCGTCTCCCCCTTCATCCGCAGCGCCACGATGAAGGCCGCGATCTGCGCCGGCGTCGCCTCGCCGGTCATGATCTCCTCCATCGCCTGTGCCGCCTCGTCCGCCGTCAGGTCGCGGCGCTCCGTCACCTTCCGGATCGTTTCGCGGATCATGGCCGGATACTCTCCACCGAAGCGCCCTCCGAGGGCGTGAAGACATGGACGCCCGCCTCCAGGCCGGTCTGCGCGCGGTACCCGGACGACACCGTCCGGATGAACTCCTCCACGTGCTTCGGCTCCACCAGCGTCACCGTGCACCCCCCGAACCCCGCCCCGGTCATCCGGCTCCCGTAAACCCCGCGCACCTCCCGCGCCAGATTCACCAGGATGTCCAGCTCCCGACAACTCACCTCGAAGTCATTTTTCAGGCTGTCGTGCGAGGCGTCCATCAGCGCTCCGAACGTCACCATATTCCAGCTCTGCAGGGCCTTGACCGCCTCCTTCACCCGCCCGTTCTCCGTCACCACATGCCGCGCCCGCCGCACCAGCGGCTCCGGCAGGTCATGCGCGAAGGCCTTGAACATCGCCACGCCCAGGTCGTGATAGGACTTCAGTTCCGGCGCGTGCCGCCGCAGAATCGCCAGCGCCTGCTCGCACTCGCTCCGCCGCTGGTTGTACGCGCTCCCCACCAGCGTCCGCTTCACCCGCGTGTCCAGCACCACGATCCGCGCCAGCGTCTCATTGAACGGATAGGTCCGGTGCGAAAGCGTCTCGCAGTCAATCAGCAGCGCGCACGCCCGCCGCCCCAGCAGGGAGGCGTACTGGTCCATGATCCCGCAGTTCGCCCCCACGAACTCATTCTCCGCCCGCTGGCAGATGCGCGCCAGCCGTTCGCGCGGCAGCTCGATCTCCCCCGCCCGGCAGAAGGCCAGCGCGGACGCCGCCTCGAACGCGGCCGACGAACTCAGACCCGCCCCCAGCGGCACGTCTCCCTTCACCACCCCGCGCAGCCCCCGCAACGCGAAGCCCTCCGCCTGCAACACCGCCGCCACCCCCATCGGATAGCGCGCCCACGCCGGCATCGCCCCGCGCTCCAGCTTGGAGAGCTCGAACCGCGCCGTCTCGTTGAAATCGAGGCTGTGCAGTTCCACCGTCCGATCCTCGGAGGGGCGGAAGGCGATGCGGATGTCGCGATCCACCGCCGCCGGAAGAACGAATCCCCCGTTGTAGTCCGTATGCTCGCCGATCAGATTCACGCGGCCCGGCGCCCGCGACCGAAAGGCCTCCCCCGAACCGTACCGCTTGAAGAATTCGCGCTCTGGCATGGATTCACTCACCTGGACCCGATCCTTTTCCCGGCGCGCCGCCGGACGGCCCGTATTGTAGGACGCGCCCCCGAAAGGGTCAAACGCCTGTCGCGCCCTTGGTAATCGGTCTTGGGGGGCACTCGGCAACTGGGCCGTGTGTGGCGCAGGCGCCCTCGCCTGTGCCGGCCTGATGGAGCCGCTCCCACAGCCGCGGGCGGCTGTGCCACATCCCCGAGAGACCGATTACCGCCCTTGACACGCCCGCCCCCGCGCCCTAGCCTATGCAGAGACGACGCGTCACGCCCACGACCGACTTCGCATCAGGAGAACCTCATGCCCCGTCCACGAGCCTCTGCCCGCATCCCCGTCCTCGATGCTCACTACGACGGCCTCATTCTCCGCGAAGTGCGCGGCGATTCCCTTGACCTCACCCGCTCCGACCCCCTCTATCACACCGACATGGCCCGCTTCCGCCGCGGCGGCTACGCCATCCTCATGGCTATGGTCGGCGACAACGACCTGCGCCAGTCCTCGCGCCTCATCCACGGCGTCCACGCCCTCTGCGCCGCCCATCCCCGCCGCCTCCTGCTCTGCCTGTCCCGCGCCGACGTCGAACGCGCCGTCCGCGAGGACCGCCTCGGGATCCTTATGACCATCGAGGGCCAGGCCATGTTCGCCGAGGAAACCGAACACCTCGTCAACTGGCTCCGACTCGGCGTCCGCCTGGCCAGCCTCACCCACGGCGAAGGACGCTTCCCCCACGGCAACCCCCACGCGCTTCAGCACGATTCCAGCCACTTCGGATACGTCACCCCCGCCGAACGCGACCTTCTCCGCCGCCAGACCAAGGGCCTCGTTCCCTTCGCCTACCGCGCTCTTGACCTCCTCGCCCGCCACGCCATCCCCTGCGACCTTGCCCATCTCAACGAAGCCGCCTACTGGCAGGTCCTCGAACACGCCCGCGGCCCCCTCTGCTATACCCACGGCGCCTGCTACGCCCTCTGCCCCCACGTCCGCAACCTCACCGACGAAATGATGAAGGCCCTTGCCGCGCGCGGCGGCGTCATGGGCATCGCCTTCTACCCCGCCTTCATCGCGCGGGAGAACCCCGACCTCGACCGACTCGTCGCACACCTTCTGCACGCCCTCGAGGTCATGGGCGAAGATCACGTCGGCATCGGCACCGACTACGACGGCATGAGTCCGATCACCCGCCCCGTCCTCGACTGCGAAGACACCCCGCGTCTATGGGAAGCCCTCTACCGGCGCGGCCTCTCCCGCGCGACCCTCGAGAAGATCGCCTGGCGCAATTTCGCGCGCCTGCTCCCCGCCTGACCCGCTGGCTGGAGGCCGCCCGTCGCAACCGGAACGCCTGTCGCACGCAAACCTTGTGTCGCCGCAGTCTCCTGTGATATCCTGACACTGTACGCTCCGGTCGCGGGGTCATCTTCCTCTCTTCGCCGGGAACACAATGGCCGCCCTCCTTCGCCTGCCCAAGCTCGCCGCCAACGTCGTCGAAGGCTCCGTCGGACTCTGGCGCAAGAACGAGGGCGACCCCGTCGCCGCCGGAGAACCGGTCGTCGAGATCATCACCAGCAAGGCCACCTTTGATCTCGAGTCTCCTGTGGACGGCGTCCTCCTGCAGCGCTACGCTCCGGAGAAGAGCGCCATCCCCGTCGGCTTCATTCTGGCCAGCATCGGCCAACCCCGCGAAACCGCCCCCGACGTGACCACGGAAAACGCCCGAATCCTCGCCGATTTCCGCGCCCAGGCCGCCGCGCAAACCGCCGCGCCCGCCGCCGCAGCCGTCCGCGCCACCCCCGGCGCGCGACGACTCGCCCGCGAGGCCGGTGTGGACCTCGCCGCCGTGCCCCGCGCCGCCGGACAGGACGTCCTGCGCGAAGAGGACGTCCGCGCGCATCTGGACCGCGCACGGGGGGCCTGACGTGCGCGCCACCCCACTCCTGACCCTCCTCTTCGCCGCTCGTCTCCTCGCCGCCCCGGACAACGCCCTGCCTCCCATCGCCCTCAACCCCGAAGTCCGCCAGTACGCCATGCAGGAAATCCTCTTTCACCTGCCCCCCGAATATCCCGCATCGAACGACTCCGCCCGCATCGCCGTCGCCGCCGAGTTCACCGCCCCCTCCGGACGCCTCATCCGCGTCCCCGCCTTCTACTGGCAATCCGCCGACCCTTTCGCTAACGCTCCCGAGCAGGAGACCGGCTGGAAGGTTCGCTTCACCCCCGTCGAGTCCGGACCCTGGGTCTTCCGCCTCGTGGCCGCGCGCCCCGGCCTGCCCGAGCGCGAGACCGCCCGCAACGCCTTCCAGGTCCTGCCCGGCGTCGCCCCCGGCTTTGTCCGCCGCAACGGGCGCGCCTTCACGCTGGACTCCGGCGAGACCTTCTTCCCCCTCGGCGCCAATCGCTGCTGGGGCGACCCGCGCCGCACCGACCGCTACCTCCACGACATGGAACTCCTCGCCGCCTCCGGCGTCAACTGCCTGCGCGTCTGGATCGCCCCCTGGTGGATCCCCCTCGAACAGACCCCCGCCTGCTTCGATCCCGTCGCCGCCGCGCGTCTGGACCTCATCGTCGAGCACGCCGAGGCCCTCGGCCTCCGCCTCATCCTCTGCATCGAGCAGCACGGCAACCTCGAACCCGCCGGCGGCGAGATCGGCCTCTGGAACCGGCACCCCTACAACACCGCCAACGGCGGACCTTGCCGCCTCCGCACCCAGTTCTTCACCGCCCCCGAAGCCCGCCGCCTCTTCCAGAACCGCCTCCGCTACCTCGTCGCCCGCTGGGGATACAGCCCCGCCGTCATGGCCTGGGAACTCTTCAACGAGGTCGAGTGGGCCTCCTACGAGAACGAAGGCTTCCACCGTCACTTCGAGTCCGTGGCCGCCTGGCATGTCGAGATGGCCCGGTTCCTGCGCGCCGCCGACCCCTATGGGCGGCTCGTCGCCACCTCCTCGCACATCCCCCTCCAGCGCCGCCTCCTCGAACGCAACGCCATTGACTTCATCCAGCCCCACATCTACGACCAGGACAACCTGATGGGCGCGCTCACCGAGGCCCTCGCCCCCCTCCGCCAGCTCCCCGCCCCCGTCCTCGTCGGCGAGTTCGGCCTCCGCAAGGACGATGGAAAGCCCGACTACGTCACCTTGGGCGTGCTCGTTTCCGCCGTCGCCGGCGCGGGGGCTGGCGCGCTGCCCTGGCTTTCCGACGCGACGGACCTCCGCCCCTACTGCGCCCGTCTCGGCGCCGCGCGAAGGACCCTGGCCGGACTGCGCTGGGACGCCCCCGACTTCACCCCCGTCACCGTGGAGCTCGACCCCGCCCCCCCCGATCGCGCCATCCGCACCCTGGGCCTGACGGCGCGCGACCGCTTCGTCGTCTTCGCCTGGGCCGATGCTCCGCGCCCCCCCGGCGCACCGCCCGGCCTCACCCTGCGCCTGCCCGCCGCCGATGGCGACTACGCCGTCGAGGCGTGGAACGCCTCCGAGGGCGTCTCCGTCTGGCAGACCCGCGTCGCCGCCGCCGGCGGCGGAATCACACTCGCCCTCCCCGACTTCGCCCGCGACGTGCTCCTCCACGCCGAGCGCCTTCGCCCCGCCCAATAAGCCCCGCCGCATCCCCCCGCTCCAGGAACACGGCAACGGAGAATCACCCGCCGTCCGTCTTCTGTCGTCCGTCGTCCACCGTCCGCCGAAAATGCCCGCGCCTGAGTGGACATCCGCCCCGTCTTTCCCTATTATGTTGTTTTCGGAACTGCTTGGAGACATCCTCATGCCCAAAGTCCTCGTCGCTGACGCCCTGTCCGATGTCGGCATCGAAATCCTGCGTGGCGCCGGCCTGGAGGTGGACGTCAACACCGGTCGCACCGAGGAGGAACTCGCCCGCCTCATCGGCGCCTACGACGCCCTCGTCGTCCGCAGCGCCCCCAAGGTCACCCCCCGTATCCTCGAAGCCGCCCATCGCCTCAAGGTTATCGGGCGCGCCGGCGTCGGCGTGGACAACGTGGACGTTGCCGCCGCCACCCGCCGGGGCGTCATTGTGATGAACACCCCCATGGGCAACGTCATCTCCGCCGCCGAGCACGCCCTTGCCCTTCTTCTCGCCCTGGCCAAGAACGTCCCCGGCGCCGACGCCTCCATGAAGGCCGGCCGCTGGGACAAGAAGAAGTTCACGGGCGTCGAGCTCGCCGACAAGACGCTCGGCATCGTCGGCATGGGCAAGGTCGGCCAGATCGTCGCCAAGGCCGCCCTCGGCATGAGCATGAAGGTCCTCGCCTTTGACCCCTTCCTCCCCGAGCGCCGCGCCCGCGAACTCGGCGTCGAACCGGTCGCCCTCGACCCGCTCCTCGAACGCGCCGATTTCGTCACCCTCCACACCCCCCTCACCGACCAGACCCGCGGCCTCATCAACGCCGCCGCCCTCGCCCGCATGAAGCCCGGCGCCCGCCTTGTCAACTGCGCCCGCGGCGGCATCGTGGACGAAGCCGCCCTCGCCGAGGCCCTCCGCAACGGACGCCTCGCCGGCGCGGCCTTTGACGTCTTCGAAGCCGAACCTCTCCCCGCCGACCACCCCCTCCGTTCCGCACCCAATCTCATCCTCACCCCCCACCTCGGCGCCAGCACCGAAGAGGCTCAGGCCAAGGTCGCCGAGGCCATCGCGCGCCAGATCGCCGCCTTCTTCCAGGAAGGCAAGATCCAGTACGCCGTCAACCTCAGCGTCACCCTCACCCGCGAGATGGAACCCTTTGCCGAGATGTCCAAGACCCTCGGACGCCTCCTGGCCCAGCTCACCCCCAAGCCCCCCCAGCGCCTCACCTGCGCCGCTCTCGGACGCCTCGCCGCCGACGACACCCGCGCCCTGTCCGTCTTCGCCCTCCAGGGGCTCCTCGCCTCCTGCACCGACCAGCCCCTCAACCTCGTCAACGCCCCCGTCGTGGCCGAACAGCGCGGCATCGCCATCACCGAACAGAAGTCCCTCGACTCCCGCGACTACGCCAGCCTTGTCCGCCTCACCGTCGAGACCGGCGAAACCAGCCACACAGCCGCCGGCACCGTCTTCGAAGGCCGCGAGCCCCGCATCGTCGAGATTGACGGCTTCACCGTGGACCTCAAGCCCGAAGGCTTCATGCTCGTCCTGTTCTACCCCGACAAGCCAGGCATGATCGGACGTTTCGGCACCATCCTCGGCGACGCCGCCATCAACATCGCCGGGATGGACGTCGGGCGCAAGGAAAAGCGCGGGCGCGCCTGCGTCGCCCTTTCCGTGGACGACCCCGTGCCCCCCGCCGTCCTCGAAAAGCTCCGCGCCTGCACCGACACCGGCGAAGCATACGTCGTGGATTTCAGGTAGGCCATGCGCGTCAACATCTCTGCGACGCCGCGTCTCCTCGTCTGCGCCGCCCTGGCGCTCTGCGCCGGCTGCGCCCGGGCGCCCGCGCCCGATGCCACCCCCGTCACCCTCCGCCTGCGCAGCGGCGGCGTCGTCACCGGAGAACTCCTCCGCGAGCGCTCCGACGCCCTTCTCGTGGACCTCGGCTTCACCGTACTCGCCGTGCCCCGCGAGGAGGTCCTCCGCCGCCTTGACCCGGCCCGCCCCGGCGACGACACCACCGCCCCCGAGGACCGCCTCTACACCGTCGCCGCCCCCGCCGCCCTCCGCGAGCGCCCCGTCAAGGAACTCGCCCGAGAGTTCTGCGCCTCCGTCGGCGTCGTCAGCACCCCCGCCGGACTCGGCAGCGCCTTTGCCGTGGACGACGCCGGCCATTTCGTCACCAACGCCCACGTCATCCTCGGCGAGCAGGATATCAACGTCACCCTCTTCACCCGGGGCGATACCGCACTCGACCGCACCCGCATTGACAAGGTCCGCATCGTCGCCGTCAACCCCTGGCTCGACCTCGCCCTGCTCAAGGCCGAACTCCCCGCCCGGCTCGTCGCCCGTCCCATCCCCCTCGCCGCCGGCGACACCGCCCAACAAGGCCAGAACGTCTTCGCCATCGGCAACCCCCTCGGCCTCGAACGCACCGTTTCCGAGGGGATCATCAGCCAAACCCGCCGCAACTTCGAGGGGATGGTCTATCTTCAGACCACCGCGCCCGTCAACCCCGGCAATTCCGGCGGCCCTCTCCTCAATCTGCGCGGCGAGGTCGTCGGCGTGATCAACATGAAGGCCGGCTTCCTCACCGAAGGACTCAGCTTCGCCATTCCCGTCGAGACCCTCCGATTCTTCCTCCACAACCGCGACACCTTCGCCTATAACAAGGACAATCCCAACTCGGGATTCCACTATCTCGCGCCCCCCCGGCGTCCGGCGGCGGAGCCCCCCTCCGCGCCTCCCGCCCCCTGACAGAAAGGACAGCGTCATGCGCGCCAGGATTTTCGCCGCCGCTCTCGCCGTGCTCGTCGCTCCCATGCTCGTCGCCGCTCCCGCCTTCGACCGTGTGCTTCCCGAGGACACCCTCGGTATCGCCCTCGTCAAGAGCGTGCCCGCCCTGAAGGAGAAGCTCAAGAACCATCCCGCCCACGACATCTGGATGGAGCCCTCCGTCCAGAAGTTCTTCGAAAAGGCCCTCGCCCGGCTCGAACAGGAGATTCAGAAGGCCGAAGGCAAGACCGGCGTCACCCTGGCCGAGGTTCTGGGCCTCTTCAGCGGCCAGGTCGCCCTCGCCATCAACACCGACGACCAGGCCGCCGACGTCGAGTTCCTCTTCCTCGCCGAGGTCGGCAACAAGGGCGACCGCGCCAAGCAGATCATCGCCGCCCTCGTCGCCGCCGCCGCCAAGTCCGCCAATCCCGACCAGCCCGCCGCCCTCAAGACCGTCGAACTCACCATCGAGGGCGTCAAGTTCGTCGGCCTTGCCGACGCCGACGACGACCCGAACAACCCTTCCGCCGCCTACGGCGTGGCGGACGGCGTCCTCGTTTTCGGGCGGCCCGTCGCCGCTCTCAAGCGCACCGTCCTGTTCCTCCGCAACGCTCCGCCCGCCTCCCTCGCCTCCACCCCCGCCTACAAGGCTTCCCTGGCCGTCATCAATCCCGCCTCGGAAATCCAGGGCTATGTCAACCTCGCCCGGATCGTCCGCATCGCGACCCAGCGATTCGGCGGGCCCGAGGCCGCGCAGGCCGTCAATGCCCTTGGCCTCAACGGCCTCGTCAGCCTCAGCGGCGGCGTCGAGATGGCCAAGACCGACGATACCACCCGCCTCTTCCTCCAGGTCGCCGGCGTTCCCACCGGCATCGTCAAGCTCCTCATGCCCGCCCCCGGCCCGCTCCACACCGGCGCCGGCGTCCCCGCCGACAGCGCCAGCCTCACCTCCGTCCGCTTCGAGCCGGCCGTGATCTGGGATGAAGTCGAGAAGATGCTTAACACCCTCGCCCCGCAGGTCCTCGCCGCCGTCAACGCTCAGGTCGCCCAGGCCGCCCAGGTCAGCGGTCAGCCCATCAACCTCCGCAACGACATCCTGGCCGCCTTCGGCCCGCGCCTCAGCCTCTACACGCGCTTCGAGCAGCCTTACACCCTCGAAGACAGCCAGCAGATGGTCGTCTCCCTCGACCTGAAGAGCAAGCAGGCCTTCCAGAACGCCTTCGACAAGATCACCAAGCTCGCCCCGCAGGTCGCCATGCTCTTCCACCCGCGCGACTACATGGGCCATCAGATCTACGTCCTTGCCACCCCCGACCGCGGCGGCGCCCCTGCCGGCAAGCCCAAGCCCGCCTTCGCCGTCACCGAGAAGGAACTGATCTTCTCCCCCCGCGCCGACATGGTCGAAGCGCACCTTCGCCGCGCCGGCGTCGGCGGCCCCTCCCTCCAAGAGCGCCCTGAGTTCCAGGAGGCCCTCAAGGCCCTGCCCGCCGAAAACCGCATCGCCTTCACCTACAGCGATCCCCGCCCCCAGACGGAGTTCTTCATGACCGCACTCCGCCAGGGCCAGTTCGGTGTCCTCGCGGCCATGGCCCGCCAGAACCCCGCCATCACCGAGTTCCTCAATCTCTTCGACCTGAAACTCCTGCCCCCCACGGACGACATCGTCAGGCACCTGTCCCCCAGCGCCGGGATCGCCCAGACGCGCCAGGACGGACTCCTCTTCATCAGCCGCATGCCGCTCAAGCGCGTCCCCCCGGCGACCGGCAAGTGACCCCGGCATCCGCCTGAACGCCCCCCGCCCCCGGCGAGAGCGATGCGCTCTCGCCGGGCGGGCGGATCGCCATGAAGCACAGGAAGATCGTCGCCGGCCACAAGTGCTGCACCAGCCGCCCCAGCGACGTGTCCAGATGCCACTCCAACGCGTGCGGTGTCGCCACGTAAACCCCCACATATCCCGCCAGTGTCGCGCCCAACGTCAACGCCCCAGCCGTCAACGCCCGCCGGTCCGTCCCCTCCGCCCGAACCCCGCATAACGCCAACCCCGCCGCCAGCAGCGGCGCCACCCCGATCGGCGCCAGCGACACCCCCGGCGTCGCCGCCATCAGGCACAGATTCATCAGCAGCTTCCGCGCAATCATCCCCCAACGCGAAAGGTCCCCCGCTCTCTGCAGCACCGCCCCCCAATCCTGCGTCACCAGTTCGTTCCCCCCCGCGTAGCGCAACTTCAGCGCCAGCACCGCCGCC
>JAKJEM010000077.1:0-6028 GCA_022705425.1 Planctomycetota bacterium
GGCGGGCATGGCAACCTCATCTCCGGCGCGGACACCGCCCTGAGCGTCGAATCCCTGGCCAAGGCGATCCAGGCCATGAGCACCCAGCGCGACGGCGAGGGGAACGACCTCGACCTGCGGCCCGTAGTGCTGCTGGTGCCGCCGGAGCTGGAGGTCACCGCGAAGGAAGTGCTGGAATCGGAGTTCATTGCGCGTGAAGCCGAACTGCCCACCGGCAACAGCCTGCGCAACGCTGTGACGCTGCAGGTGGAACCGCGCCTGAGCAATGCGGTGAAGTTCAAGACGAAGGCCAGCAAGAAGCACTGGTATCTCTTCGCCGCGCCGTCGGCCAGCCCGATGATCGTGGCGTTCCTCAACGGCAAGCAGACGCCGACCACGGAGTTCTTCGGTCTCGACCAGAGCGTCGAGAAGCTGTGCGTCTCCTGGCGCGTCTACCACGACTTCGGCGCGGCCCTCTGTGACTACCGGGCTGCGGTGCGCTCTGCGGGCGAATAAAGGCCGGGCTATTCCACCCGGTTGGGCCGGTCCCTCGCCACTGGGGACCGGCCCTCGCCCGCCCCTCTAACACATGGAACCCAGAGATTGAGTGACATGGACACAGCGCGTCTCGATGCCGTAGTGCCGCAGCCCCTGCGCGATCTGGCCCAGTGGGTCGTGTGGCGTTACGAGAAGGCCAACGGCAAGCCCACGAAAGTGCCGTATGACCCGACCTTCGGTCGCGCGGCCTCCACCGTCGACCGCAAGAGCTGGGGCGCCTATGAGCAGGCCTGCCGTTCGGCCAAGGCGGGCCAGTACGACGGCATCGGGTTCGTCTTCACGCCCGATGACCCGTACTGCGGCATGGACCTCGACGACTGCCTCGACGAGCAGGGGCATTTCATCTGGGGTCGGGAGATCATCGAGGCGTTCCCGACCTATGCCGAGGTTTCACCCTCCGGGCGCGGCGTCAAACTGTTCTTCATCGGACGCAAGCCCGACAACACGGACTGCAAGATCAACGGCCAGGGACCCGACCGGCAGGCGCACATCGAAATCTACGACCGCTGGCGCTTCTTTACCGTGACCGGGAACGTCCTCGAAGGCGCGCCCGGCGAACTCAGGGACTGCCAGGATGCGCTCAACGCGCTCTACGGCAGAGGCGGGCCTCCGGCGCAGACGCAGCCGCCGCAACAGCCCGATGGCCGCTACGAACGCTGCCTGAAGTCCCTGTTCCGCATGAAGGAGGTGGATCACAAGGACGGTTCGCGCCGCTTGATTTGCGCCGCATCCCGAACCGTGGCGTTCGACCTTTCAGATACCGAGGCCGTTGCCTGCATCCGCGAATACGCGAAAGCAAGGCCCTTCCTGACGAACTGGTCGGACGTGGACATTACCCGGCGTCTGCGCGACGCGGAGAAACGCACCCGGCGCGGGGCGGCATTGACCACCACTTTGGGCAGGGTCGAAGAAGAATCCGCGCCGCTCCCACCGCCGCAGCCGAAGAGTGTGCGCGAACTGATGGCGAGCTACCCGGCCCTGCGCGCCCCTGTGATTCATGGCCTGCTGCGCCAGGGGGAGACCATGAACGTGATCTCGGCGGCAAAACTGGGCAAGAGCTGGCTGGTCACCGACCTGGCCCTCGCCGTGGCCACGGGCAGGCCGTGGATGGGATTTCAAACCGAGACGGGCGACGCGCTCATCATCGACAACGAGCTGCACGGCGAAACCATCGCCAACCGCATCCCCAAGGTCGCCGTCGCCCGGGGCATCCCGATGGACGACGTGGCCGACCACGTTTTCGTGGAGAACCTGCGCGGCAAGCTGCAGGACATTTTCCGAATGGAAGAGTACTTCATGGCTCTCGAACCGGGCCGGTTCAAGATCGTCGTCCTGGACGCCTTCTATCGCTTCCTGCCCCGCGACAGCGACGAGAACGATAACGGCACGATGGCGAACATCTACAACTCCATCGACGCCTACGCCGATCACCTGGGCTGCTGCTTCATCCTCATCCACCACAGCACAAAGGGCAGCCAGAGCGGCAAGGCCATCACCGATGTCGGCGCTGGCGCAGGGGCGCAATCACGGGCCACGGACACGCACCTGATTCTGCGCCCGCACGAGGAAGCCGATGGGGTCGTGCTCGACGCGGCGGTGCGTTCCTGGCCGCCGATCCAGGCGCGCTGCCTGCGATGGGTCTTTCCGCTCTGGATGCCCGCCGATGAACTCGACCCGACCCTGTTGCGTCCCGAACGCCCGCGCAAGCCTCGCCGCACGCCGGAAGCGCCGTCCGCGCCCCAGGTTGAACCGTGGACGGTGGAGCGCTTCGTGGGGCAGTTCATCGGCGCTGAACCGCGCGCGAAGCAGGCCATCATCGCGTCGGCCAAGATGGAGGGCGTCAACCGCCGTGACGCCGAGGGGATGCTCAGCCTGGCCATCGAATCGGGTGCGGTGCATCGTTGGGCCGGGCCTGCGAACAAACCCCAGGGCTTTGCGTCCCAACCACAGCCGAAACCCTCGAAGCGCAAGAGGAAATCATGAGGTCAGGTCATTCCGTGTGTGTGTGCACACACCCCCCTAGTACCCCCCGGACAGCGCGCGAAAGCGCGCGTCCGGGCCGGGGGAAAGAGAAGCACACGCGCACACCGGCGAATAGGTACTCCGCCCCGGGCATCGCCGAGCAGGGCACGCGACGCTGTCGCGGTCATAGAAAGAGTTTGTTTCAAGGTGGAGAAGTTTGGCGTCATGCCGGAGAAACGCCCTGGCGTGCGGCCAGGGCGTTCTTGCGCGGGAGGTCAGGCGTTCAATGCGAACTGACCCCGGTCGACCTTCTTGAACCGGGCGTCGCCGCCCTTCTTCGCGATCTCCCGGATGATGGCGGCGTAGAGCGTCGCGGCGGGTGTCTTGCCCTTCGTGCTCCACAAGCCCTTGGCCAGCGCCGCCTCGACCATCTCCTTCGCGTTCATGGCCTTGCCGGTCTCCCGGAGCACCACGACCGCCGCCTTGAGGATACCCATCTTCTTCTCCTGGCCCTGGGGCGCGTTCCCGTGGCCCACGGCGCGTTCCGGCGCGGCCTTTGCGCCCTTGGGCGTACCCTTGCGTCCCTTCGCGTCCTGCGCGCCCTTGGCGGCATTCTTCGCGTCCACGGCCTTCGTCGTCTTCTGCGCCTTCGCCATGTTACGTCTCCTTTTCCTGAACTCGCTGGCAGGCACCATGCCCGCCCAGCGGGGGCACATGAGGGCGATTGCCGCGCCGAAAAGCAAGGGCAGTCCGGAGGAATTCCGTGATGCCCACCAGCCTCCAGAATCCGCCCAATCCGACTGGATTTTCCCCGCCCGATTCGCCCTCTTGTGAACGGCGCGGGCGCGAACGCCCGATGTCGCAGGCGTGGATTCCAGACGACCTGCTTGAGCGAACGAAGGATTTGTGGTCGAAGGCATACGGACGCCCGGTGGACGATGACGAGGCAGCGGAAATTCTGGGCAACGTGAAGCGCCTGGCGGAAGTCCTGCTGAAGGCTGAACGCATGAAGGGAGGACGCGATGAATGTGGTGATCTGGGCGCGGGTGTCATCCCGCGAGCAGAAGGACGGCTACTCGATAGATGCCCAACTTCGGGCGACGCGGGAACGGGTAGCGAAGAATGGCTGGACGGTCGCCCGCGAATTCGTCGTCGCCGAGTCCGCCAAGCGCGGCGCGGAACGCCTGGCCTTCAACGAGATGTTCAAGTGGGTGAAGGCCAATGCGAAGCGGCTGAAGATACAGGCCATCTTGTCGCACAAACTGGACCGCGTCTGCCGCAACATGCGTGACGCCGTGCGTCTGCAGGAACTGGAAGATGTCTGCGGGGTGCAGTTGGCGTTCGTGGACAATCAGTTCGGCCCCGGCGCGGCTGGCGCCCTGTCATTCAACGTCATGGCGGCGGTCGCGCAGTACTATTCGGACAACCTGCGCGCGGAAACGCTCAAGGGCATGGACGAACGGGTCAAGCAGGGGTGGCCGCCGGGCCATGCGCCGTTCGGCTACGACAATGTTGACGACAAGGCCGAGCCGGTCAAGCCGCACCCGACGCAAGTCAAGGCGCTCATGCGCATCTTCGAACTGTACGCCACGGGCCGGTACACGTTCGAAAGTCTGGCCGACCAGTTGGCGAAGGAGGGGCACGTCTACCGGCCAAGTCATCCCCGTTTCCTACGAACCGGGCTGTCCTACATTCTCGGCAACCGGTTCTACGTCGGGGAACTGGAGCGCAACGGCAAGGTGTATCAGGGCAAGTACCGTCTGGTGATAGACCGTCGGGTATTCAACACCTGCCAGGACATCCTTGAAGGCAAGAACCGCCGCTTTTCCGATGCGCGGCATGCCTTCTCCGGCGGTCTCATCAGGTGCGCCTGCTGCGGCTTTGCCCTGACGGGCGAGCGCATCCGCCGAAAATTGACGGGCGGCAACGTGCGGGAGCATATGTATTACCGTTGTGCAAACAACGACCGCCCAGATGCCCATCCTGTCGTGCGCTGGCGCGAGGAGAGCATCGAGCAGGCGATTCTGGCCGACCTCGGCACGATGCGGTTTCCGACCGATGACATGGCGAACTGGTTCCGCGATGCCATACGGGCTTCATTCGACAATCTGGGCGAGGTTACCCGTCATCAGCGCCAATCGCTCGCCCGCCGCAGGATGGAATTGAAGAACATGAACGACCGCCTTCTGAACGGCTACCTGTCCGGGGCTATTGAAGAGGCGGTCATGCAGGCCAAGCAGGAGGAACTGAAACGCCAGTTGGCCGAGGTGGAGCAGTCGCTCGATAGCGCGAAAGACGTGGCCCCCGACGCGCCCGAACGCGCCCTATCGCTATTCGATTTCAGCCAGCGTTTGGTGGAATCCTGGCATGGTTCAAACTCGGCGCTCAAACGCGAGATTTTGGAGGTGGTGAGTTTGAACCGCCATGCAAACGACGTAACTCTTGTCGTAGAAAAGAGAAAGCCGTTCGACTTTCTAGCCGAACGGCCTCTTCTTCAAGATGGTAGCGGGGGCAGGATTTGAACCTGCGACCTTTGGGTTATGAGCCCAACGAGCTACCAGGCTGCTCCACCCCGCGTCGTTACATACCTTTTACCACGCGGAGGGCGCGGTGTCAAGTTGACGACGGACGGCGGACCGCGGACGACGGACGACGGACGACGGACGACAACGGCAGACCGGGGACTGGGGACCGGCGAGGACGGGCGGGGGGCGTCAGCGGATGCAGGCGAGGAGGAGGGCGGTGAAGAGGAGGACGGCGACGCTGGCCACAATGGAGACGGGCTTCTGCCACCGCCAGCGCCGGGGGCCCTGGGCGAAGACGAAGGTGGCGCCGAAGTGCAGGGCGACGACGGAATCGGCCAGGAAGAGCAGCGCCGCCGCGCCGGCGCGGGTCCATATCTGCGTGACGCCCGGCCACAGGACGACCAGGAAGATGGCGACGCCGAAAAGGGCGTCTATAACCATCCAGGAGGTGAGTTCGGGGATTTCGCGCGAGGCGAGAAGGTGCAGCGTCATCAGCCAGAAGGCGCTGACCCACAGCAGCAGGGCCAGGATGCCGCAGGCGAGGCCGTCGCTGCCGGCGGGGTTCTTGGTGACGGAGGCGGCCCAGGCGAGGAGGACGGCTTGCAGGAGCAGGGCCATGAAGTTGAGCCCGAGTCCGGCGGCGGTGCGCTCGCGCCATCGTTCGGAGGTGACGTAAACGGCGTCGAGGAGTTTGGCGCGGACGATGAGGCGTGTGGCGAAGACGAGCATGGCGACGCCGAGGACGAAGCGCTCGATGGCGGTGATGACGCCGGGTTCGACGGGGCGCGGCACGGCGAGCAGGCGCAAGCTGCCGGGGGCGGCGGCTACGGCGCCGACGAGCCAGGCGAGGGCGTCGTGCAGGGTGGCCGGCGCCTTGACGAGAACGGAGGCGAAGGAGGCATCGAAGACCTTGATGATGACGAGGGCCAGGACGACGATGACGGTTCGGCGCAGCCAGCCGACGATCTTGGCGCGGACGGCGCGGGTGTCGTCGTGCGTGCGAG
>JAKJEM010000077.1:6132-12826 GCA_022705425.1 Planctomycetota bacterium
GGGGGATTGTGATGGTGTTGCCACACTCGGGGCAGGTGGCCTTGCGCCCGGCGTCGCGCTGATAGGCGACCAGTTCCACGCCGCACCGCGCGCAGGTGGTGTGGATGTCGAAGTCGGAATCGTGCCGGGGTCTGGACGGGGGAACGGTCATGGGTCACCGGCGACATCGTAGCGGCTGGGGAGGGGGAATGCAAGGGTCGGAAAGCCACTGCCGCAGGAGGGGCGCGTCGCGGCGGAGGACGGCGGGCGCGTCCTGCCATTGATGGGGTTCCATGCAGTACCAGCCGCTGTAGCCGTCGCGCCGGAGGAGGGCAAGTTGGGCGGAGATGTCCACGAGTCCTTCGGCCAGGGGCACCAGGTTCCGCCGGTCGGGTGTCCAGTTCTTGAGGTGAACGTGGCGGAGGAGGTCGCGGACGGAGGGGTAACCGGCCTGGAGGGGGTCTTCGCCGGAGGCGGCAGCATTGGCAGGGTCCCAGGTGACTCCCACGCCGAGGGCGCGGGCGAGTTGGGCGGTGTGTTCGCCGGTGTCGGCCCAGTGACCGGCGATGTTCTCGATCAAGACCTCATGTCCCTGGCGGCGGCAACGCTCGCAGGCGTCGGCCAGGAGGTCGAGGACGGGAGCGGGGGGAAGGGGACCGGTACCCTCGCGGGGGAAGGTGAAAAGGGTGACGCGGCGAATGGAGAGGGTGTCCATGATGCGGAAGAGGCGGGGGAGTCCTTCGTCGAGCTCGCGGAGGCGGACGGGGTTCTCGAACTTCTGTCTAAAGAAGCCGGGGCTGACGCCGATGAGAGAGAGCGCGTGGCGGCGGGCGGCGTCGGCGACGGCGTGGAGGGGGTCTTCGTTGCACCAGGGGATTCGCCCGCCGGGGAGTTTGCGGAGTTCGTAGGCGCGGATGCCGAGGGGCAGGCACAGGGCGAGCGCCTTCTCGAAGTCCTCGTCGGCTTCGTCGCTGACGATGGCAATACGGGCGGCGGGTGATTGGGGAGGCACGCGGGCGGCTCCGGAGGTGTCCTTGCAATCGGGCGCTGTTCAGGGATAATACCACAATCGCGGCCGGTTCCCAAGGAGTAGAACGGAGGGCGCATGAAGGTCATCGTTGTGATGCCGACCTACAACGAGCGGGAGAACATCGAGGCGATCGCTCGTGCGGTGCTGGCGAACGGGCCGGAATGGCGCATTCTCATTGTGGACGATAACTCGCCGGACGGGACGGGGCGGATGGCGGACGCATTGGCGCAGGAGGATGCGCGGGTGCAGGTGCTGCACCGAACGGGGAAGTTGGGTCTGGGGACGGCGTATCGGGAGGGCCTGACGCGCGCGCTGGAGATGGGGTGCGACTTCGCCTGCACGATGGACAGCGACTTTTCGCACGACCCGAAGGCGCTGCCGGAGCTGCTGCGGCTTGCCGCAGAGCGGGGCGCGGCGCATGGATCGCGCTATGTGCCGGGGGGGGCGGTGGTGGACTGGCGTCCTGCGCGCAAGGTGAACAGTTACTCGGCCAATCTCCTGACGCGCCTGATGCTGGGAACGCCGGTGCGCGACTGCACCTCGGGTTTCCGCTGCTACCGGCGCGACGTGCTGGAGAGGATCGAGGTCTGGACGCTGCAGGCGCGGGGCTACGCGGTGCTGGAGGAGTTGCTCTACCGCTGCATGAGGGTGGGGGTGACGCCGGCGGAGTATCCGATTACCTTTGTGGACCGCAAGGCCGGGCGGTCGAAAATCAACGTGGGGGAATCGGTGCGGGCAGTGGGGGTCCTCTTCCGCCTGCGCTGCTCGCGGTGGCGGGAAGGGGATGGGAAGGCGGAACGCCGGGCTGATTGAGGGCGAGGCCCGATGCGCGAGATGTTGTAGGCGACAGCGGCGGTCCTTCAAGGCTTTGTGGCCTTGCGTTTGCGGGGGCGGCGAGGGACGGCTATGATGCAACGCAGATGTTGCCGATGCCGTGAGTTCACCACATTTCCACGAGAAGCCGTCTTTCAGAAGGAGAAGTACGATGAAGCGCGGGACAGTGGCGGCGGCGCTGGGCGCGGCGCTGGTGACGGGGGCGATGGCCTGGGCGAATGTGTGCCCGATGTGCTTGCAGGCGATTCCGGACACGGAGAAGTACTGTGTGCGGCACAAGGCGGAGCAGATCGCCAAGGTGAACGCGGCGGCGGAGGAGAAGAAGTTGATGGCGGAGCTGGTGCAGGCGCGCAAGGATTACCTGGCGCGGCTGGAAAAGCTGCGCGTGTTCTATTCGGATCGGGGGAATGCGGACTGTCTGCGTCGCGTGCAGAAGGAGGCGGCGGACTTCGGAAGGATCGAGCCCTTCAGCCCGGCGCTCTGGGAGACCCAGTTGCCGGACCTGAGCGCCGTCGAGAACTCGGCGGAGGCGAACCAACTCCTGGCGGAGGGAAATGAACTGCGTGGGGGAAGCAACCCCTTCACGCGGTCGAGTCGCTATGCCGCTGCGGCAGCGAAATACCGCCAGGTTCTGGAGAACCACCCCAAGAGCACGGCGACCTCCTCGGCGGCGTGGGGGCTGGGAGAGATCTACTCCAGCAGTTCCTACAAGGAGTATGCGCGGGCGGTTCGCTTCTACGACATGTGCTATGTCATCAATCCCGAAACCGAGCACGACGCGCTCTACCGGGCCGCGCAGGTGACCGAATCGGAACTGCACGATTACGAGACGGCGGCGCGCTACTACTGGCTTGCGGCGAAGATGGGAAGGAACCCGCTGGTGCGCGAGCACGCGGCGACGCGGTTGCGGGGCTTGCAGAAGAACGGTTTTGGCGCGGCCTTCTCCCTGGAGACCAGGGGAACGGACCCGGTCACGCCGGGGAACGTAGAGGTGCCGGCGACGGAGAAGAAGTAGGACGACGGACGACGGACGACGGACGACGGACGACGGACGACGGACGACGGACGACGGACGACGGACGACAACAACACCTCTTTACGGTGTCGTGCGCAGCGCGGTCCAGGCGCAGGGGAAGCGGCGATGGGCTCGGGCGGGGCCGTGAACGGCGGGTGCGGTGAGGGGGCGCCGAAAGCGCGGGGGGTGTCTTGACAGCTTCGCGGGGGTTGTGCTACCCTGCGTTTCGGTGTTGTCGGCGGCGTTTCGGCCCTGTGCGAAGGAAGGGCATGCAAGGCGGGTCGTTGTTGTATAAAGTGCCCTATCTCCGCTTGGAATCTAGAGTTGGAGTCAGGTTTATGGCTGAGAAGATGGTGGAAATACGTTGGCACGCCCGCGGCGGCCAAGGGGCCAAGACGGCGGCCACCCTGGTGGCGGCCGTGGCCCTGGAGGAAGGAAAGTACAGCCAGGGCTTCCCGGACTACGGTCCGGAGCGTGAAGGCGCGCCGATGCGCGGCTACACGCGCATCAGCGATCGCCCGGTGCAGGTGCACAGCGCGGTCTATACGCCGGATATTGTGGTGGTTCTCGATGCGACGCTGCTGGACAGCGTCAACGTCACGGAAGGGCTCAAGGAGGGCGGGATCGTCCTGCTCAATACGCCGGAGGACCCGAAGACGGTCCGGGCGAAGATGGGCCTGAAGAACGCGAAGTTGTACACGGTGAATGCCACGCAGATCTCGATTGACGAGATCGGGCGTCCCATTCCGAACACGCCGATGATGGGGGCGTTGATGAAGGTCATGCCCGTCCTGAAGCTGGAGACGATCCTGGCGGACGTCGAGAAGAAGTTCAAGTCGAAGGGCGAACGGATCGTGCAGGGGAACTTCCGGGCGATCCGGCGCGCCTTCGAGGAGGTTAAAGAGGGATGAGCAAGCTACCGAGTTGGAAGGAAATGGCCAGCGGCGGGATCATCCCCAAGGGGGGGACGAGTCACGAGAAGGATGTGTCCGGCTGGCGGACCTATCGTCCCGTGCACGACATGCAGAAGTGCATCCACTGCCTGCGGTGCTGGATCATGTGCCCGGAGTCGGCAATCCTGACGAAGGACGGGAAGCACGCGGGGATTGACTTCGCGCACTGCAAGGGGTGCGGCATCTGCGCGCAGCAGTGTCCGAAGAAGGTACAGGCGTACACGATGAAACTCGAGAGTGAATTCAAGAAGGGCTGACAACCATGTCGAAGCTGATTTCCCTGACGGGCAACGACGCGGCGGCGCACGCGCTGCGGCAGTCGCGGCCCGACGTGGCGGCGGCCTACCCGATCACGCCGCAGACGGAGCTGATGCACAAGTTCGCCGAGTTCGTGGCGAACGGGCAGGTGGACACGGACATGATCCTGGTGGAATCGGAGCACAGCGCGATGAGCGCGGCGATCGGTTCCTCGGCGGCGGGGGCGCGGACCTTCACGGCGACCTCGGCGAACGGGATGGCGCTGATGTGGGAAATGCTCTACATCGCGGCGTCGTCGCGACTGCCGATCGTGATGCCGGAGGTGAATCGGGCGCTGAGCGGGCCGATCAACATCCACTGCGACCATTCCGATACGATGGGCGCGCGCGACGCGGGCTGGATTCAGCTCTTCTGCGAGAACAGCCAGGAGGCGTACGACACGACGATCCAGGCCTTCCGCATTGCGGAGCATCCGGACGTGCTGCTGCCGGTGATGATCTGCTACGACGGTTTCATCATCAGCCACACCAACGAACCCGTCGCCATGCTCGACGACGCGGTCGTGGCGAAGTTCGTCGGTGAGTACACGCCGGCGCGTAAGCTGCTGGATGTGGACAACCCTTACACCTTCGGCCCGTTAGACCTGCCGGAGTGGTACTTCGAGCACAAGCGCCAGCAGATCGAGGCCATGCGCAAGGCGCCGGCGATCATCGAAGCGGTGGGCAAGGAATTCGGCGCGCTTTCCGGCCGGACGTACGAGTTCATGGAAGGCTACCGGATGGAGGACGCCGAGGTCGTCCTGGTGGCGCTCGGTTCTACGTGCGGCACGGCGCGCGAGGCGGTGGACGTTGTGCGCGAGTCGGGAATCAAGGCGGGGTTGCTCAAGTTGCGTGCCTTCCGGCCCTTCCCGATCGCGCGGGTGCGTTCGGCCCTCTCGAAGGCGCGGGTGGTCGGCGTCTTCGACCGGTCGGTCTCCTTCGGCATCGAGGGCGGGCCGCTGTATCACGAAGTCCGTTCGAGCCTGTACGGCGGAACGACGCCGGTGCTGCCCTTTGTGTACGGGCTGGGCGGGCGCGACATCCGGGTGGAGCAGATCGCCCAGGCGTACCGCACGCTCGACGAAGCGGCCAAGCGCGGCGTGAAGGAACGGGACGTCGAGTTCATTGGCCTGCGCGATGCGTAAGCATCGAACGCACTAAACGAAGGACAGGAACATGGCTATCAACCTCAAGAAACTGAGCGCAAAGCAGGACCTTCTGGCCGGCGGCCACGCGGCGTGCGCGGGCTGCACCGGACCGACGGTCATCCGCCAGGCGCTGCTCGCGGCGGAGACGCCGGTCGTCTGCGGGTGCGCCACCGGCTGCATGGAAGTCACGACGACGCTCTACCCCTTTACCTCGTGGCGCACGCCCTTCATTCACAGCGCCTTCGAGAACTCCGCCGCAACGATGAGCGGGGTGGAGACGGCCTTTCGCGCCCTACGGCGCAAGGGGCGTGTGCCGGACCGGGAGATCGGCTTCATTGCCTTCGGCGGCGACGGCGGGACGTACGACATCGGCTTGCAGTCCCTTTCCGGGATGCTCGAACGCGGCCACAAGATGCTGTACATCTGCTACGACAACGAAGCGTACATGAACACCGGCATCCAGCGGTCGAGCGCCACGCCCAAGGGCGCGGAGACGACGACGGCCCAGGCCGGCAGCGTCAAGGCCGGCAAGGACCAGAACCGCAAGGACCTGACGGCCATCGTCATCGCGCACAATCCGGCGTATGTAGCGCAAGCCGTTCCCTCGCTGCCGAACGATTTCATGACCAAGGTGCAGGAAGCGCTCAAGGCCGACGGCCCCTCCTTCATCAACGTGCTGGCGCCCTGCCACCGCGGATGGCGCTGCAAGCCGGACACGGGAATTGAAATCGCGCAGTTGGCGGTGGAGACCTGCTTCTGGCCCCTCTTCAAGTGGGAGCGTCCCGGGCGGCTGACGATTACCTACAAGCCGAAGGAGAAGCGTCCCGTGGCGGAGTGGATCAAGCTTCAGGGCCGCTTCAAGCACCTGGAAGAGCCGAGAAACCGGCATATCATTGACGAACTTCAGGCCGAAGTGGACCGGAAGTGGAACGAACTCCTGGCGATGGAAGCGGCCACTCAGGCGGCGCAGTCCAAGGCCGGTTGAGCGCCGACGCGGGCGCGCCTTTGCGGAGGGTCGGAGGCCGAGAGCTTCCGGCCCTCCGTTGTATTTGAGCGCGACAGATAGACTCGGACGGAGGCACAACGGCATGGCCACGTTGACGGGACGGGCGGCGATCGTGACCGGGGCGGGGCGCGGGATCGGGCGGGAGATCGCGCGACGCCTGGCGGAAGAGGGGGCGCGGGTGGCCGCCGTGGCGCGCAGCCGCGAGCAAATCGAGTCGCTGGCGCGCGAGTGCCGGGCGTCTGGGGCGGTTCTTCCCGTCACGGCGGACGTTTCCGACGCGGCGGCGGTGTCCGAGGCCGTGGCGGCGGCGCGCCGCGCCCATGGACCGGCGGAGATACTCGTCAACAACGCCGGGGTCTTCCTGGACCGCCCGATCCTGGACACGGACGCTGGGGAGTTTCTGCGGCTCTTTCGCACAAATGTGCTCGGGGCC
>JAKJEM010000078.1 GCA_022705425.1 Planctomycetota bacterium
GGTTCACGCAGACCAGCCGTGTCCTCAGTCAGTGGGCCGGGATTCTCGAAAGCGGCGAGGAGCACGACGACTTCCGTTTCCGCCGCGCCGCGACCGTCCGCGTCGGCCTCGGCGCCGGACATCAGCACAACGACGTTCTGGACCTCAACCTTTTCGCTCACGGCTGCGTTCTGGCTCCCGATGGCGGCCAGCGCTCCAGCTACGGCGTTCCCAACTGCGTCCTGACGAACACCCACAACCTTGTCGAGGTGAACGAGTCGGAATGGTACGGGCACAGCTGGGTGCGCGCCCTGGCCGACGCCGGTCCCGCCGCCTGTCTCCTGGCGGAGGCCGTCCCGCCCGCGAACCAGCCGGACGTGAAGCTCTTCCGCCGCCACGTGGCCCTGATTGACGTGGACGAGGGGAAGCCCTCCGCGACCGCGATCACCCCCGCCATGCAGAAGGCCGGCGCCAGGCTCCCCGCCGACGTGCTGACGCCGCACTCCTATGTTTTCGACGTCTTCCGCGTCTCCGGCGGGCGCGTTCACACCTATTGCTTCCACGGCGGTCAGAATGACGAACTCACGCACAACGTGCCGAATCCGCGCAACGTGCCCATGCCCCAGGGGGCGGACGATCCGGACCCCGACCGCCGCTACCTCCGCCGCTATGGGCGCTGCAACATCGCCCCGGAGCGCAAGTGGGCCGGCGATGCCGGAGCGCACGTCCACGCCGTCTGGCGGCTCAGCCGCGAGGAGAAGGAGTTCTCCCTCGATGGCGTCGAGTATGCGAAGGTTCTCGGCGGCTACTCCGGCGGAAAGGCCTTCGCCAACACCTTCCGCGCCCATGCGGCCGAGAAGTCCAACCTGGGCGCGAACTACAACCCCGCCGCCCCGCGGAAATACACCGCTCTTCACCTCCTCGGTCAGGAGGGCAGCCGCGTTCTTGGGGCCATGTGGGCCAGCCCCACCAGCCGCCACCATTTCGATCAGTTTTTTGTCCAGCGTCGCGCGCGCGGCGAACAGGAGCAACTCGAATCCGCCTTCGTCGCCCTGCTGGATCCCTATGCCGGCAGCCCGAGCATCGAGCGTTGCGCCCTCCTGGAGGTCCAGGACAACGAGACGGACGCGCGGCGCGCCGTGGCGGTCGAGGTCGTACTCGCCGCCGGCGCGGAGGTCCATCGCCCCGCGCGCACGGACGTCTGCTTCGCCGACGGACGCCCCGACCGTGTCCGCCGCGTCGGCGACCTGCACTTGAGCGGGCACTTCGCCTTGGTCTCGAAGGACGCCGCCGGCCTCCGGTGCCTGATGACCGTCGGCGGGCGCGAGGCGCGCCACCCCGACGGCGCCATCGAGCTTTCCCGGACGGAGTACCGCGTCCGAATCCTCCAGGCGGACTATCTCGACCGGAGGCTCCGGCTGGACGGCGAACTTCCCGCCGCGCTGCTGGACAACAGCTTCGGCGAGATCGTCAACTCCGACCGCGCCACAAGCGTTGAACTCGGAGGCGTCGGCGGAAGGGAGGCGGAGTTTCTCAAGGGGGTTGAGATCCTGACGACCCGCATCCGAAGCGTGGACGCGAAGGAACGCGTTGTCACTGTCGGCCTCGGGCTCCCCCCGGCCGGGGTGGCGATTCCCGGCATGAGCAAGCGCTTGACGGGCTCCACCGAGGATCGCGCGCGCGTCTTCTCCTGCGACTACCTCGGCGGCGACCCCCAGCGCGGCTACCGCTTCCGCGTGGCTCTGGAGGGGGACATCGAGCAGCTCTTCCCGCCGGACAGCGCCCTGCGCGTCTATGAGTTCGGTCCCGGCGACGAGTTGGTCGTGCCCTGCTGGGCCATGCTGGAACGCGCCGGCGGCGGGCAGTATCTTGTGAAGGCCAACAGCGGATGCGTTGTCACCCTGCCGGGACCCGGCGCGACCGCTGAACTCAGCGCCGACGGAAGGACCTGGCGGCCTGCCGCGTCGGCGCGCGAGGGAAGAAGTGTCAAGGTCCGGATCGAGACCGGCGACCTTGGGGCGGCGAAGGGACGCCTCTATCTCCGCGCTCTTCCCTGACGAGCGACTTCGCCTGGAGGGCACACACCGGAGGGCCTCCATCTCGCCGGCGCCCCGTCCGCCCTTGTCGTTGCCGTCCGCCGCACTTCATACGTCGTCTGTCGTCCGCCGTCTATCCTCCGTCCTGCGTCGACGCGCTCAGTACCTCGATCTTCAACTTGCCGATCACCTGCACCATCCCCAGGAAGGCGTCGGAGGCCGCTGCGGTCTCCAGCGCGGTCGCCCCGAGTTTGATGTGCGTGGCGCTCACCGTGTCCTCGCGCAACGTGGCATCCAGCGGGATCCAGCCCCCCAGGTACGCCTCCGTCCACATGTGATACGCAAAGGACTCCTTCCAGTACGCCACCCCGACCGTCACGCGCGACGGGATGCCCTCCGCCCGCAGCAGCGCCGCCGTCAGGACGGCGTGTTCGGTGCAATCTCCCTCGCGCGAGAGCAGAACTTCTTTGGCGCTGGCGAAACTCACCCGGTAGTCCTTGCGGTGAACCGCCTTGTGGACCCAGCGGGCGATGCGCCGCGCGCGCTCCTGCGGTGTGCCCTCGCCCGCCGCCTCCCGCGCGGCGGCCCGGATGTCGGCATCGTCCGACTGGATGTACGGCGAAGCGGCCAGGCACTCCGGTCCGGGAGGGCGTCCGGTGTGCGCCGGTTGGGCGTCCGCCCGGACGCGGAGGGTCACAAAGCCCTCCCCGCGCCCCTCGATCCGCTGCCGCGCATCCTCCAGCGCCAGGCTCTTGAACGCCTCCTCCGGGAGGGTCAGGCGGTAGAGAGCGTTCCGAACCCGCTCCGGCGCGTCAATGCGCTCCGTTCGGATGGTGAAGCGATCCATGACGTCCATCGCTTCGGCGGGCACCACCGCGCTCAGCGCTTCCTCGCGCGTGGCGCGCAGGGTCTCGATCTCGAGCATGGCGTCCGTGACGCTTCGGACTACGTCACCCCGTTCGTCCAGCCACACCGTTGTCCGCACGCCGGGGAGGGCGTCCTGCGTCATCACCCCACGCGTCAGCATCATTTCGCGCCCGCCGATGCGCAGCGTTTCCGGGCCGTCGAGGGCCACGGCGCTCCGGATCACCCGCTGGAGGGAGGGGTCAAATATCTTGTACTCCACCCGCGCTCCCGGTCGGAACCCGCTTTGCCGCAGGCGTTGCGTCTGCGCCCAGGGGCCAAGGACCTCGGCGTCCCAGGGCGTTGTCGTCGTCCGGGGTTCCCCCGCCGTCCGCGTGGTGATGATCGCCTGCCCGTCGCGCACTTCCATCCGGACGGAGACCGCCGTCCCGCCGCCGCGCGTGTCGCTGGATGCCGACACCAGCGCCCCGTCCGGCGTTTCGCGCTGCTCGACGAAGGTGCTGAGCGACAGGTTCACCCCCATCCGCTTGATGCCGACTTCGCTGAAGATGGAGGTGACGATGAGGGGGCGTTCGCCCTCGATGCGGCGCGTGACGGTGTGGAGGTAGCCCACCTTGCCCCCGGCGATGAGCAGCGCAGCCCATTGGTCTTCGAGGACCGTCTCGCCACGCTCGGTCACGGCCTCGCGAGCGATTGCCGGGTTCGGGGGCGCGGCGTTTCCGGCGCAGCCGCCCGCCGCCAGGAGCGCCGCCAGGAGCGCCGCCACAGCGCGTTGCCGTCCCGTTGCGACGGAGGGGCGGGTCGCCCGCGTCGCGGTCATCGCCCGTACTCGAGGCGGTCCGCCGCCTCGCGGCTGATCGGCCCCACGCGCGCCATCTTCTCCATGGTGCGGCGGAAGTTGTACGGCACGCGCCGGTACACCACCCGGTCCGTGTCGAAGAGGGCATAGCACGCGCGGTTATCGCCGTCGCGCGGCTGCCCCACCGAACCCACGTTGATGATGTGTTTCATCCCCGGCTTCAGTTCGAAGGCGCTGCCGTTGTCGTCGGGGTGGCGGAAACTCATGTCCGTCCCGATCACGCCCGGCACGTGCGTGTGGCCTACGAACAGCAGCCGCGGCACGTGCTCGAAGATCTGCGTGATCTTGTCCACATTGCCGAAGACGATGTCGCTTTCCAGAATGTACTCGTTGCGGTCGTCGCGGGGTGAACCGTGGACGTAGAGGATGTCGTCGTCCACCTGCCGCGTCGAGCGCGTCTCCAGGAACTCCCATCGCGCCTTCTTGCGGCCGAAGGAGAAGAAGCCCGCCGGCTTCAGGATGTTCCGCGTGAAGTCCACCGCCTCCACCGCCAGCGGGTTGAAGCGTTCGGCCCGCGTGATGACGGCGTAGTCGTGGTTCCCCGAGAGGCAGAAGCGGCACATCTTCTCCACGATGTCCAGGCATTCCTCCGGATCGGGGCCGTAACCCACCACGTCCCCCAGGCAGAGGATTTCCGTCGCGCCCTGGGTGGCGATGTCGCCCATGACGGCTTCGAGCGCTTCGATGTTGCTGTGCACGTCGCTGATAATGGCGCGCATGCCTAGTCTCCCGCGCGGTGGCCGCCGCGTGGCGGAGGCGGGGGGGCTTTGCCCTTGCCCTTCCCGACCTTCTGGAGGATTTCCTGACGCTCCTGCTTGCTCTTGGACGACGTCGTCACCATCACGAACTGAGTCGAGCGGCACTTCGGACACATGACGCCGTAGCCGCCCATCCCGACCACCGGAAAGGTCGCTCCGCAGTTGCGGCACATCGCTTGCGGATAGGCCGTCTTCTGTTTGCATTCGAGGCAGGCGCAGGGGAACTTTGTGGCGGCCGGCACGGCGAAGACCGCCCCGCACCGGGGGGACCGGTTCGTGCACTCCACGGTGGCGAAGGTCCCCGGTCCCTTCAAGAGGAAGAACCATACGCCGGCCAGCAGCACGGGCAACGCCGCGAGCGCGGCGATGCGGACGGGGCGCAGTTGCGACCCCTTCGCCCCGAGGATGCGTTCCAGCGGCTCCTCGCGCGTTTCGTCCACCTGCGCCTGGCGCAGCCGGTGCAGGATGCCGCTCTCGCCGCGCTCGGCGTTTTTCAGGAGCGCCAGCATCTGGTTCTCCTGCACCAGCCGCCGCTCGACCAGCAGCAGCGCCAGCGGCACGGCGTCGCGTCCTGCGGCGTCCGCCTCCTCCTGGTGACGTCGGCACTCCGCGATCTGCTCCGGCGTGACGTACCCCAGCTTCACCGCCGCCTGACCCAGTTCGACGTCCTCGCGGCTGCCCGGCTTGGCCCGCCGGACGTTCAGGATCACCTCGTATTGGCGGCGATCAATCACCTTGTCTTTCATCAGCAGCGCGCCGATGTCCGGCACGCGCTGACCCGCCCTGGCGGCCAGGTTCTGCTGGTGCAGGGCGAACTGAACCTGTTTGGGCGTCGCCATCTCCGCCCACTGCGCCAGCCGCCCGAAGCGGATGTCCTCGATGGAGTATGCCGATGATCGGTCGGCGCGCTCGTAGTCCGTGGCGCCCGAGATCAGCAGGGGGGCCAGATCGTCCGAGTCGCACTTCGGGCACGTGTCGCCCGGCGCCCACGGCCGGTTCTTGAACACCGCGCCGCAGTGGCCGCATTTCACCGTCCGGGGCGTCCGCTTCTGTGCCGAATCCTCTGCCATCCGCTCACCCTGTACCGTGGTTCACCCCAAGGGGATTCTAGCACTCGTCCGAAAGCCCTGTCAAAGCGCCCTTCGCCGTTCGCGGCAGGCCGTCACACGTTCGGCTGCGGACGTGCTGTGCGGGCGGCGGGCGGCGTGCTATAATCCCTTGTCCGGGTTCGAGGAAGAGGCCATGTCGAGTGCGCGGGCGACGTTTCGGCGAGTGTGGCAGAAGGGGCTGTGGAAGCTGGGCTTCCGCAGCCTGACGCCGGACCGTCCCTCGACGTTGATGGTCGAGCCCACAAACGCGTGCAACCTGCGCTGCCCGGCCTGTCCGACGGGGGCCGGAACGCTGAACCGTCCGCCGCGCGCGATGACGCTGGCCGAGTTCCGGGGCATTCTGGATCAGGCCCTCGATCCGCCGGGCTACCTGCGGCAGGTGACGCTGTTCAACTACGGCGAGCCCTTCCTCTGCCGCGATCTGCTGGCGATGGTGCGCCTCTGCGCCGGGCGGGGGGTGCGGACCTTCACCAGCACGAACGGCCACTTCTTCACCTCGGACGCGGTGGCGGACGAGATCGTTGCCAGCGGCCTGACCGAACTGGTGGTGTGCCTGGACGGGGCGGATCAGGAGACGATCGGGCGGTATCGGCGGAATGCGTCCTTCGAGGAGATCGTGGCAGGTCTCCGGCGGCTGCTGGGGGCGCGGGCGCGGGCCGGCGGGCGCGGGCCGCGGGTGGAGTTGCAGTTCATCGTGATGAAGCACAACGAGCGTCAGACGGAGGCGATGCGCCGTCTGGCCGGGGAACTCGGGGTGGATCGTTTCATCCTGAAGACGGTCGGCATCCGTGCGGGCGGTCCGAGCTTCCAGCGCCTGGCGGAAGAACTGCTGCCGGCGGACCTTTCGCAGAGCCGCTACGAGCGCCGGAAGGACGGCGCCTTCGCGCTCCGCGGCGACCCGCCGCGCGGCTGCGAGTACATCCTCAGCACGCTGGTGGTGAACTCGAACGGCGACGCCGTGCCCTGCTGCTACGACGTGGACTCCGACTTCGTGATGGGGAACCTCTTCCGCGAGTCGCTGGAATCGGTGTGGCGGGGGGAGCGCTTTCAGGAATTCCGCCGGCGGGTGCGGAAGGGCCGCGATCTTCCGGCGATGTGCCGGCACTGTCCGGAGGGGCGTGGGACGATCCGGAAGGTTGGGGCGGCAGGAGGCGGTCGCTCAACGGGCGCATGGGAGGGTCGGACGCACTCCGATAGGAGCGGGTGACAGATGAATGTCTATGAGGCGCTTCAGAGGTTGCGGCTCGACGGCCACGGTGCGGTGATCGAGCCGGGGTGGGAGAAGTCGCTGCGGCGACGCCCGTCCGGGACGCCGGAGTGGCTGGAGTCGCGGGCGCTGCAGCAGGCGTGCGACTACTGCCGGATGCCGCCGGAGGCCGCGCGCGAGGTTCAGCGCGCGGGACGGCGCGCGGCACAGGACGAAGCGCTCGGGGCGCTGCTGTGGCACGCGCACTGCAAGTTCTCCGGCAGCACCGGCGGGCCGGGGCTGTCGCAGTGGCCGGCGCTCGACGCCGCGCTGGGGCAGGAGGCGGGGCTCTTCTACGTTCTGGTCGTGCTCTCGGAATGCCGCCGGGCGAGCGAGTTCCACCGCGCGAGGGCGATCCCCGAGGACGTGCGGTCCGATACCATGAGCGACGTCGTCGTTCACATGGAACGCTACCGGCGGCACACGGGCGCGTACGGGTTGCCGGCTCTGACGGCGGGGGGGTGGTTCACGAACCATTTTCGCGGTCGTCTCTACCGCCTGGGACGGCTTCAGTTCATGCATCGGACCTTTGCGCCGCAGTTGACGGCCTTCCGCAGGGGCGACGGGTGCGTGCGGGCGCTGGCGGCGGCGGGGACGCTCTTCCGGCGCGACGGTCAACGCAACGGCGCGGCGGGGATCACGGAGACGGAGGGGACGTGGACGTCCACCTTCGAGGTGGACCCGGCGTGTGTGCGGGGACATCGGATTGACCCGGTGCGGGCGCGGGCCGAGCGTGACACGATCCCCCTGAATCGCGCGGAGTGGCGTCCGGCGCTCTGCGGGGGCGATCCGGTGCTGGACATCCACATTCCCGCCATCGGGCCGATGACACCCGAGGCGTGCGAGGAGTCCGCCGCGCGCGCGGTGGAGTTCTTCCCCCGGCACTTCCCCGATTGCGCGCCGGCGCGCGCGCTGGTGTGCAACACGTGGATGCTCGACCCGCAGTTGACGGCCTGGCTGCCGGAGTCCTCGAACATCGCGCAGTTCCAGCGCCGTTTCTATTTGCACCCGGTGGAGACGGACGCCTGGGCCGCGCTGCGGTTCGTCTTCGAGCTGGACGTCCCTTACGGTTCGACGAAGGCGCCGGATACGGACGGTCTTCCTCGAAAGACCTCGCTGGAGCGCGCGTTGCTCGACCACGCCGCAGGGGGGGGACGGTTTTACAAGGCCGGCGGGTTCATCCTGACGGAGGACCTGCCGTGGGGACGCTCGCTTTACGGTCAGGGTGGCTGACAGGAGGTGAAGGATGACTTCAACTCAGGCACGGACGCAGTTGAAGCGACTGCTGCGAAGAAGCCCGCTGGCGGCGCTGGCGACGAGCGGACCGGGGGGGCCGCACGCCAGTCTGGTGGCTTGCGCAGTGACGGCGGGGGAGAAGGAAATCCTCTTTGTCACGCCGCGCGAGACGCGGAAGTACCGCAATCTCCTCTCGGAGCCGCGCGTAGCGCTGTTGTTCGGGGACGGACGCGGCGGCGAGGATCCGCTTCGGCGCGGGCTGGCGGTCACGGCGCTTGGACGGGCGCGGGAACTGCGCGGAGCGGCGCGCAAGAAGATGGGTGTCCTCCTGGCCCGACGTCATCCAACGCTGAGGGAGTTCATTGAGGACGCCGGAAGCGCGCTTTTCTGCGTGAAGGTGACCGCCTATTCGGTCGTGGGCCGTTTTCAGGAGGTGGTCGAGGTCCGGACGAGAGGCTGAGACGGCTCCGGTTTGGCCTCCTGACGTCGGCAGCCAGTCGTCCGCCCTCTGAATCCTCCGTGAAACCATCCGCCGACTTTTTCTGCATGGGTGAGTTGACATCAGGGGCATACGTGCGCTATAAGTAATGCAAAGTTGACTAAAAAGAGAAAATGTTGCGAAGGCTGTTGCGGCGTTTGGCGTGCGCAGGGGGGTGGGTTGTTGGAGGGTCATGGGATGACCGCCAAGCGTGCTGTCTCCACGATGGAGGCGGCGAAGGAGTGCGGGGTACATTACACAACGATTCGGCGCTGGATTCTGGAGGGGCTGCTGCCGGCCTATGAGACTCCGGGCGGGCACTTGCGGATTCTTCGGGGCGACTTGGCGCTGTTCCTGGAATCGCGGAAGTTGAAGGGGCGTCGTCCGGGGAGCGGTCCGGTGCGGGTGTTGATCGTGGATGACGACGCGCTCTTCCGCGAGAGCGCGGTGGAGTTCCTCTCGCGCCGGGAGGGCATCACGGCCAGGGACGCGGGGGATGGTTTCATGGCAGGGCGAATGATAACGGAGTTCCTGCCGCACGTTGTGGTGCTGGACCTGTTGATGCCGGGGGTGGACGGGTTCGAGGTGTGCCGGAACATCAAGGGCTCCCCGCGGACGCGGCACATTGCCATTCTGGTGCTGACGGGTTTCCCGACAGACGAGAATCTGAAGCGCGCGCGGGATTGCGGGGCGGATGTGTGCCTGGCCAAGCCGGTGGAGTTGGACGATCTGTGCGCGGAGATACTGCGTCTGGCGAACGTGGAGGCGAAGCCGGAAGGCGGTGCGCCGACGGAGAAGTCGCCCGAGGCGGATTCGGGCGGAGGGTGAACGAGGCGACTGTGCCAGCGGAGCGAACGACCAGCATGGCGGCGGATCGAGCGACGGCCTCCGGACTGACGCCGGGGACGGCGATGGCCGCTGTGGCGCTGTCGGCGCTGGCGCTGGTGGGGATGGCGTGGTACCTGTGGGCGTCCTATCCGCGCGCGGTATGGGGGGCCTTGTCGCTGGCCTTCGCGCTGCCGATGCTGGCCCTGGCGGCGCTGGTGGCGGTGCGCGGGGTGGGGCTGCAACTGGCCGACCTGGAGCGCCTGAGGGGCGAGGCGGACTCCTCGGAGCCGGAGTATCGCGACCTGGCGGAGCTGGCGCACGACTACATCTTTGTCGTCGGCAAGGATATGCGCGTGCGCTACGTGAACCGTTTTGCGGCGGGGAACTTCGGAGCGGAGCCCGCCGCAAGTGGCCGGGCGGATGATGGCCAATCTGCGGCGGGCGCTGGAGTCGCCGCGGGCGATTGAGGTCGAGGACGAGGTCGCTTTTCCCCATCGTTCGATCTACCTGAACTCGCGGCTGATTCCCTGTCGCGACCGGCGAGGCCGGGTGATGGGGGTGATGGGCCTCTCGCGCGACATGACGGAGCGGCGGGTGATGGAGATGGCGCTGCGCGAGAGCGAGGAGCGCTTCCGGAGCGTCTTCGGCGAAGCGCCGATCGCGCTCCACGTCCGCGACCTGTCGCCCGTCGTGGCGGGGATCGAGTCGCTGCGTCTTTCCGGGGTGATGGACCTGCGGGCTTATTTCGACGCGCATCCCGAATCGGTCGAGGCCCTGCTGGGGCGGTCGAGCATTGTGGAGGCCAACCGCGCCGCGCTGGAGTTGTTCGAGGCGGGAAGTCTGGCGGAACTGACGGAGGGGCTGCCGCGCGTCCGGGGGCCGCAGTACATGGACACGGTGCGGCAGACCTTCATGGACATTGCGGAGGGGCGGACGCGGTTCGAGGGGGAGACGGTGATCCGGACGCTGAAAGGGCGCGATCGCCCGGCCTTTCTCCGCGCGGTGGCAATGGCCGGGCACGAGCGGACGCTGGACCGTGTGCTCATATCGCTGGTGGACTTGACGGACCTTCGGCGGGCGGAGCAGGAGGCGGCGTTGAGCCGCCTGGAGGCGCTCTCGGCCACCGGCCGCCTGGCGGCGGGGGTGGCGCACGAGATCAACAACCCCCTTCAGGGGATGAAGGGGCAAATCCGTCTGTTGCGCGACGACCTGCCCCTGGGGACCGCCGGGCGGCGTCTCGACGCGCTGAACGGCGAGGTGGACAAGGTCGCGCGGATCGTCAAGGGCCTGCTTGATCTGCACCGGGAGGGGGCTTCGGAGGACGGCGCGTGCGACGCGTGCGAGGTCGTCGGCGGGCTGGTCGAACTGGTGTCGAGCGAGATGGCGAAGTCGTCGGTGCGGATCGAGACGGCGCTGCCGGCGACGCCGTTGCGGGTGCGGATGGGGGCGAACCAGTTGACGCAGACGCTGCTGAACCTGCTGTTGAACGCGCAGGACGCCCTGCCGCAGGGGGGCGTGGTGCGCATCGTTGCTGAGGGGCGCGATGGATGGGCGCGGCTTTCGGTGTCGGACGATGGCGTCGGCATTCGTCCGGAAGACCGGGCGCGCATCTTCATTCCGTTCTTCACCACCAAGGGGCCGCGCGGAACGGGGTTGGGATTGTCGGTGAGCGAGTCGCTGGTTCGCGCGGCGGGGGGGCGGATGGACTTCACCAGTGAGCCGGGCAAGGGAACGACATTCCAGGTCGAGTTACCCGTCGCGGGGAAGGTCGGCATCTATCGGGAGGGAACGGCCGTTCGGGCTGGCGTGCGTGACACCTGAGGGGCGTGTCATGCGCGCCGCCTTCTCCGCGGCGGGCGCGTATGCAGGGAACCCCGCGCCGGGGTTACAGGGACAGGACACCCGGCGCGGGGTTCTTGTTTCTGAAAAGAACGCGGGCGCAGGCCGTTGCGGCAACCTGCGCCCGTGAAGAGGGACGGGACTATCCTTCGCGCTTGCCGAGTTGATGGTTGAGCATGAACAACTGGCCTTTGGACTCGCCGATCATCTTGAGGGTCTCGACGATCTCCACGGACTGGGCCTCTTCCTCGACCTGTTCGTTGACGAACCACTGGAGGAATGCGCCGGTGGCGTGATCCTTCTCGGCGGCGGCCAGGTCCACGAGGTCGTTAATCATGCCGGTGACCTTGATCTCGTGGGCGAGGACCTGGTCGAAGGCGGCCTGGGGGGACTTCCACGCGGCCGGGGGGGCATCGAGCGCGGGGACGACGGCGCGCGCGCCGCGCTCGAGGAGGTGGTCCACGATGCGCATGGCGTGCCCCATCTCTTCCTTGGCCTGGACGCGGAGCCAGTGGCCGAAACCCTTGAGGTTCTTCGCCTCGAAATCGAGGGCCATGGCGAGGTAGAGATTCGAGGAGAACATCTCCGCGCCGACCTGTGCGTTGAGCGCCTTTTCCATCTTCTTGCTGAGCATGGCATTCATCCTTTCCAGAGACCGTGCAGGTTACAGTACTCGCGTGCCGTCACATTCTGCGCTGTGATGCCGAAAAACGCCTCCGGGGCATCGCCGGGGTTGAGGAATTGCCGATAGACCTTTCCGTCGGCGATCAGTTCGATCCATTCGATCCAGTGCCTGGTCTCCATGGGGTGCGCCACGGCGCCGACTTTGACCGTGATGCCCTGGGCGGTGCGCTCGACGACGGGGACGTGCTTCTCCTTGGCGGCGTCCACGGTGTTCTCGACGAAGAGCTTCATCGGTTGTCCGCAGCAGACCAGCTCGCCTTCGCCGGCGTGCAGGACTTCGACGATGTTCCCGCAGGCGATACACTTGTAGATTTGAAGCCTTTGCGCCATGTGAGCCTCCTCTCGACTCGGCGTTTTGCAGAACCTGCCGGACCGTTCGCGGCCCGGCTTCGGGGTACGACCGTTACGACGCCGGCGCGCTGCAATGACGGCACAGCCCGAGCAACTGAATATTGCGGCTCTGCACCGTTCCCCACGCGTCCGTCTCCGGCGGCAGGGGCAGGGCGTCGGCGGCGGGCCACTTCACGTCCTCCACGGCGTTGCAGCGGGAACAGATGCAGTGGTGATGGGGGGCGGGGTTCCCTTCG
>JAKJEM010000079.1 GCA_022705425.1 Planctomycetota bacterium
GGGGTTGAAGTAGAACACCCCGCCCGCCGTGCGCTCCTCCGCGCGGTGGGAATGGCCGTGGATCACCGCGCTCACCCCCGCTGCGGCCGGGTCGAAGGCGAGTTCGGCCGCGTTGTGCAGCAGGCAGAGGCGGGCGCCGTCCACCGGAACGAGGGTCACGAGGGGCAGGTCCGCGCACCAGTCGCCCTGGTCGGTGTTTCCCCGCACGGCGTGGACGGGCGCAATCCGCCGCAGCGCGTCGAGCACCTCGCTCCCGCCCACGTCCCCGGCGTGCAGGATCAAGTCCACCCCCGCGAAGAGCGTTGCCGCCTCCGGGCGCGCCAGTCCGTGTGTATCCGCGATGACGCCGATCCGCTTCATAGGAACTTGTAGAAGGCCTCGTCCAGTTCCTGGGGGCTGATGAGCGGACGCAGCGCCGCGTCCTCCTTGCGCTTGAGGATGCGGATCAGGCGCAGAACGATCTGCTTCTGGCGCGCCTCGATCTTCTCCTCCGAAAGCCCCGCAACGGATATGCGGCCTCCGGCCATCGTGCCGTGCCCGCCGGCGTGCCCTTCGGAGCCGAGTACTCGGCGCAGCAGGGCGCCGGCATGGTGGCGCCCGGGCAGTGTGCGCAGCGACACGTAGAGATCCTGGCGACAGCGCCCCGTGACCAGCGCCCAGCCCATCCGCTCGTGCTGCAGCAGCAGGTCCGCCGTCAGCGCCACCGAGTCCGGGTGGGCGATCGGCCCCAGGTGCGACCCGATGATGTTGGCATGCGTGAAGGCGCTCAGCACGGCGCGGGCCAGCTCGGAGTAGTAGGCGTGGTGAAGCTTCGGGTGCCGGATGCGGCCCAGCGCCTTCTTGTCCGCCAGCGGATAGAGGCGAACGAAGGTCTCGGTGTCGGCAGGGCCGGACTCGCGGGCCAGGTCCTGTGTGTCGGTGGAGATGGCGTAGCAGATGGCCGTGGCCAGGGCGGGAGGAATGGCGCACTTCGCCCGGAAGAGGTATTCGGCCAGGATGGTCGCGGTCGAGCCATAGCCGGGGCGGATGTCTGCAAAGCAGGCCGCGGGGGGAACGCGCGAGGGATGGTGGTCAATGACGATGTCCGCCGGCGTTCCGCGAGGAAGGGCGTTGTTGCCCGTGCCCGGCTGCGAGTCAACCATGCCGATCAGAGGCCACTCGGTCCAGCGGACGTTCTGCACCGGCAGGATGTTGAGGCGCAGTTCGCGCAGGAGGGCGCGGTTTTCCGCGCGACCGACCATGCCGTCGCAGGTCACGCGGCAGCGCACCCCTGCGCGGCACCGGGCCAGACGCGCCAACGCGCAGGCGCTGGCCAGGGCGTCGGGGTCGGGGTTGTCATGCACCACGATCAACATCCGACGCCCGCGCGAGAGGGCCGATACCAAGGCACTCAGTCTCTCCGCCATGCCGCCTCCTCCGGTCCTGCGTCCCGGCTCATCATACCCCACGGGGTGGGCTTTGGCTACGGTCGGCCGAAGAAAAGTTTGCCCTGAACCGGCGGCTTCCGCGTCGAACGTTGCCCGTTCGCGGCGAAGGTCCCTTCCGCCGTGGCAGGGTCACCGGCCCTTGTCCGCCCCTTTCGCCGCCCCTGTGTCATCGGCATCGTCCGCTTCGTCGTCCTCATCCTCATCATCTTCGTCGTCGAACTCGTCGTCCTCGTCGTCAAATTCGTCTTCGTCGTCGTCGAACTCCTCGTCCTCTCCTTCGACGCCGGCATCGGGCGCTTCCGAAGGAGCGGTCCGGTCCGGTCCTTCCACGTCGGGAATGTCGGCCACGTCGGGGATCGTGATCCCCGTATCCTCCTCGGGCCATTCCTCCTCTTCGGAGGACTGCTGAAGCGCGCCGGCGGGGGCCGCGCCCGGTTCCTCGGAGGGTGTCGTCTCAGCGGGTGCGGGCGGCGGCTCCGGCGTGGTCACGCGCTCTTCCGGCGGCACATAGACCAATTCGATGTCGCCGAAGGTTTCGGCCTGTTCGGCGCGCAGGGCCTGTTGCTTGACGAGTTCCAGCAGGGCCAGAAAGAGCGCCACCAGACGCGATCGCGTCAACCGGCCTTCGAAGACCTTGAAGAAGCTGAGGCGTCCGGCGGACCGCAGGCGCGATTCCAGCTCGGTCTTGACGACCTCGAGCGGCACGTTGTCTATAACGAGTTTGTGCGGGCGGCGCGCGCCGGTCTGGTCGAGGACCTTCGAGAAGGCGTCGAGCAGCGCCCAGAGGCTCACGCCGGCCGGGCCTTCCTGCGCGGAGGGGGTTCCCGGCGGCCGCTCGCCCGGGCGCGCAAAGCGCTCCGCCTGGAGCTCCGCGCGCTCCGTCAGCATCAACGCCGCCTCCTTGAATCGCTTGTACGCCATCAACTGCCGCACGAGTTCCATGCGCGGGTCATCCGGCTCCTCCTCCGGCATGGCCTCCGGCTCGGGCGTCATCATGCGCGACTTGATCTCGATGAGGGTGGCCGCCATGACGACGAACTCCCCGGCGACGTTGATGTTCATCTCCGAAAGCAGATCCATGTACTTCAGATACTGCTCGGTGACGCGCCCGACGGGGATGTTGAAGATGTCCACCTCTTCGCGCTTGATGAGGTAGAGCAGCAGGTCGAGGGGGCCGCTGTAGCTGTCGAGTTCCACGCGGTATTCTGCGGCGGAGTCGGTCATGGGGCGGGCGCGTCCTTGGCAGGGAAGGGCGGCGGCGTCAGGCGCCCTTCGGCGATCGCAACACACCGGATCGCGCCGCGCGCGGCGAAGCACCCGTTGCAGGTGACGCACGCGGCCCGCGGCTGGCCGGCGCGCAGGCGGTTCACCAGGTCGGGCTCCGCCAGGAAGGGGCGGCTGGCGGCCACAAAGTCGAGCCCCTCGCCGACGAGGGCGCGGTTCATCCGCTCCAGAGAGCGCCAGCCGCCGCACGCGCCTACGGGCGTCATGCCCGCCGCGCGCTTGATCTCGACGGCCTGGGGGAGGTAGTAGCCCTCCTCGGCGGGCTGAGGGGGGCCTTTGCGGACGGGGCTTTGACGCTCGGGGCCGCCGATAATCCAGCCGCTGACCTCGATGGCATCTATGCCCTCGGCGGCCAGCGCGCGGGCCGTCTCGCAGCTCTCCGCCAGCGTCAGGCCGTCGGGCACGAAGTCCTCGCCGTTCATCTTGACCGTCACGGCCAGGTCCGGTCCGGCCACGCGGCGGATGCGGCGCAGGATTTCGAGAAGGAAACGGCGGCGGCGTTCGGGCGCGCTCCCCCACGCGTCGGTGCGGCGATTGACGTGCGGCGACAGGAACTGGCTGATGAGGTAGCCGTGCGCCGCATGGAGCTGGACGCCGTCGAATCCGGCTTCGCGCGCGCGCCGCGCCGCCTGGGCGAAGGCCTCGATGCACTCCTCGATCTCGCGTCCGGTCATCTCGCGGGGATTGACCGGGCTGCCCGCCAGGGGAACGGCCGACGGGGCGATCGGCTCGGGGACGCACTGGCGGGCGACCTGCCGCCCGCCGTGGACGAGTTGCATGAAGAGGCGCGCGGCGGGGGTCTCGCGGCGCACGGCGCCGACGATCAACGCCCACGGCGCGACCAGGTCGTCGTTGTAGATGCCGGCGTGGTTCGGGGCGGAGCGTCCGGAGGGGAGGACGTAGGCGCATCCCGTGTTGATCCACGTGGCGCCCCCGCGGGCCAGGGCGAGATAGATCTCGCGCAGGGGTTCGCCGGGGCGTCCATCGTCATCGGCGGTGCGCTCGGCGGTGGCCGACCGCGCCAACCGGTCGCCCACCGTCACGGGACCGACCCGCAACGGTCGGAATAGCATCGCGCAGTCCTCCCACCGCGCCGCCCGGCGCCTATCGGCTTTCCGGCAGCGGCGGGATCCTCAGAACCTGCCCCGGACGAAGGGGGGCGTTTTCGTCAATATTGTTCTCGCGCGCGATGATCGAGTAGCGATCCCGGCGTTGATAGAAGCGCTCGCTGATCTTTGTCAGATTGTCGCCGGGCTGGACCTTGTAGACCTGTATCCGGGTTCCCGCGGCGACGGCGGCGGTCGTTGTGGGCGTGGCGCGCGGCGTCGGTTGCGGCACATAGAGCGCCTGTGCTCCGCGCGAGGTCGTCGGGGGCGTGGTCGAAACGGCGCGGACGGGCGCCGGCGGAGTCGTGGCGGCCGGCGTCGGGGCAGAGACGTACGCGGCGGACGTCGCCTGCGGTGTTGCCGTCGAGGCGCGCGCCAGCCGTTCCTCCGTCGAGCGCAGTTCGCTGTGGGTGTCGAGCAGCCACAAGGACAGTCCGGCCAGCAGGCACACGCAGGCCACGGCGCCGGCGGCCGCCAGGCTCCGCACGCGGCGGAGCCGCCGCCGGATCATCCACATCTCCTGCTCGGCCCGCTTCTTCAGGTCGGTGGCCTCGCGGTCGAAATGCGCCCGCAGGGCTTCGAGCTCCGTTTCCCGCGCGGTGATCTTCTCCTGGAGCTGGTCCACGGCCTGTTCGTGGTTGGCCAGTTGTTCGCGCAACCGCCGCGCTTCGTCCTGGGAGCGCGCGGTGTCGGTTTCGAGCTCGCGGATACGCTCCGACTTGGCCTGCTCGCTCTCCTTCAGGCGGCTGGCTTGCGCGCGCAGCGCCTCCAGGTCCGAGGCGGTCTTGGCCGCCTGGCGGGTGAGCGCGTCAATCTCCTTCAGCCGTTCGCCGTTTTCTTCGAGTTTGGCGGCCAGTTCGCCGGCGCGGGCGATGGCGTCCTCACGCGCGGTCTTCTCCTTCGTCAGCGCGGCCTGCATCTCCCGGAGGATGCCGTCCTTCTCGACGAGCATGGCCTCCTTCTGCGTCAGTGCGGCCTCGCGCTCGGCCAGGCGCGTGTCGAGTTCGGTCTTGGCGGCAGCGGTCTCCGTCTGCTTTGCGCGGACGGCTTCGAGGTCCTTTTCGAGCGACTCCATCTCGCCGAGACGTTTGCGGAGGGTCTTGGCTTCGGCGGCTTCGGCGCGGGCCTGCTCCAGCTCCTCGCGTGTTCTGGCGATCTCCGCGGCGACCTTGTCGCGCTCCTTGCGCAGGGCATTCGCTTCCTTGCGAGTGGACTTGACTTCCTCGGCGAGCGACTTCACCTCCTCGGCCACCTTGGCCAGCGCGGCGGCTTCATCCGCCTTCGGCTCGGCGGAAGGGGCGGCCTCGACAGGCGGCGCGGCGAGCGCGGGCGCGGTCTCTGCGACAGGGGCTTCGGACATCGCTTCCTTTTCAACCTTGGCTTCGGGCGCGCGGGTGCGTTTCTTCTTCTCCTCCACCGGGGGCGCCTCGGCGGTGACGTCCGCTGCGGCCGGCGTCTCGTCCGGCACGGCCGCCGCTGTCGCGGGCTCCGACGCCTTCTCTTCGGAGGACTTCGCTTCAGCGGGGCGCGAACGCTTCTTCTTTTCCTCGACGGGCTCGGCCGCTTTGGCCTCGATGGCGGGCGCGGGGGGCTCGGCCGGCGGCGGTTCGGCCGCGGCCTTCGGCTCGACGGCGGGGGGTTCTTCCGCCTGAACCGGCGTCGCGACGGGCGCCGCGCTCTGCGCGGCGTCGAGCAGTTTCAGCACCTCGGTCCGCAACGGTTCCGGTCTCATGCTCGCGATGATACGGATCCGGTCGTCGGGATAGCCCTTGCCGCGGTACTCTTCGACGAACTCCTGGGCGCTTCTCATGGCCCGGCTCCCCCACAATATATTGGGTGCCAACACTTCGAGCGTCCCCTATGAAATGGACATTGTAGCAGAATCTATCCCCATGTCAACACGTCCATGCAATCCGAACGTCCGATCCCGCAAGGACTTGCGACTCGGTCCAAGGCCGGTGGAGGGCCTTTGCGCGCCGTTTCCGGCACTTGGCCGCGCCGACGCCCCTGGCCGGTGCGTTGCGGCGATGCTCGCAGATCATCGGTTCCACTCGTTGGCGAGTCCGTGCTACAATTGCGCCCGTTGGAGAACAGGGCACTCAAGGAACAGGTGCGCAGACATGAGCGATGTATCCGACGCCGCGCGACGCCGCTATTGGATCGAGCAGATGGAGGCCGCCTGGGCCTACATGAAGGCGATCGAAAGCTACCCGGTGCGCGAGTGCGGCGAACGGATCGTGCCGCTGCCCGCGGCCGCCGAGGAGGCCGGGGTCGAGGTCTGCTTCAGCGCGACGCGTACAGCGCGCGGCTGCAAGCGGATTCACCGCCTCCGCGAGGGGCTGCTGCCCGCATTTCTCTCCGCCGCGCGCGACATGAACCGGCGCGGGTGGGTTCTGAAAGTGGAGGACGGCTACCGAACGCGGCATATCCAGAAGTACCTTTCGCACCGCAGGGTGATCTTCGATGCGATCCTGCGCCAGGTGACCTGGGAACTCGGAGGACGGCGGCCCGGCCCCGCGCACATGCTCCGGCGCGTCACCGCCCTGGTCGCCACGAAGCCTAAGATCGGCACTCACATGTCCGGCAGCGCGCTGGATATCTCCGTCCTGCGTCGGGGCAGCGGCGTCGAACTCGATCGCGGCGGTCCGTACTTGACGTTGTCCGAAGCGACGCCCATGACCTCGCCCTTTGTTTCACGCGGCGCGCGGCGGAATCGGGAGGCGATCAGCGCCTTGATGGCCGCCCATGGTTTCCACGCCTACCCCTACGAGTTCTGGCACTACTCCTCCGGCGACGCCTATGCCGAGACGCTGACGGGGACGCGCCTTCCGGCGCGCTACGGGCCGGTGGACCTGGACCTGCGCAGCGGAAGGGTGACGCCGATCGAGGACCCTCTCCGGCTGTTGAACGACACGCGCGACATTCAGTCCGCCATCGCCTGCGCACTGCGCCGGGCGGTGTGACCTTCCCCGCCGGAGCGTGCGGCCCGCCCTCCGGACGGAGCCGATGGAACCATGCCCAATCCGCCGCCGCACCACCTGATCGCCGAGAGCGTCCTTCCCGTTGCCGGAGAGCTGAGGGCCTCGGTCACGCCCGGAGCGCCGGCGCTTCCGGCGCGTTTCGCCTGGCGGGGGCGCGAGTATGTCGTTGTGGAGGTGCTGGCCCGATGGCGTGAAACGGGCCCGTGCCGTCATGGCAGCGGCGAGCGGTACGTCTGCAAGCACTGGTTCCACGTGCGGACCGCCGACGGCGCGGAGATGAAGCTCTATGTCGAGCGCCGCCTGCGCGCGGGCCGGACGCGGCGAAGCTGGCGCCTGTACACCGCCACCATTGACCCCGACCCGGCGTGACGGCGTCGCCGATGTCGTATTCCCCGCCGGCCCTTCGTGTGGTATGCTGAGGCCGTACGCCGCGCCCCTGTTCTGCTTGAGGAGCCGACATGGATTTCTTCGACGCCGTGCGCGCCCGCTACAGCTATCGCGGGGAGTTCCGCCGCGAGGCGATTCCGCAGGATACGCTGCGCCGCATCGTGCAGGCCGGCCTCGATGCGCCCTCGGGCTGCAACTTCCAGACGACGGAGTTCGTGATCGTGGACGACGGCGCGCGCATCGCGCAGATCGGCGCGATCCTGGCCAAGCCGGCCATCGGCGCTGCGCCGGCGATCCTCGTGGCGGTCTGCAATCCCGAGCCGAAGCTCAACGACATAAGCTTCTGGGTGGAGGACTGCGCCGCCGCCGTGGAGAACGTGCTGCTGGCCGCTGCGGCGCTGGGCTATGCCGCGTGCTGGATAGACGGCGCGCTTCGGCGCGAGGGGCGCGCGGAGAAGATTGCCGCGCTGCTGGGTGTGCCGCCGGGGCGGATCGTGCGCGTGGTGGTGCCGCTGGGCGTGCCCGTATCGCCCGCGCCGCGAAAGGACAAGCGTCCCTTCGGTCAGCGCGCGTGGTTCAACCGGTACGGGTGACGGCGGACGGCCATCTGCGGCGGGAGGGGTGGAAGGGTTGGACAACGCACCGGCCCTGCGAGCCGTTGGACGGCGCGCAGGGCCGGTGTGCTGAGGTCGCGTCGCGGTCGCTCTTCGGCTACCCCGCGTTGGAACTCCCGACCAGGAAGCTGTCGAGGTAGCTTGTGTCAATGCCTCCCTGGACGAAGGCGGCGTCGTTGAAGATGCGCCGGTAGAGGGGGATCGTCGTCTTGATGCCTTCGATGTGGAATTCGGCCAGGGCGCGGCGCGTGGCGGCGATGGCCTCGGAGCGCTTCTTGCCGTAAACGACCAGCTTGCCGATCATCGGGTCGTAGTGCGGGGAAACCTTGTAGCCGGCGTAGGCGTGGGAGTCCAGGCGCACGCCGGGGCCGCCGGGGATGATGTATGTCTTGATGAGCCCGGGGGAGGGCTTGAAGCCGGCGTCGGGGTCTTCGGCGTTGATGCGGCATTCGATGGCGCTGCCTTCCTGCCGGATGTGCCCCTGTTTCATGCGCATCTTTTCGCCGCTGGCGATGCGGATCTGCTGGTGAACCAGGTCAATCCCGGTGACCAGTTCCGTGACGGGGTGCTCGACCTGAAGGCGGGCGTTGATTTCCATGAAATAGAAGCGTCCGCGCCGGTCGAGCAGGAACTCCACCGTGCCGGCGTTGACGTACTTGATGCTCTCGGCGTACTTGATGGCGGCCTTGCAGATGGCCTCCGCCACGCGGCTGGGGACGCCCGGCGGCGGGGATTCCTCGATGAGCTTCTGATGCCGCCGCTGGCAACTGCAATCGCGCATGCCCAAGTGCAGGTACGACTCCCCGTCGCAGAGGATCTGCACCTCGATGTGCCGCGCGCCTTCGACGTACTTTTCCAGATAGACCGACTTGTCCTTGAAGGCGGCCTCGGCCTCGCGCTGGGCGGTGAAGAAGGCGTTGCGGAGGCTGATGTCGTTGTGCACCACGCGCATGCCGCGTCCGCCGCCGCCCGCGGCGGCCTTGATGATGACGGGGTAGCCGATCTTCTTGGCGCAGTCAATCGCCTCTTCGGGCGTTTCGAGGACCTTTTCGCTGCCGGGGACGGTGGGGATCTTGCACTGCTTGGCGACGCGGACGGCGTCGGACTTGTTGCCGCAGAGGTTGATGACGGCGGGGGGCGGGCCGATGAAGCGGATGTTGCTGCTTTCGCAGACCTCGGCGAAGTGGGCGTTTTCAGCCAGGAAGCCGCAGCCGGGGTGGATCGCCTGGACGTCGGTGATCTCGGCGGCGGCGATAATGCGCTTGATGTTCAGGTAGCTGTCGCTGCTGGCGGCGGCGCCGATGCAGACGCGGTAGTCCGCTTGTTTGAGGTAGTGGGCGTCGCGGTCGGCCTCGGAAAAGACGGCCACGCTCTCGATGCCGAGGTCCTTGCACGCGCGGATGATGCGCAGCGCAATTTCACCCCGGTTGGCGACGAGGATGCGGGAGAACATGGGGGGCCTACTTCGTCTTGCGAACGGCGAAGAGCGGTTGCCCGAACTCCACCGATTCGCCGTTTTCGACCAGGACGGAGACGATCTCGCCCTCGATCTCGGACTTGATTTCGTTCATCACCTTCATGGCTTCAATGATGCACAGGACCTGGTCCACCGCCACCGCCGTTCCCGGCGACACGAAGGGCTCCGCGTCGGGGGAGGCGGCGCGGTAGAAGGTTCCCACCATCGGCGAGGTGATCTTGACCAGGTCGGCGTCGGCTTCGGCCTTGGGAGCGGCCGGCGTTGCGGCCGGGGCCGTCGCCGCTGCCGGGGCCGCCGGGGCGGGCGCAACGGCGGTCGGCGCGGGGGGCGCCATCGGGGTCAGGCCGGCCTTCTTCAGCCGGATGCGCGTCCCGGCCTGCTCCACCTCGATTTCGTCGAGGCCGTGCTGCTCCATGACTTCGAGCAGTTTGAGGACTTCCTGAAGTTCCATGCGCTCTGGTTCCTCACAAAGCAAACGGTTGCCGTGCGGCCCGCGTCCTTACGCGCGCGTGACGTACGTTCCCGTGCGCGTGTCCACCTTCAGCACGTCGCCTTCGTTGATGAACAGCGGCACCTGGATCGTTGCGCCGGTCTCGAGCGTGGCCGGTTTGCTGGCCCCGCTGACCGTGTCGCCCCTCAGCCCCGGCGCCGTGGAGGTCACCTTCAACTCCACGAAGGCGGGAATCTCCACCTTCACCGGTGTCTGGTTGTGGAAGGTGATCTGCACTTCCATGTTCTCGCGCAGGAAGCGCGCGAGGTCCTCGGAGACCTGCTTCTCGCTCAGGGCCACCTGGTCGTAGCTCTGCAGGTCCATGAAGTGGAACATGTCCCCCTGCCGGTAGAGGAACTGATGCGGGCGGGGGGCGAGGATGATGAGTTCGACCTTCTGCTCGCCCCGCCAGGTCTTGTCGAGGACCTGGCCGGTCATCACGTCCTTGAGCTTGGCGCGCACGAAGGTGGGGCCTTTGCCGGGCTTGACGCGGTCGTAGTCGGTGATGACGCAGATGCGGCCCTCGTACATAATGGCCTGGCCCGGACGCATATCGTTCGTTGAGATCATGGTTCCTCTGTTCCGCGATTCGCGAGGCAACCGGCCCGTCAGGACCGGATCAGAAACGCTTCGATGGACCTCGGCAGCGAGGTCAGGCTCGCGTGGCCCTTCCGGGTAACGAGCAGAAGGTCCTCGATTCGCACACCGGCGCGCCCGGGCAGATAAATCCCGGGTTCCACCGTTACCACCATGCCGGCCCGCAGCGTCGTTTCCACGCCGCGAGCGAGACTCGGAGCTTCGTGTACGTCCAAACCCAGCCCGTGTCCCAGACTGTGGCGGAAGTCCTTTCCGTGTCGGTGCGCTTTGAGGTATCCGCGCGCGACCGCGTCCACTTCGCCGGTCTTCCGACCTGCCCTGACCTGCGCCACGGCTCTGCGCTGTGCCGTCAACACCAGCGGGTATATCCGCCGGTAGATTGGGGGGATTCTATCCACAAAGGCCAGACGTGTCAAGTCGGCGCAGTACCCCTCCAGCCGCGCCCCCCAGTCAAAGAGGATCGCCTCTCCGGAGCGTATGCGGCGTTCCGTCGGGCGCGCGTGAGGCAGGCTGCCGCGCTCCCCGGCCGCCACGATCGTTTCGAAGGCGGGGCCTTCGGCCCCCAGTTCGATCATCGTGCGATCCAGGATGTGCGCCACTTCCATCTCCGTCATTCCCGGCCGGATATGCGGCAGCGTGTCCAGGAAGGCCCGTTGGGTAATGGCCACGGCGCGGCGGATGACGGCCAGTTCGGCGGCGTCCTTCACCATGCGCTGCCGCTGCACGAGGCCGCGCACCGGTTTGAGGGTCGTCCGCCCGAGGGCGGCGCGGAGGTCCTCGGCCTGCGCCACGGTCAGCGCCTCGGCTTCGATCCCCAGCGTGGCGACCTTGCCGCGTCGCGCGGTTGCGGCGGCAGTGGCCATCAGCCCCTTCTTCCGCACCACGATCTCAATGCCGCGCGTTTCCTGCTCCGCCTGTTCGGAGAAGCGTCCGTCGGTGATGAGTTGCGACCTTCCCCTTCGCACGAGAAGGAGGCTGTCCTCTCCACGGAACGCGCTGAGATAGAAGATGTTACGACGATTGCTGACCAGCAGGCCGTCCACGCCGATGCCCGCCATGTGCCGCAGAAGCTCCGCCCGCCGCGCCGCATGGGGATTCCGGCTCGTCATCGTGTCCACCTGTGTCAAGGGGTTCGGGGTGCAACGGTTCGGGGATTCTAACCCGGCTCATTCGCGAACCGCAAGCGTCTCGTGAACCGGTCGCCTGCGGCGAGCCGTGGCGAGCCTTCCTCCGAACATGCTAAGATGCGCAACTCATACTCCCGGACCTTCCGTCCGGGCAGGAGTCCGGGTGGAGACCCATGACCGACAGGGCCGCTTCTCTTGCCGCGCGAACGGGCCGCTGCTTTCTGACCGGCGGCAAGGCCGGCGTACGGACCACGCTGTGGCTGCTGAAGTTCATGATCCCCGTATCGGCGGCGGTGACGGCGCTGAGCTGGACGGGCGCGTTGGGCTGGATGGCGCAATGGATCGCGCCCGCCTTCGGGCTCTTCGGGCTGCCGGGGGAAACGGCGATCGCCTTCCTCACCGGGGCGCTGCTGAACGTTTACTCCGGCATTGCGGCGATGTCGGTGATCCCGCTCGACGGACGGCAGATCACCATTCTGGCGCTCATGATCCTCATCTCCCACAATCTGCCGGTGGAGGTGATGGTGCAGTACAAGACGGGCAGTTCGGGGCTGCGGATGCTGGCCTTGCGGTTGGGGATGAGCGCGGCGGGGGGACTGCTGTTGAACCTCGTCTTGCCGGGCGGGGGCGAAGCGCACGCGGCGGCGTCCGCCGCGCCGGCGGCGGGGGACCTGCTCTCGGCGGCGCGAGCGTGGGTGACGGGCACGGCGTGGCTGGTGGTGAAGATCGCCCTCTTCGCCACGGGGGTGATGGTGCTGCAACGGCTGCTCGACGAATTCGGGCTGATGGGGTGGTTGGCGCGAGTGCTGGCGCCGCCGCTGGCGCTGATCGGGCTTCCGCGCAAGACGGTGTTCCTGTGGATCGTGGCCAACACGCTGGGGCTGGCGTACGGGGCGGGGGTGTTGATCGAGGA
>JAKJEM010000007.1:0-3629 GCA_022705425.1 Planctomycetota bacterium
TGAGCGTGAGGATCGTCAGCACCGGAAGGATCAGCAGCTTGATGCCGAGCGCGCGCAGGCCGTCGAGCCAGTAGGCGCCGGGACTCAGCCGGATGCTCCCGAGCGACGCGCCGAGCACGAAGGTTGCCACGGGCACGGCGGCCAGACCGAGGAGGTGGATCGCCCGCCCGGCCGGGCCGGTGACGTAGGTGCTCGCCGCCTCGGGCACGGCATCGCGCAGCCCGGTCAGCACCACCGTCAGAGAGATGATGACCGCGACGAAGGGGGGCGTCACGAAGGCCCGCCAGTGGACTCGTTCGCTCCGGTCCGACGTCGCCAGCCACTTCCCCACACTCCAAAGGATCGGGTTGATCCCCAGAATATAGAGAAAGCAATAGACCGAAAAGCGCGCGTCAAACTCCGCCGGGAAGAGCGCCTGGCCGATCGGCAGCACCAGGTAACCGGCGTTCTGCAAACTCGCCACGGCCAACATGCTCTTCTTCTCCGGCAGTTCGCGGCAGAAGGCCAGCGCGCCCAGCAGTAACCCGGCACCGACCATCGCGACCGCCGAAATCGGCATCAGCCACCACATCGGAAACAGCTCGACGCGGAAGTTCTGCGTGATATTCGAAAAGGTCAGGCAAGGCAGGAAGACGACAACCGTGGCCGCGGACAGCCCCTGGATGTGCGATTGCGTCACCCACCCGAACCGCACGAGCAGGCCCCCCGCCAGCGCCACCAGGAAGACCTGGAGGATTCCCAGGAAGGTGGCTTGGAAGACGAGGAAGAGGTCGGACATGGGCGCACCGGAAATGCAGAGTGGACGACAGATGACAGACCACGGACGGCGAACGGAATCCATTCTCGACAAGCGACTCTGAAGAATCAAGCTTTAATGAACGGCGCACGGCAACGGAAGCCGGCGGGAGGCCGGCGCTGCCTGGCTGCGTGGTGGACGACTACAGCTTCAGCCAATCAACGAGCGCGGGCATGGGGTAGTTGTGGAGACGCTGGGCGGCCCAGGGATGAGCGGTCGGGGGCGCGTTGAAGGTGAGTTCGACGACCGTGACGAGGTCCGGGGCCTTCCCGGGCATGTCGGCGAGGACGATCCGATGCGGCTCCTGGATGGCTTTCACCTTGCGCCCGCCGACGACGAAGCGCGCGGAGAGCAGCTTCTCGTTGAAGCCGGGCATGCTGTACTCGCGCCCGGGCCAGTAGAGGAAGAAGAGGTAGAGCTTGCGGTCCTTGCGGGCGAGGACGCCGCCGTAGTCGAACTCATGGCCGAACGGCGCCGTGCCGTACACGGCCTCACGATTGGCGCGAATCCAGCGGCCGAGAGCGGCGGAGCGGCTCTTGTAGAGCTTCGGGAGCGCGCCGTTCGCGTGCGGCCCCACGTTCAGGAGCAGGCGCCCGCCCTTGGTGACGATCGTGGCGAACATGTGCAGGAGCTCGCGGTCGCTGTACCACTGGCCGGGGTCGGCGTGGCACTTGTGGTAGCCCCAGAACTTGCGGGTGGCGGTGATGCACGACTCCCACGGTTCGGACGAGGCGGCGCCGATGCGCTGTTCGGGCGTCTTGTAGCCCCAGTTGCCGCCCTTGGCGGGTGCGCGCAGGCGGTTGTTGATGAGGATGTCCGGTTGGTGACTGCGGAGCATCTTGACGAGTTGCGTGGAGCGGAGCTGCGCCGCCGTGGGGAAGTCCGAGGCGTCGAACCACAGCAGGTCGATCTTTCCGTAGCGCGTGACGAGTTCCTCAAGCTGCCGCCACATGATCCGGATGCAGTTGCGGAAGCCCTTGGGGTCGCGCTCCGGTCCGGCCAGGAAGCCGGGGTCGTTCCAGTCCGGGACCGAGTAGTAGAGGCCGACGCGGATCCGTGCGCCGCGGCAGGCTTCGACGTACTCGCCGACGAGGTCGCGCCTGGCGGCGCGGCGGACGGAGTTGTAGTCCGTGGTCGCCGTGTCCCACAGGCAGAAGCCGTCATGGTGGCGGGTCGTCAGCACCATATACGTCATCTCGGCGGCTTTCGCGGTGGCGGCCCAGTCGGAGGCGTCGTAGTGCGTCGGACGCCAGCGGTCGGCCAGCTTGCGGTATTCGGAGGGGTTCAGGAATTCGCGGAAGAGCGACTGCTCGCCATGTTCGAGCATCGAGTAAAGGCCCCAATGGATGAACATGCCGAGTCGTGCGTCGCGGAACCACTGCGGGACCTGCGGGGCGGCGGTGCAAGCGGCCATGAGGTTTTCTCCCGATTTCAATTTCCTGCGCGGGAATGTACAATGACACCTCCGGCGCGTCCGGAGCGCCAAGCGGGGACCGCGAGGAGAAAGGCCATGCTGACGGTCAAGCCCTGCAACACCTACCACGCCGTTCTCAGCGGCAAGGCCCTTTGTCGTCGGGCCGACGCCCGCAGCGCGTTCAAAGTGTACTTCATTGACATCATCGGTCGCAAGGACCCGGCGCGCACGGTCTGGGCGCAAAGCGGGCTCGACCGGGCGGACTTTCTGGCGCGCCTGGCCGGGACGGAGGGCGTCGAGGGTGTCGGCTTCGTCACCGCCTTCCCTCACATCACCAAGGTCTTCCGCCACGGCCCCGAGGCGGAGGTGGTGATGAACGTGCGCGCCTGGAACACGCGCGACCTGGCGCCCCTGTCTCTCGGGCGGGGCCAGGACTACGTCGAGTTCGCGTGCCTGGCCGAGACGCTGATTGCGGCGGACGAGCATCTTTTCTGGGCCGACGCGCGCACCGTCGAGGAGTACCTGGCCCGCTGGAGTCCCTTCGCCGACGGCCCGGTCGCCCGGCACGACAAGCTGCTCGAATACTGGACGCGCGAGCGGGCGTGACGGCGCTCATTTGACAGGCGGCCCTTCTTGGGGCATGGTGTGTGTGGACGCGCGCGGAACGGCCGGGTGTTCGGCACAGAAAGGAGGCGCGTATGCCCGTTCAACGACTCAAGAAGTTCCTCGACGAGAACGACGTGCGCTATGTGACGATCTCCCATTCGCCCTCCTACACCTCGCTGGAAGTCGCCGCCTCGGCGCACGTCAAGGGCCAGCAGCTCGCCAAGACCGTCATGGTCAAGCTCGACGGGAAGATGGCGATGGCCGTCCTGCCGGCGAGTTACGCGGTGGACCTCGACCTGTTGCAGGTGGAGACGGGCGCCTCCTCGTCCGCGCTGGCGACGGAGGCCGAGTTCGCCACCCTCTTCCCCGGATGTGAACTCGGCGCTATGCCCCCCTTCGGAAACCTTTACGGCATGAAGGTTTACGCCGAGCAGAGCCTGGAGGCCAATGCGGATATCGCCTTCAACGCCGGGACGCACCGCGAGCTGGTGAAGCTGGCGTGGAAGGACTTCCTGCGGCTGGTCCAGCCGGTGGTCATCAAGTTCGCGTGACGGACGCCGCCCCGGCCCTCACAGCATATTGAGAGCGGACTCGACGTCCGGACCGACGACCTCGTAGGTACGGCCGTCAATGACCTTGACGTGGGGCTTGCGCACGGGCACCACGCCGCGCGATACGAGTTCGAGCCGCATCCTCACGGGGGCCTTGATGCGATAGGGCTTGATCGAACGGCAGCGGCGCACGGCGCGCTCGGCGCCGGCGGTGATGGCCGCGTGAGCGCGCGCCTTCGGGAGCAGGATGCCCCCCTCCGCG
>JAKJEM010000007.1:3639-43960 GCA_022705425.1 Planctomycetota bacterium
GGCCTTCGCCGCCTCATAGATGGCGTTTCTGGCCTCGGCCAGGGGCAGGCAGCAGGCCCTGTGCCTCCCCAGCCCCCACTTGACCACCGCCGTATGGACGCCGGGAATGAAGCGCTTTGCCTCGGCGCAGAGCTTGTCGTCGCCGCTGACCATAATCGTGGGCACGCCGTGGTCGCCGGCCGTGCCCGCGTCAATCGCCACTTCGCCGGCCTTCTGTCCGTTGATCCAGAAGTTCTGCCAGCCGCGCGAACTCATCGTGTGCTCCAGGATGGCCTGGGGCGTTCCGGCCATGGCGTGGTAGCCCAGGAGGATCAGGCCGTCGAAGGAGGCGATTTCCGGCATGCGCTGGCGCAGCGAGCGGCCCTGCACGTAGTCGGCGCGCGGGTCGAGGTCCTCCCAGATGAAGTTGTAGCCGCTGGCGTGGGCGTCGCGGACGAGCACGCGCGTGGCGCCGCCGCGGAAGCAGCCCTCGACGCAGGCGTTGACGTCCCAGGCCAGGTACTTGCGCGAGAGGGGGTAGAGTTCGCCGTCGTGCATGACCTGCGCGGCGCGGCAGATGCCGCTGATACCTTCCATGTCCACCATCACCAGGATCTTCACGGCGCGGCTCCTTTCCTTCAGAGGTTCATTTCCTGCAACTCGCGGATTCGCCGCCGGATTTCGATGCCGTTGGGACACTTGGTCTCGCACGCCCCGCAGAGGGTGCAGCGCTCCGGACGCTTTTCCGGCGGAAGATCGGCCAGCGCTTTGCGTGCCCAGTCCGTGAGCCCGAAGGCTCGCGCCGCCTGCCAGGCGATCATGAAGTGAACGATGCTGAGCTTCTGGGGGCATCCGGCGCAGTAGTTGCACGTGGTGCAGAACTGCGTGCCCAGACGCTCGCGCAAGCGGTCCAGCCCCGCGCACATGCGGCTGAAGTCGGCCTTCTCGGGGTCGAACTCCCGCGCGGTACGGACATTCTCTTCGAGCATCTCCAGGGTGTTCATGCCCGAGCAGGCCGTGCTGACGCCGGGGTTGGCCAGAACGAACTGCAGCGACATGGCCGGCGTGGGCAGGTCCAGCCCCAGCGCCTCGCGCAAAGGTTCGCTGGCGTGCGTCAACATGCCGCCGGCCACGGGGCACATGGCCACGACGCCGACCCCGATCTCCGCCGCCCGCCGGATGACCGGCTCATAGGCGCGGTTCACCATGTTATAGGGCACGGTCACGCTGTCGAAGAGCCCGGTTTCGATCAGCCGGATGACGTTCTCCGGCTGGTCGTGTCCGGTGAAGCCGATGTGGTGGACGAGCCCTTCGTCCTGGGCGCGCCGAAGGGCGTCCAGCGCCCCGCCGCGCTTCAGCAGGTGCGGCAGATTGCTCCACCGGAACCAGCCGACCTGGTAGAACTTGAAGTGGGTGAGGCCGAGGATGTCGAGTTGCGTTTCGATCTCATGGCGGAAGGCATACGCCGTGGTGTCCGGGCTCAGCGCGCCCTTGCCGCTGACGATCACGCCGCGGGTCCGCTTCTTCAGGCCCGGCGCCACGCGGTGCTGGCAGGTGCCGCCGAGATAGCCGCGCGTCGTCTCGAAGTAGTTGATGCCGCGCTCGATGGCGGTGGCGATGAGGCGCTCGTTGAGGGGCGGGTCGTCCGCCAGGCGCATGCAGCCGAAGGAGAGCGCGGACACCATCAGCCCCGTGCGTCCGAGGGGGCGATAGCGCATGATGTCGTCTTTGCGGATCAGCGGTTCGACATTGGCGGGCGTTACGATGGTCATTCAGTCCTCCCTGTTCATGATCGTCCGGCTCCCGGCGCAGCCGGAGACCCGTCCAGCAGCAGATCCGCATAGAGCGTCGCCGTCCAGCCGTAGTCGTGCACCGCCTGGCGATAGGGATTCGCCGCGTCGCGCTTGCCCTTGCGGAGCAGATCCGGCGGCGGGACAGTCCCCTCGTCGTCGTAATACTCGAAGATCGAGCCGCAGCGGTCGTACCAGCGGGCGATCTCGTCCAGTGTCCTCTCGCGGATCCGGCGGGCCGGCTCTTCGAGCCCGTAGCGGCGGAAGCCCGCGGCGATCAGCCAGTTCAGGTTGGCCCACACCGGGCCGCGCCACATGTCCTTGGAGTAGTGGGGCGAGGAGCGCGGCGCGACGGTGGCCACCGGCACGGCGTCGCCGAAGGTGGCAGGGTCGTCGAGGTGCGCCGCCAGCCGGCGCGCCTGGGCGGCCGAGGGCGCCCCGCACAGCAGGGGCAGGAAGCCCGTCGCCGCCAGGATCGGCAGCCGGTTGCCGCCGCAGGGGCGGTCGAGATAGAGGCCGGCGGCCTCGTCCCAGAGACGTTCGTTGATGAGGGCGCAGATGCGGCTGCCCGTGTCGGCCCATTGCTCCGATTCGGCCATGAGGCCGAGACGTTCGGCGATGAAACCCAGCGCCTCGCACTCGCGAGCCAGGAAGGCGTTGAAGTCCACCGCATTGATCCGGTCATGCGCGTCGAAGCGCGGCGAGTTATCCAGCCCGCTCTCGCCGCAGCGGCACGTCGGATTCGTTTCCACCTTCCATTCCAGCAGGCCGTCGCCGTCGCTGTCGCGGTGGGCCATGTCCCAGCGCACGTAGCGACAGAGCCCCGGGTACATCCGCGCCAGCCAGGCGTCGTCGGGCGCGCAACGGTCCAGCCGCTCGGCCGCCAGCGCCAGCACGGGGGGCTGCGTGATGTCCGAACAGACCGTGGGCGAGATCATGTGCGGGACCCGCCCGTCCGGCTGCTGTCCGTCAAGGACGGCCTCGAGGAACTCGCGCGCCAAGGCGGGGTCGAGACGACGCCACCCGGCGACGTGGAAGGCCGAGTCCCAGAGCCACATGGCCCGGTGCGGCCAGCGGTCCGGCGTCGTCCAGCGGCGGCGAATGATACCCTCGGGGGTCATCACCTGCGTCTTCATGACCGAGAACGCCTTGACGAGCGCGCGCCGGCGCGCCGGCGGCAGGCCCGGCGGCACGAACTGCCTTTCGAGCCAACGGCGGCGGTCGCGGATCGCCGCCTCGATGTCCGCCTCGATGCGCGCCGGGTCGAAATGCCCGGCGGCGCCGACGAGCGTGCGAACGCCGGCGCGACGGCAGGCCAGCTTCGGCGGCGTGTCGTCCGGAATCACGGGCCCTTCGATCAGGAGATGGTGCGCATCGAGGAACGCTCCGCGTACCAGTCCGCGCGACGTCATCAACTCGAAGAAGTCCCCCGTCAGCGTCGCGCGCGCCGGCGGCGCGTCATCGAAACGCAGCGCCATCTGCGCCGGCAGCATCACCCGCAGCCCGGCGCCCTCGAAGGAGGTGCGGGCGGTCAGCCCGTGTTCGTAGTCCGTGGGACCGTCGAGCCCGGAAAAGGCCAGCAACTGCCCGCCGCCCCACACCGAGGGCAGGTCCGCCGCCGAAAGGAACGCCATGCCGAACTCCTTCAGCGTCGCCGGGGTTCGGCTACGCCGCACAGAGAGCGCCGAGGTGAAAGGACCGGATACGCCGATGCCTCCATGATAATGCCCCGTCGCAGCCTCTGGCAAACGACGACGCAAGCCGGGAAAGCCGCGGAGGCGTTGATTAAGTGTCCGGGTCTGTGCTATCCTACGCTCAGTTCAGCTATACGGTGGGAGTAGCTCAACTGGCTAGAGCACCAGATTGTGGCTCTGGTGGCTGCGGGTTCAAGCCCCGTCTCTCACCCCAGTCGCGCGGGCCTTGTGGGTTGCGGTTCGGACCGTGACTCACAAGGCCCGAAGTGTTTTCAGCACTCCGCCGCAGGCGCGTTGTCCCTGCCGCCGGCCCCGCGCCCGTTTGGCCACAGAGGCGTTCTGGGCCGCCTCCCGGCGCCGGGCGGCCCTCCCAGCGTCGCCTTGTGCGCCATGCACGCCCCGTGACACCCCAAACCCGCAGGGCACGTTGCGCTCTCCATCCCTCGGCGGAGTCCGGCACGTTGCGGACGCCGTCAGGGCCACGATCTCCGCCGTGAAAGGCCTTCACACGGTCGCTCCTCTCGGCAATACGGGAGAATCAGCGGCGCAGGTGGGCGGATTGAGCATGGGTGACTATCAAAACACGGCGTTGCAGAGGCCGTCGAGAGGCGTTGACGGTTTCCCGCAAGTGGCATTCGTGCCTCCGGGTACGCGATTTGCTATAGTGCTCTCGCGAGTGTGCGCTTCAGGAGTGGAAGTCGAGCCATGAGAATCCTGACCCGAACGTACTGGGTTCCCATTGTTGTTGCCTTGCTCTTGGTTGCGGCGGTGGGATTCTGGGCCTGGCAAACGGCGCGCGGCTTTCGCAACATGAGCCAGGAACGTCCGCGCCGTTTTGCATCCGGGGTGTTCAACACGCTCCAAGGAACACTCGGCGCCTTGGGGGACCGTGGCCGATTTCGGCGCGATCAGGTTGAGCGTATTTTGGAGGGCGCGATAGGGAATTCGCCCTTGCGCTTTGTCGTCATTGAACAGGACGGCACGCGATTGTTCCACGTAGGTGACATCCCGGCGGGTCTGGCGGTGTCAGGGCACTCCGGGGAGCGTCTGGGCGATGATGTGTCGGTGTTCTGGCAACGTATCCGACTCCAGGATGGGGTGGCGGGACGGTTCCCGGCGGGCGCGACCATGCCCGAGGCAATGTTTGATCTGTGGCTGGGGGAGAGCGACCAGGTCATGATTCTGGGGATCGGTCTGCCTTCCGACCGACTTGGCCCGCCATCGCCGCTGACCGGGATGCTGATCACCTTTGTGGTGGTTCTTCTTTTCATTGGCGCAAGCACGGTGGCCTGGATCATGACGATTCGGAGCAGTGTGTTGGCCGAGCAGTTGGAGATGGAGCAGACCCGCAGGAATCATCTGGAGGAACTGGGATTGGCCGCAGCCGGTCTGGCTCACGAGACGAAGAACCCCCTGGGAATTATCATGGGGCTGGCGCAACGCATATCGGGGGATGCGCGGATGCCGACGGAGCACCGTGCGATGGCGGAGCACATCGTGGACGAGGTGGACAAGGCGACGGCTCGCCTCGGCAACTTCCTGACGTTCGCCAGGCAGCGCCAGGCGAAGGAGGCGCGCGTTGACGTGCGGGCGGTGGTCGTCAAAGTTGCAGCCGTCATGCGCGCCGACTTCAATGCCGCTGGGGTAGAATTATCGCTGGCCTGCTCGCCCCTGCGCATTCTCGCGGACGAGGAGATGCTGTCGCAGATTCTTGTCAACTTGCTGCTGAACAGCCTTCATGCGTCCTCCGCGGGCACGACCGTCTCCGTGCGGACAGAGTCTCACGGCAACTTCGTCCAGCTCTCGGTGGAAGACCAGGGCAGTGGAATCGAACCGGGATTGCTCCCGGACATCTTCAAACCCTATATCAGTGGGCGCGCTGGTGGTCACGGCCTGGGGTTGGCCATCGTGAGGCGGTTTGTGGAGCAGCACGGTTGGACGATACGGGCGGATTCTCAAGTCGGTCGCGGCACGCGCATTACAATCTCCGGCATCCGGCGGGTCAAGAACGGGGAGGCCGGAACATGAGCCAACGCATACTCATTGTGGACGACGAAGTCCGATACCGCGAGCTATACACTCAGACTCTTGCCGCTGCTGGGTTCGAGACAGAGTCGGCGACCTGCGCGGAAGAGGCACTGCGCCAGATCGAGAAGCATTCGCTCGCCCTTGTCGTCAGCGATGTTCGCATGCCCGGCGCCAGCGGAATCGAGTTGCTCAGGATGGCTCGTGAACGACATCCCGCACTGCCCTTCCTCCTGGTGACCGCTTACGCCGAAGTGCGCGACGCGGTCCGGGCGCTGAAGCTGGGGGCGGTGGACTACCTCGCCAAGCCGGTGGACCTGGACGAACTTCTCGCCGCCGTGCGTGATGTTCTCGGAATCCAGGCGCAAGTGCCGCCTCTGGACATTCCTTTGGTCGCGCTGCAGGGCATTGTGGCGGAAAGTTCTCTGATGCGGTCCGTTCTGCGCGATGCCTTCCGCGTAGCGGCCAGCGACGCAACGGTCCTTCTCACGGGCGAAAGCGGCACGGGCAAGGAAGTCATCGCGCGGTTCATCCATGCGAACAGCCCAAGGAGTGGGCGGTCATTAGTGGCCGTCAATTGCGCCGCCATCCCTGCCACGCTGCTCGCCAGCGAGTTGTTCGGTCACGAGAAGGGATCGTTCACCGGCGCGGTCGCCCGGCGGCAGGGGCGCTTTCGCGAGGCCGAGGGCGGCACATTGTTTCTCGACGAGATCGGAGACATGCCTCTGGAGTTGCAGCCTGCGCTTCTGCGCGCCATCGAACACGGGCGATTCACGCCCGTCGGCAGCGATAAGGAAGTCCAAGTGGACTACCGTCTCATTGCGGCGACCAATCGGGGCTTGATGGAGGATGTGCAGAGGGGCCGGTTCCGCGAGGACCTCTACTATCGGCTGAATGTGATTGCCATCGAGCTGCCCTCGTTGCGCGACCGTCCGGAAGACATTCTCCCCCTGGCCAAACATTTTCTGGCCGAGGATCAGGCCAAGACGAAGCGGCTTTCCCGCGCCGCCGGCCAGATTGTGGCGGCCTATTCTTGGCCAGGCAATGTGCGCGAACTGGCCAACGCGATGGAGCATGCGCGACTGCTCTCGCAGACGGATGTCATTCTGCCGGAACATCTGCCGCCGGTCGTCCGCCAGACGATTCCTCGTCCATGCGCGACCGTTGACGAAACAAGGACACTCGGCGTGGTCGGAGGCGTGACGACGCTCGAAGCAAGCGAGGTCGAGATGATCCGGCGCGCCTTGGGGCAAACCGGAGGGAACCGAACCAGGGCGGCCGAGTTGCTGGGCATTACGCGCCGGGGGCTGATCTACAAGCTGAAGCGCTACGGCCTGTAAGGCCGCTCGGCGCGCACAACATGGTGGGGACCCTGCATGGCCGTCCTTGTACAACAGAGTGTCAAGCGCACCTTGTTCCGCATGTCTTTGCCCATGCTGGCCGGCACGGTGGCCATGAACGCCTACAATCTGACCGACACCTGGTTTGTCTCACGGTTGGGGACCATTCCTCTGGCCGCAATGGGATTCACGTTCCCGATAGTCATGCTTCTCAGCTGCGTCGCCGCGGGGCTTGGAACAGGAGTCACGCTGCTGGTCTCGCACGCCATCGGCCGGCACGATCACGCGGCGGCGGCCAAGCTTGCCACGCATGGTATTGCGCTCATCCTTGGAATATCGGCCATCATCTCGGTTGCCGGCTACTTGAGCATCGCCGCCGTTTTCGCGCGTCTCGGGGCCGATGCGGAGACGCTTCCTCTCGTCAGGGAGTACATGAGCGTCTGGTACCTGGGCGCAATCACCATGTGCCTCCCGATGGTGGGGAACGGGATACTGATTTCATCGGGCGACTCCGGGGCCGCCAGCCGTTTCATGATTTTGGGGATGGTCCTCAACACGCTTCTCGACCCGATCATGATCTTCGGCGGCCTCGGCTTCCCGCGCATGGGGATTCGAGGCGCGGCACTGGCAACTGTTGTTGCGCAGGGCGTTGCGGCGGCATGGCTTCTTCGCCTGCTCTACAGGAAGCATCGCCTGATTGTCTGTGCGGGCTGGGGGCTCAGTGAGTACCTCGGCTCATTCCGAAACATCCTCAGGCTCGGAGCCCCGTCCATCCTGAGCATGATTCTCATGCCGGTCTCGGCGACGGTGATCACCCGCATTCTCAGCGGCTTTGGAAATGAAGCCGTTGCAGCCAGCGGCGCGGCGGGCCGGATCGAGATGTTCGCATTCGTCATTCCCATGGCTCTGGGAATCTCCCTGGCGCCCTTTGTCAGCCAGAATTTCGGCGCGGGCCGCATGGATCGCATTCGCGAGGCCGTCACGGTTTCCACCCGATTCGCATTGCTCTACGGCGGAGCGGTTGCGATCCTGTTCTTTGTCGGCGCGCCCTGGCTCGCATCAACCTTCAGCAAGGACCCGAAGGTCGTGTCGGTCTTGGTCGCCTACATCCGCATCATCTGTTTCGGCTACGGAATGATGGAAGTGCATCGGTACTGCGGGATCATCCTGACGGGCTTGCACAAACCGATCTCCTCGGCGCTTCTCAACGGCGTTCGTGTTCTGGCGCTCCTGATTCCCCTTTCGTATCTTGGCGCGCATCTCTTTGGCGTGTGGGGCGTTTTTGCGGGGCGTCTCGCGACGGACCTCGCTGTCGGGGCGCTCGGCCTCGCCTGGGTTTATCGCGCCTGCGACTCAACCCATGCGAGCCTGGCCCCCGTTTCCCCAGGGCCGGAGCAGAATCCCGCCCCGGCCACGAAACGGTGACCCGTCTCCATACGTTCGCGCAACAGTCCTTCCCGTGAAGAGATTTCACACATCGCCGCTGCTGTGAAATCCTTGCACCCCGCCCGCTCCCCAACCGATATGCATTCGCTGTTCGTGCGTCCTCCTTGCACACTGGCACGGACTTTGCTGTTGTTCGGGTGGTTCGATGAACAAGGAGAACCGAATCCATGAGAACGACCACCAAACTGCTTCTGGGCGTGCCGGCTGTCGTCCTGCTTGTCGCCGGAGGAATCTGTTGGCGTGTTCGCGCCACGAACGGTCCCATGACCTCATTCCGCACCGCCCAAGTGACTCGGGGCGATCTTCTCGTCGCCATCAGCGCCACGGGCACCCTTGAGCCGGAGGAAGTTGTTGATGTTGGCGCGCAGGTCGGCGGGCAGATCGTTTCGCTGGGGAAGGACATTGCCGGCAAGACGGTTGATTATGCGTCGCCCATCGCGCAGGGACGGGTTCTGGCCCGGATTGATGACGCCCTGTACCAGGCGGATGTCACCCAGGCGGAAGCGCAGATTCGGTCGGCCAAGGCGGGGATCAGGAACGCCGAGGCGAACCTGGCGCAACTGAAGGCGAAGCTGCATCAAGCCGACCGGGACTGGCAGCGCGCGCAGAAGCTCGGCCCTTCCGAGGCCCTGGCCCAAGCCAGCTACGATGCGTACTTGTCCGCCTATGAGTGCGCCAAGGCGAACGTGGAGGTCGGCCAGGCGGCCGTCGAGCAGGCCCAGGCGAGTGGGGCGCAGGCGGAAACGGCACTGTGGCGGGCCAAGCGTAACCTGGAATACTGCACGATTGTCTCGCCGGTCAACGGCGTCATCATTGACCGGCGCGTGAATATCGGTCAGACCGTCGCAGCCAGCCTGAGTACGCCGAGCCTGTTCCTGATCGCCCGGGATCTCAAGCGGATGCAAATCTGGGTGTCGGTCAACGAGGCCGACATCAGCAAGGTCTATTCCGGGCAGCCGGTCACCTTTACGGTGGATGCCTTTCCGGGGGAGACCTTCAAGGGAGAGGTGGGCAAGGTGCGGCTCAACGCCTCCATGACGCAGAATGTTGTAACCTACATTGTCGAGGTCGTCACGGAGAATGCCGACGGGCGACTGCTCCCGTACCTGACGGCCAATGTGAAGTTCGAGGTGAGCCGCTGCCGTAATGTGCTGCTGGTTCCCAATGCGGCGTTGCGCTGGCAGCCGACGGCGGAGCCGATGGCCGCCGGAGCGTCCGAGCCGGAGTCCCGCCCGGAGGGGAAGCCGGGAGTTGTCTGGGCCGTGACCGGACGGAAGGTCCGCCCCCTATCGGTCAGCGTCGGCCTCAGCGACGGCGCGTGGAGCGTTGTCGCAGGGGGGGGACTGCGCGAGGGGATGGAGATTGTCACGGGTGTCCACAGCGGCGCAGGCGCACAGAAGAGCGCGGCAACGCCCGATGCCGTGGCGGGCTCGGGCGACACGAAGAACCCCTTCATGCCCAAGATGCCGACACCGCCGAAGGGCCGTGGGCCGGGCGGGCCGCCGGGTTGAGCGCAGGAGCGAAGGAACCATGAAACTCATTGAACTGAAGGATATCCACAAGACATACCACCTCGGGGACGTGGTCGTGCCCGTGCTCAAGGGCGTGTCCCTGACGGTGCTGCGCGGCGAACGGGTTGCACTGATGGGGGCTTCCGGTTCCGGCAAGAGTACCCTCATGAATCTTCTGGGCTGCCTGGACCACCCGACGTCCGGCGAGTACTGGTTTGAGGATCAAGAGGTCTCGGAGCTGTCCTCCGACGAACGAGCGCTTCTGCGGCACCGGAAACTGGGGTTCGTCTTCCAGAATTTCCATCTGCTACCCCGCACCAGCGCGCTGGAAAACGTAGCCATGCCGCTGGCCTATGCGCCCGACCACGTCTCGGAGCGCGAAGCCCACCGGCGTGCGGCGGCGCTGCTCACCCGCGTGGGCCTTGGGGATCGGCTTGACCACGAGCCGTCGCAGCTTTCGGGCGGCCAGCAACAACGCGTCGCCATCGCGCGGGCGCTGATCAATCGGCCCAGCGTCCTCTTCGCCGACGAACCCACGGGGAACCTGGACTCCCGCACCAGCGAGGAGGTGCTTCGCATGTTCGAGCAGTTGAACGAGCAGGACGGCATCACCCTTATTCTCGTCACGCACGAGGCCGATGTCGCCGCGCACGCGCGGAGAGTCATCCGAATCCACGACGGGTTGATTGTTCACGGGCCTCGCCCGGTCGAGCGGACACGGGGTGAACCATGAAGGCTTACGCCACATTTCGCGCGGCGGCCAAGGCGCTGCGGCGCCATCCCATGCGCGCCATGCTGACCACCCTCGGCATCGTCATCGGTGTCGGGGCGGTGATTGCCATGATGGAGATCGGCGCCGGCTCCTCCGCGGCCGTGCAGAGGGGCATCGCCGGCATGGGCGCCAACTCCATCCTGATCCTCCCGGGCACCACCAGCAGCGGCGGGGTCAGTTCCGGTTCCGGCGGCACGATCACCCTGACGGCACAGGACTGCGAGGCGCTCCTCGATCAGTGTCCGTCCATTCGGGCGGCAGCTCCCATCGTCCAGGCGCGGGCGCAAGTCGTTCGCGGCAATCGCAATTGGGTCCCGAACATGATGGTGGGCACGACCGCCGCCTTTCTGGATATTCGCGGCTGGAGTCTGACCGAGGGCCAGCTGTTCACCCAGAGCGATCTCGTCGCCGCCAACGCCGTCTGCCTGTTGGGACAGACGCTCGTTCATGAGCTCTTCGAAGACGGTTCTCCCATCGGAGAGGAGATCCGCATCAGGAATGTCGCCTTCCGTGTCGTGGGCGTGCTGGCTCGCAAGGGCGCAAACACGATGGGCATGGACCAGGACGACATTCTGATCGCGCCGTGGACAACCATGCGCTACCGGGTCGCCGGCGGAGCGATGGGCAAGGTCAATCAGAGTTCCAGCAGCGGTTCGAGCAACTCGGCGAACACCCTGAGTAACCCCTATAACGATCCTCCGGCGTTCTACCCGGCAAGATCGGAAAGTCAGACGACGAACAGCCCCGTGCTCGTTCGGTTCGGCAACGTTGACCTGATTCAGGTGACAGCCGGGAGCGCCGGCGAGATCTCCTCGGCCATCCAGGAGATCACCCGGATGCTGCGCGAGCGACATCATATCGCCGACGGGGAGGCGAACGACTTCGACATCCGGGATATGACGGAGATGACCAACGTCCTCTCATCTACCACGCGCCTGATGAGCAACCTCTTGCTGTGCGTGGCGGCCATCTCGCTGGTCGTCGGCGGTGTCGGCATCATGAACATTATGCTCGTCTCGGTAACCGAGCGCACCCGCGAGATAGGACTAAGGATGGCGGTCGGCGCGCGCGCGCGCGACATCCTGCGTCAGTTCCTCATCGAGGCCGTTGCGCTCTGCCTGGCCGGGGGCGCCCTGGGCATCCTGCTCGGGCATGGCGGCTCCTGGCTCGTCCGGGTCCTCCTGCGCTGGCCCGTGGAAACCTCTCCGATGGCCGTCGCCTTGGCCGTCCTGGTCTCTGCCGGCGTGGGCATCGTCTTTGGATACTATCCCGCGTGGAAGGCCTCGCGACTCGACCCCATTGACGCCCTGCGCTATGAATGAAGCGAGATGACCATGACTCCCACTCTCCTGCGACACTTGGCGTGCCTGGCTCCGGCAATCTGCGCGGCTGTCCTGACCGGCTGCGCGGTGGGGCCGGATTTCAAGCCCCCGCAGCCGGAGGTCCCTGCCGCATGGACGGTACCCATCGCGTCAGCCGCCGGATTGAACGACGCGACCCTAGCACGGTGGTGGACAGCCTTCAACGACCCGACCCTGACTTCCCTGGTCGAGCGGGCAGCGACATCCAATCTTGACCTGAAGCTGGCAGAGTCCCGCATCCGCCAGGCGCGCGCATCGCGTGGTGTGGCCGTCTCCAGCTTCGGCCCCACGGTGGACGCCAGTGGTTCGTTCCGGCGCGGACAAGCCGGCAGCAACAGCCCAACCAGCAACCAGTACCAAACCGGCTTCGACGCGGGATGGGAGATCGACCTCTTCGGCGGAACACGCCGGTCGGTCGAGGCGGCTGATGCCGATCTCGAAGGCGCGGTCGAGCGACAGCGCGACGTGCTTGTCACACTTACCGCCGAAGTGGCGCGCAACTACATTGAACTGCGTTCATTTCAGCAGCAGCTGGCCATCGCTCAGCGGAACCTTGCAGTTCAACAGCGCAGCCTCGAACTCGCGCGCCGGAGGTTCCAGGGCGGGCTCGTGAGCCGTCTGGACGTTGCCGATGCGAACGCCCAAGTGGCCATGACGACCGCGCAGGTTCCGCTCCTGGAATCTTCCGCCCGGCAGGCCATCTATGGTCTCAGTGTCCTGCTTGGTCAGGAGCCGGCAGCCTTGATCGAAGAGCTATCGTTGACGGCGACGATTCCTGCCGCTCCGCCTGAAGTTCCCGCAGGCATTCCGTCCGACTTGCTTCGTCGTCGCCCGGACATCCGTGCGGCGGAGACAGATATCCATGCCGCCACGGCCAGAATTGGCGTGGCGACAGCGGACCTCTACCCGAAGATCACCTTGTCGGGTTCCCTCGGCTGGCAGTCGAGCGATACTCCCAACCTGTTCACGCCGGCCAGCCGCGTTTGGTCGCTGGGCTCTTCCATCAGTTGGCCGGTCTTCCAGTCCGGGCGTATCCGTTCCGGTATCGAGGCGCAGAAGGCCCTTGAGGAACAGGCCTTCATCACTTACCGCCGGACAATCCTCTCGGCCTTGCAGGAAGTCGAGAACGCGCTGATCGCCTCGGCCAAAGAGCAAGAACGCCGGACGGCGCTCGTGACCGCACTCGCGGAGAATCAGAAAGCCGTGGACTTGGCAACACGGCTCTACAGCGAGGGGCAGACGGATTTCCTGAACGTATTGGACGCTCAACGTTCGCTGTTCTCTTCGGAGGATGCCTTGGTTCAGAGCACGCGAACCGTGTCCACGAACCTCGTTGCCCTGTACAAGGCGCTCGGCGGCGGGTGGGGCGTCAAGTGAGGAGGACGAGGAGTTCGCGTCCGTCGGCCACGTGACACCTCCCGCAGGGCTGTGGGAATGTTCACGCCGTCCCGCTCCATGATGCTGGAACCATGCCGTCCCGGTGCAACGAGGGAACATGGGAGGACCGGCGGCCGCCTTTGCGCTCTTGCCGCGCCCGATGATGCCGTAGAGATCGTGGCCGTGGCGGTAAAGGCGGGGTTCTGCCTTTTCTCCCCGGCAGATACGGGAACTCCTCGTGAAGGAGCAGAGCCCCTTCCCGGAAGGTACGCCGGGCCACGCTGGGGCGGAGCGGGAACGCACTCGGGCCGCGGTGATCTGAAGGCAAGTGCGCCCGATACGTCCGGAGCGGGCATCCTCTCGGAGGTCCGGCATCGGAGCGCGCGATTCTGAACGCTACGCCCCGCCCCCCTGGGCGGAGACGGGCGTGGGCGCAGCCGCCGGAGCCGCCTCGCGTTTGACGTAGCAGTGCATGGGGCACTTGGCCAGCGCGGCGGCGTAGTCCACCCCGGCGGGGTAGGTCAGGCGCGGCAGGTTGCCGTTCTTCTCCACGGCCCCCGGCGGCGAAAGCTTGACGCAGAGCCAGCAGGAGATGCAGCCGACCTTGCAGATCTTCTTGACCGCCGGCCCCTTGTCCTGCGACGAGCAGGCCAGATACACGGGGATGCTTTCCGGAAGCAGCTCGATGATCCGCCGCGGGCAGGCCTTGACGCAGAGCCCGCAGCCGGTGCACTTGTCGCGGTTGATGACGGGGATGCGGTCGGGGCCCATGAGGATCGCGCCGAAGGGACAGACCTCGGCACATGTACCGTAACCCAGGCAGCCGAACTCACAGGACTTGTTGCCGCCCTGCATCATCTGCGCGGCGCGGCAGTCCGGCAGCCCCCGGTAGTCGGCGCGCGTGCCGCAACGGTCCGTGCCGCCCTGGCAGTGGACGACGGCGCGCGGCGGCGTCGCCTCCGCCCCCAGGGCCATGCCCATAATCTCCGCCAGGGCCGCGGACGTCTTGCGTCCGCCGGGCATGCACAGCGTCGGCTCAGCCTTCTTCTCCGCCACGGCGCGGGCGTAGCCTTCGCAGCCGGCAAAGCCGCAGGCGCCGCAGTTCACGCCCGGCAGGGCGGCCAGAAGGGCCTCGACGCGCGGGTCTGTGGTGACGCGGAAGAAGCGCCCCGCCACCGCCAGGCCCACTCCAAACAGCGCCCCCAGCACCAGCATGACGCCCAGGCACCACAGAACCAGATCCATCTCCTGTCCTTTCGTTGACGGAACCCGCCGACGCTCACGCCGGGGACGCTTCGGGCCGGGCGAGGCGTCGTCCCGCTTCGAAGGCGTCCTGAAGGGCGGTCGGATGCTTCCCGATGTCGCCGCGCGCGTCCACCGAGGGGTAGAACAACTCCCCGGTCAGTTTGATGTCGCAACAGACACACCAGGCGGCCACGGTCTGGCGGCTGCATTGGTAGAAGCGGTCGTGGCGGAAGCCGCCGCAGCAGAGGAAAAGCGCCCGGCGGCGGGCGGCGTTCGGGTGCGGCTTCTTCAGCAGGTACTTGCGCGCCCAGAGCGACTGACAGCGATCGAACATCGCCTTCAACTGCGCGCTGACGTTCGCGAAGTAGATCGGCGTGGCCACGACGAACCCGTCGGCGGCGTCCATCGCCTCATACACGCCCTTCATGTCGTCCTTGGCGGCGTACACGCAGTACCCGCGCGTCGAGCAAAAGCCGCAGTTCTGACAGGGCACGAAGCGGAGTTCATTGAGGACGACCTTCCGGACGACCGCTTCGGGGGCGGCGGCGGACACGCCGGCGAGGGCGCGGTCGAGAAGCATCTCGGAGTTCCCGCCTCGGCGCGGGCTGCCGGCAAATGCGAGCACAGTCTGGGGCATGGTTCAACCTCCTGGGCGGGGATTGTAGCATATCTGCCTTCCATTGCCGAGACCCGGCTGTATGCATTGCGCTTCCGCGCGGCGCCTTTGGCCGGAATGCGGCAATGCGCGGGCGGGTTGGAATCCCCTTGCCTGACGCCGTCGGCGGAGTTCACGCCTCCGGAATGCGCTGGTCAATCAGGCAGTGACTGCGGCATGTCTGGCCGTTGATGGCCTTGACCTTCTTCTTGACGGAGGCGGCCAGTTGGCCGATCTGCGCCGGGTGTGCGCCCTGCGGCATGTTGCGGTCCGTCACCACGGCCACACTCAAGGTGACCAGCGGCACGTCAACCACGCTGCCCTTGCGGTCCACGGAGCGATAGGCGCCGCGTGCGAGATCCTCGCGCGCAAAGAGCGCCTGCTTCCGGTCGTCGAACTCCGCGCACAGCCGCTCCAGGGCGGCTTCACTCGTCACCTCCTGCGCGACGATCACGAAGTCGTCTCCTCCCAGGTGCCCTAATTGTCCGGCGAGCGTCATCTTTTCCAGATGGTCGGCCAACAGCCCGGCGACAAGTGTGATCATCTCGTCCCCGCGCGAGAAGCCGTAGGAGTCGTTGTATTCCTTGAAGTGATCAAGGTCCACATAGAGCACGGCATAGGGCGGGTTGCGCAACGCCTCCACCAGCCATTTCTGGATCATGGGATTCCCCGGGAGCTTCGTCAGGGGGTTGGCGCTGGCGGCACGCTGCAACTCGAGGTCCATGGAGCGCTGCAGCAACTGCCGCATGGTGATCGTGCCGCACAGGTTGCCGGCGTGGTCCACGACGACGGCCGGGTCATAGAGATCCTCGATGCGTCGGTTCATGGCCAGACGACCGAGGAAGGTGATTTCCGTGTCCTGGGTCACGACCAGCATGTCCCGTTTGCCGACATCCTCGGCCGGGCGCCGCTGGAACAGCGAGTACCCGAAGGGCCCCCCCAGTTGCGCATAGAAGTGCTGGCGGGTGACCAGGAAGAGGGGCTTCCCGCCGGCAATGATGACGACGTGATCGGCAGAGCGGTCGGTATTGAAGAGCCGATGCAGATCGTCGCAGTGGACGGTTCCCGGTTCATGAGTCGGGGGGCGCAAAGCCAGGCTCACCGCAGAGGTGTCCAGCGAGACATGCGGGCAGTAGTAGTGGCGCGCGGTCTTGACGAGGCTTTTCTGCATCTCCGCGGCAAGCACGGGCGGTTCGGAGGCGGGGCGTCCAAGGAGGTACCCTTGCGCGTAGCGTACGCCCAGCCGGAGGAGCGCCTCCGCCTCCTCGTAGGCCTCCACGCCTTCGCCAATGACCCTTGCGTCCACATTCGCGGCAAAGGCCACGATGGCCTTGATCAGATGCTGTTTGTAGGTGTCGCGATGGACTCCCGACACGAGCGCCTGGTCCAGTTTGAGGTAATGGGGCAACACACGCAGCAGCGTCACGAGGCCGCTGTGTCCCGCGCCGAAATCGTCCAGGGCGATCTGAAAGCCCATGTCGGAATAGTGGCGCAACACCTGTTCGAAGTGCTCCCTGTCGTCGGCCTTGGTGGTTTCCGTGATCTCGATCACGATCTGGCGCGGGTCTATGTCCAGACGTCGCAAGGTCTCGGCAATGAAACCATTGCAGGCGCGGGCATCGTCAAAGATGTCCGGGGATACGTTGATGAAGAAGGACTTCTTGCGGGAACCTGTGGCGAGGCCCCGGATTCTCTGAAAAGCTGCCATGCGGCAGGCGCGTTCGAGTTCCCACGACAGGTTCCACTCGCGCGCCTTGGCGAACATCGCGCGGGGCAATTGAAATGGACCTTCCCCGCGCGAGAGCACTTCATAGCCCACCACGTCCCCGAAATACATGTCCACGATGGGCTGAAAGTGGGGCGTGATGCCGTTGTCGAGCATCCTGACGAAAGCCTCGCGCCCTGTCTCGACCGGGTCGGATGTCCTGTTCATCGCGCGCGACTCCGCAAGTTCCGTGGTTCGGTTGAAGGGAGTCAAGGCTTGATGATGCTCCGGCAGACGGGCTATGCTTCGTATAGAACGGGGTTAGAAGCGGATGAGAAGCGCCGACCCTCGGCCGGCAGGGAGGCGTCGCACAAGGGGCCTCACACCCCGACGCAGGCAAGGCCTGTGTACCGAGACCGGACGGTGATGCGGGCGAATACCACTCCCTCCCGCCAGGATGGGCGTTTGACAGGCCCCCCATTCCGACCTATACTGGGTTGTCAGGCGCTGCGACCGGCATTCCGATCGGTTTGAAGGACGGCCATGGCCAACGACCTGATCATCCTGAAGGGCAAGCTCTACAACAAGTCCTTTCCTCTCAGCGAGGGCAAGAAGCTCATCGTCGGGCGCGGGCACGACGTGGACATCCAGATCTTCGAGACGGGCCTCTCGCGCCAGCATTCCTGCTTCGAGCGCTGCGAGGGGGGGGTCTTCGTCACCGACCTGGGCAGCAGCAACGGCACCTGGGTCAACGAGCAGCGCGTCACCCGGCAGAAGGTCGTGGACGGCGACGTGATCCGCTTCGGGGTGGTGGACTTCACCTTCACGGACAAGAGCGCGCCCAAGCCCATTGTCACATCGAGCATCGTCGAGGCGTTGCCGCAGATGAACAAGGGGGAGCTCAAGAGCAATATTCATCTCCTCTACGGCACCGTGTGGGCGCTGATTGCCGCGCTGGAAGCCAAGGACGAATACACGCGCGGCCATTCCGAGCGGGTGACCGCCTACGCCATGGATCTCGGACGGGTGATCGGCCTTCCGTCGGAAACGCTCAACGCCCTCGAACTGGGCGGCTTCCTGCACGACATCGGCAAGATCGGCATTCCTGAGCGCATCCTGCACAAGCCGGACCGCTTGACCGATGAAGAATACGCCATCATCAAGCAGCACCCCCGCCTGGGCTACAGCATCCTGAGCCAGATCGAAGGCTCACAGGTCGTCGGCGACGTGGTGCTCCACCACCATGAACGATGGGACGGAAAGGGCTATCCCGACGGCCTCGCAGGGGAGAAGATTCCGCTCCCGGCGCGCATCCTGGGCCTGGCGGACTCCTTCGATGCCATGGGCTCCACGCGCCCCTACCGCAGCCATTGCGCCAAGGAGCGCGTGATGGAGGAAATCCGCAAGAACGCGGGGACGCAGTTCGACCCGCGCCTGGCGGACCTCTTCCTGGGCGAAGTGCGCGCCGGGCGCATCTCGGTGGAGAAGGACCTGATCGCCGGGGCGACGATGGAGCAGCAGAGCATCCGGCTCTGAGCGCTCTCAGCTCTTCGGAGCGCCTTCGGGCAGGGCGCGCAGCCGCAGCCGCCCGATCATCCCCCCATACCCCGCCTCCGCCAGTACGCCGCGCCAGCTCTCCATCTCCGCCTCCGTCTCGGGGAAGGGCAGGAATCCGTGGCGAAGGTACAGGCGCACCGCCGGAAGACGCGAGGCATCGGTATCGAGAACGACCTCGCGGCGTCCCTGCTCGCGAAAGGAGGCCAGGCACGCCAGCAGCAGGGCCGTGCCAATGCCGCTGCGGCGTTCTTCGGGGCGGACGGCCATCATGTGCAGATAGCCGGCGTGGTCGCCGTGAATGACCTTGTGGAAGGCGCCGGCAACGCCGACGAGGCGTCCGTTGCGCTCGGCCAGTTGGAGACGCTCGGGGTGGAAGGACTCGTCCGAACGGATGCATCGTTCAAAGGTGTCCGGCGCCCATTCGCCGCCGTATCCCGCCCGAATCACGTCGAGCCACGCCGCCTCGTCCCCGGCGCGGAAACTCCGCAGCGCCACGCCAGCCGGGGGCGCGGGCGGAAGGAGGTCGCGCAGGTGCGGACGGAGCATGAAGAGGTGTCTGCGCCAGGGCATCGAGCGCTCCGAGCCGCGCGGGCGGCGGGCTAAGGTCGGGTTCGGGATTCCGCGCCTTCGGCGCTCCTGGCAGCCGGCAACGCACCGAGGCGGGCCATGGCGTCCAGCGCGGCGGCGGAGACCTCCGGGGGCATGTGATTCCGCGTCAGGCGCGCCAGCGCCTCGATGGCCTTCTCGCGGTGCGTCTGCCCGGCGCGGGCGATGGCCTCGATGATCGCCGGCGTCAACCCGTCGGCGCGCGCGCTGCTCTGCGGCGCCGCCAGGTCCGACAGGTACTGAACGCCCAGCGCCGAATCGGACTCCGCCAGGGCGGCAATCAGGGCCGGCAGCACCTCCGCGCGCGAGTCGGCGGCCAGCATGTTGCGCAGGACGCGCGCGGCCTCGTCGCCGCCGGTCTTGCCGGCCGCCTCGATCAGCGCCAGACGCACCGCCTGCGCCTCCTCCGGCGTTCCCTTGGTCAGACCGGGCCAGCGCGCCGCCGCCTCCGCCAACTGGCGGTAGCGGCGCAACAACTCGGCATCGAGCGCCTGCGGATCGCGTGAGCGGCGGAAGACGTCGGCTACGGCCTCTCCCAGACCGGCGGCGTCGCGCTCCCAGGAATCCATCAGCAACTTCCGCATCTCCGGGTCGTCCGCCAGGGCGGCAAGGATCAGCCCCGCGGGACGGCGCAACTCGGGACGCGAATCGGCGACATACCGGCGCGCCACGACCGCCAGCGGCGTGCGCCAGGCCGGCGACGCGCCGGCGGCCACCTCCGCCAGCACGGTGAGATCGGTGTCGGCCAGGGGGATTCGGGCCGCCCAGGACGCATCGGCGCTGCTGCGGCTCAACGCGCCAACCAGGATCTTTCGGCGCAGAAGCGGGGGAAGGTCCTTCTGCTGCTGCAAGGCGATCAGGGCAGCCTGTGCGGCCTGGGGGGTCCCGAGTTCCCCCAGCGCGGCCAGCGCGGCCACGGCCACGGCGGGCTCTTTGTCCTGCAATGCCGTGGCCAGGGCCGCCACGGCGTTGGCGGCGCGCAGCCGTCCCAGGCCGGACGCGGCGGCGGCGCGAACCTCCGCCTCGGGGCTGGCCAGCAGCATCATCAGCGTGCCGGCGGCGTTGGGCGCGCGAAGCGCCACGGCGGCGTTGATCAACTCGATCGTCGCGGGCACAGTCTCGGGAGTCGGAGCCGCCTGCTTGTTCAGGGCGGCGCAGGCCGCGTCGCCCAGGGCGGGCGCGCCCTGCGCGCGGGCGGCGCGCGCCGCCGCCCGAACGACGCCTGGGCTCGCATCGTCCAGACCCGCGGACAGAACGCTCCGGACCGCGGCGGCGTCGAGCCCGCCCCGGACGGCGGCGCTCATGGCCGCCGCTCGCACCTCAGGCTCTGCATCCTTGGCGGCGAGCGCAAACAGCGGCGCGCGGGCCGGAGGCGGAAGCGTCCGAATGCCGTCAATCGCCGCCCGCCGAACGGCGACGGCGGCGTCCTTCAGGCCGGCTTCGACCGTCGGCGTCGCGTCCGCCGAGCCGGAGGCCAGTGTCCAGATCAAGACCGCGCCGCGCACGCGTCCGTCGGGCGACGCGGCCAGCTTCTTCATCGCCGCTTCAGGGAGGCCCTCGGGGCGCAATCGTGCGGCCTCCATCGCCGCCAGAATGGCTTCCGACCCGGCCGGCTCATAGGGCCCGGCCGACGGCGGCGGCTGTGCGGGCGCACCCGGCGTCTCGGCCGGCGCGCTCTCGGACGTGGCGACGAGCATCTTCACAAGGAGTTCCGCCGTGGGCTGCGGGCCCGCGCGCCGAACCAGTGTGGGCGTCGCGACGCAGATGGACCGTAGCGCCAGTTCGCGCGTCATGCCCTCCGCCAGCGCCTTGACGGCGGCGGCATCGCCCACGCGCGCCAGGAAGAGCGCCGCCGCGCAGCGCGTCGGCGCGCCGGGGTCGCGCAGCAGCGACGCCACAAGCCCGACCAGGGCGGGATCGGGCGCTTCACTCAGGGCCTGAAGGGCCGCATGACGGCGCAGGGGATCCTTGTCCTTGAGGAGCGCCGCATACGCCGCAATCGCCTCGACGCTCTGCAAGCGCGCCAGGACCAGCCAGGAGAGGGGCGCCCCGTCCTTCAGGTCCGGCGCGGTCTCGCCCGCCTTGTCCGTCGGAGCGGGCGTCGGGGACTCCGGCGCCTTGAGGGATGCCGTCAGGCGCGCCAGGAGGGCGGCCTCGAGCGCGCACGGTTCGAAGCGGATCAACGCGTTGAGGGCGTCGGCGTCTTCCATGAGGGCGGGGTTCGCCGTCAGGAGCGCCTGCGCAAAGGCCCGGCGGCTGGCGGGCCCCCCCAACCCCGGCCACGCGGCGATGGCCTCGACCGCGTCGCGCGCCGTCAAGCCGGCAACGATCCCCGGCAACGCCTGCCGGGCGGCGGGGTCGTCAATCAACGCAAAGGCCACGATCGCATGGAGGCGGGATTTCTCGACGGCCGAACGGATCGGGAGCATGGCCGTGGCCCGTCCGCATCGCGCAACAGCCAGGAGCGCCTCGGCGTACCCTTCGGTCTTGGGGTCCATCCCCTCGAGTTGGCGAAGGACCGGCGCCAGGGCCGCCGGGTCGCGAAGGATCGCCAGCATCGCCAGGGCGCGTTCTGGCGGAAGCGCACCGATCACCGCGTCGGGCGCGGGCGGCAGAAGGCCGACGGCCTGAGCGGCGGCATAGGACGCGCCGGTCGGAAGCGCGGGACGGCGCGCTTCTCCGCCGGAAGCCGCGGGTGCGGCAGGGACCGGCGGGGCTGCCGGGGGCGCGGCGGCAGAACGGGCTGCGCCCGCGCCCATGCGCGCCAGAAGCAACGTTACGGCGGTCGAGTCTTTCAAGGGCTTGCCGATTGCGTCGCTGTCGGGGTTCGGGAGATAGACCTCAGGATAGGCCGTCAGCCGTTCCAGCCGCGTGGAGACCCCGCGGGCGCCATCGGCCGGCGCGCCGGGCGCGGCCGGAGCGGGCGCCGCAGGCGTTCCGAGGCCGGCGACGGAGGAGGCTCCGCCTCGCATGCGCCCGAATTCGGCCAGGCCAAGGTCCGGCAGCGACTGCCGCCCCACCGGGCCGATCGCCGTGCGGCGGTAAAGGACCTTCGCCCCGTTCTTGTACAGCACCGCGCCCTCCTCCAGGCGGCCCGTCTCCCCGACATGAAGCGTCTTGTCGTCCAGGCCGGCCAGTGTCGCCTCCTCGCGCTCGATCCGCGCCTCGATCGAGCGCCCGTCGGGCGCGATGGCGTTGCGCGCGATGGGGTTCGTGAAGACCACGCGCTCGACGGCGGAGCGGAGGCTGGTGATCGTGTTTCCTGTGCGCTCGATGGCGTATGGCGGCGGCTGCGACCCGACCGATACCGCCAGTGCCTGCAGCGCGACGCGGTAGTTGCGAATCGCCAGCCAGGGCAAGTCCTGCTGGCGGGGGAGGAAGAGACGCTCCACGACGCCGGGTGCGGCCTCGACGGAGATCGCTTCGCTCCGGATTTCCCCGGCCGCCAGGATGACCTCATGCTTGCCGGGAGTGAGTTCCACCGTCAACGGCGAATCGGGCGCGGCCCGTCCGACAGGCCGTCCGTCCACCACCACGTCGAGCGCGGTCAGGCGCGAGTTGACGACTTCGAGCTTGGGCGTCAGGCGACGCAGCAGGGCCTCGTCGGCGGCGTTGAGGAGGCCGCCGGGGCCGCCGCGGACCTCCAGCAGAGCGCGGTCGGCCTCGAACATCAGGCGAATGCCGCCATCGCTGAAAAGAACCTGGCTGCGTCGGGCGTCGGCAGAAACCCAGGCCACGGGCCGCACGCGCGGCGGTCCGCCGGGATCCGGGAGCACCTTCACCGTGGCCGGGACTTGCGCGGCCTCCACGGCCTTGCCTCCGGCGACCGTCCAGGCGCGGCGGTAGTCCTCCAGGTCGCGCCGGGCGTTGAGGGTCGGGTCGCGGAACTGCCGTTCCCACTGCGGGGAAAGGGTGGTCGTTGTGGTGGCGGCCGGTGCGGCCGGCGCGGCGGGCGCGTCTCCGGAGGGCGGCATCCCGACCGGCGCAGCGGCCACTGCCGGCGGCGCGACGGGAGCGGCGGACTTCATCTTCCAGAGGAAGAATCCCCCCGCGCCGAGCCCCAGCACGAGCACCGCGCCGGCGGCGATGGCGGGTACCTTGTGCTTCCTGACCCACTCGATGGCATCCTCGGCGAGGTCGCGCAGGCGGTCGGGCAGCTTGCCCTTGGCCGGCGTTGCCTTGGCCGGAGCCGCGCCGGAAATGGGCGCGCCGCATTCCAGGCAGATGGCCGCCTTGGCGGTGGCCGCCGCGCCGCACTTCGGGCACTTGCGGCCTTCGGCAACGCGCGGGGGCGCTTGCGGCGCGGGCGGGGCGGCCTCAGGCGCCAGAGCCGGGCCGGCGGACGGCGGCGGCGCGGTCGGAGGCGCAGGGGGCGCCTCCAGCGGCAACTCGATGGGAATCTCATCGCGCGTCGAGTCGGGCGGCTTCACCGGTTCGGGCGTCGCGGCGGCGGGCGTCGGGCCGGTCTTGCCGCCGGGTCCCAGCGTTTCGACCTCCAGGCCGAGGTCCAATGCGGCATCGGCCTGTGCGGGCGGGGGCTTCGCGACCGGGGGGGGCTTCGGCGTTGCCGGCGGCGGCGGAGCCGCCTCGGAGGGCATCTTGCCGCCCACGCCCAGGCTTTCCTCCTCCAGTCCGAGTTCGGCCTCGTCCTTCCGGACCTTGGCGGCCTGTGAAGCAGCGGGGGGCGTCGGCGGAGGAGCGGCGCGGGTCTCTCCGGTCTTGCCGCCCGGTCCGAGCGTCTCCGCTTCAAGGGCCAGGCTGTTGTCCGATGCGGCCGAAGGCGTTTCCTCCGCCAGCCGGAACTGAGGCTTGACGGCCGGCGAGGCAGACGCGCCGGATTTCGGGATGGAGACGACCGCGCCGCACGCCGGGCATTTCGTCCGTTTGCCCCCGAAGGACTCGTCCACCTTGAAGCCCTTGCCGCACTGGCACTTGAAGTGAATGGCCATCCTGTCCTCCGTGAGATTGCGAGCGGGCGGCGGTCTGCGGCAAGTCTAGGGGCATCGTCACGCGCTGTCAAGAGGCCGTTCCGGGGTCTGCGGCGGCCTCTGGTTCGGAGAAGTCCTTGAACATGCCGGCGGGGCGTGGTAGGCTTGAGTTGGCAACGCACGGGATGCGGCGCGGCACCTCGAAGAAGGGAGGACGCCATGAAGGTTCTTGTGGTGTACTACTCGCGGTACGGACATGTGTTGGCTTTGGCCCAGGCGGCGGCGAAGGGCGTTCAGTCCGTTCCCGGCGCGGAGCTCGTTCTCCGGCGCGTCAAGGAGTTCGACGACATCCAGGCGCAGACCGCCGGCGACAAGTACGCGCAGGCCGCCTGGGAAAGGCAGAAGGACATCCCGGAGTGCTCGCTGGCCGACCTGGAGCAGGCGGATGCCATTCTCTGGGGAACGCCGACGCGCTACGGCAATATGTGCGCGCAGATGAAGCGCCTGATTGACTCGACGCCGGGGCTGTGGCTCAAGGGGGCCTTCGAGGGCAAGCCGGCAGGGGTCTTCACCTCCACGGCCACGGCGCATGGCGGGCAGGAGACGACGCTGTTGACGATGATGGTGCCGTTGCTGCACATGGGGATGATCGTCGTGGGCGTGCCCTACTCGACGCCGGGGCTGCTCCACGTCGAGAGGCGCGGCGGGACGCCCTACGGGCCGAGCACGCTGGCCGGGCCGCGCGGGGAGCTTCAGCCGACACCGGAGGACCTGGCGATCGCCGAGGCGCTGGGCCGCCGCGTGGCCGAGACGGCCCGGAAGCTGCGGGGGTAGCGCCACGCACCGGCGGCGGGTAAACTGCCGGCGGTTCTCGGGGCGGGCGATGGCGTCGTCCGCCCCGCGCCTTTTCCTTCGAGGAGGCCATTACGATCATGTCCGCACCCCTCATTGATGTCCACGAGCATATCCTGCCTCGCCGCGGTTTCCTTCGTCCGGGACGGGGCGACACGTTCATCACCGCCGCCGAGATGGTGGCGCTGATGGACCGCGCGGGCATCGGGCGCGCCGTGGTGCTGCCGATCGTCTCTCCGGAGTCGCCGCACGTGGTGCAGACGGTGGAGGAAGCCTTTGAGGCGTGCGACCAGTTCCCGGGGCGCTTCATCAAGTTCTGCAACGTGGACCCCCGGCAGGGGGGCAGCCTGCGGAAGGATTTCGTCCCTATCCTCGAGTATTACAAGTCCCTCGGCGCCAAGGGCTTGGGCGAGATTACCGCCAACCTGTGGTGGCATGACCCCCGCGTCCGGAACCTCTTCCGGGCGTGCGAGGCGGTGGACCTGCCGGTCATCTTTCACATGGCCACGCGCGACTACAACACCTACGGCCTGATCTCCGAGCCGGGTCTGGTGAACCTTGAGGAGGCGCTTCAGACCTGGCCGCGCCTTCAGTTCCTGGGCCACTCGCAGGGCTTCTGGGCGGAGGTCGGCCCGAAGCCGACGCTGACCGAGCGCGAGAGCTACCCGAGCGGCCCGGTCAAGCCGGGCGGACGTTTGCCGGAGCTGCTGCGGCGCTATCCGAACCTCTGGGGCGACCTCAGCGCCGGCAGCGGTCTCAACGCCGTCCGCCGCGACCCGGACTGGGGTTATGCCTTCCTCGAGGAGTTCCAGGACCGGCTCTTGATGGGCCTGGATGTCTGCTGGCCCTGGAACGACAAGTGCGAGTTGCTGACCTTCTTGCGCGAGGGGCGGGCGAAGGGCAGAATATCGGCGGAGGCCTTCGACAAGATCATGGGCGGCAACGCCGTACGCCTGCTCGGCCTGGAATAAGGGATCGTCCGATGAAAGAGATGCGTCTTCGCATGGAGTCTTCTTCGATCGTGGCCGCCGCCCAGGCGGGCGGCCTGGAAGCCAGCGTGCTTTACGAGAGCGTCATTGAACTGGCCGGGGAGGGGTTGCTGACGGCAGGCTGCCTGAACGCAGCGGCCGGCGTGCTGCTGACGCAGTTGGGGTTGCCGCAGTACTTCTTCCGCAATGTGACGAAGGACGCGCTGAAGCGAATCCTGAGGACGATCGCCACCCACATGCAGTACAAGGACGGCGCTTTCGTGCTGCGCAGCGAGGTTTCCGAGGCGCCCGTGGCGGTGGCCGAAGGCGTGCAGGCGCGCCTGGCCACCGCCGAGAACCGCGACCGGATGGAAGCCGTCCTCAACCGCGTCATGACGGGCAGCCGGATCGAGTACTACTTCGGGCGCGAGCACCAGTACTACACGTATATCATTCGTCCCGAACCGTGCCGCAAGTGGGAAGAACTCAAGCCGGACGAGTCCCCCTTTGCCTTCAACCAGTGCGCGGGGGGCCAGGAGATACCCCAGGTCACGCGCGAGCGGTACGAGGAATTCCTCGGGCGCAGCAAGGCCTCGGTGCTGCCGCTGGTCGAGGTCAGCCGGGCCGCCCCGGCCGACGAAACGCGCATCATGTTCGTGGACGATTTCAACCGCTCCGCCCTGCCGGTCATCCGGCAGATGCTCTCGGAGCTCCACATCACTCTGAACCGGGCCTATTGGGAAACCTACCGGACGCCGTCGGGGCGGATCGAGTCGGTCTGCTCGATGTACCTGGACGGCGAGCCGCGCCGCGCGGTGCTGGACAAGGCCGTCGAGCGCCTGCGCGCCCTCCTGGCGATCCAGGCCGGCGACCTGGACGACCTCTACGTCGGCGGGGCGCTGACCTTCCCGGAGTACCTCTTTGCCATCGCGGCGTGCGCCTTCGTCCATACCTTCATCAGCAAGGACCAGCCCGGCGACCAGGCGATCATGGACGGCCTGGCGCGCAAGGAACTGCGCGACGCCTTCGCCAAGCGCATCTTCGACGGCAACCGCGCGGAATACACGCGCCAGGGCATCCTCGACACCCTGCGCCGCCGCCTGGACCTCCTCAAGCAGCTTCACAAGCTCTTCGACCGGAAGTTCAACCCCCGCCATCGCGGCAAAGCCGACCTGAAGGCGATTGACCGGGAACTGGCCGCCTTCCGGCAGCGCGCGGCGATTGCGTTCGTGGACGACCGCACCGGCGGCGACATCTTCCTCTTCATGACCCGCCTGATCACCCACACGCAAAAGACGAACTTCTACCGCGTCGCCAAGCGCTCTACGGCCTTCCGGCTCGACCCGGCCCTGCTGGACCGGCTGGTCTTTCCCGGCAAGGTGCACGGCATCTTCTTCGTTATCGGCTTCTACGCCGTCGCCACGCACATGCGCGCGGAGGACATCGCACGCGGGGGCATGCGGCTGATCCGCGTGACGCCGGGCAACTACGAGAACGAACTCGACAACATGCCGCTGCTGAACTACGCCCTGGGCCCTGTGGCGCAGCGCCTGAAGCACAAGGACATCGCCGAGAGCGGCGCCAAGGCGGTCATCGTGCCCGGCGTGGAATACGCCCGCGACGGCCTGAGCGCCGTCCTCGACCTCACCGAGGGCGTCATGGACCTGGTCCAGGGGGGCGAGGACATCGTGGATTACCTGGGCCGTCCGGAGATGATCTTCTTCGGGCCCGATGAGGGCACGGCCGGCTTCATGGACGCCGTGGCCGAGCGGGCGCGCGCGCGCGGCTACAAGCACTGGCGCACGATCACAACGGGCAAGAGCATCGGGATCCCGCACGACACCTACGGTCTCCTGCGCGACCGGCGCGTCTTCGGTCTCGTGGCGCTGCCCCAGGGCACGCAGCTCGAACTCGACGGCGTGCCGCAGTTCGTCACCACGGACATGGACCGCATCTACGCGCGCATCGGCGAGCGCATCGAAGCCAGCGGCATGACGACGATGGGCGTCATGGCCGTGCTGCGTGTCCTCCTCGAACACACCGGCCTCCGCGAGGAGGAGGTCAACCTGATGATGACCGGCGGTCCCGACGGCGACCTCGGCGCCAACCAGGTGCAATCCTTCCGGGGGCGCATCTGCCTTATCGTGGACAGCGGCAGCATCCTTTTCGACCCCGACGGCCTTGACCGCCGGGAGCTGATGAAGATCGCCTTCGCGCGCCATACCGCGCCGCGGCTGAACAGCCTGGCCTACCCGGCGGAGAAGATCGGCCGGCGCGGTTTCCGTGTGCCGCGCGCGCCCGGCCAGGTCCGCCTGCCCGACGGCACGCTCATCGCCGACGGCGCCTTCTTCCACCGGCAGTTCCTCGTCAACCCCGACTCGCGCAAGTTCATCGCCGAGGCCAACCTCCGCGCCTTCGTTCCCTGCGGCGGGTTCAAGGACACTATCAACGCCGAGAACGTCCGCGCCTTCGCCGCCGTCTTCAAGGAGCTGCGCGTCATCGTCGAGGGCGCCAATGTCTTCTTCGACGACACCGCGCGCGAGGTCCTCGCCGCCGAAACGCCCATCCTCCAGATCCGCGACAGCAGCGCCAACAAGGGCGGCGTGACGAGCAGTTCGATCGCCGAGGTTCTGACGGCCTTCCTGCTGGGCGAAGAATACGACAAGGTTCTCGTCCGGAACGCGGCGGCGCGGTCGGACTTGATCCGCGCGGTCTTCGACCTGATCGCGCGCAACGCGGCGGCCGAGGCTCGGATGCTGCTGGCGCTGCACGCCCGGACGAAGACCCCCCTCTACCGCCTGTCGGTGCAGACGAGCGAGCAGCTCCTGGCGTTGCAGGAGCGGCTGTACGGCAGCCTCGATGCCTTGCTCAAACGGCGGGAGATCGTGGAGGCCGTCCTGCGCGCCTATGTGCCGGGCGCCCTGGTCGAACGACTGGGCCTGGCCCGCATCCAGCGCACCCTCGACACCGCGGAGATGCGTCCCTACCGCGACGCCCTGCTGACCAAGAAACTCGCCGCCATGGCCATCTACCGCCATGCGCAGGAATGGGAGGCGTTTCTTCGACGGTTGGACGCGGATACTCTGGGAACGCTGGCCGAGGTCGTGGCGGCCCCGTAACGTCCGGGACCGGGCCGCATCGCGCGCGTGCCGGGAACGCCGCCCGTTGTGAAAGGATACGCCATGCTGACGGGGATTCCGCCGATTCTCTCGCCGGAGTTGTTCACGACGATGATGGAGATGGGGCACGGGGACGAACTCGTGCTGGCCGACGGGAACTTCCCGGCGGCCGCGTGCGCGCGGCGGCTCATCCGCGCCGACGGCCACGGTGTCGCGCCCCTTCTGTGCGCCGTGCTTCCCTTCTTTCCCCTCGACACCTATGTCCGCCATCCCGTGGGACTGATGGCCGTGTGCGCGGGGGACCCCGAGCCGGCGATCTGGAAGACCTACGCGCAGGCCCTCAAGGGCCTCCCCGGCTGGCCCGGCGAGTTCGCGTTCATCGAGCGCTTCGAGTTCTACGAGCGCGCCCGCCGCGCCTTTGCCGTCGTCGCCACCGGCGAACTCGCCCCCTACGCCAACATCATCCTGACCAAGGGCTGTGTGCGCGGGTGATGGGATCGGGGTCTTCGCTCTCCGGCGCCCTCTGGCTTGCGGAATCCGGCGCGAATCGGTAGATTCCGGTCCGATGGCCCGGCGTTTCTCCCCAGTTTCCTGGCAGGTTTACCATGTTCCGTCCCGTCGAAAAGAGCTTCGATCTGGTCGCCTTCGAGCACGAAATCCTCAAGTTCTGGGAGGAATCGCAAGCCTTTCGCAAGCTGCGCGAGAAGAACGCCGGCAAGCCGAAGTGGTCTTTCCTCGACGGCCCGATCACCGCGAACAACCCCATGGGCGTCCACCACGCCTGGGGCCGCACCCTCAAGGACTGCTACCAGCGCTTCCATGCCATGACGGGCCATGAACTGCGCTATCAGAACGGCTTCGACTGCCAGGGGCTGTGGGTCGAGGTCGAGGTCGAGAAGCAGTTCGGCTTCAAGGACAAGCGTCAGATCGAGGAGTTCGGGCTCGAGAAGTTCATCAACGCCTGCAAGGCGCGCGTGAATCAGTACGCCCAGGCGCAGACGGCGCAGTCCATCCGCCTGGGATACTGGATGGACTGGGACCGGGCCGAGGACTGGGCCAAAGACCCCGGACAGCGTCGCTCCTATTTCACCATGTCCGACGAGAACAACTACACCATCTGGGCCTTCCTGAAGAAGTGCCACCAGCGCGGCCTGATCTACAAGGGTCTCGATGCCATGCCCTGGTGCCCGCGCTGCGGCACGGGGATTTCGGAACAGGAACGGCGGGAAGGCTACAAGCGGATCACGGACCTGGCGGTCTATATCAAGCTGCCGCTCCGCGACCGCCCCGGCGAGCACCTGCTGGTGTGGACGACGACGCCGTGGACCCTGGCGGCCAACGTGGCCTGCGCCGTCCACCCGGAACTGGCGTACTGCAAGGTGCGACAGAACGACGAGCTCTACTACGTCAGCCGCGAGCGCCTGGGCATCTTGAAGGAGCGCGGCGCGTATGAGGTGGTCGAGGAGCTTCCCGGCAGCCGCCTGCTGGGCCTGGAGTATGTCGGGCCCTTCGACGACCTGCCCGAGCCGTCGCGCCACGTCAAGGCGCATCGGATCATCCCCTGGAAGGACGTGACGGCCACCGACGGCACCGGCATCGTTCATATCGCCCCCGGCTGCGGCAAGGAGGACTTCGACCTCTCCAAGCAGCTTCAACTGCCGGTCATCGCGCCCATTGACGATGCCGGAATCTACAAGCCGGACTTCGGGTTCCTGGCGGGCCAGTACGCCGGAACGGTGGCGGAGAAGGTGCTGGAAGAGCTCCGGCGGCGCAATGTGTATTACAAGAAGGAAAACTACGAGCACGACTACCCCCACTGCTGGCGCTGCGCCACGCAACTGCTCTTCCGCTCGGTGGATGAATGGTACATCTCCATGTCCTGGCGCGAGGAAATCATGGAGAACGTCCAGAAGATCCGCTGGATCCCCGACTACGGCAAGGACCTGGAGCTGGACTGGCTGGCGAATATGCACGACTGGATGATCAGCAAGAAGCGCTACTGGGGCCTGGCGCTGCCGATCTACTCCTGCGAGTGCGGCTGGTTCGACGTCATCGGCGGACGGGAGGAGCTCCGGGCGCGCGCCGTCGAGGGCTGGGAGCAGTTCGAGGGCCACTCGCCGCACCGGCCCTGGGTGGACGCCGTCAAGGTCCGCTGCGGGAAGTGCGGCAAGGCCGTCGCGCGCATCCCCGACGTCGGCAACCCCTGGCTCGATGCCGGCATTGTGCCCTACAGCACCGTGCGCTACAACACCGACCGCGCGTACTGGGAGAAGTGGACCCCCGCCGACCTCGTCCTCGAGTGCTTCCCCGGCCAGTTCCGCAACTGGTTCTATGCGCTGCTGGCCATGAGCACGATGATGGAGAACCGGCCGCCCTTCAAGACGCTGCTCGGACACGCCCTGGTGCGCGACGAGAAGGGCGAGGAGATGCACAAGTCCACCGGCAACGCCATCTGGTTCGACGACGCCGCCGAGAAGATGGGCGTGGACGCCATGCGCTGGCTCTATTGCCGCCAGAACCCGACGAACAACCTCAACTTCGGCTACACGCCGGCCGAGCAGGTCAAGCGCAAGGTCTTCAACACGTGGTGGAACGTCTTCAGCTTCTTCATCGGCTACGCGCGGACCGACGGCTTCGACCCGCGCGCGCCCAGGGTACCCCCGGCCGAACGGCAGGACCTGGACCGCTGGATCCTCTCGCGTCTCCAGGAGTTCCTCCGCACGGCGAATGAGCGCCTGGCGGACTTCGACGCGCCGACCGTGACGCGGGCGGCGGAAGAACTGCTCGACGCGCTGAGCACCTGGTACGTGCGGCGCTCGCGCCGCCGCTTCTGGCGTCCTCGCGACGCGAACGACCGCGACAAGCAGGCGGCCTACCAGACCCTTCACGAGGTCCTCACAACCCTGTGCCAGGCGCTGGCGCCGCTCGTGCCCTTCGTCACCGAAAAGTTCTACCAGCGCCTCGTCCGCGACGTGGACCCCGCCGCGCCGGTGAGCGTACACCTGTGCGACTACCCGCAGCCCGACCCCGCGCTGCACGACGAGGCCCTGAGCCGGGAAATGGACGCGGCGATGCAGGTCGTCTCCGCCGTCCTGGCCTTGCGCGAAGCGCGCCAACTGCGCGTGCGGCTGCCCCTGAGCGAGATGATCGTCGTGCCGGCCAACGAGGCGCAGGCGAATGCGCTTGCACGCTTCCGCGACCATATCCTCGACGAACTCAACATCAAGTCGCTGCGCGTCGAGCGCGACGTCGCGGCGCTCGTACGCTACGAGATCAAGCCGAACATGAAGCTCCTGGGCCCCAAGTACGGCAAGGAGGGCGCGCGCGTGCGCGAGCTGCTGGCGCAGCAGGACCCCGCCGCCGTAGCGCGCGCCGTCGCCGCCGGACGCGCCGTACCCCTCGAAGCCGGCGACCGCTCGTGGTCGCTGCTGCCCGAGGAGATCGTCGTCCAGAAGCATGAGGCGGAGAACCTTGCCGTGGCCGAGGATCACGGGCTGTTGGCGGCGATCAACACCCACGTCACCCCCGAGCTCGAACGCGAGGGGTTCAGCCGCGACCTGACCCGCCACATCCAGCAGATGCGCAAGGAGGCCGACCTGGAGATGCTCGACCGGATCGAGGTCGCCTGGGAGACGGAGGACGCCATCCTGCGCGAGGCCCTTGCCGCGCACGGCGAGCACATCCGCAGCGAAACGCTCTGCGTCCGGCTTTATCCCGGCCATTGCGAATCGGCCAAGGAGATCAAGCTCGGCGGAAAGGCCATCCGGCTGCACCTGGTCAAAGCCCCGTAGAGCGCGTCCTCGTCGGCGCGCCCGCCTTCAGGAACGGAGAGAGTTATCATGCTGCCCGATTCCCGCGGACATTTTGGGGTCTTCGGGGGACGTTACATCCCCGAGACGCTGATGCCGGCCGTCACGGAACTGGCCGCGCAGTACCGCGCCGCCCGGCGCGACCGCGCCTTCGGGCGCGAGTTGGACGCCCTGTTGCGCGACTACGCCGGACGGCCGACGGCGCTGACCCCGGCGGAGCGACTGACGGCGCGCCTCGGCGGGGCGCGCATCTACCTCAAGCGCGAGGACCTGCTGCACACCGGCGCGCACAAGATCAACAACACCCTCGGCCAGGCCCTGCTGACGCGGCGGATGGGCAAGCGGCGCGTCATCGCGGAGACCGGCGCCGGCCAGCACGGCGTGGCCACGGCGGTGGCCGCCGCGCTCTTCGGCTTCGAGTGCGACGTGTACATGGGCGAGGAAGACATGCGGCGGCAGTCGCTGAACGTCTTCCGGATGCGGATGCTCGGCGCGCGCGTGGTCCCGGTGACCTCGGGCACGCGCACGCTGAAGGAGGCCATGACCGAGGCCATGCGCGACTGGATGGGCTCGGTCCGCGACACGCATTACATTCTCGGCTCCGTCGGCGGGCCGCATCCCTTTCCCAGGATGGTGCGCGACTTCCAGTCGGTCATCGGACGCGAGACGCGCCGCCAGTTCCTCCGCCGGGAAGGTCGCCTGCCCGATGCCGTCGTCGCCTGCGTCGGCGGCGGCAGCAACGCGGCCGGCATGTTCACCCGCTTCGTCGGCGATGCCGCCGTGAAGCTCATCGGCGTCGAGGCCGCCGGGCACGGCCTGGACACCCCGCAGCACGCCGCCACACTCGAGCGCGGCGTGGTCGGCATCCTGCACGGGAGCCGTTCGTACGTCCTGCAGGACGCCGACGGCCAGACGCTGCCGGCGCACAGCATCTCCGCCGGACTGGACTACCCCGGCGTCGGCCCGGAGCACAGCTACTGGAAGGACTGCGGCCGGGTGGAGTATGTCTCGGCGACGGACGCGGAGGCGCTCGAGGCCTTCCAGACGCTCTCGCGCCTGGAGGGGATCATCCCGGCCCTCGAATCGGCCCACGCCGTGGCGCACGTGATGAAGCTCGCCCCGCGCATGAGCCGCGAGCAGACCATCGTCCTTTGCCTGTCCGGACGCGGCGACAAGGACTGCTTCGAGGTGGCGGAGAAGTTGGGACTGAAGATTTGACCGCGGCGCAACAGGCCACCGGTCATCGAGGGAGGGAGGCGACGGTGCGGAATCGGATTGACGAAGCCTTTGCGCGGACGCAGCGGGCCGGAGAGGCCGCGTTCATGCCCTTCCTGACGGCCGGCGACCCCGACCTGGCGACCACCGGCGCCTTGATCGAGGAGTTCGCCCGTCGCGGGGCCGACCTGGTCGAGTTGGGGATTCCGTATTCCGACCCCGTGGCCGACGGCCCGACGATCCAGGCCTCCTACACCCGGGCGCTGGCGCGCGGATTCCGGCTCGCCGCCGTCTTCGACATGATGAAGGAGCTCCGGACGCGCTGTGCCGTGCCGGTGCTGACGATGGTTTCGCTGAGCCTGGTCACGCGCATGGGGGCGGAGGAGTACTTCGCGCGGGCGGCGGAGGCGGGGGTGGACGGCGTGATCATCCCCGACCTGCCGGCGGACGAGGGCGGCGCGGTGGCGCGCCTGGCCCTTCGGGCGGGGCTGTATCCGGTCTTCCTGGTCGCCCCCACCACCCCTCCGGAGCGGACGCGGATCATCGCGCGGCGGTCGAAGGGCTTCATCTACTACGTCTCCGTCACGGGAACGACCGGCGCGCGCCGCGAGCTGCCTCCGGACCTGGCCGAACACATCGCGGCGGTCCAGTCCGTGGCGCGGCAGCCGGTGGCCGTGGGCTTCGGGGTGTCGCGGCCCGAGCAGGTCGCCGCCGTGGCGCGCATCGCCGACGGCGTCATCGTCGGCAGCGCCATCGTTCGCAAGGTGCATGAGCTTTCGGCCCTGCCGCGGGCGGAGCTGGTCGCGGCGGCGGGCGAGTTCGCGGCGGAACTGGCGGCGCACAAGAAGAAGTAGCGCGGTGTTCGCAGGAACGCGACGCGCCTCTTTGGAGCGGAGGAAGACGATGACGACGAAGTCCGGGTTGTTCCTGCTGGGCGCGCTGGTGATCCTGGCCGGCTCCACTCTTGCGGCGGAGGCGGTCCCAACGGTCGGGGCGACGTCGGCGCTCCGCGCGCAGCGGGTGGAGGAGTTCGGCGTGCGCGGCTTTCGGCGCGACTACTTCGGCGCCCTGACGGTGACGCCCTTTTCCGCCGACCGGACGATCGCCGAGGGGCCGGGTCACAGCCGCGTGACGCGCGCCGGCGAGGGCGAGCCCTTCGATCCGGCGTGGGTCGAAGAGGGCGTGGAATTCGTCGCCTATCGCATTCACAAGAACCCCGTCGAGGCCACGCCGGAGGGTTTCTTCCCGGCGGTGCTGGGGGGCCGCTACGCGCGCGTGGTCCGCGTGGCCGACGACCGTAACCTCATCGTCAACTTCGAGTACAACGGCGGCGTGCCCGATGCGCCGCGCGTCTCCGAGCGGGCCTCCGGGTACTTCTTCGTGGACTGCGCCCCGGCGCTGCGAAAGATGGTCGTCGCCCCGGACCGGCCCGACGTCTTCCTTTTCGAATCCGGACGCTGCTATGTCATCAAAGGGATGCCGAACATCCCCTTCCTGGCCCGCGAGCAGGCGCGCGACATGCGCTGGCGCTCGACCGAACCGGGGAAGCGCGCGCGGATCAAGCTCTCGGCGGAGGACGCCTTCGCCCGCCGCGCGCGCGGCGCGACCGCCCTTCCCTCGGGCGCTTTCTTCTCCCTCGACGCGCACGACCGGAGCCTCTTCCTCGAAGACATTGACATTATCGGCCCGACCTATGCCGTGCCGGTGGTCGAAGAGGCGTGGGATGGGGTGATGTTCGCCTTCCTCAACGGGCCGTGCGCGCGGACGCTGGAAATCCGCAACTGCAACACCTTTGCCGAAAAGGAGGAGGTCGAACGGGACGCGCGCGCGCTGCCCCCCGGCGCCACATGGGTCGCTCCGGCCGTCACGGGCATCGTGGGCGGCGGCGGGCGGCGCGGCGACCGCGGCGACGGCGTGGTGGACATCGTCGGCTATCAGCGCTTCAACCTCATCCGCTCCACATGGATCGCGCGCGGCATCCACAGCATCAAGAACAACGACGGGGCGGGGAACTGGATCACCATTGACGGCGTGGACACGGCGGCCGACGGCTCGCCGGTCCACCGGGTTTACGAAGCCATGTACGTCAAGCGCAATCGCTTCGAGAACGTGCGCGTCTCCTTTCACAACTTCGAGGGCGCCGGAGCGCGGCGGGGGGTGCGCGCGGAGTCGCCCGATTTCTCCTGGCTCATGCTGACGAACCAGTACTGGACCGGCGGCACCTCGACCTCGTCCGCGGAACCGACGGTGCTCGACGTGGACACCTTCCGCTTGTACTTCGGCAACAACGGCGACTGGCGGCGCGAGGCGGGCAGGCCGGACGGATCGGGGGGATACCTCAATGCGGCCGAGGCGACGCTCTTCGACCGCATCCCGCTGCCGGGCGACCGGATTCCGCTCGAACGCGCCGCGGAGGGCGCCTGGCGCGCCTGGGGCTGGGGCGTCCAGGTGGGCGACGTGTTGACGATCGCGGGGCGCGATGCCGAGGTCGCCGCCCGCAAGCGCCGGTCCACAACCGAGCCGCTCTTCGGCATCGGCATGCCTGCGCGCACAAGCGGGTACGCGCACTACTGGGAGCTGACCTTCAAGGGCGATCTCGTGCCGGAGGGCGACAGGGTCGAGGCCGTCGTCAAGACCAGCCGCACCGCCTACCTGCTCGACGGAAAGCCGCGCGCCGTCACGCTCATTTACGACCGCGACCTGCACGGCCACTGGCAGTACAACCGCGCGGAGGTGAACTACGAATTTCGCAATATCTTCTTCAACGGATACTACCGCCAGACCGCCGGCCCGGCGGCCAACACCCCCGACTACCAGGGCCTGTGGGAATTCCCGGTGACGCAGGAGTGGGTCAACTGCGTCGCCAGAGAGAGCGACGGCAGCGTCCTCGGCAAACCGGCCTGGCAGATCGGCTCCGAGGCCTTCAATAAGAATGTCCTCCAGCGGCGCAACGCGCACCCCGACAGCCGCCGCCGGGACCATCACATCCTGGTGGACGGCGGGCGTCTCTTCGCGCAGCGGCTCAACCCCGGCATGTCGCCGGTCCAATTCCGGAATCGTCCCACGCTGATCTACGGCACGGCGTCCTTCGGCGAGCCGCGCCTGTGTAACCCCGTTCTTCTCGACGACCGCGGACTCGACTGCCCCGCCGGGCTTGCTGTGGCCCTCGTCGGCGGACACCGCGTCAACCTCGGCGGCAGCGTCATCGGCCGGTCCGGGGCGGCGCCCGTCGGCCTGCAGCTCTACGGCAACGGAACGGTGATCCTCGACGGCCTCCAGGTCCGCGAGGGGACCTCCAACAAGCAGACGGTCTCCGGCGCGATAACCACCACTCTGGCCAACGGCCTCGCCAGGGATCGGTTCAACCTGCACATTCAGGGTGTCGGGGGCACGGGCGGATTCCGGCTCGAAGGAACGCCGGAGGACGGCAGCGTGCGTCTGACGGACTGGAACCTCCGGACGCCGATCTTCACGCGCAGTCCCTTCAACGTCAGTCCCGGCTGGCAGGCCCTGCCCGGCTTCGCGGAGAAGGTCGTCGTTAACGGCAAACCGGGTGGTGTTTCCACGCCGTAGCGCTTCGACAAGGGAGGAAGGACCATGCGGACGATTCTCCTGGGCGCGCTGCTCTGCCTCCTCGCCGGGTGCGTGTCGCCGCAAAGCGTCGGCGGTTACTTTGCCGACCGGGGCAGTGACTTCGCCGCCTCCTTCCGCGGTAGCGGGGGGCCGGCCGTGGGGCTTCACGCGCGCGTCAAGCTGCTCATCTTCTCCTACGGCCTCGGCTTCGCTTACGGACACAGCTACGGCTGGGACGGGCAGATCGGCGCGTCGGGGCCCGGCTGGAACAAGCTGGCCGCCAGCGCCGGCGTGCCCTTCGTGTGGAGCTACGACGTGGACGTGCGCAACCTCGATCCGGACGCCGCCTGGCGGCCCTTCCTGCGAATGTACTATGAGAACGACCCGCCCGACCGCTTTGACGCCGAGGTCGCCGACATCGGCGGGTGGATCCTGATGGGAACGATCGCCTACGGCGTCAAGTCCCTTCGCTTCCCCGCGTCGAAAGGCATGCGCTACGCCGACAACTTCGGCTGGATCGAAGTGGATGCGACACCGCTGCTGCTGAACGCGCGCGCCGGTTTCAATGCCGTGCACTTCCTCGATTTCCTGGGCGGTTGGTTCTGCCTGGACATGCTGGGGAACGACCGGCACGTGGTTCGCCCGGAAGCGCCCCGCGCGGCGGGCGCACACGCCGAGCCCTGACTGCCGCCCCGCGTTGCGGGCGCGCCGGCCATCTGCTAGCATCGCGGCAAGCCGGACCGAACGTGCCCGACGGAGAAACGCATGATGATTTCCGTGAAGGATCGCGCCGTGCTGCGCCGCCTGGCCGACCGCTGGGCGCGCGCGGCGGAGCTCCCCGTGCACCGGAACACCGCCGATCAATGGCGGCGGCTGAACCGCCTCGAACGCGGCAAGCCGATGGTCTGGATCAACGAAATCTGCTGGGCGGAGATCGAAGAGGCCCAGCGCCGTGAGACGACCGACCCCTTCTGCCGGTCGGTCGAAGGGACGATGCGCCGCACCCTCTACCAGTGGGATCACCTGCGCGCGGACATGGTCGTCGAGCCCTGGTTCCCCTGCGATATCGTTGTCGGCGGCACGGGGCTGGGGATTCAGCTCAAGGAACGCACCATCTCGCACGGGGCGGTCAAGTCGCACGGCTACGAGCCGGTCATCAAGGACGAGGCCGACATCGAGAAGATCAAGGACCCCGTCCTGGTCCCCGACTGGGAGAAGACGGAGGAGAACTTCCAGGCGCTGCAAAGGGCCTTCGGCGACATCCTGCCCGTGCGCAAGCAGGGCGTCGTCTCGACGTGGTTCGCTCCGTGGGACCTGCTGGTGACCTGGTGGGGGGTGCAGGAGGCGCTGACGGACCTGACGGAGCGCCCGGCGCTGGTGCATCGGGCCATGGACCGGCTGACCTCGGCGCTGATCTCGCAACTGGAGCAACGCGAGCGCCTGGGGCTGCTCTCCCTCAACAACGGAAACTGTCGCGTCGGCAGCGGCGGCCTGGGATATACGGAACTCCTCCCGCAGAAGGACTTCGACGGCGCGCGCGTGCGCTCGATGGACCTCTGGGGCTCGGCCACGGCGCAGATCTTCTCCGAGGTCTCCCCGGCCATGCACGAGGAGTTCGCGCTGAAGCACGAACTGCGCTGGCTCGAACGGTTCGGCCTGAACTGCTACGGCTGCTGCGAACCTCTCCATCGCAAGGTGGAGATGTTGAAGAAAGTCCCGCGTCTGCGCCGGATTTCGATGAGCCCGCGCGTGGACATTGACGTGGCGGCCGCGGCGGTGGGCGACCGCTACATCTACTCACACAAACCGAACCCCGCCATCCTGGCGAGCGATGTCTGGAACCCGGAGGCGGCGCGGCGCGAGTTGCGCGACGCCCTTGACCGGACGCGCGGCTGCGTGGTCGAAGTGATTCTGAAGGACATCAGCACCGTCCGGCACGACCCGAAGCGGCTTTCGGACTGGGCGGCCGTCGCATCCGAGGTGACCGAGGCGTACGCATGAAAGAGGCAGCGGCGGGCGCCGCGTATTCGGGAGGGAAGAGGCCATGGCCAGCGGAGGGACGCGCCCGGCAGCGCTGAGCCTGGGAGCGCAGGTCCTCCGCCACCCCGACCGCAGCGCGTCCGTCGAGTGGCTGGAGACCAACGGGCGCGGCGACTGGGCCTGCGGCACGGTGGGCGGCGTCAACACAAGGCGCGAGCACGGGCTCTTCGGCGCGACATTGGATGACGGGCGGCGCATGACGCTGCTGGCGACGCTCGACGCCACCCTGGAGCGCGAGGGGCGAAGGGTGGACCTGGCCTCGCACCAGTTCACCGGGGCGCGGCACCCCGAGGGATACAGGCTCTGTACGCTCTTCGCATCCGAGCCCTTTCCCGAGTGGCGCTGCGAGTTCGAGGGCGGGACACTGACGCGGCGTGTCTTCCTGCCCCGCGGGCGACGCCTGGCCGTCTGCGCCTGGACCCTCGATGCCGGCTCGGGAACGGGCTGGACGCTCCGGGTGCGACCGCTCTTCGCCTATCGCGAGGCGGAGGCGCTCACCCGCGCCAACCCCGACTGCAACATGGCGCTGCGCGACGAAGAGGAAGGCTGCGCCATGACGCCCTATCCCGGATGCCCCGAGTTCCGCCTGCGCCATCCCGGCGGGCGGCGGCGCTACGACCCCCTGTGGTACAACGGCTTCCGGCACGCGCTCGACGCGGCGGCCGGGCGACCGAGCGACGAGGACTTCTTCACCCCCTGCGAGATCGCCTATCCGTTGATGCCGGGGGCCACGGTGTACCTGGCGGCGGGACTG
>JAKJEM010000007.1:43970-111001 GCA_022705425.1 Planctomycetota bacterium
CCGGCGGAAATCGAAGCGCGCGAGCGCACCCGTCGGGGCGAGGCGCGCCCGCCGACGCCCGAGCCGGCCCCGCTGGCCGCGCTCCCGGCACGCTCGGCGGAGAGCTTCGTCGAGGAGGGACGTCCGGGCGGCGCGCGGCTGATTCTCCGGCGGCTGGGCGGAGAGGGCGGCGCGAACCGCGAGGTGTGGATCGCCCTGCCGGGGGTTCTGCTGCATCCCCGCCGCACGGCGGAGGCGCGTGCGCTGTTGGCCGGGGCGCTTGACCGTCTGGCGCGGGGCGGGGGTGTCGGCGACGAGGCGCTGTGGTTCATCCGCGCGGCGGAGCAGTATGTGGATCACTCGCGCGACTGGGAGTTCCTCCGCCAGGCGCTGGCTCCTGCGTGCGAGGCCCTGGCGCAGCGGTGGATCGAGGGCGCGCCGGGCGTGGGCTATCGTCTGGCGCCCGACGGCCTGCTGACCTCCGGGGGCGAGGGTGGTCTGACGTGGATGGACGCCCGTGACGCCGGACAGGCCGTCACGCCGCGGGCGGGAAAGCCCGTCGAGGTGAACGCGCTGTGGCATCACGCGCTGGGGCTTCTCGAACGCTGGGCCGCCCGGCGCAACCTGCCGGATAAGTCCCGGCACTACGCCGCGTTGCAGGAACTCTGCGGGCGCTCCTTCCGTCAGCGATTCTGGAATGCCGCCGAGGGCTGCCTCTACGACGTTGTGGACGGCCCCGCCGGCGCGCCGGACGGCGCGATCCGGCCCAACCAGATCTGGGCCGTGGCGCTGCCGACCGACTTGCTCGACCGCCCCCAGGCCGCCGGGACGCTGGCGGTCGTCGAGCGTCGCCTGATGACGCCGATGGGACTGAGGACGCTCTCCATTGAGGACCGGGCCTTTGCGCCTTCGGCGGCGGGAGGCGAGTTCGCCCGGGCGCGCCACCAGGGCGCCGTCCATCCCTGGCTGATGGGCGCCTATGTGGACGCCGTCTTTCGCGTTCACGGACGCACGGCGCGCGGCTATGCCCGCGCTGAGGCGGCGCTTCAGACTCTCCTGACCGACCATTTGCGCGAGGGCGCTTTCGGCCACGTCGCCGAGTGCTTCGACGGCGCGGCGCCGCACGCCCCGCGCGGCGCGTCCGCGTCCGCAGCGGCGCTGGGGGAGGTACTTCGCGCCTGCGTCGAGACGCGGGCGGAACGATGGTAGGGGCGGGTCCGATGCCGATCCAACGCGCGGATATCCAGATTCGCGACCCCTTCATCGTCACGATCCCCGAGGAGCGCCGCTACCTCCTCTTCGGCACAACGGACAAAGACTGCTGGGAGGGCGGAACAGGTTTTGACGCCTACTCGAGCGCCGACCTGGAAGGTTGGGAAGGCCCCTTCCCGATCTTCCGTCCGCCGCCGGGCTTCTGGGGAACGAAGAACTTCTGGGCGCCGGAGGTCCATCGCCATCGCGGTCGCTGGCTCCTGCTGGCCAGCTTCAAGGCGGAGGGGCGTTGCCGCGGCACACAGGCGCTGGCGGCGGACGCCCCCCTGGGTCCCTACGCGCCCGTCGGCAGGGGACCGCTGACGCCGCCGGAGTGGGAATGCCTGGACGGCACTCTCTTCGTGGACGACGCGGGCGCGCCGTGGCTGGTCTTCTGCCATGAATGGGTGCAGACGTCCGACGGCGAGATGTGCGCCGTGCGCCTGCGGGCCGACCTGACGGGGGCCGAAGGCGACCCGGTTCGCCTCTTCCGGGCCTCCGAGGCGCCCTGGGTGCGGCCGATTCGGAACACGCGATGGGGGATCGAACGCGGCTACGTCACCGACGGTCCCTTCCTCCACCGCACAGCGGGCGGAGCCGTGCTGATGCTGTGGTCGAGCTTCGGCGCGGAGGGCTACGCCATCGGCGTGGCGCGTTCTGCCACGGGAAGGGTGACCGGGCCATGGACGCAGGAGGACACGCCGCTCTACGGACGGGATGGCGGGCACGGGATGCTCTTCCGCGCGCTGGACGGACGCCTCATGCTGACGATCCATGCGCCGAATCGAACGCCGCAGGAGCGCCCGATCTTCATCGAGGTCGCGGAACGGGGCGGCACGCTGAAACTCGCGGAGGGGCGCTCCCCGCGCTGAAAGGGACAAAGATGATCCAGCCCGAACGCGTGCATCCGATGAATGACGCGCCCGAGCGCGACGGGGAGTACGTGCTCTACTGGATGCAGGCCTCTCAGCGCGCGGAGTGCAACCACGCGCTCGAGTACGCCGTGCGCCGGGCCGATGCGCTGGGCAAGCCGGTGCTGGCCTGCTTCGGGCTGATGCCGGCCTATCCCGGCGCCAACGCGCGGCATTACCGCTTCATGCTCGAAGGTCTCCGCGAGACGGCGGCGACGTTGCGGCGGCGGGAGATCGGTTTCGTGCTGCGCCGGGAGGACCCGCCCGGTTGCGCGGCGCGCCTGGCGAAACGGGCCTGTCTGCTGGTGATGGACGCCGGCTACCTGCGCCATCAGCGCGAATGGCGGCGGCGCGCGGCCGATGCCGCCGGGTGCGCGGCCGTCACGGTCGAAAGCGACCTGGTCGTGCCCGTGGAAACGGCGTCGCCGAAGGAGGAGTACATGGCGGCGACCTTTCGTCCGAAGCTGCGCCGGGCGCTGGGGCGCTTCCTGACGCCGTTGTCCGAGCGCGCCCCGCGCGTCCGCTGGCGCGGCAGGGAACCGGAAGGTCTCGATCCCGACGACGTGCCGGGGCTGCTCGGCGCGCTACACGCCGATGAATCGGTCCCCCCGGCGGCGGGATGGCGCGGCGGCGCGGCGGAGGCGGCCCGACGCCTGCGCGAGTTCCTGGCGCGGGGACTGGCGCGCTTTGCGGACGAACGTAACGACCCGAACGCCGACGCCGTCTCCGGCATGAGCCCCTATCTGCACTTCGGACAGGTCTCCCCCCTGGCGATTGCCCTCGCGGTGCGCCGGGCGGGCGGGCCCAACGCCGACGCCTACCTCGAAGAACTCCTCGTGCGCCGCGAGTTGAGCGCGAACTTCGTCTGGCACAACGCGGACTACGACCGGTACGAGGGGCTTCCGGACTGGTGCCGCAAGAGCCTTGCCGCACATGTCCGCGACGCGCGCCCGTACCTCTATTCGGAGGAGGCGCTCGACCGCGCCGAGACGCACGACCCCTTCTGGAATGCGGCCCAGCGCGAGATGCGGACGACCGGGAAGATGCACGGCTACATGCGGATGTACTGGGGGAAGAAGATTCTGGAGTGGACGCGCCGCCCGGAGGAGGCCTTTCGGATCGCGTTGCGCCTCAACGACCGTTACGAACTCGACGGACGCGATCCGAATGGGTATGCGGGGGTGGCCTGGTGCTTCGGAAAGCACGACCGCCCGTGGACGGGGCGCAAGGTCTTCGGGAATGTGCGCTACATGAACGACGCGGGGCTGCGGCGGAAGTTCGATGCGGAAGCCTATGCGCGGCGCTTCGCCGAAGGCTGACGCGACATCGGCGCGCGCGGAGGGCGTCAGTCCACGTCCAGCCCGGCGGCTCGGTCGAAGTAGTTCCACACCACCTGGCTCGTGGCCGAGGAGATGGTGAGGTTGTCCACGTCCTTGTTGGTCGCCGGCCAGTTGGTGAAATCGCGGATCCGGTTCTCGCCGTCGTCGTACCACTTGCCGTGCCCGTCGCCGTAGATCACGCTGTACCCGGCGCCGTGGTGCTGCCGGACCATGCCGCCGTTCGGGAAGGGCGTCAGGTCGTCCGTGCCGTCGCCGTTGGTGTCAAGCGGGGGAGCGTTGTCGAAGCTGTCGGCGGCGAAGGCGCGGTCCTTCAGCGCGCGCCGCGTCTTGAAGACCGGGGCCATGAAGTCCACCCGGGCCAAGTCCTTCCCGGTCGTTCCGGCGGTCTTGAGAGCGACCTGGTCGCCTCGCGCTCCGCCGGCGAAGTAGTAGGGGGTGGCCCGATAGGCGTAGCTGGAGAGCACGCCCATGACCTTCTTGCCGCTTGTGGTGGTCGTGCCGATGGCGGCGCTCATGGCGGCGCCGTCGCCGCGCGTAAAGGTCTTTGCCGGGTTGCCGCCCATGATCTTCCAGATGGGCGCCTCGAAGTTGTAGGCCGCGGCGCCGAAGTAGGTCGTAGCGCGCGTGCGCATCGAGGGGCAGTTGAGTACGCGCGGGTCGGGCAGCGCATCGCGGGTGATCAGGATTCCCAACCCCACCGGCAGCAGGTTCGGGTCGGGGGTGTTCAGGTCGCTCAGATTCGGCACGTTGCCGGGAGTCGTGTCATCGAAGTATTCGAAGCCATAGCCCACCGTCATGTGCCGGGCATAGCCACGGTGGCCCGTATAGACGTTGTAAAGCGAATCGGGGGGGAACTTGCGCCGGACTTCGCAGATCTGCCCGCCGTAGTCGGCCCAGCTCGGCAGATAGTCCTCGCTCGAGTTGCAGTAGATCGCCAGCGACTTGCCGATCTGGTCGAGATTGCTGGCGCAGTTGGTGCGGCGGCTCTGCTCGCGCGCCGAACCGATGGCGGGCAGGATCAGCGCGGCCAGCACGCCGATGATGGCCATGACGACGAGCATCTCGACGAGCGTGAATGCGGACGGCCGGCGCGAATACAGGGCGTAGGTGGGCATCCGGAAGTCCTTCCTCATGAGGGAAACAATATCGCCGCCCGCTCTTCACTGTAATCATAGGCGCGTCCAGGGGGTTGAGTCAAGGAAGCGGTGGCGGCGATGGGCGTCATTTCACTCGCAGGTGGCCCAACTGGGTCGGTTCCTGCACCCCCCACCAGCGCGGGACGTAGCTCCACAGCGCGCGTCCGTGCCACACCTGCAAACCCATGACGTCGCCGGCCCCGGGAGCGACCCCCAGCGCCGCGAGCGGAATGGCGATCTCCGCCGTCCACTCCTCCGGCCCGGCTCGCACGGACGTCGTCCAGCCGGAGTCCCAGTCGAGTCCCGTGGGCCCGGCCGCCGGACCGATTGGGAAGTAGCCGTCGAAACGGTCGCCGTTCGCGGCCAGCCGGAAATCGTAAATCTCCCGGTGCGTGTGCCGAGGGTCAATCAGCACGCGGATGAACTCGGCGGCCGGGCCGCGGAGATCGTCTCGGGGCGGACGGTCGCCCGGAGCGACCTTGCCGGCGACGCGCAGCGCGATGTAGAGGCAACGCTCGTCGCGCAGACAGCGAAAGCGCGCTTGCCGGTCGGGCGGCATGAGGGTTCCGGCGCCGCTGAGGACGAAATCGCTCGCCTCGGGGGCCCGCGCCCAGACCTCTTCATCGGGCGCGCCGTCCACCGCGATGGGGCCGACGGCGGCCGGGCATTCGATTTCCCTGAACGCGTGGCGCGCAATCAGGTCGCGGCGGGTCACAGCCAGATGGTTCCAGGCCGGCCCCGCCTGGTCCGTGACGTTGAAGGCGAAACCGGCCAGGGGGTTGACGGGCGCGGCCAGCGGATATGCGCCGAGGTGGACGGCCGCCCTGACCGGGCGCGGCGGGTTGCGGGGCGGCGCCTGGGACTGGAGCCGTCCGTCCACATAGAAACGATGGAACGCGCCGTCGAACGTGGCGGCAAGATGATGCCATTGATCGTCATCCACCTTCACCCGCGCTCCGGTTCCGCCGTGCAAATACGGCAGGCCCCCGTCGCCGTGGGCGACCAGAAGGCCCTGGCGTTCATCCGGCTTCCCGCCGGCGCGGGAGAGAATCAGGGCATATTTTCCCGCCGGCCTGAGCTTGACCCAGGCCATGAGGGTGAAGGTCTCGGACGCGAGCGCCTCGGCGTATGGCGTCGTGACGCACCCGCCGGAGGGCGGCAGGGACAACGCCCCGCCGAAGACGCCGCCCCCGGCAAGGACCGCCGCGCTGTCGAGGCGTCCGTCATGTCCCCGTCCCGTCAGGTCGCGGGCCGTCGTGCCGCCCGCCTCGTCGAAGAGCCAGGCCGCGAGGAAGTCGGCGCGTGCGAGCGCGCCGCCGGCGTCCGGTTCGGCGGGCAGCGCGGGATAGAGCGCGCCCAGCCCCTCCTTCATCACGCGAGCGATTTCGCCGGCGCTCAGAGCGCGGCGGCAGACGGCCGCTTCGTCAATCAGTCCGTGCGCGGGATGCTCGAAGCGTCCGGCGGTCAGGCGCGGCAGGGTCAGACGCCCTTCGAGGCCGGCATCAGGGCGGTCTCGCAGTTCTTCGATCAGCCGCCCGCCGCGCGCCAGCTCGCCCTCGATGCGCGCCAGGACCTCGGCGCGGGTACGGTCTTCCGGGCCGGGCAGGGCATACTCGATCGAGGCAACCATGTCGTACACCTTGCGCCAGTTCTGGAAGCCGGCAAACTCGCGGCAGGCGAGCAGGAGACTGCGCTGCGGGTCGTAGGCTTCGGGGTTCCAGGCCCAATCGAGACGCGTGGCGCGTGTGGTGGCCGTGCCGCGCTCGGGCGAAATACCGATGGCGACGTCGGCCAGGGCCGGATCGCGCGCCGGGACCGGGCCCAGGTCCAGGTCGCGCAGGTGGTTGTCGTAGATCAGCGCCTTGCGTCGCGCACCGTAGAGGCGCGAATAGCGTGCCACGTCCGCAGCGGGGATCGGGCCGCTGGTGACCTCGGGGCCGCAGAGCATCAGGCCGCAGTCCTCGGGCAGCCCGCCGACGGCGCGGAGCTTGCCGGCGGAGGTCTCATAATCCGCCAGAGTCCAGTAGGGCACCGGGCAGAAGTAGAGCGTGGCCTTCGGGTCGGCCTCCTTCACGGCGGCGTACACCTGCCGAAGCAGATGGGCGAGCGCGGCATGGTAATCGCCGTGGAAGAGCTTCGCGCTCTCGGCGGCGAGTTCCTCCTTCTGGTCGTCCACGTGGACGCAGTAGTCGCGTGCGCCGGCGGCGCGCGCGGTCTGCACCCAGTTCAGCGCGCGTGTCACCCCGGCGGGCGAGGCGTCCAGAAGGCCGGCGACGGTCCGTCCCTCGCGCATTTCCGACACGCTCGGAAGGAACGCGGCCACGTACCAGTCGGCGAAGTGCCTTTGCGCGGCGGGAAGGTCGCGGGCGATCTCGTAGCAGAAGTTCCCCTTCAACGCCCACTCCCAGGCCCCGCTGGGGCGCTTGGAGCCGCGCGCGGGAAAGGCCGGCCAGTCCAGAATCTCCGCCTCGCGGACGTGAACCCGTCCATCCTTGACCCACGTCAACTGGCGAAGGGTCTGAATCGCGTAGTAGGCCCCCTGGCCGGTGGAGGCGGCAATGAGGATGACGTTGCGCCGGGCGGCGGGGTCCCAGCGAACGGAGAGGATGTACCCCTGGTCGTTGTTCGGAAGCTGCCGGAGGCTGTCGAAGGAGTGGGGCCCTGCGCGGAGGCCTTCCGCCAGCGCGGGGAACCGGTCCGGGTGGCCGACCAGCGCCAGCGTGTCGGCCTCGGCGGAGGCGAGCGCGTCCGCCGGCGTCAGAGACTTCGGCGCGTCCTTGATCTGGAGGAGTTCGGCGAGCTGGGGGCCTCCGGCGCGGAGGTCGTCCCAGGCCGGAACGCACAGCGCCACGCGGCCCACGGCGATCATCCCGTCCCCCATCCGCGCCCGGCGCGGGGTCGGGATCACCGCCAACTCGACGTCGCCGGGCATCACGTCGGGCACAATCTCGGCCACCGGCGTTGGTGGCGGCGCTCCGAGGACGAGGCCGACTGTCAGGGTGAGTTGGTGGAGAAGCATCGGGGGTCTTCCTTTCTGGAGCTGGAGGCGCGTTAAGAGCGGCGCGGCCCTTGACACATCCGGGGCGCGAGCATATAGTAACAAATAGCATAGGCTAACGCACGCCGCTTTTCCGACCGCTCCGAAGAGAGAAGGAAGGAGGCGCAACATGGGGACGCACGCGCGACGCCGCGTCGGGGCCTTCACGTTGATCGAATTGCTGGTGGTGATCGCCATCATCGCCATCCTGGCGGCGATGCTCCTGCCCGCCCTGGCCAGCGCGCGCGAAAAGGCGCGGCGCTCCGCCTGCATGAACAACCTGACACAGTTCTCCAGGGCGCTGGCCTCTTACACCGCCGACTACGGCGACTACTTCCCGTGCACGCCGGGGGTAGGACACATGGCGCTGCCGGGACGCATCCTCTCGAACGCCTACGGCTACACCTACACCGCCCCGGCGGGGGGCGTCGAGCAAACCGCCCGAAGCGCCGAGGTCGTCCACACGCAGTCCTCCTTCGACGTCAACAACTACGCGCGCTTCTACTTCTACGCGGAAAGCTTCCACGGCGTCATCGCCCACTCCGGCTACCAGCGCGGGACCGCCGCCGCGCAGTGGGCCGCCGGCAAGCTGAACGGCATCCCCACCGGGGCGGGCATGTTGCTTGTCGGGGGCTACATGCCGGACCTGCGCGCCTATTACTGCCCCACCGCCCAGACCATGGACTTCGACGCCGGTCGTTATGCCGCCGTGGTAAACCTGACGAACACCTGGGCGAATTCACTCTATCTTCAGACCAGCGCCGCCGACCCCCGGAAGCTCGGCGGCACGGACGCCGCCGCGCTGCTTTCCGGCGACTGGTCCTGGAACAAGTGCAACGACGCCGCCGGCGGCTCCTATCCCGCCACGCGGAGCAAGGTCATTGCGTGCAGCTACGCCTACCGCAGCCAGCCCGTCATGGGGCCGGTCTGCGGGACGCAACACCACAAGGACCGATACGGCGCCAACGGGTGGGTCGCCAACATGCAGTATAACGGCAGCACCGGCGCCACGACGGTCGGCCCCCCCTACCCCAACGGCGAAGCGCCGCAGCGCATGTGGGACAACGGCTCCTGCATCACCAACGGCGGGTTCTATGGTTCGAGCGCGTACGTGGACCAGGCGCAGCGCGACGGCGCGGCGCTGCTGGACTGGCCGTGGCCCAACACCTTCCGCAAGACGACCAAGCTGCTGGGCGAGCGCACGCTGATGGTGGACCGCTGGGGCAAGTGCAACACCAACAACGTCAATCCCTGGATCCAGGACCCCTACCCCGGCGACGGCATCCTGGGCCATCAAGACGGCTATAACACCCTCTACGGCGACGGCAGCGCCCGCTGGGTCGGCGACGCGGACCAGACCTTCATCTGGCGCGCGCACGCCGCGACGGGCAGCTACCAGATCAACGCCAGCAATGCGCACATCTGGATCTATCCCGGCGTGACCGAGTGGCGGCTCTTCGACCGCGCCGCCGGCCTCGATACGCGCACGACGATCTACCAGGTCTTCGACAACCCGAACACGTACTGACCCCTGCGGCTTCCGCCCCCGGGCGGTGACGCCGGGAAGGACGCGCCCGGTTACTCGAAGGCGACCTCGGCGAACATGACGGCGCGGGCGTAGGCGTCGGCAGTGAGGCACCACGTGACGCCGTACACAAGCGCGTTCTGGGCGGGGTCGGGCTTGAACTCGCTCCGCGCAACGAGCATCCCCCACTTCGTTCCCGGCACGGCAACGGCGCCCAGGTACTCGAAGGGAATGGCGAGTTCATAGACGTAGCGGTCGGCGGCCTTGGTGACGGCGTGGCGCACGCGGTCGGCGGCGGCGGCGTTGCGGCTGCTGTTGACGAAGATGTTGTTGCTCTTCAGGTAGAAGGAGCGCTCGGCGGTGGCCTTGTCGAGGTTGGTGTCGAAGAAGACCTGAAGATTGTCGCTGCGCCAGGAGTTGTCGGGGGTCTCGACGAAGTCGCGCCCGGGGCGCAGGGGACACTCGACCGCCAGATAGAGGTGGCGCGCGTCGTAGCCGACATGGGCCCGCGTGCCGGCGGGGTCTGGGTCGCCCTTCTGGAAGAGGAAGAAGGTGTCCACGCGGGCGGCCCTGCGCCAGGCGGGATCGTCGAGTCCGCGTCCGATGGCGGGAGCTTCGATCTGCGGGATCCGGTACTGGCGGAAGCTGGCGTTGCGGACCTTGCGCCAGTATTCCCCGCGCACCTGCGCAAGGTAGTGATCAAGGTCGGCCAGGAGCCGCCGGTCGCGCAGGGAGGGGCGAGCCCGGTCGAGGAGGGCTTGCAGGCGGGCCGTCTCGGCGTCGAAGGCGCGGGAGACCTCTTCGGGGGTCATCTTCTCGCTGCCGGGGACGGGCATCTCGCGGTCGGGGTTTCCGAGCCAGCGCGACGCGAAGGGCGCAACGAACTGCGTCATCGGTTCGTAGGCCTGCGGCCCGGCGTGCTCCAGGAGCGCGCGGGAAATCGAACGGCGCGGGTCGTACGCAGCGCTGTTCCAGGCGTAGTCGGCGGCGGTCAGGCAGGCCACCTGGGCGACGGCGTAGCCGTCCACGCGGCTGGTGATGTGCTCCGGGGAGAGCATGAAGATGTCTATCTCCGTCGCGAGGTCCGGCGCGCGCCCGCGCACGGGGCCGAACTCGAGATGCCACGCGCTGTTGGCGGAGCCGGGCCAGTTGTCGTAGAAGAGGCCGTTGCGCAGGCCGAAGGGGGCGGCGAACTCGCGCGCCTGCCGGGCGGTGGCCTCGGCGGCGACGAGGGTGGGGCCGACCCACTGCATCTTGACGGCGGGGTTGAGTCCGGCCTCGCGCAGCGCGCGCGCGTCGGCCTCGCGCCCGGCCAGATGGCTCGAGGCATACCGCTGATGGCAGAGGTAGAGGTCCAGCCCCTTCTCCTTGCGCTGCAAGGCGTCGTACACGGCGTTAATGAAGGCGGCCTGCGCCTTGGGATAGGCGTCATAGCGGGCGGCGGTCTCGGGGGTCAGTTCGCTGCGCTGGTCGTCGAAGCTGAGGGCAAACAGGCGGAAGCCGGCGTCGTACCATTCCTCGTACATCGTCCGGACGCGCGTCACGCCGGCCTCGGTGGCGTCCAGCACGTGACCGGGGTTGTAGCTGATGATCGGGTGCAGGAAGCGCGCCCGGAAGACAGAGAGCGTCTTGGCGGCATCGGCGCGGGCGGCGTCCTTCTCGGGGCCGTCCGGCAGCAGCGGGTACCGCTGCCAGCGTCCCTCGCGCGAGAAGAGCCACACCAGGTTCATCTTCCAGGCGGGCATCCACTGCGGCCAGCCGACCTGGCGTTTGATGCCGCGATAGCGGAAGGCGGGCCAGTCGCGGACGACCATCTCGGGCAGAGTCCAGCCCTCGGCGTGCGCTCGGAGAATCTGCCGGAGGGACTGGACGGCGTAGAAGTCCCCCGCTTCTGTCCGGCCGGAGAGGATGATGCGGGGGCGGCCGGCAGCGTCGCGTCCGACGGCCAGGAGATAGGCTTCGGGGCTGTCGGCCTCGGGCGGGAGAGCCAGGCGCGCTTCGTCCAGCGCGCGCGCAACGGCCCGGTTCTCCAAGGGCGACCCGACCAGGATGCATCCGGCAGCCTCGGGCAAGGGCGCGTCGGCGTCGCGCGCCACGCGGACGACGGACAGCTTATCGCCGAAGAGACCGGCCAACTCGGAGGCTACCGTGGGCCACGCGTGACTTGCCGGCAGGAGAGCCGTCAGCCCGCGCGCCGGCAGACGGACGTCGCCGGGGCCGAACTCGATGCGTTGGGGTTCTGGAATGATCGGGTGTCGCGCCAGGTCCGCGAGGGGGAGCATCTCTTCTCCTTGGGCCGTTGCCAGGAAGACCAGTCCGCACAGCGCCGGAATCCATCGGTTCATGCCGTTTCTCCGGGAGGAAGGGACGTCTTGCCGCCTTGCGGGCCGGGACGCAGGCGATTATACCTTGCAGGCGCGCGGGATGCACTCCCCCCGATCGCTCCCGCGCGTCTCCTCCCTTCCGCCCCCCAGGAGAGCCGCCGAACCGCTTCGAGGATTCTTCGGCGGGGGGTTGACGCGGACCGGAAGAGCGCCTAGAATGCATATACACTAGGCTATTCTGCCCGCCGTTCTACCCTCTTTGTTGAGGAGTGCGACCATGGTGAGGCGCTGTCTGCGAGCATTCACGCTCATCGAGCTGCTGGTCGTCATCGCCATCATCGCCATCCTGGCGGCCATGCTCCTGCCCGCGCTGGCGAGCGCGCGGGAAAAGGCGCGGCGCAGCTCCTGCTTGAACAACCTCAACCAGATGGGCAAGGCGATCGAGAGCTACCTGGGCGACTACGGGCAGTACTATCCTTGCAGCCCGGCCTGGGGGGCGGTGACGGGCGGGGCCGGGAGCCAGTACGAGTACAAGCCCGACGGCGCCGGCGTGACGCGGTCCGGCGGCGATACCCGAATCACCCTCTGGTTCAACAACGATTACAGCGGAGCCCAGAACCAGGAGTATGTCCACGGCGTCTTTGCGCGGGGGCGCAAACTCCTGGGGACGGCCGCCGCCTGGGCGTCGGGACAGGTGAACGCCGCCCCGGTGGGCGTCGGGATGCTCGTCTCGGCGGGCTATCTGCCCAGCTTCCAGGTCTTCTACTGCCCCACCGGCAGCGTGATGGACGGCGACATACGGATTCCCAATACCGGCCACCGCCGCTACTTCAAGGGCACCACCGTGCAGGGGAACAACAACTGGATCTTCACGAACATCAATCACGGAAAGGACCTGGGCGGCTATGACGCTCTATCGCTGCTTTTCGGCGACTGGAGCCGCATCCCGAACGCCGGGACGTACGCCAACCCGAACGTCGCCTCCGATGGTTACGGCCGCGCCATCGCCGGCTCCTACGCCTACCGGAATCAGCCGACGATGCTGACCGGCGTTGCGAGCTGTCCTTACGGTCGGTGGGACAACGGCGACTATGCCTACCAGGACACGCAGACCCTCGGACGCTACAACTCGGCCAAGGGGCCGGGCGTTGTCCGGTACAAGGAAGAGAACCCCACCTGCGCGCGCAAGACCAGCAAGCTCATAGGCGACCGCGCCCTGTTGAGCGACCGCTTCGGCGCCCCGGCGCGCACGAATAGTGCCGCCCAGCGGGCGGAAATCTTCCCCGGCGACGGCGCCCTGGCTCACCTCGAAGGGTACAACGTCCTCTTCGGCGACCAGCACGCCGCCTGGCTGGGCGACCCCGAGCAACGCATGGCCTGGGCCGACCAGACCGGTTTCCCCTACGGCAAGGACGTCCTGGGCAGCGGCACGCAGTGGAGCGAAGTGGTCGGCACGAACAACCAGTTCACCGCCGTCAGCAACGGTATCCGGTGGTGGCTTCGCTTCGACCAGATGGCCGGCGTTGACGCGGACGTGCCGATGAAGTACGGCTTCACGATCAACGCCTCGGGCTGGTGGGAATGAGCGGGCGCGCCGGTCACTCGAAGAGCGGATCGAGCGGCCAGCGCTCCGCCCGCACCTCCTCGTGCAGCGTGTCGGCCAGCAGGTTCCAACTGGCGAAGTGGCGGCAGTAGAGGGGCGCGCCGGTATCGCCGTCGAAGTTCTCCGCGAAGGATCCGACCTGCCGGAGGGAGTTCGCCAGGACCCGGACCGCGCGCCCGGCGACATCGCGCGCGGCGCGGGGGCAATCGTAGTGCCGCAGCGCGTGCGCCATGAAGTAGCAGAGCGGAATCCACACGGGCCCCTGCCAGTTCGAGTTCGTCATCCGGTCGTGCGGGCCGTAGCGCGGCGGGTTGCCCCAGACGGCGTTGTTGTAGTACTCGCTGGCGCGCGAGAGACTGCGGATGCCCCAGGGGCTGAGGAAGTGCTCGGGGTTGAGGACGTAGCGCTCGATCATCCGGCGCGCGCGGTCGGGCGGAGCGATGCGGGCATAAAGCGGGATCAGGTTCGAGCAGCTCTGAAAGGCGAAGCGCCCCACCGTGTCCACGAAGGCGTCCCCCAGGCTGAACCGGCTCCGCCCGGCGCAGAGGTCGTAGGCGGCGTAGGAGCCGGCCTCCTCGTTCCAGAGCAGGGCGTTCACCGCCCGCGCCAGGGTGCGGGCCCGCGCGCGGAAGGTGCGCTGCCGCGCCCCCTCCCCGGCCAGGGCGGCCAGCCGGGCGCCGGCCAGATACTCGAGGCACATCCAGGCGTTCACGTCCGCCGGGACGATCGTGTCCGGCGGGTGGAAGGTCGTCGCCGCATCGTTGTCGAAACCGCTCATGTAGGCCAGCGGCCAACGGAAGAGCCCGTGCGGCGCGCGCCAGCGCTCCTCATAGTACTGAAGCAGGCGGAGCAGCCCCGGAAAGGTCTCGCGCGCCCAGGCCGTGTCGCCGGTCCAATGGACGTACAGAAAGGCCGATTGCGTCAGGAAGGGCTGCGCGTGGAAGGGCGGGCGCACGTGGCTTGGACCGTGCGCGGCCGAGACGGTGCTCGGGGTGAACCCGGAGGGCGTCTGATGGTGGAGCAGGTTCTCGACCAGGTACCGCAGGTACTCCGGACGTCCCCCGGCGGCGAAGCGAAGGCTCATGTGGAAGTGGTCCCAGCAGTACACCGTCTCCGGATAGAACTTGCCGAAGGAGGGAACGAGAAAGGGGCGGATCAGGTGTCCGCGCGGCGGCTGTTCCACGCGGGGCATGATCTCGCGAATGTGGTTGCGGACGGCGCACAGGTCGGATATTGACATGCGGTGAAGCCTCCATTGACGCCCCCGGCGGCCATCGGTATAGTGCAATCGCGCGGTACTGTACAGCCGCCTCTTGCGCGGTGTCAATCAGACGCGGTCGGGGCGGCGAAGCGCGAAAACCGCCGCCTTCACGCGCGCGACACGGGAGACCGATCGGCCATGCCCATCAACCGAAAGCAAGTCGTGGCCGACGCTCTGCGCCATCGCGAGACGGCGCATCTGCCCTACACCCTGCGCCTGGGCAGTTTTGTGGACGGCGACGACGTCGAGCGGCGGCTCGACGCCTGGTACGGGGGACGGCGCTGGCGCGAGGCGTTGCGCAACTATATCGCGTTCTGCCCCGGCGCCGACGACGGCAAGCTCCACCCCAGTCCCGACGGGCTCCAGCGAGACGCTTACGGCGCGCTCTGGCGCATGGACCGCCGGCCCTTCCATCTGGAGGATGCGCCGCTGAAGTCGCCGTCGCTGCGCGGCTGGCGTCTCCCCGACGCCGACCGGCTCTTTCCCGCCGGATGGGAGCGTGCGGCGCGCGCCTTCCTGCGCGAGAACGGCGACACCTTCAACGTGGTCACCATCGGATTCGGTCTCTTCGAGCGGGCCTGGGCGCTGCGCGGTTTCGAGAACTTCCTGATGGACGTTGCCGCCGAGCCGGCCTTCGCCGCCGACCTGATCGCCGCACTGACGGAGCACCAGTTGCAGCTGCTCGATCGCGTCCTCGAACTGCCGGTGGACGGGATGATGTTCAGCGACGACTGGGGCGCGCAGCAGGGAACACTCCTCCACCCCGACCGCTGGCGCGCGCTCATCAAACCGAATGCCGCGCGCCTCTACGCCCGCGCCCGCGCCGGGGGCAAGTTCACCCTGTCGCATTGCTGCGGCTCCGTGGTGGACATCCTCCCCGACGTCATCGAGATCGGCCTCGACGCCCTGGAATCGGTGCAGCCGGAGGCGCGCGGAATGAACCCCTATGCGTTGAAGGACCGTTTCGGCGATCGGCTGACCTTCTGGGGCGGACTAGGGTCGCAGAGCCTTGTGCCGCACGGCACACCGGGAGAAGTGCGCGCCGAGGTCCGCCGGCTGGCGGCGCACATGCGCCGGGGCGGAGGGTTCATCCTGTCCACGGCCAAGCCCCTTCAGCCCGAGACGCCGGTCGAGAACGCCGTGGCGCTCCTCGAGGAGTTCATCGCCCTGGGCGGAGGGGCTCCCGCGCCGCGGGCGCGCGTCTCCGTCGGGAAGAGCGCGCGATGACCGGGGACCTTCCTCGTCCGGCAGGGGCGCAACGGCTCGCGCGCGCGCGCCGGGACTCGCGGCCATGACCGTCTCCCACCGCGCCGAGCTCTGGCTCGGGCGCCTCCTCTGCGTGGCGGCGGCCGTCCTGTGGTCCAGCGCCGGCCTCTTCATCAAGCGTCTCACGGACCCCGCCGGGGCCGCGTGGTCGGGCTGGCAGGTGGCGGGAATGCGTTCGCTGATCGCCGGAATCACCCTGCTGGCGCTGGCGCGCCTCTTCGGCCGCCCCGCGAACGACGCCCCCGCCGCCCCTCCAGCGCGCGCGGCTCTCCTCGACCACCGGAACTGGGTCCTCGGCCTTGTTTACGGCCCCACCCTGCTGACGTATGTGCTCGCGCAGACCTACACCACCACGGCCAACGCCATCTTCCTCCAGTACACCGCGCCGCTCTACATCCTGTTTCTGTCGGCCTGGTTGCTGCGCGAGAGGCCCGGCATCGGCGACTACCTGACGCTGCCCGCCCTGCTGGCGGGGATCATCCTGATCCTCTCGGCGGAGCTGACCTTTCGGGAAGGCGCCTTCGGCAACGTCATGGCGTTGATCTCCGGGGTGGGCTATGCCTTCGTCATCCTGCTCCTGCGCAAGTGGCGCGACGGAAGTCCGCTGGCCGGGATCGCCGCAGGCAATTTCCTTCTGGCGGCGGTGGGGATCGGCGTCGCGTGCGCCGGACCGCAGGGTCTCGTGCGCCCCGATGCCGCCGCGTGGACGCAGATCGCCTGGCTGGGCGTCTTCCAGATCGGCCTGGCCTACTTCCTCTTCCAGGCGGCGCTGAAGAGGATCACGGCGGTTGAAGCGGCGCTGCTGACGCTGATCGAGCCGGTCCTGTGTCCGCTGTGGGCGTGGTTGTTCGCGGACGACCGCCCCCCGTCCGGTTCGCTGATCGGCGGCGCGATCATCCTGGGCGGCCTGATCGTTCACACCCTGTGGAAGGCGCAGATGGAAAAGCGCGACACCGGGAGTTAGGATGACCGGCGACGTCGCTTGCATCTTCGCCGCCCAACGTCCGTGCCGGGCGGGCGGCAGAGGCCGCCGGGGTTTCAGCATTCGGGAAAGGTTCCTCCATGAAGACGTCTCTCTTTTCGGACGCGGCGCGTTGGATATGGGCGGACTCGAAGAAGGCGCGGCCCTTCAACACCTTTGTCGCCTTCCGGCGGACGGTGAGGGTGCGGGAGACCGCACGCGCCGCCGTGTTGCGGATCACCGCCGACGCGCGCTATGAGCTGTACGTCAACGGATGCTGGATCGGACACGGGCCGGCGCGGTCGTGGCCGTCGCCGTGGCCGGTGGACACCTACGACCTGCGCGGCGCGTTGCGCGCGGGCGAAAACGTCATCGCCGTCCTGGTGCAGGATATCGCCATCGAGACCTTTCAGTACGTCCTGGGGAAGCCGGGACTTCTGGCGGAGCTGGCATGGACCGACGCCGGCGGTCCGCAGCGCGCGGCCACGAACCGGACCTGGCGCGCCGTGGTCAATGAAGCGTATCTCTGGCCCGTGCCGCGCATCAGCGTACAACAGGCCTGGGAGGAGCAGTACGACGCGCGCGATCCCGTCTGCGGCGACGGGCGCTGGCGAGACACCGGCTACGACGACCGCGACTGGCCCCCGGCGGTCGAGACGCGCTCCGCCGGCGCCGCGCCCCACGAGTTCTTCGAGCCGCGTGACATCCCCATGCTCTCGCGCCGGCCCGTCGCGCCCGAGCGCATCCTGGATGTCGAGGCCGTCAGCGTCCCGCGCCGGACCTGGTCGTTGGACCTTCGCCGCGCCTTCAATCCCGGCAACCTCAGCGCGGACGTCTTCCGTGGCCGGCTGCTGCTGGCCGGCGGAATCTTCAGTCCTTGCGCGCAGGCCGTCGAGTTCGCCGCCACGCGCGCGGGGTGGGGAGCGCGCGAATGGAAGCTCAACGGCGCGCCGCTGGTCTTTGACGACTACGGCCGCCAGAAGACGGACTCCGGCGTGGCGCACGCCCGTCTGAAGAAGGGCTGGAACCCGCTGCTGTTGAAGATGCCGTCGCGCACGCACGGGCTGGCGGTGACGCTGAGCCTGTGGGCGGCCCGGCCCGTCGAGTTCCGCGCGATGCCCGAGGGCCCGGCGGGCGCCTGCCCCTGGCTGACGATCGGTCCCTTTTCCGACGCGCCGCATCCGTCAGATGCCAGCTCGCCGGTCATCCATCCACAGGCCGTCCACCCGGAGGCCACCGCCGAACGGCATGACGCCATCTGGGCGCGGGGCGCGCTGACCGCAGCGGACGCCAGGGCGCCCTTCGTCCGGCCCGTCACGCGCGACATGGTCGCGCCGGCGGACATCTTCGTTCTGGCGGCCGGCGAGCGCGTTCTGCCCGGCGCAGCGCCCCGCCTCGAAGAGCCGCAGGCGCTCATCCACGAGGGTCCCGAGTGGAGCCTCCTGCGCCCGCCCGCCAAGGGCGATGCGCGCATCCTCCTCGATTTCGGCGACGAACTCGTCGGCTATCACGAGTTCGAGGTGGACGCCGGCCCCGACGGCGCAGGGACGATCCTGGACTTCCACAACTTCGAGTTCATCCAGCGCGACGGGCGCATCAACCTGGCCGAGGGGATGAACAACACCTTCCGTTACGTCTGCCGCGCCGGCGTCCAGCGCTACCGCACCTTCGTGCGGCGCGGGTTCCGCTATTCCTGGCTCAGCGTGCGCAACCAGCGCGGTCCGCTGCGCCTGCGCGGACTGCGCGTCCTGGACAGCACCTACCCCGCCCTGTCGCAGGGCGATTTCCGCTGCTCGGACGCCGTGCTGGAACGCATCTGGCACGTCGGGGCGCGCTCCGTGCGCGTCTGCAGCGAAGACACCTACACCGATTGCCCCACCTACGAGCAGACGCTCTGGGTCGGCGACGCGCGCAACGAGGCCCTGGTGGACCTGGTGGTCAACGGCGACCCGCGCCTCAGCCGGCGCTGCTGGATGCTCTCGGCCCGCAGCCTTCAGCGCTCGCCCCTGGTCGAGAGCCACGTCCCCAGCGGCTGGCCGGTCATCCTGCCGGCGTGGACCTTCCTGTGGATGCGCTGGGCGGAGGAGCACTACCGCCTCACCGGCGACCGCGCGACGGCGGAGGAGATGCTCCCCTGGCTCGACCGCAACGCCGGCGGCATCGAGAAACACCTCGACGCGCGCGGTCTCTTCGTCATCCGCGCGTGGAATATGTTCGACTGGGCGCCGATGGCCACGCCGACGGACGGCGTTGTGACGCATCAGAATTGCCTGGCCGTGCTCGGGCTGCGGCAGAGCGCGCAACTGGCCCGCGCGCTGGGCCGCGCCGCAATGGCCCGCCGATGGGAGGCGCTGGCCGACCGCATCGCGCGCGCCGTCAACGAGCGGCTGTGGGACCCGCGCAAGGGAGCGTATCTCGACGCCCTGCTGGCCGATGGCGCGCCCAGCCCCGTCTTCAGCCAGCAGACGCAGACGGCCGCGTACATCAGCGCGGTGGCGCGCGGCGAACGCGCCCGGCGCTGCCGGCGCATCATCTCCAAGGCGCCCAGGGGCTTCGTCACCGCCGGCAGCCCCTTCTTCATGTTCTTCCTGCTCGAAGCGCTCGAAGGGGAAGGCCGCCGTGACGAGCTGATCGAGACCGTCCGGCGCTACTGGGGGCCGCAGATCGAGGAGGGCGCGACGACCTTCTACGAAATGTACCACCCGCAGGCCAAGCGCAAGACGCGCAGCCATTGCCACGGCTGGTCCGCCGCGCCGACGTTCTTCCTGACGCAGCACGCGCTGGGGGTGCAGCCGCTGACGCCGGGCTACGCCACGGTGCGCGTGGCGCCCCGGCCCGAGCGGATGACCTGGGCCAGGGGCCGCGTGCCCACTCCGCGCGGCGTCGTCGAGGTCCACTGGCGCAAGGAGAAGGGCCGCTTCGCGCTCGACCTGACGCTGCCCCCGAATACGCCGGCGCGGATCGAACTGCCGGCGGCGGGCCGGGCGACGATGGAGGGACCGGGCCGCGGCGCCATCCGCCGGCTTCCGTCGCCGCGAGGCGAGACGCATTTCTCGCTCAAGGGCGGCGACGTGCGCATGACCATCGAGGCGTGAACCGCCCGGCATCGCCCGGACGCCGGGACCGGCTCAGCCCCGGCCCGCGTCGTCCTCCTCGGACTTCTGGTAGTACGTGCCGATGATCGCCAGGATGACGACGATAACGGCGATGAGCAGCGGATGCCCCGCCGCGAAGCTCTCCGCCGGCTTCGGCTGGAACTGGTACCAGAGCAGCAGCCCGCCGTTGACGACCATTGTGGCGCCGATGAGGGACAGTCCGACGGTGATCATGGGCCGCCAGAGGTAGAGCGCCAGGACGCCGCCGATCGCCGCCGCCAGGCACAGGGCGAAGAGGAACATGGCCTTCGAGCTAAACTGCCCCTGCGCGGCGAGGATGGGCAGCACGCCGGTGAACCCGCCGACGAAGAAGGCCCCGACCTTTTCGAGGAGTACGGCCAGGATGGCGCCGGCCACGCCGAGGATGAGCGCCGGGATGAGCGCCGGCAGACCCATCGCCGCGCCCAACGCCAGCCCCGCCACCGCCCCCAGCAAGGCGCCGACGACCGCCAGCGCCACGCGATAGATGCGCCAGCCCAGGAACATCAGCGTCAGCCCGATGCCGATGAGGATCAGCCCCAGGATGAAGGGCGGAACGGACTTCAGTTCGGCGGCGATCATGGCTTCTCCGTGCGCGGGCGTCGTCAGGGCGCGGCGCGGCTATCCGGGACAGCGGCGGCAATTGCCGTCGCGGGGGTCGCAGCTTTCGGCGTTGATCTGCGGCAGTTTCTCGGCGGCGGGTGCGCCGGCGCGGAGGACTTCGGACTCCTTGGAGCCCTCGCGGTACACGGTGATCCCCTTGCAGCCGAGTTCATAGGCCAGCAGGTAGGCGCGGCGTACGTCCTCGATGGTGGCGGAGCGCGGCAGGTTGACGGTCTTCGACACGCCGTTGTCCGTGTGGCGCTGGAAGGCCGCCTGCATCCGGACATGCCACTCCGGGGCGATGTCGCGCGCCGTGACGAAGACGCGGCGCAGGCGCTCTGAAAGCTGCGCGCAGTCTCGGATCGTCCCATGCTTCCCGCAGCCGGAGAAGACGTCCTCGATATCCACCCCCGCCTCCCGGCAGCGGCGCGCGAACTCCGAATGCGTCTCGAAGAGGGCCGCCCCCTCGGCCATCGTGCGCCAGTAGCGCAGGGCGAAGACCGGCTCAATGCCGCTGGAGACGCCGGCGATCAGGCCGATCGTGCCGGTGGGGGCCACGGTGGTCACCGTGGCGTTGCGCAAGGGGGGGTGTCCCTGCTTCTTCCAGTCGCTGCGGTCGAAGAGGGGAAAGGCGCCGCGCCGCGCGGCCAGGGCCGTCGAGGCGGCGCGCGCCCGCCGGTGGATAAAGGCCATGACCTCCTCCGCCGCGCGCAAGCCCGCCTCCGAATCGTACGGCACGTCCATCCGACATAGCGCGTCGGCAAAGCCCATCACGCCGAGGCCGATCTTGCGGCTCGCCAGCGTGGCGGCGGCAATCTCGGGGATCGGGTGGCGGTTGGCGTCAATCACGTCGTCCAGGAAGCGGACGGCGTCGTCCACCACGCGGCTGAGGCGTTCGTAGTCGAAGCCCGCGCCGCAAACGAAGCGGGTAAGGTTGATGCTGCCGAGATTGCACGATTCGTAGGGCAGCAACGGCTCCTCGCCGCAGGGGTTGGTGGCCTCGATGGCGGCGACGTCGCGCAGGGGATTGGCGGCGTTGATGGTGTCGAGAAAGATTACCCCCGGGTCGCCGCACTGCCAGGCGGCGGAGCAGAGCATCTCGAAGACCTCGCGGGCGGGGCGGCGGTCCGTCGCGCGTCCGGTGCGCGGGTTGACGAACGCGTGGGGGGCGTCGTCGCGGACGGCGCGCATGAAGGCGTCGCCGACGGCAACGGAGATGTTGAAGTTGGTCAGAACGCCGGGGCGGGTCTTGGCGAGGATGAACTCGAGGACGTCGGGGTGGTCCACCGACAGGATGGCCATGTTCGCGCCGCGCCGACGGCCTCCCTGTCGGATGACGTCGGTGGCCTTGTCGAAGACCTCGATGAAGGAGATCGGCCCGCTGGCGACGCCGCCGGTGGACTTGACGACGTCGCCGGCGGGCCGGAGCCGGGAGAAGTTGAAGCCGGTGCCGCCGCCGGACTGGTGGATGAAGGCCATGTGGCGCAGGGCGCTGAAGATGCCGTCCATCGAGTCCTCGACGGGCAGCACAAAACAGGCGGCCAACTGGCCCAGATCCGTCCCCGCGTTCATCAGGGTGGGGGAGTTGGGCAGGAAATCGAGGGAGGCCATCAGGTCATAGAAACGCGCGGCGGAGGCCCGCGCGGCGGCGGGGCCTTCGTGCCGCTCCTCGGCGGCGGCCACCGCCTCGGCCACGCGCCGGAAGAGGCCGGCCGGCGTTTCGCAGACGTGTCCGTCCTCGTCGCGGCGGAGGTAGCGCTTTTCGAGGACGCGGATGGCGTTCAGGGAGAGCTTGAGATCGTCGTGAACGCCCAGGGCCGACTTCGTCTCGCGCAGGGCGCGGTGCTGGAAGCGATGGAGGATGTAGGCCTTGGCGAGGTCGAGGTCTCCGTCTTCGACCAGGACGCGCTCGACGGCGTCCTGCGCCAGTTCGACGGTGGGCGGACGTCCGGCGGCCTCCAGGAGCGCCACGACGCGGGCCGTCAGGCGTTCGGCGCGGGGGGCGTCCTCGCGCCCGAGGGCGCGCATGGCCGCGCGGATGGCCCGCGCGATCCGCCCCGCGTCAAAGGGCTCGAAGGCGCCGTCGCGTTTGCGGATGCGTTCGAGAGGCATCGGCCCTTCCTATCGGACCAGCGCCGCGCCGCACGCGCGCGCCTTGCGAAGGGCGGCGCGGTTCGCGCGGATGGCCCCCTTTTCCCAGGCCGTGGCGTGGACGAAGGCCACCGGGACCTTCAGATAGGTGAACATGTCGTTGAACGCGCCGATGGCGTTGCCGCAGCCGGCCGCGAAGGGGTCGTCCGCTCCGTACGTCAGGCAGACCAGCGCGCGCGTCATCTTCCAGCGCGGCTGCTTCGGGTTGGTGAAGGGATAGAAGCGGTCCATGAGGAGCTTCGTGTAGCCGGACATGGTGAAGAAGTAGATGGGACTGGCCAGGACCAGGCGGTCGCACTCGCGCAGGAGGGGATAGAGCCTGGCCATGTCGTCGTTGAGGGCGCACATCTTCCGGACGGAGTGCTGGCAGGCGTCGCAGCCGGTGCAGGGGCGGATGTCGAAGTCGCAGAGGTAGAGTTTTCCGACGCGCGCGCCGGCCTTCTCCGCTCCGGCGAGGGCGGCGTCGCAGAGCAGGTCGCAGTTCCCGCGGCGGCGGGCGCTGCCGACGAGCGCCAGGACGAGCGGCTTGCGTGCGGACATGGGGCATCCTCCCCTGTCTTCCGGGCGGCGTCGGAATAGCCGGCGTCGTTACTTCGCGCCCTGCAAGTCCATGGCGCCCTGGAAGATCAGCTCAAAGACCTCCGCGATGTTCTCCTTCTCGACGCAACTGAAGGCCACCCGCAGGTCGTACTCGGCCGTGGCGATCGTGCCGACCCCGTACGCGTCGAGCAGGTGCTTGCGCAGCGCCTCGGCGGCGACCTTCTTCAGCCGCAGGCACATGAAATAACCGCTGTTGAAGGGGTACATCTCCCAGGCGGCGGCGTACTTGGGGTCGGCCAGCACACGCTTGACCTCGTCGGCCCGGGCGCGCATCAGCTCGCGCTTGGCGGCGCGCTCCTCGAAGAAGGTCGGCGACTTCAACGCGCGCAGGACCGCCTGCTGCGAGAGCATGGCGCAGTTGCTCATCACGCCGCGGATCTCGCCGCATACCTTCTTCTCGAGCGCGTCATAGAGAGGGCTGTCGGCGCGGCCGCCGCCGGCGGAGAAGCTCAGGAACCCCACGCGCAACCCCCAGACGAAGACCTCCTTGGTGGCGGCGTCGCACTTGACCGCCAGCAGGCGCGGGTGCGCCCCGGCCAGCAGGCTGAAGACCGACTCCGTCGCCGCGTCGGCATCGTAGAAGAGGCTGTAGTATGCGTCGTCGGCGACGGCCACGATACGCGTGCCGGCTTCGGCGGCGGCGATGAGCGCCTGCGCCACTCCGAGCGCCTCCGGACGGGTCAGCGAGTAGCCCGTCGGGTTGTTCGGGAAGTTCAGCAGGACGATGACCTTGCTCTTGCCGACAGCGGCCTTGGCCAGGGCGGCGCGGAAGCCGGCCACGTTGAAGCCCCCCCGGTCGTAGAAGGGATAGGTCACGACCTGGGCGCCGCGCCGGATGCAGTACGTCAGCCGGTAGTTCCCCCAGATCTGGTCGGGCAGCAGCAGCGGATCGCCCGCCTCGCAGAAGAGATCGGCGACGATGCTCAGGCCGTGCGTCAGGCCGTTGGTGACGATCGGCAGCCCCATCGGCTTTGCGGCGAGGGAGGGATTGTCCTTGAGCGTCTTGGCCTTCCAGACGGCGCGGAGTTCCGGCAGGCCCGCCGGCCCGGCGTAGGGCAGCGCCTCGTCGGGCGTGAAGCCCGGCAGGTGCTTCATCAGGCTCGGCAGGGACATGTGCTTCCCCTGCTCGGTAGCCACGCCGAGCGTGGCGTTGAAGCGCTTGGCCTTCACCTTGGCCTCGGCGCTCTGGGTCAGGATGCCCTTGGGGAAGTACATTTCCCTTCCGAGGCCCGACAACATCTCCAGGACCTCGGGGTTCTCTTTGCGGATGATCTCGTTGAGTTCCGTCGCCAGCGGGTTCATCCCTGGGCTCTCCTCAAGTGGCTCCATGGTGGACATCGTCCGTCCGATGTGCGGCGCAGTGTATCAGAAAATGCGGCGGTTTTCACCTCCGCGTCGCGGCTTGGCGCCGTTCAAGAGCCGCGCAGAGCGATCTGAGGAAGAAAGGACTTGAAGTAGGAAGGATTCGCCCCTATACTTTGATAGTGGAATCCTCGGGAAGGAGTGTTTCCTAAGAAGGAGGTTGTGCCATGCGCGCGCAACGTTGGCTCGGGGCCTTTACGCTCATCGAGTTGCTGGTTGTGATCGCCATCATCGCGATCCTGGCGGCGATGCTGCTGCCCGCGCTGGCGAGCGCGAGAGAGAAGTCGCGCCGTTCGGCGTGCGTCAACAACTTCAACCAGATCGGCAAGGCCCTTGCCATGTACACCGGCGACTATGGCGGGTACTTGCCGTCGGGTCACTCATGGTATCAGCCGCAGACAGTGATCGCCGCAAACAACCCGCGTTCGTCCGGTTTTGGACAGCTCTGGCAGTGCGGACACGGGGAGACGATCGAGGCGGGCTATGTGTATTCCAACACCGGCGGCAAGATTGACTCGATGCAGTTGATTGCCAACGGCTGTTTCGACTCGGCCAGCGGCAACTCCCAGTATCCCGGCACGGTCGGTTCCGACGGCCGCCGCACGGCAACGTGCGGTTCCGCCGCTGCGCCGTACAATCTTGGGTGGCTGCTGTTCTGCGGCTATCTGGCGGATGCGCGCTCGTACTATTGTCCGAGCCAGGGCGACACGCGCTTCGGCGTTGTCGGCGCGAACAACAGCCGTTATCCGTGGGGCCAGACCTATCACAAGAACTGTGCGCCGCGTGACTGGCAGTCCGCCGGTGGATTCGACGCCGCCACGCTGACGCACGGCAAGTGGTCGCATGTGGCGCAGTATCCTTCGCCCGCCTGGCTGGGCAGCATGACCGACTACGGCGTGTACAGCCACTACGACTATCGCTCCGCCATGAACGGCTGGAACGGCCAGGTCCGCGGTTACGCGGCGTACGACTACACCAACATCCCGGTCTGGTATGTCCGCCCCGTGATCAAGATGAAGATCAAGGAGCCGCGCTTTGTAACGGACAAGCGGCTCGGCGAGCGCGCCGTTGTCAGCGACGGTTTCGCCAAGAGCTTCAGCGGGCCTTACGGCGACATGCAGAAGTACGGCGCGATGCCTTGGCTCTGTCCCGGTCAGGGTTTCGGACATCACCAGGACGGCTACAACGTTCTTTTCGGCGACGGGCACAGCGCGTGGTACGGCGACCCCGACCAGCGGATCATCTACTGGTGGGGGCCGGGCTGGATCTGGCAGGACGGTCGAAACAGCAGCTACCTCGGCTATGACACCAACGGGCTCGACGGCGCATCGAACTCCGGCAACTTCGACGAAATGTGCTATCAGAACGCCGGCAAGCACGGCGCCAATGCCGTCTTCCATCAGTTCGACAAGCAGAACGGGATTGACGTCAACGGCACGGAGGCGTGGGGCGACAACTGAGCCGGGCCGGCGATGGTCGAATGACCGGCGCGCACCTGTCGGAGGGGGGCCTTGTGCGTGGAACAGAAGAGCCGGGTATCGCTTGCCCCGACGCCGTCCATCGTCTATGCTGCAAGTATTCCTTGGGGGCGTGCTCGTTGAAGGAGGACTTGAGATGAGACCTTGCCGTTTCCCGTGGCTGAGCGCCTTTACGCTCATCGAGTTGCTGGTTGTGATCGCCATCATCGCGATTCTGGCGGCGATGCTGCTGCCCGCGCTGGCGAGCGCGAGAGAGAAGTCGCGCCGTTCCAACTGCATGAACAACCTGAAACAGATCGGCACGTCGCTGGAAATGTACTACGGCGATTATGCCGGGTATGTGCCGTCGGGGCACTCGTGGTTCCAGTGGTATCCAGTGGCAACGCCGACCGACCGGGGCAACCGCTTCGGCCAGACCTGGACATGCGAACACGGCAAGACCATTGAAGCCGGGTACATCAAGGGGTCCTATAACGCCCGGGTGGACTCGATGCGCGTACTGGGCGCCGGTTGCTTTGACGCGGGGTCCACCGGCGAAAAGAGCGTGCCTTCGTGCGGGCTGAAGTCCGCCCCCTACAATCTGGGCTGGCTGCTGTATTGCGGCTATCTGCCCGACGCGCAGAGCTACTACTGCCCCAGCCAGATGGGCACGCGCATGTTGACCGCGGAAGGATCCGGGGAAGGCCGCTATCCCTGGAACCAATCGCACGCGAGCAACTCGAACTGCCTCCTGGCGGACTGGCTGAAGGCCGGCGGCAAAGACAAGACAACGTTGACGCACGGTGGATGGACCAGCGTCGTGGATCGCAGCGAGACCTTCGCCAATTACTCCATGTACAGCGACTACGCCTACCGCAATGCGATGAACGGCTACAACCTGGCCATTGACCAGCCGAACAACGGCACCTTGGCCGCGGTGCAGAACGCAACGGTGTGGTACGTCCGTCCGCGCATCAAGGTCAAGCCGAAACAGCCGCGATTCGTCACCGACAAAGTGCTGGGCGGGCGCGCCATCGTGTCGGACGGTTTCAGCAAGTCCTTTGCCGGCCCCTACGGCGACATGGCGAAGTACGGCTCTTCACCGTGGCTCTGCCCCGGCCAGGGTTTTGCGCATCACCGCGACGGTTACAACGTCCTCTACGGCGACCACCACGCCGCCTGGTTCGGAGACGCTGAAGAGAAGATCATCTACTGGTGGGACACCACGTTCGTCTGGACCGACGGGCGCGGCAACAGCTCGCTGGGCTACGACGCCGCCCACCTCGACGGCGGCTCCAGCGCCGTGGACGCAAGCGGGCAGGGCTTCTACATGGCCCCGGCCAAGCACGCCGCTAACCTCGTCTTCCACCAGTTCGACAAGGCGGCCGGCATTGACGTGGGCGCCTCGGAAACCTGCAACCTCGGCCACGGGACGACGGTGACGCACGACTGAGCCGGACAGGCGGAGCAGAACCACGGGCGGGTGACGAACCCGCCCGTGGTCTTTAACTCCCGCGGCAACGGCGTTGGTCGTATTCCGTCACTTCATCCGTTCAATCGTCAACCGGTCCACCGCCCACTGCTGGATGCGCCCGATCGAGGCGGCGGGGTCCAGGGCGATGCGCAACGTGATGACTCCCTGGGGCGCGGACACGGGGAAGAGCGTCGCCTCGCGGGCGGAGACGGAGACGTTGTCCGCCGCCGGTTTGCCCTGCGCCCAGACATCGCACTTGACGCCCGCGCTGGAGATGGGGGAGTGGCTGAGTTTGAGCGCCACGCGATAGTCGCCCGGCGGGACGTCGAAGCGCAGGACGTTGTCGTACATGCAGCCGCCGCGCCCTTCGTTGAACTCGGCCATGCTGTCCCAGCCGTAGCGGAAGGCTGTCGCCAGGTCCATGGGCACGGGCGGCGTCTCCGGCGGGGCGGGCAGGCGCGCCACGGAGAGCGTCCGCAGGATCAGCTTGCCCGGCGTCTTCGTGGGCTGGAGGGAATACGGGCGCGTGGCCAGGCGCAGTTCGATGACGCCCCGGCTCGCTTCGGCCGGGAAACGTGTACGAAGACCCAACGTCGGCTGTGAGGCCAGCGCCAGCCGCCCCCCGGCGGTCAGATTCAGCAGGGCGGCGTTCCCCTGGCCGTGGCCGAGGATCTCCAGCTCATACCAGCCGTCCTCGGGAACGGCCACGCGAAGGGTGTGGAGGCTGTAGTCGCCGGGCAGGGCGCAGGCCGAGCCCTGGTCTTCGATGTTCTTCGGGGTCACCCAGCCGCTCTTGCCCGCCTCGGCGGCCGTGTCGGCGCCGATGACCTCTGCCGCAGGGCCGGCCTTGTTCTTGCCGCCGAAGAGCAGCGTCTTGACGGGCTTGAGCGGCGAGGGACCCTCGGCCACGGCGGTGACGGCCCAAAGCAGGACGGCGCGGTTCGGGTCGGACCCGGAGAACTCGATCGAGGCGATCTTGCGTCCGCCGGTGTCGAGGGCGAAGGCGCACACCCCCCCGGAGGGCGGCCAGCCGCTGTCGTTCGGCACGCCGATGACGTAGGGGGCCTGCTCGTTCGGATAGCCGTAGATGCAGGCGGAGGCGTTGACGCGGTTGACGAGGGGAACCTCCTGCGGCGGCGCGTCTTCATAGAGGATGCGGTAGCGCCCGACCTCGGTGTTCGCCAGGAGGTGGACGACGGAGCTGGCGCCGGGGTCCTGGGGATAGCGGAAGGCCCACACGTGGCCGAGGAAGAGCAGGCGATGGGCCTTGAACCCGACGGGTATCGTGACTTTTTCTCCGGCCTTCAGGGCGATGACGTTGCGCCCGTTGTTGACGCGCGGGTCCACGGCGTCGAAGGGCGCCGCGCCCCAGAGGAAGGTCGGCGGGTTGGGGGAACGGCTGCGGGTGACGGGCGCCTCGAAGAGGTAGTTGGGGAAGATGCTCCAGTTGGTCAGGGGCAGTTCGCCGGGCTTGATCTTCCGCGTGATGTTCTGATCGGCCTTGTGATCGGGTTCGCCGGAGCCGCAGAAGACGGCCTTGCCGCCGACGCGGCCCAGGGTGCGCGCGAGGTAGTCCGTCTGCTCGCCGGGCTTGGGCCAGGGCAGTCCCTGCCCGGTGCGCATGTCGCCGAAGGCGTCTTCATTCATCAACGGGCGCAGGTTGAGGGGCCGGTAGTGCCGGTCCGGCGGCAGGGCGGCAGGCGCGGGAACGGCGGGGGGCTTCGCGGGGGAGCGGTCGTCGTATTGCGCGTCGTAGAGCGCCGCCATGAAGTGCGGCCAGCCCAGCGTATCGGTCGTGCGGCCGGTGTTGAAGGTGTCCTTCTTCAGCTCCTTCCACTCGTCGGCGAGGGGGCCCTTGCGGCGGTTCCAGCCGTTGCCCCACACGCCCGGCGCCAGGAAGGGGCCGGTGTCGCGCGTCAGGTAGTAGCGCAGGGCGTTATACGGGGTGAAGGTACCGAGGGAGGAGGGGCCCATGGCAAAGGGCGTGTCCACGATGATCCGGGCCATGGCGGGGCTGTCGGTGACGCGATAGACCAGGGGGAAGGAGGCGCCAAGGTAGTTGTGGCTTTCGCTGACGGACGGGCCGCCCCAGGGTGCGGGGTTGGCCTCGATGACGCGGATCCAGGCTTCGAGGTGACGGCGCATCTCCGGGTCGGCGGTCATCTCGTAGGCGCGGGCGATATTCGTGATCTTGTTCCACGTGCCACGGTGCTTGGCATAGCGGATGGTGCCGCCCTGCCCGGTGGCCTCCTGGAAGTAGCGGAAGGGGATCTGGGCATACATGGAGAAGCCGGCGACGGTGAGGGCCGCGTCGCGCGCGCGCCGGTCGCCCGTAGCGTAGAAGAGGTCCACCATCCCGTCGTTGTACGTCTGCTGGTCAATCAGCCAGTCGCTCCAATGGAGGATGCTGTGGCGGTGGCCGGCCCCGACCCAGGCGGGGTCGGTGTTGAAGTGGCAGGTATCCACGTCGGCGCGGTGCGCGGCGTAGGCGGCGGCGAACTTGAAGTCGGCATAGCGTCCGGTGCGGAAGTACTGCAGGAAGGCGTCGTGATCGTTGTTGTACTCCCCGTTGAGCCAGCCGTAGCGGCCCTGGAGCTTGCCCCAGGGGCCGAGGGCCTCAACGGGGTAGTCCTTCTCATTCGCCTTGCGGGGGTCGTAGTAGGTCTGCATGTCGCCGTAGTCGAAGATTCCCCAGAGGTGGGACCACTCATTCTGGTGGCGATAGACCCAGTCCATGAAGGCGGTGAAGAGGCCCTCCATGCGGGGGAAGTTCTGCGGGTCGTGCGGTTGCATGCGGCCGAAGGCCTCTGTTTCCCAGCAGTACCACTGCGGGGTGACATAGGGCTGGACGGGGTCGGAGGCGGCCGCGCCGAGCGCCGCCGCTCGGGCGGGGTCGAAGGCGCCGGCGTGGAAATCGTAGAGCAGTTCGTGGGTCTTCGCCACGCCCAGGGCGTTGCAGCGGTTCGGCCAGTTCTTGTAGCGTTCCCAGTCGCTGTCCTGCCCGACCATCCACTTGTTGTAAACGCCGGGGAACTTTTCCTTGAAGAGGGCGACGTCGGGATACATCACCTCATTCGGCTGGCGGAGGTCCATATAGGACTTCTGGCCGCCACCGAAGAACTCGTACTTCGTGGGGCGCTTGTGGGCGGGCCAGATGTAGGCCCAGGTGTCGTTGCCGGACAGGCGCAGTTCCTTGGGGAAGAGCTTCTCCATGTCGCGGAAGACGATGGTGAGCCCGGCCTTCGGGCCGCTCAGGTTGGCAAAGCGCTCGCAGGCCGGGAGCTTTTCGAGAACCGTGCCCCCCTGGTACTGCCCCATCAGCGGCGCCGGATCGCCGCCGGCTTCGGGCTTGAGCGCGGGCATCGGACCGCCCCTCTCGAAGAGGACGCTGTCCCAGTGCTCCTGCACAAGGTAGAAGTCCTCCTGCGGGCCGCCGTCCTTGCGCAGGGCGGGGGCGGCCCCGAAGGCGTATCGCGGAGCCTCGCCGGCGACGACGGGGAGCTTGATGCCGATGGACCGGACGCGGATGTCGAGCGGATCTTCGGTGTTGATGAAGGTGTGATAGACGCGGAGGGTGGCGCTGCCGGCGTAGGCGCGGACGCGCAGGACGTACTGCCAGGCGCGCGGGGCGACGAAGCTCCACGGGTCCATGCCCGCCGCGGCGCGATGCCAGCCTTTGAAGCAGATTTCCACGCAGTTCGGCCCGGCGGCCTCGATTTCCACCGTCTCCGGCTTGGCGTCGAGCGCGGCCCAATACTCCTGCGCGCCGCGCGACTTGTGCCACAGGTCCACGAAGAGCCCGCGCAACTCGCCGCGGGCCGGCGCGGCGACGATGCGCTCCTCCTCGGAATACTTCCCGTCGCTGTTCGCGTCGAGCCAGGCCTCATGGATGAAGACATTCTTGCGCTTCAGCATCGTGAACTTGAGCTTGCCGGTATCCACGGTGATCGTCTCGTCGTCCTGCGCCACGCGCAGAGGCGTCTCGCCGGGGCGGCGCGAAACGCCCTGCCCGAAGTGCAGTGCGTAAGCCTTCTTCTCCCCGGCCTTCAGGTCCAGGGTGAAATCGAGGAGCGCCCACTTGATCGAGCCGTCGGGCCACCATGCGGCCGACTCGACCTGGAGGGGCCGCTCGCGCCCGGATTCGTCCTCCAGGCGCACCGCCGCCGTATCGCGCAGCGCGCCGCGCGGGATCGGTACGCCGCAGCGCACCGGCTCATGGCGTCGCTCGACGCCCGCCGGCTCCGCCAGGTGAAGGGGAATCTTCCAGCGCCCCGGCGCCGTCTGGTGGTTCTCGACGGGCAACGGCGTCCAGAGCGGCTCCGGCGCGGCGGCCGGCGCATGCGCCTGGGCCCATGCGGCCCCGGCAAAGGCGGCCGCGCCCGCCAGCGCGCTCAGCGCTCGCACGCGGAAGGATCGGTGGGGGATCATGTCGGCACTCCCAGTTCTGTCTGCGCCTCGGGCCGGCGGCAGAGCCCGGAGGTCGAAATCGTCGCGACGGCCCCTCTCCCGCCGTGGCGCAACGGCCGCACGGGAGCACCTTATCACCAACGCGCGGGGCAGGCAAGGGGATTTGCGTTGGCCTCTTGACGCGCGACCGCCATGTCGTATGATAGGCCCCACGCGCAACCCTGTCAGGAAAGGACCTGTCATGCCGCTGGTGGATATGCCGCTGGAACGATTGAAGGCGTACACGGGCCGCAATCCGCGTCCGGAGGACTTCGACGCTTACTGGGAGCGCGCGCTGGCCGAGATGCGCGCGGTGAAGCCGAAGGTCGAGTTGAAGCCGGCGGAGTTCCAGACGGCCTTCGCGGAGTGCTTCGACCTGTGGTTCACCGGGGTGCGCGGCGCGCGCATCCACGCCCGCTACCTCCGCCCCCGCCACCGCCGGGGGCGTTGCCCCGCCGTGCTCCAGTTCCACGGCTACTCCGGAAACTGCGGCCATTGGACGGACAAGCTCGGCTACGCCGCCGCCGGGTTCTGCGTGGCGGCGCTCGACTGCCGCGGCCAGGGCGGCCTTTCCGAGGACACCGGCGGCGTGCGCGGAAACACCCTGCGCGGACACATCATCCGAGGCCTTGACGATGCGCCCGACAACCTCCTCTTCCGGCACATCTTTCTCGACACCGCGCAACTGGCGCGGATCGTGATGGGCCTGCCCGAAGTAGACGCCGCCCGCGTCGGCGCCATGGGCGGGTCGCAGGGCGGCGGGCTGACGCTGGCCTGCGCCGCGCTCGAACCGCGCCTCCGGATCGCCGCGCCGGTCTTTCCCTTCCTGTGCGACTATCAGCGCGTCTGGGAAATGGACCTGGCCAAAGACGCCTACGAGGAGCTGCGTCTCTTCTTCCGGGCCTTCGACCCCCTCCACCGGCGCGAAACGGAAATCTTCACCCGGCTCGGCTACATTGACGCGCAGCACCTCGCCCCGCGCATCCGGGCGAAGGTGATGATGACCGTGGGGCTGATGGACACCATCTGCCCGCCCTCCACCCAGTTCGCCGCGTACAACAAGATCACCGCACCGAAGGAACTGGTGATCTACCCCGACTTCGGGCATGAGATGCTTCCGGAGATTCCGGACCGGCAGTACCTCTGGATGATGGAGATGCTGAAACCCGCGCGCGGCGGGCGGTGAACGCGCGGCAAAGGACGGCGCGGGAGATGCGGACGGCGTTGCGGGCGCCTGTGGCCCTCACCCGCCGATGAGCCGCTCGAACTCCTCCTCGTCCACAACCCGAACGCCGAGTTCACGCGCCTTGGCGAGCTTCGAGCCGGCGTCGGCCCCCGCCACGACAAGGCTCGTCTTGCGGCTGACGGAGGAGGCCGGCTTGCCGCCCAGGGCGACGATCCGCTCCTCGATCTGCTGGCGCGTGTATCGCCGCAGCGCGCCGGTGACGACGACGGTCTGGCCCTCAAGGGGACCGCCGGACGCGGAGCGCGGAACGAGACACTTCATGTTAACCCCTGCGGCGCGTAGCTTCTCGATCACGCGGCGCGATTCCGGGCGGTCGAAGAAGGCGCGAATTCCGCGCGCGGTGATCTCCCCGATGTCCTCCACTTGGAGGAGTTCCTCGACCGTCGCGGCGGCGAGGGCGTCCATGTCGCCGAAGCGCCGCGCCAGCACCTCGGCAGCGCGGACGCCCACCTGCCGGATACCGAGCGCGGTGATGAGGCGGTTGAGGTCGCGGGACTTCGCGGCGGCGATGGCGGCGCAAAGGTTCTCCGCGGACTTCCGGCCCATCCGTTCGAGCGCCTCGAGCTGATCCACCGTCAGCGTAAAAAGATCGGCGGGGTCTCTGACGAGGCCCCTGTCCACCAGTTGATCCACCAGCGCCGGACCGAGCCCTTCGATGTCCATCGCCGCGCGCGCGCCGAAGTACAGCACGCGCTGGCGCGCCTGCGCGGGGCAGAGGGGATAACCGCAACGCCAGTAAACGCCGCCGGCGTCACGCTCCGCCGGGCTGCCGCAGGAGGGGCACGCCGACGGCGGACGGATCGGCTCGCTGCCGTGGCGGACCTTGACGGAAACGACCTGCGGGATGATCTCGCCGGCCTTCTCGATGACGACCTCGTCGCCCACGCGGATGTCCTTGCGGGCGATCTCCTCGAAGTTGTGCAGCGTTGCGTTGGAGACGGTGCTGCCGGCCAGCAGGACCGGCTCAAAGCGGGCAACCGGAGTCAGGACGCCGGTCTTGCCCACCTGCACATCCACCCGCAGCAGCCGCGTGACGGCCTCATCGGGCGGGAACTTGAACGCCGTCATGCCGCGCGGCGCTTTGGCGGTGGCGCCGAGGCGGCGCTGCTGGTCAAGGGCATTGACCTTGACGACCATCCCGTCCCAGGGGTAGTCCTGCCGGCGGCGCAACGTGTCCCACTCGCGCGTCAGGGCGATGACCTCGTCCATCGAGCGGCAGAGCATGCGGTTGGGGTTGACGGGCAGGCCCATGCGCTCGAAGGCGGCGAGCGTGTCGAACTGCGTTGCGAAGGCGAGGCCCTCGCAGACGCCAACCGCGTAGGCGAAGAAGCGCAGCCCGCGGCGGGCGGTAATGCGCGGATCGAGCAGCTTCAGAGACCCGGCGGCGGCGTTGCGGGGATTGGCGAACTGCCCCTCGCCGGCCTCCTCGCGCGCCGCGTTGCAGGCGCGGAAGGCCTCGAAGGGCATATAGACCTCCCCGCGCGCCTCCAGCCGCGCCGGGGGCGGGTTCGCCTCAAGGCGCAACGGGATGGCGCGGATGGTGCGGATGTTGTGCGTGACGTCCTCCCCCGTCTCGCCGTCGCCCCGCGTGGCGCCCCGCGTCAGCAGGCCGTTCTCGTAAAGCAGCGACACGGCCAGGCCGTCCACCTTCGGCTCCACCATGTACTCCACCGACTCGCCGGGCAGGAGTCTGGCCACACGTGCGGCGAACTCGCGGAGTTCCTCCACGGAGTAGGTGTTGGCGATGCTGAGCATCGGCAACTCGTGACGGACGGCGGGGAACTCCTTGAGAGGCTGCCCGCCGACGCGCTGCGTGGGGGAATCGGGGGTGGCCAGCTCGGGATGCGCCGCTTCGAGGGCCTCGAGTTCCTTCATCAGGCGGTCGTAGTCCGCGTCGGAGATGATCGGCGCGTTCTCGACGTAGTACCGGCGGTCGTGCAGGCGGATCTGCTCGCGAAGGTCCGCCGCACGCGCGGCGGGGTCTGGCGCGGGCCGGGTCATGGCGGTCTGCTCCCAGAACGGACACGAGGCGGCAGTGTGGCGGCAGGAAAACTCTATCAGAAGCGCGGCGCGGCGACAACCGGCGGAGGCTCGCGCCTCTCCCTCCGTTCCGGACAGGGTCCGCCGGCGGTGCGGCCGCCCGCAAGGGGTGGCGCGTCCGCCCGGGGAATGTGGCGCAACCGCCCACGGCTGAGCGAAAGGCCCGACGCCTCCGACGCTGGCGGAGCGCGATGGCGGCGCGGCGCTTGACACGACGCCCGGAAGGGCGTTATCATGTGGCAAACGTTCATTCACTATTTGTGAACGGATTACGTCCCCATGTCCGACCCGACGACGGCGCAATCGCTGCTGCGCGGCTTGCGACTCCTGACGGCGGTGGCCCAGGCGCCCGAGGGACTGCCGCTGCGCGAGGCCGCCCGCCGGACCGGCCTGAAGCGCCCGGCGGCGCACAAGCTCCTCAAGACGCTTGCGGCGGCGGGCTTCGTCCTCCGCGAAAGCAACCCGCCCCTCTATCGGCTCGGGCCGGCGGCCTGCGACCTGGCCCGGACGCAGGGGGAGGGCGACCTGCTGCGGCGCGCGGAGGGCGCGCTGGCGGCGCTGCACGCGCGCTTCCCGCAGACGACGCTGACGCTGACGCGCGCCCTCGGAGGCGACGTGGTCGCCGTGCGGCGCATGAGCCCCGAGCGCGCCGGTTTCCTCGAACGCCCCGCCGGCAACCCCATGTCCCCCTACTCTTCCGCCTCGACGCTGCTCTTTCAGGCCTTCTGGCCCGAGGAACTGCGCGCCGAGTACCGCAGGCGGCATCCCTTTTCGGAGTACGGCGCGCACCTGTGGCCGTCACAGGCGGCCCTCGACCGCTTCCTCGTCCGCGCCCGCCGGGCCGGTTGCGCCGAGCCGGAGCTGAAGGGGGACTCCTTCCTCATCGCCGCGCCGGTTCTGGACGCGGGGGGCCGGCCTCTAGCGGCGCTGGGGGCGCGGATGCCGGCGACCTGCGGCGCGGCGGCGCGGCGACGGCTGCGCGCGGCGGTTCGGGCGGCGGCGCGCGGTCTTTCGGCCAAGGCGGACGCGCCGCGCGGCGGGAGGAAGGCGCAATGAAGTTCGCCGTCGGCTACCAACCGGAGGAGGCCGGGGGCTTTGTCGCCCTGGCGCGCGACTACCGCGAGCACGTGGCGGAGGTGTACTTCGCGTGGGTGGGCGCGGCCTCGGGCCGGGCGGCTGTCGGCGTCCAACGCGGGGCGACGGATTGGGGCGCCCAGGCGCGCCTGGAAGAGGACCTGGCGGCCCTGCGCGGCATGGGGATCAGACTCGACCTTCTCTTCAACGCGAACTGCTACGGCGCGCGCGCCGTCAGTCGCAGCCTGGAGAACGAAGTGATCTCCGTCCTGGCGCGGATCGAGGACGCGGTCGGCGGCGCGGACGTCGTCACCACCACCTCCCTGGCAGTGGCGCGGACCGTGCGCCGCCACTTCCCGCGCGTCGAGGTGCGCGCCTCGGTGAACATGCGCATCGGCACGCCGCAGGCCATGGAGTACGTCGCAGGGCTCTTCGACAGCTACCACGTCCAGCGCGACGTCCAGCGCGACCTGGCGCACATCCGCCGGTTGAAGGCCTGGGCCGACGCCCGCGGCAAGACGCTGTACATGCTTGCCAACAGCGGCTGCCTCCACGGCTGCCCTGGGCAAACCTTTCACGACAACATGGTGGCGCACGACCGCGAGATAGACGAGATGAAGAACATCGAGGGCTGGACGCCGCACGTCTGCTGGAACCTGCTGCGCGACCCCGCGCAGCGCGTCGCCGTTCTGCAGGGCACGTGGATTCGCCCGGAGGACCTCCATCGCTACGACGACCTCTTCCCCGTGGTCAAACTGGCCACGCGGATGCACGACCACCCGCGAATGGTGCTCCACGCCTATGCGAACCGTCGCCATGACGGCAACCTGCTCGACCTTCTGGAGCCCGGCTTTGCGCCGGCCTTTGCGCCGGAGATCATCGCGAACGACCGCTTCCCCCCCGACTGGTTCGAGCGGACCTCGACGTGCGGCCGGCGCTGCGAAAGTTGCCGCTATTGCGGCGACGCCCTGGCAAGGACACGGCAACGCATGGACGGGGAGTGACGGTACAGTCTTCTATATAGGAAAGGCGCTGCCATGCTGACCGCTGCGGAAGTGAAAAAACAGGCGCGCGCGCTGGGCGCGGACGCCGTGGCCATCGGCTCGACGGACCGCTGGGAGGGCGCGCCGATCCAGATGGACCCGCGCCAGATCATGCCCGAGGCGAAGTCCGTGGTCGCCATGGCCTTCCGCGTCATGCGCGGCAGCCTGCGCGGCATCGAGGAGGGCACCTTCTTCAGCAACTACTCCGCCATGGGCTACGGCGGATTGACCTATCTCTACATGCCCCTCGTCGTCATCAACCTCTCCAAGTTCATCGAGGACGCCGGCTACGAGGCCTTCCCGATGGGGCACCAGAGCGATTGGCGGGCGGTGGACAACGTGGGGCGTCCGCGCGAGAACTACAGCCGCCCCGTCGCGCCCGGACGCGCCGCGCCGGACGTCATGGTCCATCTCCGCATCGCCGCCTACCTCTGCGGACTGGGGGAGATCGGCTACAGCAAGGTCTTCCTCACCCCGCAGTTCGGCCCGCGTCAGCGCATCGGGCTGGTGATCACAGAGGCGGAACTGGAGCCCGACCCGATCATGAAGCCCGGCACGCTGTGCAACCGCTGCATGGCCTGCGTCAAGGACTGCCCCGGCAACGCCATCAGCCGCGACAAGACCGTCAAGGTGCGCCTCGGCGGCTATGACGTGGAGTGGGGGGATCTCGACTGCGCCGCCTGCGACGTCGCCTTCCGCGGCGGCGCGCTCACCGACGAACCACTGACGCCCGAACAGGCCTACATGGAGCCGAAGAACGGACGGAACGTGGCCCCCGCGCCCTGGACGCCCTTTGCCCACAAGCCGAAGAACGTCTACAACACCGGCCAGGCCGTCTGCGGCGGGCGCGGCTGCCTGCGCGCCTGCATGATCAGCCTCGAGAAGCGCGGCGTTCTCGAAAACAGATTCCATTCCGCCTTCCGCCGCCGCGAGCCCTGGAGCGTGGACTGGCGCGCCGACCGCGCGACGCCGGCGAGCGCCGCAGAGGCCAAAGAGCCCGACTGATCGCCTTCGGGAAGACAATGTCGGCGTGCGGCCGAGCGCCTTCAGGCGCCGGGGCTGAGGAAGCGCCCCTTGACCGTCCTCGCCGCGCGGTGATAAGGTGGTGACAGGAAGCCGGGCGTTCGCCCGGTCGGCCGCCGCCCCTCCCGATGGGTCCCGGACATGAGACCGCTCATTGCCGTCCTCGCCACGCTCCTGCTGACGGCCCTTGCCGCGCCCCTCTCCGCCCTGCCGGTGGCCGGCGCCTATCCCTCGCGGAACAACGCCCTCGCCGCGCCCAGCGACCTGGAGCGCGAGGCGCTGGAACTCCTCCAGCGCGAGCGACGCCGCGCGGGGAACTTCCTGTTGGAGTGGGACCCCCTCCTCTCCGCCGTGGCGCGCGAGCATTCCCAGGACATGGCCGATCACAACTACGTCGAATACGTCTCCCCCCGCCTCGGCACGATCGAATACCGCATGCATCGCGCCGGGGTCTCCAGCGCCAACAACCGCAGCGTCATCTACCGCATCGGGGCCATGTCGGCCTTCGCGGCGGAAATCAAGCGCCAGCCCGTCGGCGCGGAGTCGGCCACGCATGTCGGCATCGGCGTCGTCTCGAAGGGCGTGCTCCCGCGCGAGTTGTACATCACCATCCTGCTGCGCGAGAAACGTTCGACCCTCGAACCCTTCCCCACCCTGCCCCTGCCGGGCCGCGCCTACCGGCTGGCCGGCGAACTGGACCCCGGCTTCTCGAAGCCGATGCTCGTCGTCACCACCCCCGACGGACGCGTGCGGGAGGAGAAGATCCCGCTGGGGCCGGGTAACCGCTTCGACACCACGGTGTCCTTCGACGCTGGGAACGGGAAATACGACGTGGAGATCACGGCGGAAGGCCGCCTGGGACCGGCGGTGCTCGACCTGATGCGCTGCTACGTCGGGACGCCCTACCCCGAGCCGGACACGACGGACCGCGCGGTGAAGACCCCCTCGAACCTGCGCCTGGCGGAGCGGATGATCTTCGACATGGTCAACCGCTCGCGGGCGGAGGCCGGCCTGGCCCCGCTGGAATACGATGATGCGCTGGCCGCCGTGGCGCGCGGACACAGCGCCGACATGCGCGCGAACCGCTTCTTCGCCCACGTGTCGCCGACCCACGGCGACCTGACCGACCGCATGAAGCGCGCGGGGATCAAGGGCCGGCGCTTCACGGAGAACATCGCCGCGAACGCCGACCTGGGTTCGGCGCACCGCGGCCTCATGGACAGCCCCGGCCACCGCAAGAACATCCTCGACCCGGAGGCCACGCGCCTCGGCGTCGGCATCGTCCTGGGGGAGGAGAAGCAGCTCTTCATCACCGAGAACTTCATGCAGGACTTCCTGGCGCACGACCCGGCAACGGTGGCGGACGACTTCCTGCGCTCGGTCACCGCGGCGCGCGCCGCGCGGGGAATCCCGGCCCTGTCGCGCGACGCCACGCTCGACCGGATCGCGCGCGAGAACTCGGAGGCGATGTCGCGCGTCGGCAAGCTGACGCATGAGACCGCCCGCTCCGAGATGCAGAAGACGCGCCTGAACGTCCGCTTCGTTCAGATCGGCATCCTGCAGAGCATCGACCCGCCCAAGGCCGAGCAACTGGCCGAAACGCTCAAGGGCAAGTACTCCCTCGTCGGCGTCGGCGTCACCCAAAGCCAGGCCGCCGACGGCGAACGGATGCTCTGGACGACGGTGCTGATGGGCGAGAAATAGGCCGGCGACATTGCCGCGGTTCAGCCCGGCCCATTCACGAACCGCGTCGGTTCCTGAATAAGCCCGGTCGGGCGGCGACTCACGCCGCTTCGTCCGGGCCGCCCGTCAAGGCCGCCGGCGAGGACAGGATGAGGAAGAGGTGATATGAGTCGTGTGACCACTGGATGCCCATAGGCATCGCCGTGTGGGCCGAATGATCGGGAGACCGAATGAGCAGCGGAGTGATGGTGTGTCTCGATGAGTTGGCCAAAGGGGATCGGGCGCAATTGCTGGGACGGTTGACCAGCGCTCTTGCCAAGCTCAACTTTGACGTGCAAAGGACTGCTCAGACGCGCTCGTGGGAAAACGAACTGGCATTTCTTCAGCAGGTCGCGCAAACCCTCATTCAGCACGACAGGGCCTTCGCAACGTGGCATCTGCTGCTCGAGTACGAGATTCCGCGTCGCCAGAAACGTCCGGACGGCATCCTTCTCGACAGCGACATCATCTTCGTCATTGAGTTCAAGCTTGGTGAGTCAAGAGGCAGTGCGGGCGAGCGCTGGCAGGCGGAGGAATACGCACTGGACCTTCGTGATTTTCATGCGGGCAGCAACGAGAGAACCATCGTCCCAATACTATGCGTGGCACGGCAGTCGAACCAGGAACCTCTTCCAGTGAGCAATCGCGCGCGAAGAGTCTGGCCCGTCAGCTCATGCAGCACGCAGTCCCTCGCGGAGCATATCATTGATCTCTACACGCGGGCCCACGACCGTGCGGGTCGGACCATCGACCCGCACGCATGGCATGGGGCGCCATACCGACCAACGCTGACCATCATCGAGGCAGCGGAACAGCTGTTCGAAAATCACAACGTTCAGGAGATCTCGCATAGCTATGCAAGCAACCTGACCGAAACAACAGACGCTCTCGTAGAGCATGTGCGGGAAGCCCAGCGACTGCGCGAGCGACGCATTTGCTTTGTCACCGGCGTTCCTGGTGCCGGAAAGACCCTGACCGGTTTGAATGCCGTCCATGACCCCGCCCTTCGAAAGGAAGGCCGTCCGCCGGCCGTCTTTCTTTCGGGTAACGGCCCTTTGGTGAAGGTCATTCGGGCGGCGCTGGTCCGCAATGCCCAACGGCAAGGGGCATCGCGAAGGGACGCGTCGCACCGTGTCGGAGCGTTCATTCAGAATGTTCATGCCTTCTTGCGACACTACACGGCGCACCAGAGCGAGCTGCCGTTGGAGCATGTTGTGGTGTTCGATGAAGCCCAGCGCGCATGGAACATGGAGAAGATGCTGAAGGTACACCAGATCAGTTTATCCGAGCCCGCCCTTGTCCTCGATGTCATGGAGCGTTGCCGTGAGTGGTGTGTGTTGATCGCGTTGGTCGGCGGTGGGCAGGAAATCCACGAAGGCGAGGCCGGCTTGGCGGAGTGGGGGCGTACCCTTTCTAGGCGGACGCAGCCGTGGGTAGTGGTCGCGCCTGACGAAGCCCTGATGGGGGGGAGTAGCGTTTCAGGTCATCGGCTGTTTGCGGATGGCGCTACCCAACAGGTTGCCGTGCAACGAGATGGGCGGCTGCACCTGGACGTTTCAACGCGTTCCTGGCGCGCACACCGCTTCAATGAATGGGTCAACCGCGTGCTGTCTGTTCAGCCTGTCGAAGCGCACGGTCTTGTGGCGAGTTTTGGCGAGTTCCCGGTGGTCCGGACTCGCAGCCTTGCTCAAGCGCGGGACTGGTTGCGCGCGCATAGTCGGCTCGAGGAAAAGCGACGTTGCGGTCTCGTGGCAAGTTCTGGTGCCCTAAGACTCAGAGCATACGGCATAGAGCTCTCAACAGCGTTCCGTCGCGGCTATTCCTTCGAGGAGTGGTTTCTTGCACCCCCGGAGGATGTGCGCTCAAGTTTTCAGCTCGAAGTGGCAGGCACGGAGTTCGAAGTGCAGGGACTTGAGTTGGACTGGGTCGGGTTGTGTTGGGGGAACGACCTCCACATTAGCGCGACCAAACAATGGGAATTCAGGCGTTTCACGGGGAAACGGTGGACCCATGTTCGAGATGACGCAAAGAAGCAGTTCATGCTGAACAAGTATCGTGTCCTTCTGACACGCGCGCGGCAGGGCGTGGTGCTTTGGGTGCCGTCGGGCATGGCGGAGGACCCCACCCTTGATCCACGCGAGTTTGACGCGGTATACGAGTATCTGGGAGAGTGCGGAGTACCGGAGTTGCTGCCCTGAAGTTTCGGGAGTGGGTATTCTGTGACTTTCGGGTGACTCCTGGGACAAGAAGACCCATTCTGCTTGACGATGCCATCGAGAGAGCGTCGGGTTTCGGGGTGAGTGGAATGGCGCGGGGTGTCTTCTGAGGCGGCGCGTCGGCACTGCCGGGCGCGTTGGCAGGGGCCGAGGACATCGCGCCGGTGTGGTCTTGGTATTCAGTGGTATTCAGGGGACATAAGATCTATAGCGAGGGTTCAGGGTTCTAAACAAGACACGGGACATAAGACCTATGTGAGCCTGCCCGAAGGCCCATTACCCCTATCATCCATCAGCGCAAGCGGTTCTGACAAGTCACCCGTTGTCCCAAGTCGCGGAGGGTTCGTGATCGCAGTTGCGTTCCCTCCACCCCGATACACCATCGAGCGGCGTAAGCTCGCCGTGCAGACGCCCGGCAAACGCTATGTGCGTCCGGGGACGTTGCAGCGATAGCCCGTCGCGCAGCCCCTATGCTCCGGTCAGCGCGCTTCGCACGCCGTCCACCAGCCGGGCGACCTCTGCCTCGCCGTGCGCCGCAGAGAGGAAGCAGGCCTCCAATGGCGAGGGGGCGAGCAGCACCCCCGCACCCAGCAGCCGCGCGAAGCACCGCTGAAAGCGCCGGCGGTCGGTGGCGCGCGCGGAGGACGCATCCGTGACGGGCCTCGCGGTGAAGAAGAGCGAGAACATGGAGCCCACCCGGTTGACCTGAAGGGCCGCCCCGGTCTCCCCTGCGGCGTCGCGCAGGTCCCGCTCCAGCCGCGCGCCGAGCGCCTCGAGGGCAGCCCACGGATCCAGCGCGAGGAGCGTTTCGATGGCCGCCAGTCCCGCCGCCACGACCACGGGATTCCCCGCCATCGTGCCGGCGTGGTACACGTCCCCCTCCGGCGCCAGGCGCGCCATGATCTCGCGCCGCCCGCCCACGGCCCCCGCCGGCAGTCCGCCACCGATGATCTTCCCGAAGATCGTCAGGTCGGGCCGAACGCCGTACCGTTCCTGGGCGCCGCCGCGCGCCACGCGGAAGCCGGTGATGACCTCGTCGAAGATCAACAGCGCGCCGAAACGGTCGCACAGGAGACGCAGTTCCTCCAGGAAGCCCGGCTGCGGCGGAACGACGCCGATATTGCCGAGGACAAGCTCGACCAGGGCGCAGGCCGGCGGGCCTCCGGGGGTGTCGAAGAAGGCCCGCGCGGAGGATGGGTCGTTGAAGCGCCCGACGCGCAACGCCCCGGACAAGGCGGGCAGAAGCCCGGCGCTGGAGGTCAGGCCGGAACCGGGGCCGCCGAGCAGCGCGTCGCCGTGCCCGTGATAGGCGCCGTCGAACAGGAGGACGGCCTCCCGCCCGGTGCACGCGCGCGCCAGCCGCAGGGCCGTCATGGCAGCCTCAGTGCCCGAGGTGGTCATGCGAAGACGCTCCACCGACGGGACGGCCTCCCGGATGAGCCGTGCCAGGCGGACCTCCCCCTCCGTGGTCAGCCCGAAGGCACTTCCGGCAGCCGCGGCGCGCCGCACGGCCTCCGTCACGGCGGGGTGGGCATGGCCGAGAATCACGGCGCCCCAGGCCATCAGGAAGTCGGCGTAGCGGCGGCCCTCCGTGTCCGTGATCCACGCGCCCTGCGCGCTGCGCGCGATGAGCGGGGGCGTCCCGGTGCTGCGGAAGGAGCGCGCGGGGCTGTTGACGCCGCCGGCCAGGACCTCCTGCGCCTCCGCCGTCAGGTCTCGATCCATCGGGCGACCTCCTCGGCGTAGTAGGTGATGACGGCGTCGGCCCCGGCGCGCTTGATAGCCGTCACCGCTTCGAGGACGGCCGGGCGCTCGGCAAAGGCCCCGGCCTGCGCCGCGCGCTTGAGCATGGCGTATTCGCCGCTGACCTGGTAGGCCATCAGCGGCAGGCGCGTCGCCTCGCGCAGCCGCGCCAGGATATCCAGGCAGGGCAGGGCCGGCTTCACCATCAGCCAGTCCGCCCCCTCGGCTTCATCCAGAAGGGCGTCGCGCAGCGCGGCGCGCCCGTTGGCCGGGTCAAGCTGATACGCCTGCCGGTCGCCGGACTGCGGGGCGGAGTGCGCCGCGTCGCGAAAGGGTCCGTAGAAGACGGAAGCGAACTTCGCCGCGTAGGCCAGGACGGCCGTTTCGGCGAAGCCGGCCTGATCGAGCGCGCCGCGCACAGCGGCAACCTGACCGTCCATCATCGCCGAGGGCGCCACCACGTCCGCCCCGGCGGCGGCGTGTGCTGCGGCCATGGCGCCGAGCGCCTTCAGCGTGGGGTCGTTCGCCACCGCCCCGGCGCCATCGAGGAGGCCGCAATGTCCGTGGCGGGTCCAGGCGCAGAGACATACGTCGGTGATGACGGGCAGATGCGGCGCGGCTTGCTTCACGGCGCGTACCGCGCGCGGAACAAGGCCCTCCGGGTCGGCGGCGACGCGCCCGTCGGCGTCCTTGTCGCCGGCCTCCGGCACGCCGAAGATCAGGAGCGCGCCGACCTTCAATGCCGCCGCGCGCGCGGCCAGCAGGTCGCACGACATCCGCTCGACGCCGGGCAGGGCCGCCACCGCCTCGCGCCGGTTCGCGCCCTCGACCACAAAGACGGGCAGGACCAGATCCTTCGGCGAGAGGGTCGTCTCGCGCGCCAGGCGGCGGAGTCCCTCCGTCCGGCGGAGCCGTCTCGATCTCGATGCCGGAAACATACTATCCTCCCTCCTGAGCCGCCTGTCCGGGCGCCTCGACGATACGCGCGCCCGCAACGCCGGCGGCGTCCAACGTGCGCCGGGTGGCTTGGCCGATGCACCACGCCTCCCGCGCAAACGCCCCCTCCCCGTAAGCCGCGCTGAAGGCGCGCACGCCGGAGGGGCTGAGAAAGAAGACGACGTCGTGCCCAGGCAGGGGGCGGCCCAGCGCGGGGTTGGGAACCACGCGATGCAGCGCGAGGCGGACGACCTCCGCCCCCTCCTGGAGCAACCTCGACTCGAGGTCGCGCGGGGCGTGAGTGCCCTGCACCAGCAGGATGCGCCGGCCCTTCATTGCGCCCACGGCGGCCAGAATCCCCTCCGAGCCGCCGGGCTGTCCCGTCGCGTCGGCCCGCAGTCCATAGTCCCGCAAACGAAGGGCCGTTCCGCCGCCGGCCGCGATGATCCGCGCCCCCGCCAGCGCGCGCGCGTCCGCGCACGCCCCTTCGATGGCGGCCATCAAGGAGACGACGCCGACCCGGCTGGTGAAGATGACGTCCTGGAAGCGCCCCGCGCGCAGTCCGGCGACGACACCCGGCGCGCGCGCAAGGCCCGCAGGATCGGGTTCGACGACCAGTGCGGGCCAATGCAGGATGCGCCCCAGCGCGCGGAAGTTCGTCGGATCAAGCCCGGTGAAGAGGATCGTCGGGCGATGCCCCTCGCCAATGCGGTCCTCCGCCGCCCGCCCCACGACCAGCAGCGCGGGAGAGGACGCCCCGACCGCGCGAGCGGCGGACGCGATTCCTTCCAGCCGGGCGCGCGTCTCGCGTTCCCATGGCAGGCCGGCACGTTCGATCAGCGCGCAGGGGGTCTGCGGGGGCCATCCCTCCGCCTGAAGGCGCGTCGTGGCATTTTCGATCGCGCCGACGGCCATGAAGAGCACCAGGGTGTCGGCGCGCGGAAAGGAGGCCGCCTGCACGCCGCCGGACTCGACCGCCGTGGCAAAGGCGAAGGACCGCGCGCGCCCGCGCCGCGTCAGCGCCAGTCCCGCCCCCGCAGGCCCGGCCAGACCGGCGCTGATGCCGGGGATCACCTCGCAGGGCGTGCTGCGCGCCGCCAGGAAGTCCGCCTCCTCGAAGCCGCGCCCGAAGACGAAGGGATCGCCGCTCTTGACGCGCGCGACGGTCCGGCCCTCGGCGGCGAGACGGGCCAGGCGTTCGTTGATCGCCCCCTGTTCGGCGTCGTGACGCCGGGGAAGGCGAATGACCTCCTTGCCCGCCAGGGAGAGGCCCGCGTCGTCGAAGAAGTCCTCGGGGAGCAGGTCGTCCACCAGGAGGATTTCGGCCTCGCGCAGCGCGCGAAGAGCGCGCAGGGTCAGCAGATCCGCCGCGCCCGGTCCCGCGCCGATCAGATAGACCTTTCCGGACTGCGGCGCGCTCATGGACGGGCTCTCCCAAGATCCAGGGGGGCGAGGCCTTCGAGGAGATCGGCTCGGTCGCGGCGGACCACCAACGCCAGCGCCCCCTGGGCGGGCTCAGGCGGAAACTCCTGCGGCGAAAAGACTTGCGCAATCCGGCCTTCAAGCCGGAGGCGCAGCAGTCCGGCCGCGGCCAGGATGAGTCCATCGTAAGCGCCCTCATCGAGCCGGCGAATCCGGTCGGGGACGTTGCCGCGGATATCCGTCGGGACAAGATCGGGGCGCAGTTCGCGCAGACGCTGCGCGCGGCGCACGGAGGACGTGCCGATCCGCGCGCCGGGGGGCAGTGTGTCGAGTCCGCCGCCGCCGCGCGTGACCAGGCACTCCCACGGCGCAAAGGACGGCGTCTGCGCAGCGACGACCAGGTCCTCGCCGAATTGGCGGGGCAGATCCTTGGCACTGTGGAGCCCGGCGTCCACCACGCCGCTCCGGACGGCCTCGTCAATGTCGCGCGTGAAAAAGTCCTCCGCCGTCACCGCCGGGAGGGGGGTTGCCTTGTCGCGGTCGCCGGGTGCGTCGAGCGCGACGAACTCGACGGCGGTCTCCGGCTGAAGGGCCGCAAGGAAGCCGCGCATCTCCGCGACCTGGGCCATCGAAAGAGCGCTGCGTCGCGCGCCGACCCGCAGCGCAGGCGGCAGCCCGGCAACCGGGCCCGCCCCGGCGACCCATCGGAGCGTCTCCGCAAAGGCCGCCCGTTCAGCGGCGGCCAGCCGCGCCGCTTCGGAGGGGATCGGCGGGCCGTCGGCAAAGGATTCGAGGCCTTCATAGGCCGCGCACCGGGGACGGAGCGCCGCGTTGACGTCGGCAAGGTCCAGGACCGGGGCCGAGGGAGGCAGTGCAAAGACAAGATCGTCCGCCTCCGCCGGCGTCAGGCGTCCGCCGAGCACGGCCGCCGATACCCCGCGCGCGCCCTCGCGCAGCCGGCGCCACGGCAGGACGCGCCAGCCGCGCGACGCACACCAGGGAATCTCCGCCCGGTGCGAGAAGGGAATCGCCTCCGCCCCGCCGGCAGCCAGCCGGTCGGCCACGGCGGCGTTCAGTCGTCCGCAACCCAGCAACGCCACACGGCATCCGCGCAGACCCCCAAGGCGTAGCTCCAGCCGCGTCACGACCGCCGCCGCCCAACTCCGGTCGGCGCCGAGGCCGCTGGCGAGCCGCACGGCGGCCTGCGCCCGGAGCGCCGCCGCGACCAGGCCCGACAGCCCCGGACTCAGCCGCCGCCGCTGCCGGACCAGGGCCTCGCGGAGCTGCTCGGCCACGTCCGCTTCGCCCCGCAGAGGCGAATCGAGTCCCACGGCGACGCGCACCAGGTGATGAAAGACCGCCGGACCGACCTGGTCGGGGCGCGGCATTTCGGCGCTGGACTCCGCCGGGTTCTCGCGCAGAGCATAGGTCTCACGGCGACGGCACGTGACCAGGAGAAAGGGAGGGTACTCCGCCTCCGGCGCGGCGGAATGGGGACAGGGCGCTTCCGCCCCTTCCTCGGCGGGCGCGCGGAAGAGCGCCGGGACCGGGGGCGCAGGGCGCGCATCCAGAACCTGCGCGATCCGGTCGCGCAGCGAGCGAGACCGCGCGCAACGGCGTCCGTCGGAGTGAACGGCCACCGTGAGGCCGTCGCGGCGATGGATGGCGGGGAAGATGACCGACGATGAGCGGCCCGAGGAGGCAATGCAGAAGAGCAACCCTCGCGCGGAGGCCTCCTGCCCGATTTGCAGGTTGAGCGCGGCGTTGTCGGTGGCCGCGACCACCAGCCGAATGCCGTCGAGGTGGTCGGCGGCATAGCGCGCGCGACGCCACCGGAACGCGCCGTTCCGAGCCGCCTGCGCGGCGGCCGGGCCGAGTTCGGGAGAGACCAGCGTCACCCGCGCGCCGGCCGACGCGAGCGTGGCGGCCTTGCGGGCGCCGACTCGCCCCCCTCCGACGACGAGGCATTCCCAGCCGGTCAGGTCCAGTCCCAGGGGCAGGTAGTGCCGCGCGCCGCCGGGCTCGGGGGTCGGCGCTACTGAAGCCATCAGAGCGCCCACCCTTCGACGCGGCCGATCTCCGCCGGCAACTCCTCCGTCCGCGTGAGCGCCCAATCGGCGAAGGAAAGGTCCTCCTGTCCGACGCGCGACCGGTACCGTTCCGCCAGCATCCGCACAACGCCGGGGATGACCGCCGCGTCTATGCCGGGATGGATCTCGCGCGCGAGGCGGGCGTCCCGTCCACCGCCGCCCCCGACCAGAAGCCGGAAGCAGGGGCGTCGCGCTCCGGCAATCGTACGGACGCACCCGGCCAGGCCGATGGCCCCCACCGAGGACTGGGCGCACCCGTTGGGGCAACCCGACACGGCCACCAGGCCGCCGAAGTCGCTCCCCAAGGCGCGGTCCATCGCGGCGACCGGCTCGTGAGTGTCCACGATCGCCCGGCCGCACCAGGCCGAACCGGGGCAGGCGACAATCGCCGGCGCGCCCTCCCGCGCGGCCAACGCCGGCGGCAGTGTCAGGCCGTTTCCACCGAAGAGAAACAGGTCATGCTCGAATCCGACGCGAAGACTCGCACCGGCCTTCTCCACCGCGCGCCCCAGCTCAAGGGCGTCGAGGATCGCGATATTTCCGAGACGCGGGCGCAGGCGGACCTGTCGGGGCGAAGCGCCCGTGACGCGCCGCAGGGGCGGCGCCGGATCACCTCGCGCCACCCGCTCTTCGTCGAAGAGCGCCGTCAGGCGCGCGACGAACTCCGCATCGCCCAGCCGTTCGCGGACGTGGCGCAGGCGCGCGCGTCCCCGGTTGACGCGGTCCCCCTCGGCATTGAAGAGGCGCAGCGCCGCACGCGCCAGGGGCGCGACCTCTGCGGCGGCGAAGACGCGTTCGAGGGCGAGGCCCGTCGCGGGGCGCGGGCCGAGCGAGCCCGCCACGACGGCCGCGAAGCCGCCTTCCGTCCGGGCGATCAGGCCCAAGTCGTTGATCCAGGGGAGGGCGCAGGCCTTCGGGCACGCCGAGAGACTCACTTTGAACTTCCGCGGCAGCGCGCGGATCATCGCCATCCCCTCGGCGGCGCGCGTGATGGCCTCCGCCGCCGGGGCCACGTCCACCGTGCCCTCGCAGAGGGCATTGCCGGGGCAGAGGGTTACGTTGCGCAAGGTGTCGCCGCAGGCGCGCACCGTGCTGAGCCCTGCGGCGTAGAGGTCGCGCTGCAAGGCGGGGATGCGCTCCGGCGGCACGCCGTGGATTTCGATGTCCTGCCGCGTGGTCAGGTGCAGGGGGTAGCCCGGCGCATGGCGAGCGGAGGCCTCCGCCACCGCCCGCCACTGCGCCGCCGAGATGACCCCTCCGGGAATGCGGACGCGCTGCATGAACAACCCGCTCTGCCGCTGCGGATAGAGCCCCAGCAACCGCGCCTGAGCCCCTTCCGAGGGCAGGGCGTCGCAGGGAAAACGAATCGTTCCGCCGGAATCGCTCACCGCATCCTCCCTGACCCGCGCCCTGCCCGCACGCCGTGGATTCCCGTCACAGCCGCACCGGCGCGCCGACACCGCCGGACACCTTGAGCGGGCGGGTATGGATGCCGCATTCGCCGCCGCACTTGCTGGTGCCGATCCATCGCCCGGCGCGCTCGTCGGGACCGTTGGCAATCCGCGTGCACGGCGAGCATCCTAGCGACCGGTAGCCTTCCTTGTAAAGGGGATTGACGGGAACCTCGTAGCAGGCCAGGTACTGCCAGACCTCGCGCTCGTACCAGATGAGGATCGGGTTGAGCTTGAGGAGTCCGGCGTCGCGCTCCTCAACCTCCTGGAAATCCGTTCGCGTGCGACCCTCGGTGCAGCGCAGGCCGGTCACCCAGCACGCTACGCCCATTTCCTCGATGGCGCGCCGCGTCGGCTGAACCTTCAGAGCGTCGCAGCAACGGTCCGGGTCCGTGGCGTAGAGGCGGTCGGGGATCGGTTCGTCGTTGCGGAAGACGCGCGTCTCGGGGTAGCGTTCCACAAGACGGCGCATGAAGGCCACCGTCTCCGGCGGCTTGAAGCGCGTCGTCACCACGAACCCGCGAATCGCGGGGCTGACCCGCTTGGCCAGGTCCCAGACGACGCAGGAATCCTTCCCCAGGCTGTTCGCCACCACGAGCCCGTCGCCGTACTCCCGGTGGGCGTCGCGGATCAGCTCCAGCGAGCGCTCCACCTTCTGCCTGAAGTTCAACCCGTCCACCAACGACTTCACGTCCACTTCCGCCCGCGCGACAGGCATCTCCGGTCTCCTTGTCTAGATCTCGTAATCCGTGTCGGCCACGGTGAACTCGCGTTCCTGCAGGAACTGGCGAATGATCTTGTGATCCTCCTCGCTCAAGTCCGGCCGCACCACATAGTGCGACAGGGGGTGACGGATTCGCCCCCATTCGACCCGCTCCCACAGGCGCTCGTGCCAGTAGTACATCACCAGGCGAATGCCGTGGAAGAGCAGGGTTATTCCCGTCGTGGCGGCCAGGTCGCGCGTGAAGGCATAACTGATGGCGCCGAGGATGACGACCCCGGCTATGCGCCAGGTGAGCGACTTGGCAATGGAGCGTCTTCGGGTGTCCACGGGTCACCTATACACGAGCATAGACATCGTATATCTGGGCGGCATCATAGTACGGAGGATCTTCGCTCTGTGGGGATTCCCGGCCTACCAGGGGATGTCGCGCGAGGGAAGCCAGGGATCTGGGGATGGCGGAGCGACGGGCTTGGGCGGGGGACGGATCGGGATGGGCGGGTCTTTGAACGCGTACCTCAGGAGGGCCTCTGCAACGGATATCGCCAAGGAAAGATAGGTCTCCTGAGTGGCCCACCAGGCGATGGCAAAGACGACGGCGGCATGTACGAACTCATCGAACGCCCGCCGCGCGACATGCTGTATTGCAGCCATCTCTAACCCTTCCATGCTCCCCAGACCCGTGACCTTCCACTGCCGTTTCATCTGCGCGCACCATCAGTTCGGCATAACCTACCGGAGTCCTCGTGATTATACATAACACGAGCGTAGATGTCAAGTATAATCTTCGAGAAAAGTCGTTGGGGGCCGAGCCACCGGACAGGGAGACACGAAACGGACTTGGTCCGGCACGACTGGGCGGCGCGTGGGCCGCTTCAGCCAGCCCGGTCTCATCACAAACCGACACGGTTCACAAACGAGCCGGGTCAGCGACGTGCGGGGGCTTTGCGGGGAGAGGAAGGGGCGATACGTCGCCTGGGCGCGGCCTGCCCTTCCGGTCGCGACGCGGGCCGGAGCGGGATGGCGAACAGGGCGACGTCGTCGCGCTCGGTCCAACCGACGCGACCCCAGAAGGCCTTGCCGCCGGTGTTGGCTCGAGAGACGAAGCAGAGGCACCGCTCCAAGCCGGCGCGGCGAAGGGACTCCAGGCCTCGCCGGACAAGTCGGTCCCCGAGTCCACGCCCGCGCCAGGCGGGGGCGACGGTCAGGTGATAGAGATAGCCGCGGCGCGCGTCGTGGCCGCACAGGACGGTACCGGCGAGACTCGCGCCGTCGCCCGCGGCGGCGTCCCGGATTTGGCATTCGCGGGCCGGGGCTATACAATCTGGCCGCCGGCTCTCCCGCGCGGGGAGCGCCGGGTTCAAGGAATTCCCGGGAGAGGTGCGTCATGTCTTCGCGTGTTCCGATGGCGGGTGATGTGTTGCATGGTTTTGCCGTTCAGGCGGCGGTCCCGGTTCCGGCGCTCAGGGGGACGGCCTTTCTGGCGGAGCACGCGCGCTCGGGGGCGCGGGTGCTCCACTTGGCCAACGCCGATTCGGAGAACCTCTTCTCGGTGTCCTTTCCGACGCCGCCGGCGGACGATACGGGGCTGCCGCACATCATGGAGCACGCGGCGCTGGGCGGGTCGCGCCGCTTTCCGGTGAAGGAGCCCTTCTTCGAGATGGTCAAGATGAGCATGGCCACCTTCATCAACGCGATGACGGCATCGGACCACACGATGTACCCGGTGTCGAGCAATGTCCGGCGGGACCTGTTCAACCTGGCGGAGGTCTATTTCGACGCGGTCTTCCATCCGGAGTTGAAGGAACAGACCTTCCAGCGCGAGGGCTGGCACTGGGCGCTGGAACGCCCCGAGGACCCCTCTTCGGCCTTGCAGGTCAAGGGAATCGTGTACAGCGAGATGAAGGGGGTGTACTCGACGCCGGACGGGTTGCTGTGGCGGCACTGCCAGCACGGGTTGTTCCCGGACACGCCGCTGGGGCGCGATTCGGGGGGAGACCCGGCGGCCATCCCGCAGTTGACGTACGAGCAGTTACTGGCATTTCACCGGCGGTTCTACCATCCGTCGAACGCGCACTTCTTCCTTTACGGCGACATCCCGACGGCGGACTACCTCGCCTTCCTGGACGAACGGCTGGCAGGGTTCGAGCGGACGGCGGCGGCGGCGGCGTGTCCGCGCCAGCGGCGCTGGGACAAACCGCGCCGCGCGCAGCTTCCCTATCCGGTGGGGGCGGGAGAGTCCCCGGCAGGCAAGAGCTACCTCGCCATCGCATGGGCGCTGGGCGAGGCGGCGGACGCGGAAGAACTGACGGCGTGGGAGGTGATCTCCTCGCTGCTGCTGGGCCATGAAGCGGCGCCGCTGAAGAAGGCGATCATTGACTCGAAGCTGGGCGCGGACCTGTTGCCCTCGGGATCGTACGAGATCGGCCCGGAGCGGGTCTTCTTCGTGGGGTTGAAGGGAAGCGAGGCGGAGCGCGGCGAGGCGCTGCTGGCACTGGTGCGGCGGACGCTGGCGGAAACGGCGGAGCGCGGGATCACGCCGGAGCGGGTGGACCGGGCGCTGCAGCAGTTGGCATACCGCCACCTGGAGATTGCGCCGCTGTTCCCCCTGCGGGTGATGGAGAGCGTCAATCAGGCGTGGCTCTGCGGAAAGGAGCCGACGCTGCTGCTGCAGATGGGCGAGCATCTGGCGGCGTGCCGGAGACGGTACGACGCGGACGCGGCGTTCTTCTCGCGGCGGATTCGCACGGGGCTGCTGGAGAACGCGCACCGGCTGGAGCTGGCCCTGGTTCCCGACGCGACAATGGCGGCGCGCGAGGAGGCGGCCTTTGCGGAGGCGATGCGCGCGCGCAAGGCGCAGTTCAGCGCGGCGGCGCTGGCGGAGATCGGGCGGAACGCGGCCGAGATCGAGCGTCTTAACAGCGAGCCGAATCCCCCCGAAGCCCTGGCGACGCTGCCGCAGTTGCAGGTGAAGGACCTGCCGCCGACGCCGCGGCACATTCCGACGACCGCGGAACGGGTGGGCGACGGGTTGACGCTGCTGCGCAATGACGTCTTCAGCAACGGCGTGTGCTATCTGGACATTGACGTGGCGCTGGACGATCTGCCGGAGGAGTTGTATCCCCTGGTGCCGCATTACGAGGGGGCCTTCGCCAAGCTGGGGGCGGCGGGCCAGCCCTTCACGCGCGTAGCGGAGCGGCGGGCGGCCTCCACGGGCGGGCTTCGCGCGAGCTTTGCCATCCTGTCGCACGCGCTGTCGGCCGATGACCGTTCGCCACGGCTGCGCTTCAGCCTCAAGACGCTCGACGACCGGATGGAGGAGGCGTTGTCGGTGCTTCGGGACCTGGTCTTTGGCCTGGACCCGCGCGACGACGCGCGCGAGCGCGACGTGTTGCGCCAATACCACGCAGCCACGCGGGCGCGGCTGCTCAACGGCGGCACAGCCCCGGCCACAGCGCACGCGCGGCGGGGGCTGACGCCGGAGGGCCACGTGAGGCACGTGATGGATGGACTCCCCGCGCTGGAGCGCGCCACGCGGCTGGCGGAGGAGTACGCCCGGCGCGGGCCCGATCTGCTGGCGGGGATCGAACGCATACGGGACCTGGCGCTGCGGCGGGGGCGCTGGACGGCCTCCTTCACCGGGTCCGACAAGGCGGGCGAGCGGGTGCGACGCGCCCTGGGCGACTGGGCGCAGGCGCTGCATCCGGCAACGCCCGGCGGAGGAAAGGGCGTGCCCTTCCCGGGACGCAAGCCGCCAACGCGCGAAGGACTGGCGGCGCCGATCCAGGTGGCACACTGCGCGCGGGTGATGCCCGCGCCGCACCGGTCGCACCCGGACGCGCCGCTGCTGCGGATCGGGGCGCACCTGGCGCGGTTCGACTACTTCCTGACGGAGATTCGCCTGAAGGGGAGCGCCTACGGGGCGTGGTGCGTGTACGACGGCGGCGGCGGCACCTTCGAGATGGGGTCCTTCTCCGATCCGAAGCCGGGCCGCACGGTGCAGGTCTTCGAGGGCTTCGGGGAGTTCTTGCGCCGGGTCGAGTGGACGCAGACGGACGTGGACCGGGCGATTATCGGCGCGCTGAAGGAGGCGGAGCAGCCGATCCGCCCCGGCGACGCGACGCACACGGCGCTCGACCGGTTCCTTGCGGGAGAGACGCGGGAAGTCCGCGAGGCGCGCTACGCGGCGGCGCTGCGAGCCACGCCGCGCGAGGTGAAGCGGGCGCTCCTGGAACAGTGGGAGCGGAACGCGGCGGAATCGCGCGTCTGCGTTCTGGCGAGCCGCGAGGCGATCGAATCGGCCAACCGCGAGCTGTGCGGACGCGAGTTGGCGGTCGAGGAGATCCGGTTCCTCGATACACCCAAGGGATGAGCGGGCGCCGCGCGATGAACGGCGTACGCCGCCGGACGCGCGGCATCATCGCATCGAGGTCGTTCTTCGCCCTTCGCCATGCGCCTACTTGCGTTTTGAGGCACCGTCCAGGCGTCCCGCCTGCGGGGTAAGATCCTCACGACGGTGGGAGAACTGGGTCTCGGGAATGACGGTGGACTTGAGACCGCGCGCGCGGCATTCCCAGGACAGGCGGATGGGGTCGCGGTCGTTGGCGGCCAGGCTCTGCCCCTGAAAGTATTCAACAACGATGCGATGGCGTCCGGCCTTGAGTTTCTTCGAAACCGAACGGATAGCGTCCGGGGCGTTCTCCGAACAGGGCCGCCAGTCGTCTATGAGCTTCTCGCCGTCAATGAAGAGGCGGCAGCCGTCGTCGGCGAAGACGTAGAACTTGTAAAGGAACTCCGCATCGGGAGTCTCGGCGGCGGGGATGGTGAGATAGCCCTGCCAGCGCACGGAGAACCAGCCGCGGGTAATGAAAAGGTGGCTGATCAGAGGCTCGACGCGGGTGTACTTGTACTGGCGGAAGGTGTGGTCGGCGGAGGCCACGTTCGGCACGGAAACGCCATCGGGCCACTGGCCGCCCCAGTAGTCCTCGTCGCGGTAGTAGTGAGCGGCGAGGCCGGGAGCGTAGCCTTCGGCGTCGTAAACGGGCGTTGGGGCGGGAGCGGTCTGGGCCTCGGCGGGCAGCGCCTGAACGAACAGGGCGAGGGCGACGGCCGCGGCGGCAAGCAGTACCCTGGACATGGCGGGACCTCCTGCATTCTGAGAAAATGGATACAAAGACGGCGAGTTGAAGTGCGGGGTTGTCATCGGGTCTTGGGAGCGGGGCGCGCGCGACGCGGGGGGCCCTCCTCGGGGAATGGGTCCACGACAAGCTGCCGGGCGCCGGACTTGGGATCCTTCTGGAACTTGACGCCGCTGAAGTCGCGCAGGACGGTCTTCGGAGGAGCGCGGCGAAACATTTCGGCGGCGGGGGGATGCGGCGCGGGATCGCGCGAGGGGTTCGTCACCTCGACGGCGACGATCGGAAGGGGGCACTCCTGCGGCTCGGGTACGAACGCCGGAACGGGCGCAACGGGGGCCGCGGGCGACGCACTCGGGGCCAGCCGGTCGCGCAGGACGAGCAGCAGCGCTCCCCCGGCAAGGGCGCCGAAAACGCCCGCCAAAAGGTAGTCGCGCCACGGTTCGGCCACGGGTTCAGGGCCTCGCAAACAGAAATGCGCGCCTCAGATGCACACGCGGTTGCCGCCGGCCTGCTTGGCGCGATACATGGCGCGGTCGGCGGCGGTAATGAGGTTCTCTTTGTCCTGCGTATCGTAAGGATAGGTGGCAACGCCCATGCTGGCGCGGATGTAGTCCACCTTTCGGCCATCGCAGTCGAAGACGTGCGCCTCGATGCGCGCCCGGATGCGCTCGGAAACGATCTGAGCCTCGTCGCGGTTGGTATTGGGGAGGAGGAGAAGGAACTCATCGCCGCCCATGCGCCCGACCAGGTCCGTCGTGCGGGCGCTGACGCGAAGGATGGCGCCGAGTTCGCTCAGGACGAAGTTGCCGGCCTTGTGACCGCACTCGTCATTGACGCGCTTGAAGCTGTCCATGTCCATGTACACGAGGGAAAGCATCGTACCGAACCGGCGGGCGATGCGGATCTCCTCCTCGATGCGACGGTCGAGATAGCGATAGTTGTAGACATTGGTCAGCGCGTCCACGAAGGTCATCTGCTCGATCTTGCGGCGGGAGGTCATGGTCGTCTGCCGGAGGCAGAGCCACTGAACGCCGCAGAGGAGGATGGCGCCGCCCATGATGGTGCAAAGGCCGACCGTCTGGAGCTTCTTCATCCAGGGGTCGGTGAGCTTCTCGGGGAAGAGCATCTGGGAGATGACGTAGGCGGCCAGAAGCATCGTCAGGACGTTGCTGAGGATGAAAACGAGCTTGAACCGTTGGTAGATCTCGTCAAGTTCCTTGAGTTCGACGACGAGCTTGGAGCGGCCCCTTTCGGGCTCCGGAGACTTGGCCTCGGCGTTCTCCAACGGGAGCGTCCCTCCTGCTAAGCCGGTCGGACCATCCCTCTTTGAGTAAAGGATAGTGTCTTCGGCGCAGGAATGCAAGACGGAGTCCCGGCGCGGTTGACGCCGGTGGAGGACTATGATACTTTCACCTCAACCGCATGGAACGGCGCGTCCAGCGCCGTCCGAACTCGCCCGGAGAGGTGCCAGAGCGGTTGAATGGGCCGGTTTCGAAAACCGGTGTGGCTGCAAAGCCACCGGGGGTTCGAATCCCCCCCTCTCCGCCATCCTGTCGCCGAGTGCAGGCTTTCCATTGTCACTATTGGGCAAAGTGGGTGTCCTGCAATACTCCTCTTACGTCCGGTGGTCTTGAGATATCCCAACGCTTCCCGCCGCCTCCGTGTCGGAGTACACCTGGGACGATACCTGAGCTGACGAGCTGGAAAAGGGGCGACGAAGGGGCAGATGAGGCCGTCCGGGGGAGGGGGGGACACCGGTCCTGGCCCGACCTCTGCCCGGGCAACGTCCCGAACGACGCCGCCCCGAGGGTCGCCGGACCTTCGGAGTGACAACGTCCGCTCAGGCAGTCCGGCCGCTGTCCGTTGATGCCCAGCGCACGTCGAGTCGGGAGCAGCCCTCCGGCACCACGGCCAGGAGCCAGTCGCGACCGAACTCGCGGACTTGGCGATGCCCGGTCGGGGCGCCGTTGCACTGTGCGGCGGCGGGCCGCCCCTCGGGCAGCGGGAGGCGGACGGTCATGCCGCCCTTGTGTCGGCAGTCACAGGCGACGGTCAGGCCCGAATCCGATAGCTCCGGGGCGCCGACCGTCGAGGCGTGGCGCGCGTCCCACCATTCCGCCATCATCCGGTTGTTGAAGTGCGCCACCGTGGCTCCGAGGTAGCCGATATAGCGCAGGAGTTCGCGCAGCGCGTCGCGGCAGGATTCGGAGTTCACCAGGTAGTACGGGTGATAGAAGAGGTTGACGGCCAGGTGGTAGCGGACGGCCAGGCCGACGATGAAGTGGATCTCCTCGAAGGCGCGCGTGTCCGGGTCGCGCCGCACGGAGGTGCTGGTGCGATGGCCGATCTCGTAGCCCACGATCGGCTGCTCCATGAAGTCGATCCGCGCGTTGCCGCCGCGCCAGTCGTCCCAGAAATAGAAGGGATAGCTGGTGCCGAAGCCGAAGGCGAAACTGGCGCTGTTGCGGAAGTGGCAGTCGTTGGGGACGCACTTGCCGGCGAAGCCGTTGTCGGCGCGGGCACCCGCGTCGCGCATCCACTTGGCCGGCTCGGTCCAGCCCTTCCAGCGCACGCAGTGGTTGACGGAGACGACGGGGCGGTAGCCGAAGCGTTCGAGGAACTTGTCGCTCTGGAACCGGTAATGCTCCGGCTTCATCGTGAAGCCGTCGTGCTCGTAGAGGTGGTAGTAGGCGCTGACCTCGGTGCCGAGGGAGCGGATGTAGGCGTGCTCCTCTTTCGTCATCGGGTGCAGGTCGCTCTCCAGGTTCGTCTGATAAGGGATGCCGAGTTCGTGCATGAACTCGGCGGCCTTGATGCTCAGTTCGACCGGTCCGCGGTATTCGTCGCCGCCGTAGTAGAGCACCGCATCGGCCACGCGGCCGTCCCTGGGCGGGACGGGGCAGATGAAGGCGTGCGGCTTGACGGCAACGAGGTTGCGCAGGAGCCAGCAGAGTTCGTCGGCGTAGGGGACGAGCTTCGAGTTCTGGCCGAGGATGGACATGTCGTGCGCGCGCGGGTACTTGCCGTCTTCGGGGTGGTCCGGCGCGGGCCGGCCCTGGTGCATCAGCCAGACCGTCTTGGGCAGGTCAAAGGCGAAGTACGCGGCGTGGCCCTTGCCGAAGGCGTTCCAGGCGATGACGGGCAGGCAAAGAAGCTTCTGGTTGACGTCGTACAGCACGCCGAGTTCGGTGGCGCCGGCGAGGCGGGCGATGGCGATGTCGGAGACGACGGGGATTCGCTGATGGAGGTGCAGCATGTGGTGCACCTCGCGCGTCAGCGCGTGGGAGCGTAGTTCGACGTAGCCGTTGATGGCCCAGTCGTCGGCGCCCTGCTGGATCTTCGTCGGAGCGGTGTAGCCTTCCTTCATCGCCTGCGGCGCCAGCGACTCGATGCCGAAGACGCGGTCAAGCCCCTCGGTGGCGAAGCCGATGAGCGCGCCGCCGGCCTCGACCCATGCCGTCACCGCCTCGCGGGCGGCGGGGGAAAGGCGCCGGCCGCTGCACGCGCCGATGAGCAGGGTCTCGACGCCGGCGAGGCCGCCGCGCTCCACCTCGCCCGTGGACAACGCGCGGCCGCGCAGGCCGAGCAACTCGAAGATCTCCGCGATGTAAGCGTCCCAGTAGTTCATCCTCCGGGCGTTGAATTCCTGGCGGTGACGGTCATCAAAGAGATAGGCGAGCATGGTCGTTCCTTTCAAAGGACGGGATGTTCAGCCATTCCTTCATCGCGGGCTCCTTCCCTTCGCCCGATTCGGGCCGGGCCGGAAATCCGGCACGTCCAATGTTGCGCCGCCCTGCTCGGCGGACTGCGCGGCGAGGATGCACGGCGCGGCGGTGTCGGCCGCTTGATAGACGTCAATGTCCGGCGACGCGCCGTCGAGGAGACAGCGAACGAAGTCGTAGAGCGGGCCGAAGTCCATCCCCCCGTGCCCCGTCGCGGCGGCGGCCTTGGCCAAGGGGTCCTGTGCCGGATCGGCCGGACGCTGCCAGGTCTCGCGGACGCGCGGAACGCGGTACTCGTGATTGTTCAGTACGGGCCGATCGAAGACATAGGAGAACCCTGTTTCGTCCGATCCACGCCGGGTCTCAACCTCGCCCTTTGTGCCGAAGAGGTGGTACCAGTGCGTCTCGCTGATGGGGCTGGAGAAGGAACCGGCGAAGCGCAGGATGGCGGCCTTGGCGGTGTGCATCAGGGCCACCTCCATGTCGGGCATGGGGTGCTCCTCGAACTGGCCGGGGAAGGGCGCCTCGCGCAGGCGTTTGCTCGGGCTGCCGGTGGAGAAACAGGCGACCTTGACCACGCGGTCGTCCAGCACCTTCAGGAGCGGGCTCATCTCGTGCGGGCCGTACAGGATGGGGTGGGGGATGGTCCACATGCGGGTCTTGACCCGCTTGTCCGTCCGGGCGGCCTGCTCCCAGGTGAGGAGCTCGCCGGTTTCCGAATGACGCCAATAGCGGTCGGCGGCCATGGGGTGAATGTAGTGCCCCTCGGCGAAAAGGATGGAACCGAGCGCGCCCTCCTGCACCATCTGCCGCCAGCGGCACATGACGTAGCTGTGGCGGACCTGCTCGCCCAGGTAGTAGAGCCGCCCGGTGCGCTCCGACGCCAGTACCACACGCCAGCAGTCCTGCAGGGTTAAACCGAGCGGCACCTCGGAGAAGGCGGGGAACCCGGCCTCCATCACTTCGACGGAAAGCCCGGCCTGGTACTCGGGCTCGGTGACCACGAGAACGGCGTCGAAGCCGCCATCGGCGAGCATGCGCCGGTGGTCGGTGTATTCGCGGATGGCGGCGTCGGCCGCTTCCGCTTTGAGGACGCCGACGCGCGGGGCGACTTTGTCGCAGAGGGCGACCAGCCGGGCGCGCGGAATGGCTCTGGCCGTGCGCACGAACGCAGGGGCGCGCCGCCCGCAGCCGATCATGGCCAGGCGAAGACAGGTATCGGTCATCCTCTTCTCCTCAGGAATAGACGATGGACATGCGCCTCTCTGAACCGGGGGACAGGTCCAGAACGCACGCCAGTTGCTCGATGCCCTCCAGCCGGACGCTGCGCCATGACGGATTCGGCGACGGACGGCGTCCATTGACTGCCGCGGGCAGGAGGAGGGTCAGTCCTGCGATCGGGCGCTCTGTCCGAAGGCCGAAGGCCAGTTCGCCACGGGCTTCGTTCCACGCCAGGTCCGTGAACTCCACCGAACGCCGGGCGTCGTTGAACGCCACCCATTCGCTGCCGCCGACGAACGGGACGCCCCGCCTTGCCAGGTGCTCCGCCACCGCGCGGATCCAGGGCGTGGAATCCTTCGGCCCCGGCCGCACGTACACCGGGTGGAAGCAGGGATGGTACACGGCGTGCCAGCGGTCCACCGCGTCGTCAATCTGCCGCAGGGACAGCGCCGCGCATTCCGCCACCGTCATGGCGGGCATCAGCGTCTTCTCGGTGTACCAGCCGTCCTCCATGCTCACCGTCGCCTGCTCATAGACTTCGATGATCTCGCCGGTCTCATCCATGAACCGCACGGGCAGACCGCTGCCGTTGAGGTACCCGTATTGCAGTCCCGGGCCGCAGCAGAAGTTGGCGTCGAGGCGGATGCCGTTGCGCAGGAGTTCGCGCGCATGCGTCACCCATCCCGGCCAGATGACGTTGTGCCCGCGGTGGGCCAGCGGTTGGAAGCCGTATCGCGCGCGGAAGTCCGTCGTTTCCTGCGCCACCGCGCGCGCGCAGTCCGCTTCGGTCGGCGTTCTGCCGGCGAAGGGGTGCGGGCCGGCATCGTGCCCGCGCGCCCGGAGCGCGGCCATTCGTTCCGGCGCGATGGCGGCGTACTGCTGCGGCATGAGGTAGATGGTGAACCGGCCCCCCGCCGTCTCCACCGTTGATATGACCTTCTCAAAGTCCTCCGCGCTCATGCTGTCGCTGTCGCCATCGAGGAAGGCCACGGACGGCGCGGCGTTCGGGTAGTGCCACAGACGCGGCAGCGGGGCCGGACACAGGCGGCGGATCAGTCGGACAAGCAGGTCGCCGTACAGGTCCGCCTGCGGGACGCTCTTCAGGCGCTCGTCGAAGAACCTGAAGAAGAGATCGTCGGGCTTGAAGGCGCCGTCTGCGTTGGGGTCGGGATTCGGGCCGTCGCCGGCGTTGAGGCGCCGGCCCTGATGAAAGAGAACCGTGCAGAGCGCAAGGTCGAACGCGAACGCCGCGGCCTGCCCTTTCCCTGCGGCGTGCAGCGTCACGGCCGGGTAACCAGTCCGCACGCCGCGCTGTCCCCCGAGCCAGGCGACACCCTCCGCGCCCGCCGGTTCGTAGAGATCGGCCACTCCGTGGAACTGAAGGCTGTCTGCGCCTATCCGCGATGCCAGCGGGTGCGCCGGGTCAAAGGCAACGTACATCTCCGCGCAGGTCTTGACGGCGCTCTTCGTGGGTCTCAGGCCGAAGAGGGCCGCCATTTCAGGCGGCGGACGCGAGGCAATCAACCGTCCGCCGTCGCGCACCCATTCTTCGACTCGCGCCCGGCAGACCTCGGGCAAGGGCGCGTTCTCGAGGAGGATGAGCCTCCAGCCCGCCAGGTCCGTCGGCGCCTCGGCCAGGTCGCGGTACTCCCACGCGGCAAGTCCCTCCGAGGCGAGAATCTCCCGGAGGTAGCCCGAGAAGGGGTTCGGACCCCCGCGCTGACCAAGGACCAGGATGGGTTGAGCGGACATTCAGCCTCCTGCGACGCCCGGCGTCGGCGGCTGATAGAACTCGCGCAGGTACTCGGCGCGTGAGTAGAAGGCAAAATCCCTCTCATACAGGCGCGCGGCCTTTCTCATGCGGCTCGGCGTGCCGGTGATGCACCACTTGCCGCCCGCACGTATGACCGGGACCATCATGATGCGCTTGTACCACCGGCGCAGGCATGCCTCATTGCAGAAGGTCGTCTCCATGAACAGCCCGTAGTCGTAGCCGTTCTCCTCGAAACAGCCGACGGCGATGCCGGTGGCCGCGGAGAGTCGCTCGAAGGTGTAGTCCCCGGTCTGCGACGCCTCGGAGAACTCCACCAGGGACAGGCGGCGTCGGCCCCGCCGGAACAGCATCTTCACGTCCGGATCCACCAGCGTCCATCGTCCGTCGAGCCAGGCCTCGATCAGGACATGGCCGTTGTCGTAGGTATTCAGCGCCTCCAGCGTCTTGCCGTGGACGACGCGCGCGGGGATGCCCTGTCTGGTGAGGATGTCCACGGTCAGCGTCGCCACGGAGCCGCAGGTGATGATCACCTTCTCGCGCAACGCCAGGGTCTCCCAGTCGGTCCGAGGCCGGGCATGATCGCGGCTGCCGTGGGAGGCGATCCAGGCGATGCCCGAGAGCAGCGCGAGGGGGTCCTTGCGGTAGATGATGCGCTGCTGGTTTCCGACGCCGGGGTTCAGGAAGCGGTACAGCCCCTCGCTATGCAGCCTGTAGGTCTTGCCGTGAACCGTGTAGCGGCCGGGCGGCAGGACGAGCTGTGCCGGCAGAGGCCGCCCGCGCCCGCCGACGGGACCGATGGGACGAGATTCGATGCCGTTGAGGTGGAAGGCCAGGGGCGCGTTGGTCAGCGTTGCGGTCATGCGTGAATCTCCCATTTCCGGCGGTGCTTCTGAATGCGTGCCGTCATGCCGGCGCCCCCGGCTTGAATGCGGCGAGATGTTGCCGTAGCGTCTCAAAGGTACACCAACTGGTCCTTCGGGGGAACGGCGGCACGCCGGTCTGCCGGAAGAGGGCCGCGTGCTTCCGATTCAGACAGCCGCGCGCGTTGACGAACTGCCCCCAGGTACCGTCGCCCCAGCGGACCTCACGCTGATCGGGGCTCATGTTCCGCACCGTGTATTCCGGCGGGAAGTAACGGAGGAAGGGGGGGTAGCTGTTGAGCCAGGTGCCGGTCGTCAGTTCGGTCGCGCCGTGCCGCGCTTCGGCATCGGCCATGAGGGCGAGCAGGCATCCGCGCAGATAGTCTGGATCGTCGAAGATGCTCCGGGGCTGCAGGGGGTTGTCAATGTGGAAGCCGACACGCGTCGGGGTTTCGTTCGTCGGCGGGTCGTAACTGAGAGCGCCCATCGCACCGTGGGGCTTGACCACGCAGGTGGCGAAAGTCGCGCGCGCCTTGGCCTCGAGTGCGTCGCGGAAGATGGCAAAGCCGCCTTCCTCGAAACGGCGGGCGTCGGCGTCGCCGGACGTGGCGGCGTGCAGCGCCAGCAGCGGCTCGATCCGGGCGCGGCAGGCGGGCGTGGCGTAGTCCGCCTCCGTGGCGGGGCCCGCCGGCTTGGCGGGCAGCGCCGCGATGCGCCAGAGCTGGGTCCGCTCGCGCAACGTGGTTTCGAGCCCTTCCTCCGGGTGTCGTCGGACGTGCGTCCAGGCGAACCAGAGCATCAGCCGCGCCCGGTCGAAATGGAAGCCGATGTGTTCCTCCAACGTCTTGGGGGCCGGCGCTGTCACGCGACTTCCTCCATCCCCAGCATCCGGGCGGCGTTGTTGTAGTAGAACCGCTTCTTGATCTCTTCCGTGGCGTGCAGCCGGTCGAGAATCATCTCGCTCGGGCCCACCCAGCGGTCCGGTTCGGGGTTGTCGGTGCCGAAACAGAACTGCGGCAACGACTGCAACGCCAGGTTCTGTTCGGGGTCGTCCATGTCGGTCTCCAGGCCGGGATGCGGCAGCAGGGCTGACAGGAGAAGGCGAATATGCGTCTTCCCGGCGCTGCCGCCGGTCCAGTCGGCAAAGACCGTCTTGAAATAGCGGGTCATAAACAGCACGTCGCTCGCCCAGTACCCGCCCATGTGCGCCGCGATCATATTCAGGCGCGGGAAGTTGTGCGCGATCCGGTCCAGGTGCAACGGCAGGCAGTTCATGGCGCAGGCATTATGGTAGCGGTCGAGTTCCAGGTGGTCCCAGTCCACGCCGCCGAAGGCCCCGGTATGGAAGAGAATCGGCATCTTCAGTCGCTCGGCCGTTTCCCAGATCGGAAAGTAGGCGTCGTGGCTGTAGGGCAATGCGTTGCCGTAGGCCTTGAGTCCCCGGAAGCCCTGCTCCCGGTAACGCTCGACATCGGCGGCGCCGTCGAGATGATCCGGATGCATGTTGATGCCGGCGAACCCGATCAGGATGTCGCCGTACTCTTTTTTCGCCGCGAGAAAATGGTGGTTCTCGAAGACGCCCGGCAACCGGCTCGAGGGCCGGCTTGACGCGCACGAGCAGCAGAAATACCGTACATTCCACTCCTCCCAGCGCTTGATCCGCGTGGGGAGGTCGCCCTTGCGCGCGGGGTCCAGGAGGAGATGGCCGTGGATGTTGATCTTGGGTCTGGACTTGGCGTTCATGATATCACCTCTGGGAACGGGCGCGTCCGCGCGTGTCGAGCGCAAGCGTCACGCCCCCGCTCGGAAGGGGCACAAGGCGGCGGTACTCGTCGGCGATGTCGCCGGTGGTGGCGGGCATGAACTCCGCGCCCTCCGCCGCGAAAATGTCGCGCGCGGCGGCAATGACCCCGAGTAGCGTCTCGCGGCGGAAGTTCGCAGGATCGCTGTAGTCGAAGGTGTTGTGGGTGACGGCCTTGATATACTTGACGGGGATCTTGTCGCCGGCGGCGAGGAGGCGCTTGACGTTCTTGTGGATCGTGTACCAGTGGTTCTTCGCGTCAACGAGTTCGATGCGCAGGTCCTGCGGGTGCGCCCCGCCCCACAGCCGCGATTCCGTGTCCAGCGTTGCCGGCACGTCCACGAAATCCACGTCGCCGGCGAGGCAGCGGTTGAACCGGTGCGGGTAGTGCGCGTCGAGCGGGCTGTTGCCCCATACACAGGCGCATTGCGGCAGGTTGCGCGTGGGCACGGAGACCAGCCCGTGCCGCAGGCCGAGGCGCTCGAGGGCGGGGAAGGTGTGATCATTGGCGCTGCCGTAGCCGGGGGTGAAGGCCCGAGGCCGCCGGCCCATCGCCTGCGCGAAGACGTCCATGCCCTCGCCGACGATCTTCATCTGATCGTCGAACCCATACACGCCGAGGAACTCCTGATACCCCTCGTCGGCCGGGTGCGCGTGGAGACCGATCTCGTGGCCCTGCGATTCCAACTCCCGGTAGATGCGGGCGTGGGCGCGCATGTCCGAAGGAATGACCATGAAGGACGCACGGAGGCCCTGCTGCGCGAAGACCTCGCCCAGCCCCCGGATGGCTCGCTCGCCGAGCGCCGCATCCCGGATGCTGTGCTGTGTGGCCTCGCAGTCAATCTGCACGGTGAAGTGGACCGGCATCGCGATCTCCTACAAACGGATTTCCCAAAGATACCCGCTTCGCTGCGGATGGTCGTTCTCACCGGCGTAGAGCGTGCCGTCGGGGGTGATGCAGACATCGTGGATTTGCCACGCCGCCGCGCCGGTTTCCGAGTCGCGCAGGGGACCGAGGAGGCTCCACGCGCCGTCGGCCGGGTTGAACCGGAGCACGTCGCATTCGCCGTCGCGCCCGGTGACGCCGTAGGCGCAGCCGTCGGGTCCCAGCCGCATGGCGGCGAGCCGGCTGCGCCGCCCGCGGCCTTCGTCGCCGACGGCCCGGAAGAGGAACTCCGCGTCGCCGGTACGGGGATCGAGCCGGTAGAGCGCCCCGCCCGCGCCGCTGACAAAGAGGTCGTCCGTTCCGAGGTTGAAGAAGGCCTCCGGCCGCGCATAGCCGTAGGCGCCGTCGGGTCGGGGCAGTCCCTTGTCCAGGTACTCGATCCGGTCCTCGCGGGGATCGTATCGAAAGAAGCGGTGCTGGTCGCGCCCGGGGTCGCTCTGCCAGGCGCGCGTCACGGTCCACACGCCCCAGACATTGCCCGCAGAGTCGAGTTCAATGTTCTCCCCCTGGGCCATGGCGAAGCCGCTGCTCGTCGGCCCGAGCCAGCGCGTCGTGCCGGCGCGCAGATCGTACGAACAGAGGTTCTCGGGGGTGAAGGTCTGGCCGTAGAGCGTGTCGCGCGCCTCGTCCAGAATCAGCGCCTGGATGTACTGGTGCGGCATCGGCGTGGCGAGCCTGGCGATCTCGTTTGTGACGGGATCGTAGCGCACGATGGCCGCGCCGGGGGCTTCCCAGAAGCGGTCAATGTCGTGCAGCAGCGCAGGGGCGGCATAGAGGCATCCGTCGCGGCGGTCGCGCACGAGTGAACGATGGAACTTCGCATCGTAGCGGTTGCGCACCCGCGCATAGCCGCAATCAAACCATGCCTGCTCCTTCCTCCGCCAGCCCCGGAAGATATCCGCGTCGAAAGAGGTAATCCCGCAGAAGATCGTATCGGTCGCGGGATCATGGCAGAGGCAGTCGAAGCTGATCCAGTCCTGCCGCCAGCCGGGATCCTTGAGGAAGTCGGCGTATTCCCACC
>JAKJEM010000080.1 GCA_022705425.1 Planctomycetota bacterium
CGTGATAGGAACTTCGCACGAACGGCCCCGCCGCCACCCCTGTGAACCCCAGCGCCCGCGCCTGCTCCTCGTACCAGGCAAAGGTCTCCGGCGTCACGAACTCGACGATCGGCGTGTGCTCGCGCGTCGGCGCCAGGTACTGTCCGATCGTCACCAGGTCGCAGCGCGCCCCACGCAGATCGCGCAACGTCTGCACCGTCTCCTCGCGCGTCTCGCCCAGGCCCACCATAATGCCGCTCTTCGTTGTCAGAGCCGGGCGCAGCGTCTTGGCCAGCCCCAGCACCGCCAGCGACCGCGCGTACTCCGCCTGCGGACGCACCTGCGCGTAAAGGCGCGGCGCCGTCTCGACATTGTGGTTGAAGACATCCGGTCCCGCCTCGACCACCCGCGCCACACTCTCGCGCCGCCCTTGGAAATCCGGCGTCAGCACCTCCACCCGGCGCCCCGGCAGGCGTCGCCGCAGCGCCTCGATCGTCCGCGCGAACTGCTCCGCCCCCCCGTCCGGCAGGTCGTCGCGCGTCACCGACGTCACCACCACGTGCCCCAGATTCAGCCGCGCCGCCGCCTCCGCCAGACGCTCCGGCTCCTCGGGGTCCGGCGGGGGGGGCGCGCCGTGCCCCACCGCGCAGAAACGGCACGCCCGCGTGCACACATTCCCCAGGATCATGAAGGTCGCCGTACGCCGCGCGAAGCACTCGCACAGATTCGGGCAGCGCGCGCTCTGGCACACCGTCGCCAGCCGCAGATCGCGCAGCATCCCGCGCACCTCCTCGATCGTTCCCCCCGCCGGCGCCCGTTTGCGCAGCCACGGCGGAAAACGCGACGCGGGGCGTCCCGTCTCCTCGCTCATGCCTGCCCTCCGCCTTTCGGCATCTCGCGCACCAGCCGCGTCCGGTCAAAGCCGAACTCCGCGCAGAAGCGTTTCAGGACGACCCCCTCGACCTCCGTCAACGACGGCGCCGCGCCCAGCAGGCTCTTCATCGAGGCGATCTTCACCCCCACCAGCCCGCAGGGGTGGATCAGCCGAAAATGCTCCAGATTCGGGTCCACATTCAGCGCAAAGCCGTGCCACGTCACCCAGCGGCTGACGGCCACCCCGATCGAGACAATCTTCCCCTCCGGCGTCCACACCCCCGTCAGCCCCTCGCGCCGCTCCGCCGCAATCCCGTAATCCCCCAGCGCCGCGATCAGCACCCCCTCCAGCCGGCGCAGGTAGGCGTGGACGTCCTTGCCGTGATGCCCCAGCGGCAGAATCGGATAGCCCACGATCTGCCCTGGCCCGTGATAGGTCACGTCCCCGCCCCGGTTCGTCTCGCGCACCGCCACCCCCGCCGCCGCCAGCCGCTCCGCCGACGCCAGAATGTTCGCCGCCGTCCCGCTGCGCCCGATCGTCAGAATCGGCGGATGCTCCAGCAGCATCAGCGCCCCCGCATCCGCCTGCGTCCGCCCGTACTCCTCCACCAGCCCCCGCTGCGCCGCGAGCGCCTCGTCGTACGGCACTACTCCCAGTTGATACACCGTCAGTTCGCGCGCCATAGGCATCCGACCTTCCGGCAGGGGGGGGCTCGCGTCCGAAATCCTCTTCAAACGATCTTAGCCCGACCGATTCACCAAACGCAAGCGTTTCGTGAACAAGCCGGGGCCGGGCCCTTCCGATCAGGGCGGCCAAGGCACGGCGCGCAAAACAGAACGGGCGGGAACGCGCCTTCGCGCGCCCGCCCGTTGTCTGTGCAAAGAAATGGGTTACTCGTGCGTGTACGTCCCGACCGGCGTCCCGCCCGTGCCGACGTGGGCATGGTAGCAAGACACCGTCACGCCGACGTCCACGTCCGCCGCCTTGTCGAACTGGTGCCACACCAGGTTCGCCCCGTGCTTTGTCGTGTAGCGGTAGGCGTAGTCATCCACATCCGGCGTGTTCGTTGCGCCGTCGAGGCCGTTGGCCACGTAGCTGATGCCGCTCGCCGTCCAGCCGTCATCCCAGGAGAAGGAGGGATCCCACCAGTAGATGATCCGCTGCTCTACGTCGCCGTACCAGGCACTGTGGCCGTCGCCGTAGAGAACGTTATAGCCGTCGCGGTGGTGTCCCCAGCCCTGTCCCGGCGCGCGATAGACGGTGCTCGACGCCCCCGGAGGACCGTATACGCCCATTTCCCCATAGGCGCCGGAGTAGGCCTTCGCGAAGCCGTCGCTCACAATCGCGCGGTTGCCCAGCAGCTTCTCGGTGATGAAGCGGCCCTCCTTGATCTTCATCCGCACCACCGGACGCGTATAGGGAACGACGATCGTCGTCATCTGCGCTTCCGTGTAGGACCCGCGAACGTAGCCGCTCCACCCGCTCATCGCGCTGCGGTAGCTGTACTGACTGTACACGCCGTAGTCGGGCTGCGTACCCTGATTGTAGTTCACCCTTGACAGCCAATCGCCGTGCGTAAGGTTCTTCGGATTGTCCCATCCGCCCGCCACCTTCCAGTCCGTCGGTGTACGATTGGCGTTGTAGGTGGTCGTCTGGTTCCAGAAGTAGCGCTGGAAGTTGTTGCCGTAGGCCCCGCCGGTCCGCGTGTCACCCTGGCTCGGGCAGTAGAAGACCTGCGCACCGGGCAGGTAGTTCCCCTGGATCAGCCAGCCCAGATTGTACGGGGCCGCCTTGAGTCCGCAGGAGGGAACGCTCGGGTAGGGACCCGTGGGCCGGAAGCATGCATTGGCGAGCAACTGGAAGGAGTCCACCTTGCCGCCGAAGGACTGCACCTGCCCGGCCTCGACCGTGTTGCCGTGTTCGCAGGTGTACGTCTGGCTGTACATATTAGGCAGACTGTTGTAGGCCGAAGGCGGAAAGAACTGGTACCACGAATGGCCGCCAGGCAGATAGCCGCCGTAGTCGCCCGTGTAGCTCGCCAGCGCCTTCGTCATCTGGTTCAGATTGTTCATGCAGTTGCTGCGTCGCGCCTTTTCCCGCGCGCTGGCCAGCGCCGGCAGCAGCATCGCCGCCAGGATCGCGATGATAGCGATGACCACCAGCAACTCGATCAGCGTAAACGCACCCCATCCCAGCCGCGGCAACCTTCGCCTGACCATGTTGTACTTCCTCCTACCCAGTAATCCATGCCACCACATTATGCGGTGTTTGTGCGCTCCCTTACCATAACTTCATTATAGCGTCGCGCCATGCCCAAGGCAAACGCGGATGGCGGACGGCAGACCGGAGACCGGGGACTGGGGGACGGGGGCGACAGACGGCAGACAACCTCCCCCGTGTAGTGCAGGCGTTCTGCCTGCCATCGGTTGCCGTCATCCATCCTTCATTGCACGCTACATGTTCCCCCGGCCTGCCGTTCGCCGTCCCCGTCCCCGGTCTTCTGTTCGTCGTCCCCCTCCCCCTGCCTCCTCCGCCAGGCATTGAACGCCGCCACCGAGGCCGCCACATTCGCCGCCGGGAACTCCGGACGATGCCACCGCACCACCTGTGCGATGAAGCCTCCCTCCGTCCCATGGAAGGCCCGCACCAGCTCCTCCGCCTCGCGCGTCACATCCTGCGGCGTGCCCACCGCCAGACTCGTCTGCATGTCCACCGTGGCCTTCACGCACATCCGCCCGCCCAGCGCCCGCCGGATCGTCTCCACCCCCGTTGTCTTGATGTCGAAGACGGTGAAGACGTCAATCTTCATCCCCGGCAGCTCCTCGATGACATCGCGCGAACTGCCGTCAATCGCCACGCCCGCGTACAGCCCCAGGTCGTGTACCCCGTCAATGAAGCGCTGCAGGATCGGCTTGAACCGCGCCCGCCAGAGGGCCGGGCTGATCACCAGCCCGTCGCGCCCGCCCAGGTCCTCGATGACGGTGATCATGTGCGCCCCCGCCTTCTTGTACTTCGGCGCCAGCCGCAGATAGTAGTCCGCCACCCGCGCGTAGGCCTCCGTCACCTCCTCGATGTCCTCCGCCACCTTCAGGAGGAACTCCTCCAGCCCGTAGAGGAACTGTGTCGTCAGGAAAATCCCCGCATCAATGAACCCGTCCACGAAGCGGTCGGGGTAGCGCGTCCGGATGACCTCGCCCAGTCGCGCGAAGTGGGGGTCCGCGTCATCCGGGTCCGGGAAACGGTAGTCCTTCAGCGCGCGCCCCTTCAACGGATGCTCCAGCAGGATGTACGCCGACTGTTCCTCGCGCGGGGTCATCAGGCGCGTCCCGAACTGGTCCTGCTTGATCGGCAGCCCCTCCGGCGTCCGGCCCACCTCCGTATGGAACATCGAGTAGCAGTTCGTCCACAGCGCGTCGAAGTCCTCCGTCCCCGCGATCAGCCGCACCCGCTCCGGATCCAGCGTGTGATAGGCGTTGTAGATGCCCGGCACGTCCACGATCTCCATCGGCAGATGACCGGGACGGCGGAACTCGATGGCGCGCCGGACGGCGTCAATGTGGTCGGACATGGGGCCTTCTCCCGCAGAGAAAGGCGGCGTCCCGCGCGCGACCGTTGCCGCGCGCGAGACGAGCCGGCACGCGTTACGTCAATTCCCCGGCGCGGAGGGCTTCGGCGGGGCCGGCGGGGGGGGCGTGGCCGGCGGCGTGCTGCCCGACGGGGGCTGCTTGCCCTGCCCGTCGTTGCGCGGACGGAATCCACCGTGACGCCGTCCGCCGCGATGCCGCCGCCGCTGGCTGCCGGGCGCCTCCTGCGGCTGTTCCAGGAGCCGCACCGTCTTGTCGAAGGTCCGCGCCTTCAACTGGTCCAGCCGCTCGATCAGCCGCCGGACGTGGTCCTGGCGGAAGCGGTTGCCGTCCTTGTACGCCTCGTCCAGCATCTTCTTGTACTCGCCCGCCATCTGCCCGTAGAAGTTGCGCACCTCGAGCATCTTCACCGACGCCCCCAGGTTCTCGTCCAGCCGCGTCAGCATCTGCGCCGCGTCCGCCTGCATCTGCCGGCGCAGGCGCACGTACACCGCCAGCGGCAGCGTCACCGCCGCCACAAAGGTCAGCACCACCATCACCACAATGAATCCTTCCACGTCGTCACGTCTCCTTTCCGGCCGCCCTCGGGCGGCGTCAACGCCGGAGCCGCTCGCGGATTTTCGCCAACGCGCCCTGCAACAGCGCCGCGCGCGCGATCCGATCCGGGGGCTTCACGGCCATGGCCTGCTCAATCAGTTCCGGCAGTCCGTCCGGCAGGTCGTTGCGGACGTCCGCCGCCGGCAGCCGCATCCCGGCGCGCACCTTCTCCGCCAGGTCGGCCTCATTCGCCCCCCGGAAGGGCTTCTGGCCCGTCGTCGTCAAGTACAGCACCGCGCCGAGCGAATACAGGTCCGACGCCGGCGACGCCGCGCGCGGATCGTCCAGCATCTCCGGCGCCACGAACTGCAGCTCCGCCAGCCGTTCCGCCGGCGTCAGCGCGCCCGACAACCCCGGTTCCGCCAACCCCCGCGCAAAGCCCAGGTTCGCCAGCTTCGCGATCCCGTGCTCCGTCACCACCACATTCGCCGGGCTCACGTGCCGGTGCAGCACCGGCGTCGGCTGGCTGTGCAGGTAGTCCAGCGCCCCGGCGATCTGCTCCACGATCTCCAGCGCCGTGCGCAGGCGCATCGGCTGGCCCGGCGCCAGCTCCTCCATCATCTCACGCACCGACCGGCCCCCCGTGTATTCCAGCGCAATGAAATACACCCCGCCGTCCTTCCCCGCGTCGTACACCTGCACGATGTTCGGGTGGCTCATCCGTCCCCCCGCCCGCGCCCCCTGCAGGAACCGCTCCACCGCCTGCGCGTCCTGCGTCATCGCCGGGTTCAGCACCTTCAGCGTCACCTGCCGCTCCATCGAGACCTGCATCGCCAGGTAGAGATGGCTGATCTCGTCTCCCCCGAGCAGGTCGTCCACCCGGCACCCGCCGATCGTCTCCCCCAGCAGGTCCAGCGGCTGACGGGGCGCGCCCGCAAGCCGTCCGGACGACGCCGGCGGGGGCGGGTGATCCACCGTCTGCACCGAATCCTCCGTCTCCTCCGCCTTCAGCCGCAACGCCTTGCGCGCCGCGGGCGAAGGAACGGCCGCCCCCGGACGAGCCGCCGGCGCGGGAGGGGGGGGCTTGACGACCACCGGGCGCGGCGGCGCGACCGGCGCTGCCTTCGGCGGGGGACGCGGCGGCGGCGTCGCCTGCACCCGCACCGATATCCGCGTGTTCCCCAGGTCAATCACGTCGTCATCCGCCAGGCGCACCTCCTCCGTGATCTTCCGCCCGTTCACCGTCGTCCCATTCCGCGAGCCGGCATCCTTCACCCAGCACTCGCCCCCGGTCACGCGCACCCGGCAATGGCTCCGCGAAACCCCCGCCTCCGTCAGCAGGATTCCCGACGCCGACCCCCGGCCGATGGTCTTCGCGTCGCCCTCCGCGAGCGTGAAGACCTTGCCCTCGTCGTCGCCCTTGATGATGGTGAGTGTCACAACCATGCCGTTCTTCCAGCAAGTACGCGTCCGGTCGAATCTTAGCGGATGCCTTCGCAAAGCTCAAGTGAAGGCCCCCGTGCCTTGACAGCGCCGCGACGCCTGCCGATGATAGGGCGTCGCCGCCAATGAAGTCTCGCAGGAGAGATCGAACATGGAGAACCGCATCTGGTCGCGCCGCGCCGCGCCGGAGTGGAAGCAGGGGTACCCCGTCGGAAACGGAATGCTCGGGGCGATGGTCCTGGGCGACGTCAACAACGACCGACTCGCCCTCAATCACGAGTGGCTCTGGCGCGCCAGGCACCGCCGCCGCGACATCCCCGACCTCAGCGCCCACCTCCCCCGACTCCGCGCCCTCTTCTTTGCCGGCGACCTCGTCGAGGCGTGCCGCCAGACCAACGACCTCCTCCACTGGCCCCCGGAAGGGGAGTTCGATGGCCGCAAGCGCATTGACCCCTACCAGCCGGCGGGGGAGCTGACCCTGCGCCTCTGGCGCGCCCGGACGACCGACTACCGCCGCGAGCTCGACCTCGCGCAGGCCGTGGTCACACTCTCCTGCCGACGCGACGGCGCTCCCTTCACGCGCGAAGTCTTTGCCCATGCCGCCCTGCCGGTCCTTGTCGTGCGCGACCGCTTCGACGCGCCGCACGGCTTGCGCGGAACCGCCGGCCTCTCACGCCGCGGCGACCCCGAATGCCGCCTTGCCCCCTGGGCCGACACGCACGCCTTCGGCTTCGTCGGCGAGTTCCTCGAAGGCAGCCGCTTCGCCCTCGAGGTCCGCGCGCGGGCGACCGGCGGCGCGCTGACGACCACCCCAGGCTTCGCCGCCCTCGAGTTCCGCGGCTGTCGCGAGTGCCTCTACCTCCTCTCCATCGCCGTCGCCCACGACGGCGAGGACCCCCGCGCTCTCTGCGCCGCCCAACTCGACGCCGCCCCCCTCGATTTCAACGCCCTCCTCGCCGGACACCGCGAGGCCCACTCGCGCCTCTACGGACGCGTTCATCTCGATCTCCAGCGTCCCTCCGACCCGCGTCCGACCGAGGAACGCCTGGCCGCCGCACGCGGGGGGGAGGCCGATCCCGCTCTCGCCGAACTCCACTTCAACTTCGGACGCTACCTCCTCATCAGCAGCTCCCGCCCCGGCGGGCTACCCGCAAACCTCCAGGGAATCTGGAATGACGACCTTCGCCCCCCGTGGGACTGCGACCTCCACCACGATATCAACCTCCAGATGAACTACTGGCCCGCCGAAGTCTGCGGCCTCGACGAGTGCGTCGAGCCCCTCCTGGCGCACGTCGAACGCTCGATGCCCCACGGGCGCGAGGCCGCCCGCAAGCTCTACGGCTGTCGCGGCGTCATCCTCCCCATCCAGACCGACCCCTGGGGCCGCTGCACCTGCGAATCCCCCGGCTGGGCCGTCTGGACCGGCGCGGCGGCCTGGCTCGCGCAGCATTTCTGGTGGCGCTATGAATACGCCCTCGATCGCGAGTTCCTCCGCCGGCGCGCCTATCCCCTCTTCAAGGAGGTTGCCGCCTTCTACGCCGACTACCTCGTGCGCGACCCCCAGGGCCGGCTCGTCCCCGTGCCGTCGCAGTCGCCGGAGAACCGCTTCGTCGGCGGCGGCAGCCCCGTTTCCCTGTGCGTCGGGGCGACGATGGACTACGAGCTGATTCACGACGTCCTGACTTGGGCGCTCCGCAGCAGCGAGGTCCTCGACGTGGACGCCGACCTGCGCGATACCTGGCGCGGGATTCTCGCCGAACTCCCGCCCCTCAAGATCGGACGCCACGGCCAATTGCAGGAATGGCTCGAAGACTACGAAGAGGTCGAACCGGGCCACCGGCACATCTCCCATCTCTACGCGCTCTTTCCCGGCGACCGGATCACCCTCGAAGAAACCCCCGACCTCGCCGCCGCGGCGCGCCGCGCCCTCGAACGTCGCCTGGCCCACAGCGGCGGCCAGACCGGCTGGAGCCGCGCCTGGACGGTCTGCTGCTGGGCGCGTCTCGGCGAGGGCGACCTCGCCTGGGAGCACTTCCTGGCCCTGCTGCGCGAGCAGACCAACGACGCCCTCCTCGATCTCCATCCGCCCTATCCCCCCGGCATCTTTCAGATTGACGGCAACTTCGGCGGCGCGGCCGCCGTGGCCGAAATGCTCCTCCAGTCGCACGGCGGCGTCATCCGACTGCTCCCGGCCAAGCCCGCCGCCTGGACGCAGGGCCGCGTCGGGGGCCTGCGCGCGCGCGGCGGATTCGTCGTGGACCTTGAATGGACCGCCGACGGCCTCGCGCGGACGCGCGTGCTCTCCCGTTTCGGTCGCGTCTGCCGCCTCCGCGCGCCCGGCGCGCGCGTCCCCGTGGTCCTCTGCGGCGGGCGGAAAGTCCCCACCGAACCCTCCGCCGGGCGCGACTGGCGTTTCGACACCCGCCCTGAAGAAGTCTATGACATCGAGTGGCGCGCCCAATGACCGCACCCCACGCCCCGGGCTCCGTCGTGACGTGGCTTACCCGCCCCCGGCTGCGGAAACGATGTGGCACAGCCGCGCCGGCTGCGGAAACGATGTGGCACAGCCGCCCCCGGCTGTGGGAACGATGTGGCACACCCGCGCCGGCTGCGGAAACGATGTGGCACAGCCGCCCCCGGCTGCGGAAACGATGTGGCACGGCCGCCCCCGGCTGTGGGAACGATGTGGCACAGCCGCCCCCGGCTGTGGGAACGACGTGGCACACCCGCGCCGGCTGCGGAAACGATGTGGCACAGCCGCCCCCGGCTGTGGGAGCTACGGCGCGCAAAGCCTGCGTTGCCCGTGCCACACACGGCCCAATTGCCGAGTCCCCTCGAACCCGAACGGAGACCCTTGAACCGCGACGCGAACGCAGTAGAATAGTGGGGAACGCGGCATGGCTTTGCCGTGTTCGTCAGGACGAAGTCTTCTGAAAGGAGACGTCATCATGCGTACAGGCATGGCCGTAGTGCTGGCGGCGGTCGTTGTGGCGGCATCGGCGGGATGCGCCGGCTTCTACCGCGCCCCCGTCGTCCCCCCCGAAGGCTTCTTCTACAGCAACTACAAGGCCCCCATCACCACCGAGTTCAACGACACCCAGGCCACGGGCAAGAAGGGGACCGGGCACACCCAGTGCATCCTCGGCCTCTTCTCCTGGGGCGATGCCAGCATGCGCTCCGCCGCCGAAAGCGCCGGCATCACCCGGATCGAGCACGTCGAATACGATTTCTACAACGTCCTCGGCATCTACTCCCGGTTCACCATTGTCGTGACCGGCCAGTGACCGCCGCCAAGGGAGCCCGGCCATGAAACGAGCCCTGTGGATCCTGGCGGCGCTGACGCTGGCGCTTGGCGCGAGCGGCTGCTCGATGTACGGCTATGACTCGCCCGTCATCCCGCCGCCGGGCTTCATCTACACCAGCATCAAGGTTCCGTTGACCACCCAGAAGGCCCGCCTGGAACTTTCGCCCGAAGATAAAGTGGGCCGTTCGCACACCCGCTTCCTCTGGATTCCGCCCTACCGCGTCATGACACTTGCCTGGGCGGAGGCCGCCGTCAAGGACGCCGCCCGCGAGGGCAAGATCCAGCGCATCAAGCATGTGGACTACGAGTTCCTGGGGGTGATGTTCGTTTACGGCGAATACAAAGTCATCGTGTACGGCGACTAGCCCGCTGCCCGCTTGCCCGCCAATAACCCCTGCGAAGAAGGGGCGTCCGCCGTCGTTGTCGTCCGTCGTCTGTCGTTGTCGTCCGTCGTCTGTAGTCTGTCGTTCGTCGTCTGTCGTTGTCGTCCGTCGTCTGTCGTCCGTCGTCCGTCGTCTGTCGTCCGTCGTCCGCCGTCTGTCGTCCGCCGTCCACCCGCAGCACACCCAACCCCACGGAGGAAAGCCCGGCCGATGAAGATCGAGGCCTTACGCGAGCGGACCACCCGTCTCCTGACGGAACTGGTGCAGTGCCCCAGCATCAGCCCGGAGGAGGGCGCCTCCCCGGAGCCGCCCTTCGGCGAGTTGCGGCTGCAGGAGCGCGTCGCCGCCCGCCTGGCCGCCCTCGGCGCGGCGCTGAACTGGTCCGACGCCCTGCCGGGACGCAAGAACCTCGTCGCCACCTTCACCGGGCGCGACCCCGCCCGTTCCCTCATGGTCGAGGCGCACGCCGACACCGTCGGCGTCGAGGGCATGTCCGTCAAACCCTTCGACGCCGTCATCGAGGGCGGGCGTCTCTACGGGCGCGGCGCCGCCGACACCAAAGGCGCCATGGCCGCCATGCTCACGGCGGTCGAGGACGTCCTGCGCGACGGCCCGTTGCCGCTCACCCTGCACGTGGTCCTCACCTGCAACGAAGAGCGCGGCGCTCACGGCGCGCACGCCCTCATGAAGACCGGCTTCCGCGCCGACGCCGCCATTGTCGGCGAACCGACCGGCCTCCAGATCGTCCACACCCACAAGGGCGCCATCCGCTGGAAGCTTCAAACCTCCGGCGTTGCCGCCCACAGCTCCGCCCCGGAACTCGGCGTCAACGCCATCTCCCTCATGGCCCGCGTGATCGCCGAACTCGAAGGCGCGCTCATCCCCGCCCTGGCCCGCCGGTCGCACCCCCTCCTCGGACGCCCCACGATGTCCGTCGGCACCATCCGCGGCGGGATGCAGGTCAACGTCATTCCCGACCGCTGCGAAATCGAAATGGACCGTCGCCTGATCGCCGGAGAAACGGATGAAGAGGCCACCGGCGAGGTCGTCGCCGTCCTGGAACGCCTCGCGCGCGCCGACGACCGCCTCAAGTGGTCCCTGCGCCGCACGCAGTTCTATCCTCCGCTCGAAGGGGCCGTGGATTCCCCCGTCGCCTCCGCCCTGGCCGAAGGCTGCCGTCGCGTCCTCGGCCGCGCGGAGTTCGCCGCCGCCCCCTGGGGCACCGACGGCGGCATCTTCAGCCACTACGGCATTCCCTCCGTCATCTTCGGCCCCGGCTCCATCCGCCAGGCCCACACGCGCGACGAGCACATCGAGCTCGACCAGGTCGCCCAGGCGGCCCTCATCTACTCCGAGGCCATCCGCGCCTTCGCGGCCGATGTGGCACAGCCGCCCCCGGCTGTGAGATAGCTCACGTCTAGCGTCCCACAGCCGCCCCCGGCTGTGGGATAGCGTCCGATGTGGCACAGCCGCCCCCGGCTGTGAGATAGCTCACGTCCGGCGTGGCACAGCCGCCCCGCTGTGTCGAGAGTCCAGCTCTTGCCGTCCCGCCCAGGAGACCCTCCGGGTTGACCGGCGTGATAGCGTGTGATAGATTGTGATACGAGAGGGGATAGGAGACCGGTCATGCCGCGAGCCGAACGCGAAGCGCCCGAGCCATCCGAAGCCGACGGAAAACGCTGGTACACCATCCGCGACGCCGCCGAGTACCTTGGCGTCAGCGAACCCACCATCTTCCGCTGGATGAAGGAAGGCGCCCTCTCCTTCTACAAGATCGGCGGCTCCACCCGCTTCTCGCGCGACATCCTCGACGCCGTCATCGAGAAGACCACCGGACGCAAGGAGGCCGAAGCCGCCGCCGGGCGCTGCGCCGCCTGCGGACACACCATCCTCATCGAGGGCGTCTTCCGCGGCTCGGGCAAGATGTACTTCCGGCCGAACCAGACAAAGTTCTGGGTCTTCGCCGAGTCCCTCGTGCCCACCAGCGCGCGCGTCTGCGCCGCCTGCGGCACACTCCAGCTTCGCGCCGACACCGCCACCCTCCAGCGCCTTGCGCCACGC
>JAKJEM010000081.1:0-8050 GCA_022705425.1 Planctomycetota bacterium
CGATGACCACCAGGACGAAGGGGTGGTGAACCCCACCGCGGTCATTTCCACTATGGGGCCTGAGCAGGCGACGCAGCGGCTCGTCGTTTCCGGCAACGGCAGCGCAATGCCTTACTACGACACCATGCCGTACAACCCGCCGTATGGGGTGCAGGCAACGTTCGGCATCCCATACCCCGTCCGTGGAGGAGTGCTCCCGCAATGAAGATCGTCATGAACGATTCGCTGGAGCCGGTGAGGCTCCATCTCAAGGACGCTGCCGGCAAGCTCGTGAAGGTCATCATCCCCGGCAAGGGCTGGCGCAAGGTGGAGGAGGCGCAGATGACGCCGGCGTTGGATGCGGCCCTCGCGGCGGGAACTCACCCGCCTCCCTCCGCGCCAGGCGTAATCCCCGCGGGTAAGACAGTCGCCTTGCATCACGCTTTGGAGAAACACCAGACCGGAAACTGACGAACGTGCCCAGTACCTGGCGCGGTACTGGAGGCGCACAGCCGGGCCATACAGCCCCGCTGACGCGGCACGCGGAAGGACCTAGCCCCAGGCAACGACGGCCCTTTCCAGCCCCGCCAAAGCCCCTGTAAACGCCCGCTACTGCGTCGTGAACGACGCCGCCAAACCCTTTGACCGTCTGATTCTGCAACACGATTCGGCGGCACGGGGTGTTTGTGTTTCATTACGCGGTTGTGCGACACACCCCCCGTCCGGTAAGATTTCTCAACTTGCGCGAACAGATTTCTTGACTTGCTCGGTCCGCGATAGCTCCATGTTCCGGGCGGCCACGCCCATCGGGCGCAGGTCGCCGTTGCGCAGCAGCATGATAAGCTTGCCGTCCGGGGTGCAGCGCGCCAGGGCGGTATGCTTGGGGTTGGCCTCGTCGCGCAGCACGGCGAACTGATTGGGCAGCAGCTCGATGTCGCCGCGCGGCACGGACTTGTGGCCGTGGATCGAGTCAATCAGGTCGCCGGGACAGCGGACCTCCTTCCATCCGGAGTAGAGCGTGTCAATGTCCACCTTCTGCTGCTCGAAGTCCTCGGTGCGGATGCCGAGGGCGTCGGACTTGATGCGGGCGTTCATGTCCTTGGAGACGAAGACGACGTGGACGCCCTTGCGATGGAGTTCGAGGGCGACGGAGATAATGCGGTTGTCGGTGATGGCCGGGGACAGGCCCGTGCCCTCGAGGGAGCCGGGCTGCAGCACCACGCGCACGGTGCCGCCGGTGTGTTCGAGCGGCACGCCCTCGCGCAGGTTGCCGGCGGTGCGCAGGCGGTCGAGCTCGCGCACCACGTAGCGCGCGTTGCGGCCCAGCTCGTTGCTCAGCGTCTTGAACTGGTCGAGTTCCTCGACGACGTCTATCGGGATCACCACCTCGTTGTCGGCGAAGGCCCCCAGGGCGGCCGCGTTGTGGAGCAGGACGTTCGTATCCAGCACGAAGCTCTTCTTCATGTCGTTCCTCAATAGGCGATGACGTCCTCCAGGCGCGAGAGGCTGACGACCAGGCTCTTGCGGATGCAGACCTCGCGGCGGTTGCGCTGGTGTCCGTTGCGCCGCGCCTCGAGGGCGTACATCTCCTTTCCGGACCGTCCCTCGGCGGTGTCGTGCGCGTCCACGTCGGTCAGGATGACGAAATGCTCCTGCCACTCCTTGAGGGCGCCGACGTAGAGAAAGGTGGTGGCGGTGTCCACCACGACGACCTGACCGACGAGGGGGGAGATTTCGTCGCGTTCGGTGGGCATGCCGCGCAGCTCCGGGGCCGGAAGAATTACCAGCCCCATGCTACCCGCCCCGGCGCGGGGCGTCAAGGTGCGTTCTCCCGTCTCCCGCGCGTTGCCGCCGGTTGCCCCCTGGGACCGCCTTGCGCTAGAATACGCGCGCTGTCGCGGCGACGCCGCCCACCGTGCCTTTCACCGGGAATACAGATGGCCCGCAAGACCGCCGACAAAGCCCCGGCTCAAGCCGCCGGAGTTCTCCCGTCCGAATCCGTCGCCGATCCGGTCCCCGCACCGCCGCCGGCGAGCGAGGAAGCCCCCGCCTCGGGGGAGGCTTTGCCCGCGCCCGTCCCCGCCGAGGCGGACAGCGCCACCTTCTCCCGGTGCGCCGGTTGTGCCAACGCCCGCGAGGTGGACCGCTCCGTCGGCACCCTGGTCTGCGCCCACTACAACATGCTCGTCAACGCAGAGCTGGACGAAATCCCCGACGACTGCGTCGCTTACAAGCCCGCCGACGCCCCCGCCGCCGCGCCCGCCCCGGAGACGCCGCCGGAACCTCCCCCTGCGCCCGGCGCGTCCCTCTGATCGGCGGCTATCGTCGCAGACCCTCGAACAGCCGGATGAACTCCGTGTCCAGCACGGAGTAGTCCGACTCGTAGAAGCAGATGCCGTCGTAGCCCTCCTTGAGAATCTGCGGGATGTCCGCCGCCGCCTCCGCCGCGTTGACGCCCGTCGTGCCCCGGATCAGCGCCGCCTTGCTCTGCACCATGCGCTTCCACTCCGGCGACACGCCGCACACCTCGCGGCGGAAGTAGTTGTCCGCCACCACCTCGTTGCAGAGCCCTTCGTCGAGCCAGGCCTTCAGGTCTATCCCGTCGAAGAGGCAGTGGTTCGGCCGCACCCACAGGCTGATCTTGACGTGTCCGAGCCCCCGGGACTTCAGCGCGGCGCGCAGCTCGCGTCCGAACTGCGTCAGGAACTCGGCGCGGTACTGGAACCAGCGCGTGTGTTCCTCGTCCGTCTCCGGCAGCATGGCGCGGCGGTTGGCGTCGGGATGCGCCAGGTTGCGCGGCGGCAGCCGTCCGTAGCGGGCGCGGTAGCCTTCCACCAGCACGGGGGCGTGGTGCAGCACCGGCGGGTGCCGCAGGAAGCCCAGGTTCAACCCCGGCAGGCCGTAGGCCGCCGCCTCCACAAGGATGGCGATCTTGTGCTGTCGCACTTCGGGGTGCGCCAGGCACAGCTTCCCCTGCTTGTAGCCGCTTTCCCATTCCTCGCGCAGCTCGGGGTGGTCGCGGTAGAAATCGCTCACCACATTCCCCATGTAGCTGTTGAAGCGCATCCAGCCGTAGAGTTCGAGCCCGAAGTCGCGCGCCGCCTGCCCGGCCAGCGCCAGCATATCCGTCTTCTTCAGCACCCGCCCGTAGGCCTTCGACTGGGGCGCGAAGATGCCGTGTACCCGCGCCGAGGTGTAACGCATCGTATTCACCTTCGAGGGATAATCGGAGCACTGCCCGTCAATACGCCAGAAGACCCGGCGGATGCCGCAGTTGGCGTGTTCCCACAAGTTGTTGCGATAGGCCGCCGGGTCCGGGTCGCGCGCGTCGGTGAAGGGGGCGATGTCCGGCACGTCGTTGAAGCCGCACAGCAGCGTTGCCGGGGGGCGGGCGAGACGCTGGCGGCGCTCCTCTGCCTCCGCGTCGCTCAACTTCTCGAAGCGCACGTAGTTCACCACGGTCGTCGCGTACGAGTGCGGGAAGCGCGCGATCTCCAGCGTCTGCCCGTCCATCCGCGCGGCCTTGAAGAACACCTCGCGCGCCCGTTGCTCCCCCGCCAGGCGCAGGTGAAAGGGGGTACCCTCGTCGTTGCGCGCGTAGCGGAAGGTCGGCTCCGTATCCCCCGACAGCCGCAGCACGACGCCGTCGCCGTTCCCGACGCCGACGTAGATGCGATAGCACCCCGCCAGCCCCGGCGTCACGCGCAACACCGGCGGACGCACGCTGGGGCCGGCCGTCAGGGCGCGCCCGCCCAGGCAGTGCGGCATCGGCGCGAGCATCCAACGCCGTGGATCGAACGCCGCCCCGGCCTGATCGGGCGCCGCGAACTCCTCCGCGTGGATCACCACTCCTTCCGGCGGCGGCAGCGGACGCCCCGTCAACGGCGCGCTCGTCGTCTGCACGGGGCGGTCGAGTTCCGCCGCCCGCAGCAGCGCCTCATGCCGCGCGCGCGACCACGGCCCGATCTCGAAGGCCGCGGCGTACGTCCGCCCCGGCTCCTTCGGCAGAGGCGGGTTCAGAATTCCCGAGTCGTAGCACACCATCGCATGCGGGCGAATCTCGAAGCCACGTTCCAGAATCTGGAAGCGACTCATTTCCAGCTTTGACCGCGTTGCGGCGAGCAGCCCCTCCTGATGTCCCGTCCGGAAGAAGACCCGCCACGGCGGCAACTCGCGCCCGCCCTGGAGCTCCTCCCCGTCGAAGTAGAGGTCGGCGTCATCCTCGAAGGCGTCGGTGAAATCCGGCGTGAACTGCACCTTCGGGAAGGCGACACTCCGCACGTCCTCCGCGCCGCCCGCCGTGAGGGTGGCTTCCACCGTCACCTTCAGCAACGGGTCGCCCGCCCGCAGCTCGAAGCGCCGCCGGAACTCGATCCGGTCCGAACGCGCCAGGGACTCAACCGCTCCCGGCGATGCCTGCACCTGCACGGCGTCGAAGCGCCGCGCCTCGGGCGTGGCCGGGCGCTCCGATGTCCATCGCGCCCCCTCCGCGTACTGCGCCCACGAGCCCTCGACCAGGTTGCGCTCCGACTCTGCCGCCGCCAGAAACACCAGGTTCCCATCCGCCGCCGAGAACCGCGCTGTCAGGTACTCGTTGCGCAACACATGGTCGCTCATGATCTTCCTCTTACATGGGCATCCGTTGCCGCCCGGTTCGCGTTCGCCGGCGCAATGCGCGGCGCCTGACCGGGATTATAAGTCCCTCGCCGCCGCGGCACAATTCCGCGCCGCATCCGGAAGGCCCGATGTGTACCGGCTCTGTCACCCTGCTATAATGCGGCGTCGCCGGTCCGGCAACCCTTGGAGGAGAGTTCCGCGCATGGTGAAGATAGACCTTTCCAACCGCCTCGCCGTCGTGACCGGCGCCAGCGGCGAACTGGGCCGCGCGATGGTCCGCGTTCTCGGCGAGGCGGGCGCCGACGTCGCCGTGCATTACCACCGCAACGCCGCCCAGGCCGAGAAGCTCCGCGACGAACTGACCGCCCTCGGCCGCCGCGCCGTGGCCGTCCAGGCCGACGTCACCCGCCTCGATTCCGTCCTCGCCATGCGCGACGCGATCGCCGGCGCCCTCGGCGAACCGGACATCATCGTCAACAACTCCGTCATCCAGTACCAATGGACGCACGTCCTCGACCAGGCGCCCGAGGACTACGAGGGACAGTTCCGTTCCTGCGTCCTGCACAACGTTTTCATGGCGAAGGCCTTCGTCCCCGCCATGATCCGCCGGAAGTGGGGCCGCGTCATCGCGATCAGCACCGAATGCGCCATGCAGAACGTCCCCAACCAGTCCGCCTACGTCTCCGGCAAGCGCGGCATGGACGGCGTCCTCCGCGTCCTCGCGCGCGAGGTGGGCGAGCACGGCATCACCGTCAATCAAGTCGCCCCCGGCTGGACGGCCTCCGAGAACCGGCCCGATGGCGACCTGCACGAGTCCTACCGGCAGCGCGTTCCCCTTCGCCGGCGCGGGAAGGACCGCGACATCGCCCACGCCGTCGCCTTTCTGGCCTCCGACCTTGCCGGTTTCATCACGGGCGTCTATCTGCCCGTCTGCGGCGGAAATGTCATGCCCGCCATCTGACGGTTCTTCTGCGACTTGGGAGGACGGATATGTGGTACGACACCGTGCTTCAGAACGTCGGCTGGTCCGTGATCTTCGGCGTCGTCGGGGCGGCCGTCGGCGTTGCGCTGCTGCTCGCCGCCGCCGCCGTCCTGCCCGGCCTGGTCAACCGCCTCACCCCCGCCGTGGATGAGGAGAAGGAGATCGCGCGCGGAAACCAGGCCGTCGCCGAGTACTTTGGACGCGTCGTCGCCGCCGCCATCCTCGGCGCCAGCATCATCATCGCCGTTGCCGTGGCCGCCGGAATCATCGCGGCGTGGTGGCCCGTGCCGAAGTGATCCCCGCCCTTCCGTCTTGAGAGGCGCCCCCATGTTCCGGTCGCGCGGCATGACGCTGCTCCGCCGTGCCTCTCCGCACGGCGCGCGACGCCTCGCGTTTGCGGCCCTCCTCGCCGTGTGCCTTCTCGTTGCGTTCGCGCCCGCCCTCCGCGCGCGCGGCGGCGGGGGATGCTTCCCCGGCGAGGTCCGCGTCCTGCGCGCAGACGGCCGGCCGCTCCCCATCGCCGACGTCCGGCCCGGCGAGGCGCTGCTCGCCTTCACCGATTCCGGACGGATCACCGTCGCTCGCGTGCGCAGCCGCTCCTCCCGCGAGGTCGCCGAATCCCTTCGGCTCATCCTGCCCGATCGGACTCTGCGCCTCACCCCGGACCATCCCGTCTGCACGGCCCCCGGCTTCTTCCGCGCCGCCGGCGACCTGCGTCCCGGAGAGACCGTCCTTCTCCTCGACGGCGGCGCACTCGTCCCCGTCCCCGTCGAGCGCGTCGAAGTCCTTCGTGAAAGCCTTCTCGTTCACAACCTTTCGGTGGACGCCCCGCACACCTTCTTCGCCGAAGGATTCGCCGTCCATAACAAGGGCGGAGGAGGAGGGGGCGGCGGCGGCTCTCGCGGCGGCGGTTTCCGCAGCGGGCGCGGCGGAAGTTCGCGCGGCGGCGATCTTCACCCCGTCATTCCCCTCACCCTTCTCGGCGTCTGGATCGTGAGCGTCGTCATCGCCGCCCGCCAGAAGCGCCGCCAGAACCTCGACCACCTCTACACCCGCGCGCAAATTCAGCGCAAAGCCCTCCGAACCGGCAAGCTCGCCGCCTTCATCGCGCGCACCGACCCCGCCTTCAACGAGAAAACCCTTCTCGATGCCGCGCGCGCCGTCTTTGTCAAGCTCCAGTCCTGCTGGCAGGCGCGCGACTACGCCCCCATGCGCCCCCTGCTCATGCCCGACCTCTTCGCCCAGCACCTCGCTCAGATCGAGGGCATGATCCGCAACCGCGAAATCAACCGCCTCGACGACATGGCCATCGAGTCCGCCGACCTTGTCCATCTCCGCTACACCCACGCCCCGGCGCAGCGGCAGTTCACCGTTCTCTTCACCGCCTCCGCCACCGACTACTACGTGGACGACCGCACCGGCCGCCGCCTCCGCGGCGACACCTCCCGCGCGCGCTTCCAGGAGTTCTGGACCTTCCAGCTCCAGGACGGGCGCTGGCTCCTGCGTGAGATCGAGCAGACGGCCGAGTCCGACGCCCTCAAGGACGAGAACTTCTTCGAAGCCTTCACCGACGCCGACCTGCGCCGGCTGTACGCCGAGACATCCGGCCCCGCCGCCCCCGCCGGCCCATGGATCGAAAGGGACGCTGAGCTCAAGGCCAACCGCACCGAGCGCATGCTCAACTTCCTCGCCCGCACCGACAAGCTCTGGGAGCGGCAGACCCTCCTTGATCGCGCCCGGCAGGTCTTTGTCCGCGTTTACATGGCCCGCGAGAAGGGCGATCCCGACGCCGTACCCGAGGCCGACCTCTTCCCCGAATCGGCCCAGGCCCTGCGCCGACAGCTCGCCGACCAGCGCGCCCGCGGCCTGGCCGTCGAGTTCCGGAACTTCTGCGTCCGGAAGGTGGAACTCGTCCTCGTCCGCAATTACGCCGACAACCTTCGCGACGACTTCACCGTTCGCATCACCGCCCACGCCCAGCGCGTCGTGCGGCGCGGCGAGACCCTTGTCACCCGCCAGCCCGACGTCGAGGCCTTCGAGGAATACTGGACCTTCGGGCGGCTGGACAATCAGTGGAAGCTCCGCGCGGTGGAGCCCCCCGCGCGCGGGCGCGCGTGTCTCACCCAGGAGAACGTGGACGAGGAGGCCTCCAAGGATCAGGTGCAGTGGTACTATCGTCAGACACGCGCACTGTGAGGCCCCGCGGCCTTCTTCGAAGTGGCGGCACTTGAATTGCCCCCAACCCGATCGGTCCACAAACCGCGAGCGTTCCGTGAACACGCCGGGCTGACGGGCCGCATCGGGCTGTGCGCCGCACACGCCATCAGGTATCCCGCGGGACCAGAACGGGCTGGAAGGTGCAGTGGCGCGGGGAGGCTCCTTCCGAAGAGGCGATCTGTTCCAGCAAAGCCTCAAGGGCAAAGGCGACCTGGTCAGACACCATGAGGCTGTAGTGGGTCAGGCGGGGACGGG
>JAKJEM010000081.1:8060-12097 GCA_022705425.1 Planctomycetota bacterium
AGAATCGTGTCGCCCAAGCCGATGAGCCGGCAGTCCTTGCCGGGTTCCCGACGACGTTGCCGCAGAGCGAGCATGACCGCGTCGGCAAAGAAGTTGTCCGTCAGGACGAAGGCGTCCAAGGCGGGAACGCGGTCCAGCGCGGCATGGGTGACGCGGATGGCCTCTTCGATGTGGGGAACGGTCATGGAGAACACGCGCGCGCCCGCGCGTGCCCCATGCCGTCGCGTCATCTCGCGCTGGAAGGCGCTCCTCTTCAGCCGCCGGTAGCTGCCTCCAACGTCGAGATCGAGCAGGGCCGCCTGGGCGCGGCCCTCGGCCGCGAGCAGCGCCACGGCGGCGCGTATGGCGCCGGCCCGGTCCACGTCGGTCCAGGTCAACCCTTCATCAGCCAGGGCGCTGCCAATCGCGGCGGCCGGAATGCGCTTTTCGCCAAGGCTGAGAAGAACCCTTTCTGCCGGGGCGGGCGGCCAACCGAGAAGCGCGAAGCCGTCCACCGTCCGCCCGGCCAGGGCGCGGCAGGTCTCCTCGATGCGGCGGGTGGGGTCCGTTTCAGCCAGTTCCAGCGTATAACCGGCCTTCTGGACGCGCCGGGCCGCCAGGGCCAGCGCCTCGTGAAAGCTGAACTGGCCCAGAAGGGGCCTGTCGGCGAGGGCGCCGTGGATGCACAGCGCGATCCGGTAGGCGCGCTGCTGGACCAGGCCGCGCGCGGACACATTGGGACGGTAGCCGTGCTTGCGCGCCAGCGACACGATCCGGCGGCGCTTCGCCTCGCTGACGCGCCCCTGGTGCCGGTCCCGCAGGACCATGGAAACGACGGTATGCGAGACGCCGGCGAGCCGGGCCAGTTCCTTCAAGGTCACCGCCATTCCGATTCTCCATCCGGTTCAACGTGAAACCGTTATACTGCCCGCGTCCGACCCGGTCAAGCGTCCGGCGGGGCGCTTGACGGGGAGTGTGGCGCGTGCTACGATTCCACCCCAGGAGCCGTTTCACGTGAAACTCTTCTATGGGAGATCCCAAGAGGGACCGGCCATGAACAAGCGCGCAATCCCCTTTCTGCCGATGGGCGGGATTTTTGACCAGGACGACGTGAGCGCCGCAAACTCGGTCCTGCAGCAGGCGTGTGCGGAGACGGGGAACTTCTTCCCCCTGCCGGAGGAGATCCTGTTCCAGGAGGCGCTGGCGAAGCATGAAGGGGCGGCAAAGGCCGTCGCGGTCAACTCCTGCGGCACGGCGCTGGACTGCTGTATGATGGCGCTGGGGATCCAGCCGGGCGATGAGGTGGTCACGACGCCGCTGACCTTTGTCTGCACGGCGGGCGCCGTGATTGGGCAGGGCGGTACGGTGGTGTTCGCCGATGTAGATCCCCTCACGCTGAACCTCGACCCCGCCAGCGTGCGCCAGCGGATTACGCCCAGGACGAAAGCCATCATCCCGGTTCATTTCAGCGGCCTGGCCTGCGACATCGAGGCCTTCGATCGCATCACGTCCGAGACCGGCGTGCCGGTGATCTATGACGCGGCCCATGCTGTCGGCGCGAAGTACAGGGGGAAGCCCATCGGCGGTCGCGGCAAGGCCTCGTGCTACAGCTTTCAGAGCAACAAGAACATGACCTGCCTGGGCGAGGGCGGCGCGGTAACCAGCGACGACGCGGCCTTCGCCGAGAGTGTGCGGCAGAAGAAGACCTTCGGCTACGTTTACGGGCCGCAGCTTCGCGTCGTGACGATCGGCTTCAACTACCGGATGACCAAGCCGCAGTACGCCGTGGGCCTCACGCAGCTCGCCAAGATCAGCCGCGTCATCGCGATGCGTCAACGGGCCATGCGCAGGATGAACGACCTGCTGCGCGACGTGAACGAGGTCATCCCGCCCGCCGGTCATGGCCCGGATCACGGCAGTCATCTCTACGTCATTCGCCTGAACACCGACAGGGTCTCCTTCACGCGCGAGGCGTTCATCAAGCGCCTCAAGGAGGAGTATGGTGTGGCCACAGCCCTCCACTATCCGGCGGTCTGGAGTTGGGAGGCCTTTGCCGCTCTCGGCTACAACGAAGAGAAGGCCGGCTGCCCCGTGGCGGCCAAGGCCTGCAAGCAGGTTGTCTCCCTGCCGATCTTCCCGCGCACGACCGACGAGGATTGCGACTACATCGCCTGGGCCGTCAAACAGGCCCTGGCCGACCTGAAAGGGTGACATCGTGAACAGAGTGCGCTGGCTGGTGGTCGGAACGGGGGACATCGCGACCAAACGGGTCATTCCCGCGATCGAGTCGGAACGGCGCAGCACGCTCGTGGCGGTCTGCGACAAGGTGGAAGAGCGCGCCAAGGCGGCGGCCACGCCCCGTAACGCGAGGGTTCACACCGACCTGTCCGAGGCGCTGAGTTGCGCGGACATTGATGCCGTCTATCTCTGCACCCCCGTCTTCCTCCACGTCCCCCAGGCCCTTCAGTCCCTGGCCGCAGGCAAGCATGTTCTGGTGGAGAAGCCGGTGGCGCTGAACTACCCCGAGGCGCAGAGGCTGGTGAACGCCACGCGGACGAGTGACCGGGCGTGCGGGGTGGCGTACTTCCGGCGCTTTGCGCCCAAGTATGTCCTGACGCAGGAGATGCTGCGGAAGGGAGAGTTCGGCAAGGTGGTGCTGGTGCGCATGACTTACTTCTCCTGGTTCAATCCCGCGCAGAATGATCCGAAGTACTGGCGCGTGATCCCGGAACGCTCCGGCGGCGGCCCGATCTCGGACATGGGCACCCACATGTTCGATGTGCTCATCGGCCTGCTGGGCATGCCGGAGACGGTCTTCGCCAAGGCGGAGACATTGGTGCAGCCGTATGCGGTGGAGGACTCCAGCGTGGCAATCCTGAAGATGCCCGGGGGTGCGCAGGTGCTGGCGAGCTTCCACTGGAGCTCGAAAACCTGGTCGCACGAGTTCGAGATCATCGGCGCCGAGGCAAAGGTCAAGTGGCACCCCTACGACAGCGACAGCGTGGTGAAGACCGTTGGGCGTGACACGGTGGAGGTCCCGACGCCGAATGCGAAGAACGTGCATGCGCCGCTGGTGGAGGACTTCGTCACGGCTGTGACCGAAAACCGCGCCCCCGCCGTGACCGCCGCCGAGGCGGCGAAGACCAATGCCGTCGTTGACGCGCTCTACCGATCCGCGCGGGAACGGCGCGAGGTGGCGCTTTCGGAGATTGGCGGATGAAGTTCACCCCGAAGCCGGCGAACGATTTCCGTCTCTTCCACGACCTCTACTATGAAGAGTGCCGCCGGCGCTTTCCGCGTATCGCGGCCATCGGGGCGAAGTGGCGCTTTGAGGATCTCATCCCGGGCCTGAGCGACTTCGACACGCGCTTCATCGTCGAGGACGGCATGAGCGTACAGGACTGGTGCGACATGTCCGAGGCGGTGGGACAGGTGCATCTGGACTTGTGCAACCGCCACCCGCACTGGGCGCGCAACCTCGAACATCTGCCCGGCATCAACCTGACCTGGGGCGAACTCAACGACTCCGCGGCATACTACCCGGAGTATCCCCAATGGACCTTCTATCGCACGGAGGATTCGGCGCGGCTCCAGGCAAGCCTGGACTACCTGTCCCATCGCGCGTGGAGCCGCGAGGATGAACTCTTTCATCTCAAGAAGTTCTGCCTCTACTACGGGCGCTACAGCCGCACGATAGACCCTCCCGTGAACCTGGGACCGTTCGAGAATAAGTATCCCCTTCACAGCCGCTTCATGCACTACTTCTGCCCGCCGCTGCAGTCGGCCCTCTGTATTCTCCTGAAGCGTCCGGTGGCGGGGAAGATGGAGTCGGTGCGGCTGGCCTGCGCGATGTTCCCGGATCCGGTCTATCGGGAGATGCGCGACGCCGTCGAGCGGCATTACGAAGTGCCGGAGCTGTATGAGGAACCGGCCTTGACGCGCCTGGAGGACCGGCTCGAACGGGCGCTGGAGGCACTGCGCGACCGGCTGTCGGAGGTTCTGACTGTGGTTCCGGCGCGGGGCGGGAGCGTGGCGGACTGGAAGACGGCGCTGGCAGC
>JAKJEM010000082.1:0-11700 GCA_022705425.1 Planctomycetota bacterium
CTCTGCCGCCGCGCGAATACAAGCTCAGCTTCGTCGCCCGCGAAGTCCCCCTTCTCCTAACGCCCCTGCAGCCCGAATCCGGGCGCGAGAGCCTGCCGTGACTCCCATCCGCGCAACCCTATCCAGGAGCCTGCCATGACACCCCGCGAAGTCCTGCTCGCCGCCGTCCGATTCCAGAACCCGCCCTACACCCCCTGGGCGATCGAGTTTACCGCCACGCCCGCCGCCGCGCTGGAGCGCCACTTCGGCGGACGGGACGTCTCCGACTGCCTCCATGACCACGTCGTCACCTTTCGCGCCCCCACGCGCGAAAACTTCCGCCCCGTCGAGCCGGGGAAGTTCCTCGACCTCTACGGCACCCTCTGGGACCGCACCATTGACGCCGACATCGGCACGCCGTGCCGCCACGCCCTGCCCGCCCCCACCCTCAAGGGTTTTCGCTTTCCCCCGTGCCGCGGGAATGAAGAGACCGTGCGCAAGAAGCTGGCCCGCTATCCCGACCGCGCCGTGCGCTTCAGCCTGGGTTTCGCCCTCTTCGAGCGCGCTTGGGCGCTACGCGGCATGGAAGCGTTGCTCATGGACTTCGTGGAGCGCCCGGCGTTCGCCCACGAGTTGCTCGATGCCATCGTTGCGCACGACATGGAGCTTCTGGAGTGGGCGCGCCCCTTCAAGCCGGACATCGTCCACTTCGGCGACGACTGGGGCCAGCAACAGGGGCTCATCATGGGGCCGCGCATCTGGCGCGCCTTCCTCAAGCCCCGCCTCGCCCGCCTGTACGCCCGCGCCCACGAACTCGGCGCGCTCGTCAGCATTCACTGCTGCGGCGACGTGGACGAGCTCTTCGACGACCTGGTCGAGATCGGCGTCAACCTGTTCAACCCCTTCCAGCCCGAAGTCATGGACGTCCGCGCCCTCCGCAAGCAGTACGACCGCCGGCTGGCCTTCCACGGAGGCATGAGCATCCAGCGCGTTCTGCCCTTCGCCTCGCCCGCCGAGGTCGCGCGCGAGACGCGCCGGCTGCTGCGCGACCTGGGGCGCGGCGGCGGTTACGTCTTCGCCCCCGCCCACGCCGTGCCCGCCGACGTCCCCCTGGCGAACATCCTGGCGATGACGGACGTGCTCCATTCCCAGCCGGGCTTCCACGCATGAATCCCGTTGCGCTGCGCTACGATGCCGCCGCGCGCCCTCCCCCGGGGGTCACCCTTCTTCTGGCCCTCCAGCACGCCACGGTGGCCTCGGTCGGTTTCATCACCGCACGCGCCGTCGCCGGCGTCGCCGGGGCCGATGCCGCCCAGACCGTCGCCTTCATCACCCTCACCGCGCTCGCCACCGGCCTCGCCACGATCCTCGTCAGCCTCAACCGTCGCGCCCTGGGGTCCGGCTACTTCTGCGCCGCCGTTGCCGGGCCGGTGTTCTTCGTCGCCGCCTCCCTCGCCGCCGCCAAGGGGGGACTGGCTCTCGTCTGCGGCATGACGCTCATGGCCGGGCTCTTCCAGGTCTTCCTGGCGCGCGCGCTACCGCGCCTTCGCACGCTCTTTCCGCCCGAGGTCGTCGGCCTCGTCGCCCTCATGCTCGGCTTCTCCGCTCTGCGCTTCGCCATCCCGCTCTTTCTCGACCACACCCGTCACGCCGGGGACATCAACCCCTCCGGACTCCTCGTGGCCGTTCTCACCTTTGCGCTCATGGTCGTACCGGTTGTGTGGCTGCCCGGACGCGCGCGGCTCTATCCGCTCCTCATTGCCATCCCCGCCGGCTATCTCCTCTCAATCCCGTTCGGCCTCCTCGACCGCTCGCACTGGCAGGCCCTCTGCGACGCCCCCTGGGCCGCGCTGCCCCCCGTCGGAACGTTCGGCTGGTCCTTCGACGCGGCGCTTATCCTCCCCTTCCTGGTGGCCGCAATCGCCTCCAGCCTCAAGGCGGTCAGCGACCTGACGATCTGCCAGTTGACGACCACGCCGGGCTGGAGGCGGCTCGACATCGCGCCCGTGGCCGGTGGCGTGACGGGGCTGGGAATCGGCAATGCGCTGGCCGGGCTGACCGGAGGAATGGGGCTTTCCACCTCCACGGGCAACGTCGGCCTGACGCTCCTGACCGGCGCCGCAGCCCGCGTCATTGCCCTCGTCATGGGCGCCTCGCTCATCATCCTCGCCTTCGTGCCCAAGGCCGCCGCCCTGCTGCTCATCATGCCCGCGCCGGTCCTCGGTGCGTGCGTGCTGCTGGCCACGCTCTTCATGATCGTGGCGGGCCTTCAGATGCTCAACCTGCGCCCGCTGGACATGCGCCGCACCTTCGTCATCGGCATCACGCTGGCCTTTGCCCTCAGCATTGACGTCATGCCCGGCATCTACCAGGGCCTGCCCCCCTGGGCCGCTCCGTTCTTCGATTCCAGTCTCGCCGCCGGCACAGTGCTGGCCGTGGCGCTCAATGCCCTCCTGAGTCTGGGCGCCACCCGGTCGCTCCGCGTCCTCATCCCCGCCGGAAGCCCGCCGCGCGACCTTCTGGCCCCGGCGCTCTCGGAACGCGGCCCGGCCCACGCTGCGCGCGTCGAGGTCCTCGACCTGGCCGCCGCCTCCGCCGCCGCCGTGATCGAACGTCTGCGCGCGGATGGACGCGCACCGGGCGACATCGCCGTTCTGCTGACCTTCGATGAATTCTCTCTGGACCTGGAGATCGTCCCCGCTTCCTCCACGGAACACCCCGATGCCGCCGCCGTCCGACTCCACATCCCCCAGTGACACGCCCGTACGCCCGGAGAACATCCTCTACGGCGTCGAGGACCGTCCGCCGCTCCTGGTCTCCCTTCAACTCACGCTGCAGCATATCTCCGTCGCGTCGGCGAGCTTCTTCCTCGTGGCCGTCTTCGGGCGCGAGATCGGCCTCTCCGAGGACGATGTCGGCGTCCTCATCCGCCTGGCCATGGTCACGATGGGCATCGCCGCCATTCTCCAGGCCGTTCCGCGCGGTCCCCTCGGCTCGCGACGCTTCTGCCCGGCGTGCAGCGGACCGGCCTACCTCAGCGCCTCTCTTCTGGCCGCCCGCGCGGGCGGAATGCCCCTCCTCTGCGGCATGATGCTCATCGTCGGGGTCTTTGAACTCATTGCCAGCCGCTTCCTCGCGCGCTTGCGCGCGCTGTTCCCCCCGGAGGTGATCGGCGTCGTCGTCCTGATGGTGGGTTTCGAGGTCATCGTCGTCTCCATCCCGCGATTCGCCGGCTGCACCGACGGTCGCGGCTCGCCCGACGCCCGCTCCATCCTCGTGGCCGCCCTGGCGCTGGCCGCCATGGTGCTGCCCGCCGCCCTCAGCCGTGGACGGCTGCGCCTCTACGCCCTGCTGATCGGCGTCGCCGTCGGCTACGTGGCGTCATGGATCGCCGGCCTGATTCCCGCCGAGAACTTCGAGCACATGGCCTCCGCGCCCTGGTTCGCGCTGCCGGAGTTCTGTCACTTCGGCTGGAAGTTCGAGGCCGCCCTGCTCGTGCCCTTCCTGCTCGCCGCGCTCTCCTCCACGCTCAAGGGGGTGGGCGATTTCGCCACGGCGCAGCGCATTGCCGACGCGCGCTGGACCGCCCCGGACATGCCCGCCGCCGGGCGCGGCGTGCTCTCCCTCGGGATATCGAACCTCCTCGTCGGCTTCCTCGGCGGCATGGGCATGTCCACCGCCTCCAGCAACGTCGGCCTTTCCCTCTCCACCGGCGCCGTCAGCCGCATCCTCCTCATCTTTCTGGGAGTCGGACTCCTCGCCCTTGCCTTCCTGCCCAAGATCGCCGCCGTGTACGTCCTGATGCCCGAGCCGGTCCTCGGCGCCGCGCTGATCTTCGCCCAGGCCTTCATGATCGTCGCCGGGCTCCAGTTGATCCGCGTCGGTATTACCGACGTCCGCCGCACCCTCGTCGTCGGACTGGCCCTGGCCTTCAGTCTGAGCGTGGACACCATGCCCTGGCTCTACAGGGGACTGCCCGGCTGGCTCGCCCCCTTCTTCGTATCGAGCCTGTCGTTGGCCACGATTCTGGCCGTGCTGCTGAGCCTGCTCTTCCGCATCGGCGAAAAGCCGGACAGCGCCCTCAAGCGCTGACCCCCGGCAGAGCGTTCCCCGCGTCGTCCGTCCGCATCCACGGCGTGGCGCAATGCCACTGCATCAGCCGCCGACGGCAGGCCTCCGCGCCCTCGGCACAGGCCCGCTCTCCGACGAGATTCCGCATCTCCCACGGGTCTGCCGCCAGGTCGTACAGGGCGTAGCGCTCTTCCGTAATCGTCCGCCCGCCGTCCGCCGTGCGCATCCCATACAGCCATCGCGGCGTCCGCAATCCCAGGTAACCGCTGCCGCACTCGATGACCGCGTCCGACTCGTCGAGCCGATCTCGCTCACCGCGCAGGATCGGCGTCAGGCGGCGTCCCTGCGCTTCGTGGGGAACCGCGGCGCCGCACATGTCCAGCAGGGTCGGCATGACATCTATCAACTGCGCCACCTGACCCGTGCGAACCCCCGGCGTCACGCGCCCCGGCGCGTGGAAGATCATCGGCACCCGGATGGACTCCTCAATCAGCAGCCCCTTGTTGTAGCGCCCGTGACTGCCGAGGTTGTCGCCGTGGTCGGAGGTGAAGACCACCACCGTGTCCTCCGCCGCTCCCGCCGCGCGCAGGGCCGACATCATCTCCCCCACCTTGTCGTCCACCCAGGTCGTCATGCCGTAGTACAACGCCGTCAGTGCCCGCAGGCCGAATCCCTCCGGCAACCGCTCTGTGTGCGGCAGCCGGCGCTCATAGTACAGGAAGTCCCACAGGTATATCCGGAACCATTCCTCATCCCGCGCCCCGTCCGCCGGCACGTTCGCCCGCAGAACGGCTTCGTTCGGCGAGTACATCCTCAGGTATCGCTCCGGCGCGTCGGCCAGGGGCATGTGCGGCGGCGAGATGCTGTAGAAGAGGAGGAAGGGCCGCTCCCCCCGCTGCTGCAGGTACTCGCGCAGTCGCGCCGACTCGAAGTCCGCGCTGAACCCCTCCGCCTCCCGCTCCGGGCGGCCCGTCTCCATAAAGGACTGCCCGGTATGGCGATGGTGCACGCGGGGATAGAGCCAGTAGTCGAACCCCACCGTCCCCGGCGAGGGGTGAATGTGCCACTTCCCGATCAGCGCCGTTTCATAGCCCTCCCCCCGCAGGACTTCGGCCAGGGTTCGCCCCGGCAGGTGTGCGCGGCGTTCCACGGGATACTCCGGCATCGTCTCGCGTCCGTCCGGCCCTCGTTCAACGAGGTTCCCCAGCATCCCCATGCAGGTGCGGCTGTACTGACCGCTCAACAGGCATGAGCGCGCCGGCATGCAGACGGGGTTGTTCGACACCGCCGTCTCGAAACGCGCCCCCTCGCGCGCCAGCCGGTCAATGTTCGGCGTGCGGACCACGGGGTGGCCGTAACAGCCGGTCTCGAAGGCCCGCAGTTGATCGCACATGCAGACCACGACGTTCGGACGACGCGCCATGAGGCCCTCCACACTGAGATTCGCCCGTGTGCCTCATAGAAGAAACGGGGACCGTGGACGTTTGCCGTCCGCCGGTCCCGCTTCTCAACAGACGACCTGTGTCCTCAGACCTTCTCCGCCTCGCTCACCACGCGCATCAAGCGCCGCCCATACTCCACGTAGCTCTTGAAGAGGGTCTCCGGCGAGGCTTCCTTGCCTTCGTGGACGATCGCGCCGATGTGCGGCTCGATTGAAAGCCCTCCCGTGTAACCGCGGTGCAGGAGGTCCACGATGATCTTACGCACACATCCGTCGCCCTGACCCGGCCAGAACCACCGAGCCTTGCCATCGGGCTGGCGCAACCCGTCCTTGATGTGGATATAGACGATGAAGGGCTTCACCGCCGCGTAGTACTCCCACGAGTTCTGCTTGTGCGCCACGGGGTTGCCCGTGTCGAAGACCAGCTTGAAGGCCGGGGAGTTCATCTCGCTGATCAGTTCAAGGGTATTGCGAATCGCATGGCCGCCCCAGCCGTCGCAGTTCTCATGCACCAGGATGACCCCGCCGTCCTCGGCCATTTTCGTCATCTCGCGCAGGCGGCGGACGGATTCCTTGCGCCAGTCGGCCTCCGGGATGTTGTTCTTGTTCGCATAGCTCATGATCCGGATGAAGGGGCAGTTCATCTTCTTCATCCGGGGAATCGCCCGCTTCAGTTCATCCACGTCCTTCTCGAACGGACCGTTCACGTCGCGCGACCAGTTCGCGATCTGGCTGGCGAAGCAGGAGACCTGCAGCCCGGCCTTATCCAGTTCCGCGTGGATCTGATTGAATTCCTCGTCGCTCGCCCAGGCGAGCGTCGTCTCGTTGACGTTGCGGATTTCGATGTGTTGCCAGCCCAACTGCTTGTGCGCCTTGATCTGCATCGCCAGCGGCTTGCCGGCTTCGTCCGCGATTCCGGAAAAGAACATTCTCCACCTCCTCATCAGATGACCGATTGCCTGAACATGGCCGCATGATAGCACAACGAACGGGGAAAGTGTAATGACCCGTCGGACGCGCGCGGTGGCGCTCCCCCCAACATCAAGCGACCTCCCGCACGCGCCCTTGTCGTCAGGCCGCTCCCGTGATAGGCTGTGCCTGCGTTGTGGAATGCCCCTCTCCTGCCCTTGGGAGCCCCCCATGCGTCCCGGAGTCCGACACGTCCTTCTCGTCGCCCTCTTGATCCTCGGCCCCGTGGCCGCCGCGCTTGACTACGTCATACTCCCCACCCCGCCGAACCTCGTCCGCGACGAGGCCACCACTCTCCTGGCCGATCTCTCCACTCCCAAGGCGCGCGCGGACTTCGCTGCCGGCAATGTCGAAGTGCCGCTTCCGCAGGACGCCTTTGCCGACGGGGCCTTTCGCGGTGTCCTGACAATCCCCGCCGCCCTCCTCGATCCGCGCGGGTGGACGATCGAGATGATCCTGCGCCTGCCCGCGGAGACCGCCGCGCAGATGCGCGCCCCGCTTAGCCTCGGAGTTCTCTCCGCCAAGGGCAACTACGACCTGCGGTTCGCCCTCCATCCCGCCAACGGGCCGGGCTTCCACCTCTACGCGCCCGCCGGGGCGATGGGCCGCAAGTATCCCTTCGCCTTCGGCGCGTCCGCCGGCGGAGACAGCTATACGCTCGCCAAGTCCGCCCCGAACCGATGGGTGTACATGGTCATGGGCTTCGACGCCAACTCCCGCGCCGGCGCGGTCATCCTCCGCGATATGGACGGCCATGTCCTCGGACGCCAGATCGCCTTCTTCCGCCTCGCCGGCCTCAATGATGAGTTCGCCCGCCGCCTGCCCGAGGAACAACGCGCGCCGGCCGTCGAGCAGTGCTGGGCCGACGACGTCGCCGCACTGGGCAAAGCCCTGCCCCCGACCTTCACCCTCGGCAACGCCGCTGTGGACCTGCGCGCCGTCCGGATCAGCCGCGGCCTTCGGACAAGCGTCCTCTATCCCGCGCACGCTTTTGACCGCATCGAAGGGCTCCCCCATTTTGCGTCCGAGCTCGATCCCGCCCGCGCGGTGACGGTCACGGTCCCCCGCAAGGTCGGCTACAACGACTACCAGGCCCGCGTTATCCCCGTGCAGGAGACGCACCTGCCCCTTGCGCCCGGCGAGAAGATCACGCTGCGCCTCAAGAACCTGCCCGTCGGGCTCTACTCCCTGTGGATTTACGGCACGGTGGACCCGAAGGATCGCAAGGAACTTCCCCGCGTCTGGCAACCCGCCCCAATGGAGTTCGAGGCTGCCGACGCCGCCGACCGCCGCGTGGCCTTCGGACGCCTGCTCCTGAAGCAGTCCTTCAGTCCCCGCTTCATGCAGGCGTTCAGCTTTCAGGCCGACATCCCCGGCGACTATACCGCCACCTTCCGCCTGGCCGCGCGCGCGATGGAGAGCGTCCGCATCCAGCAGATCAATCTCGTGGACACCCTCGCCGGCCTTCCCGCCGTCGCCGTGAAGAAAGAGCAGCGTCTGGCCGAAGGCAAGACCGCCCAGCTTACGGAACTCACCGACGCCCGCCGCAAGCGCGACGACCTTATCTGGAACGCCTTCCCGCCCCTCAACGTCCATACCGTCCACCAGGTGCCCCCGCCCTGGCGGAAACTCCCCGAGGGATTCACGCCCCCCAACTGGCAGTTCGCCGCCTCAGCCGGGCAACGCTATGCCAGACTGGAAAGCACCCTCGCCCCCCTTGACATCATCGAGACGCAGTCCAAGACCCTCCTCCCGCATGACCAGGTCATCGCCGGCGCGCCCCTGCCGGGAACGCCCACCGATGACGGCGCCGGGGTCTTCCTCCGCAAGGCGGATTACCCCGACCTCGCCGGCGACATGTATTGGTGCCCCCGCGCAGCCCTCATGGGGCAGCGTATGTCCGCCTTCATGGGACTGGTCGTCGGGCAGGGCAGCAGCGGCAACACGCCCCAGTTCGATCTCGGACGCGCCTACTTCGAGCGCGGCATCCCCGACATCGGACACGATGCCGCCCTGGCTCTGGTCCGACTGGCCTACGATTTCCCCGCGCTCGAATACGGCGTGCAGGACACGCGCCTTTGCACCCACCATCCCGACCTTGAGTTCAACCAGGCCTGGAGCTACGGGCGCGGCGGAAAGGTCATCAACTGGTCCTGGTCGGCTGATGACGTGCGCGCGATGATCTACACCTACGACGCGCTTTTCCCCTATATCAATGAGAACCGTGTCCTTGCCGATGCGGTCCACCGGTTCATCCCCTGGGTGCGGACGCCGGAGGATGTCGTGGCTCTCCTCGACCGCCGCCTCGTCTTCGCCGCCGTGCGCGACGTGCGCCGGGGATTTCTCGCCGTCAACCGCGAGATCGAGGACGCCGCCGGCGAGGTCCTCGGCCCCGGCCCCCTCACCGCCGACCTCTTCGACCTGACGCGCCAGCAGGCCAGCCTCCATCCCTTCCAGGGAACCTTCGCCGATGGCTACGCCACCGGTCTCTCCCGCTCCGGCAGCTACTACACCGCCTCCTTCCTCACCTATGCCCTCGGCAGCGCCAAGGCTACCGTCGCCAAGGCCTATAGCATGCTCCTGCTCAAGCGCTCCGGAGTCCAGCCGCCGATGGATCTCAGCGACATTGAACGCTACCCCAAGGTCCGCGCTGCGGCGGACTTCCTGCTGGACATGTGGATCGCCGGCGGGTTCCCCTTCATGGTCGGCGACGCGAGCGGCGGCCCGCACACCGGGCCCGTGGCCTATTCCCGGCTCGACCAACCCACCCTGGCGAAGGCCTTCGCCCTCACCGGCAGTCCGCGTCACGCCTGGATTCTGGCAAACCGCTTCGCCTCCAAGGACTCTCAGGTCCTCAAGTCCGCCGCGCCGCGCGACCCGATACTCCACAACGTTTCGCGCGTCGTGCCCGATTACGGCGCGATCCTGGAAATGACCCCCGACGAGCCCGACCTCACCCGCAAGACCGGTGTCACCCTCCGCCTCGGCATCGGGCAGGGCCACGCCCACTCCGACTTCCTCGACGTCAACTTCTTCGGCATGGGCCTGCCCATGGCCGTGGACCTCGCCTGCCGGAACGAGGGAACACAGACTTGGTCGCGCCCCGGCGCCAACTGGGCTTTTCTGCACAACCACGCCATCGCGCACAATGACGACAACCCCGCCGCCGTTCCCGGACAGGACGGCGAACCGTGGCTCCGCGCCTTCGCCCCGCCCCTGCTGCGCGCCTCCTATGCGGACCGCAAGGACACTACGCGACTGGACCGCGACCTGCTGCTCATGCAGGTCGGCGACTCGGAGGTCTTCTACGCCTTTGACCTCCAGCGGCTTCGCGGCGGCGCGCTGCACACCTGGTGCTTCCACGGCTGCGAGAGCGACGCCCTCGACCTCAACGTGCCCATGACGCCGAACACCGTCCGCTGGATTGATCGGACCCTCGAAGGCACGCACAAGACCGGCCTTTCCGCCGATCCCCTGCAAGCCACCTGGACGATGACGCGCGAAGGGCGCGAGTTCCCCCACAAGTTCGGCGCGGGCGGCATCGTCAAGACCGTCGCTTGCGAGCCGACCGTCCTCGGCGCGCGCTACGATCCCAAACTCCCCCCCGTCCGCATGCGCGCCACTCTCCTCGGCCATCCCGGCGAAGCGGTGATGCAGGGCAATCCCTACTCCCAGGCCTACGCCTACTGCTTCCCCTTCCTCTGGGTGCAGCGCAAGGCTGAGGGGGAATCCGACTATCCCGCCCTCTACGAGTGGTATCGCGGCGACACGCCGATTCTAGCCTCGGCCCGCCTCCTCTCGCGCAGTCCCCTATCCATTGAGGTCGTCACGACCTCCGGCCAGACCGACCTTTACACCGCAACGCCCGAGGGCATCTCCGCCCTCTCCCGCGACGCGAAGGGCATCCGCTGGGCAAAGATCAACGGCCTGGCCGACTTCCGCAGCCACGGCTTGACGCTCACTCCCGCCCGCCCCCGCCACACTGCGCGCATTGTGGAGATTGACTACGCCGCCCGCGCCATGCGCCTTGACGCCCCGCTGCCGCCCCTCGACGGCGCCTTGATCGGCAATGACGGGCGCCGCACCTGGATCGCCCTGCGCGGCGAGGGCGACCGCTTCACCTGGCAGGATGATCTGCTCATCCACCAGTCTCGCATTGCCGACGTCGGCATCGCCGGGCCCGACGCCGCCGACATCAAACTCGCCCGCCCCATGCTCTTTGCCGACGCCGGGAACCGCAAGGGGGCGGCGATCACCCTCGTGACCGAGGACGGCCAGTGGCATTTCCGCGCGGGACGAGTTGTTCGCAAACCCGCCGACGCGACGCTGACCGACCGCGTCTTCGCCGCCGCCGATGGCGCAGGCTACGGTCTGCTCAGGGGCTATGAGATCGGTATCGGCGACACTGTGGAAGTCCTCGCCGACGCAACCCTTCGGCGCGTCGCGAACGGATATGAGGTGATGAGCAACGTCGCGCTCACCGGCGTTCTCAACGGACGCCCCCTGAGCCTCAAACCCTCGCGCGCTTGGCAGAGGGCGGAGCAGCGCTGACCCGGCGATCCGAGCCCGCCCCGGCGCGCGAAGGGTGCGCCCCTTACCCGGCCAGCCAGCCGCCGTCCACGGGCAGGGAGATTCCCGTCACGTAGGCCGAAGCGTCCGAGACCAGGAAGACCGCCGCCCCCTTCAGGTCCTCCGGCATCCCCCAGCGCTTCAGCGGAATCCGCGAGGCGATTTTGGGCCCGCGGTCGGGGTCCTTGTCCAGCCCCGCCGTCATGTCGGTGCGGAAGTAGCCCGGCGTGATCGCATTGACACGGATGCCGTGCTTCGCCCACTCGACCGCGAGGCAGCGCGTGAGTTCCTCGATGCCCGCCTTGCTGGCCGCATAGGCCGGGATATTCGGCATCCCGATCTCGGCGATCAACGAACCGACGTTGACGATGCTCCCGCCCCCGCGCGCCATCATCACCCGTCCCACGCGTTGAAGCAATTGGAAGGGCCCCTTCAGGTTGACCCCCATCACGCGGTCCCATTCCGTCTCGGGGTATTCCTCCGAAGGCGCGCGGAAGGTTGTCCCTGCGTTGTTCACCAGCGCGTCGAGCCGCCCGAAGGTGTCGAGCGTTCCGCGCACCAGCGCCTCCTGATCCGCCGGCGACGTCACGTCTCCCGGCGCCACGAAGACGCGCCGCCCCAGCGCCCGCGCCTCCGCCGCCAGAGATTCGAGCGGCTCGCGCTGCCGCCCG
>JAKJEM010000082.1:11761-12042 GCA_022705425.1 Planctomycetota bacterium
CCACCGCCACACGTCCGTCCAGGCGAAAGGCGTTCAGAACCATGTCCAGCCCTTTCTTTGCGCATTGGAAATCGGCGGGCCGGCTACGTCGTGCGGAACGGCTCCGCCTTGATTCGTCGGATCAGGATTTCATCCACCGTGGCCGTTCCCTCCAGACCGGCCAGGAAGACCACGAAGCGCGCGATCTCGTCCGGGTCCATGTAGTCCTCGCGCACGATGTCCGCCCGTCCCTCGACCATCGTCGTATTCACCCCGCCCGGCGAGACCGCGTGCACGCGAAT
>JAKJEM010000083.1:0-7174 GCA_022705425.1 Planctomycetota bacterium
GGAATCCCCGTGAAGGTGATTGACATCCACGTCCACCTGTCCGCCAAGTCCAGCAAGGCCGAGGTCGAACGTTTCTTCGAGGGCGCGGAACTCGACGGGGCCGTGGTGCTCTCGCGCAAGCCCGGCGAGGACGGACGCGAGGCGCGCGCCGCTGTTGCGGAACTGGCCGAACTCGCCGCCGCCGTCGGCCCCCGCCTGATCCCCTTCGCCCGGATTGACCCCACCTGGCGCGGCGCGCCCAAGGCCCTCGAATGGGCCGTGCGCTCCTGCGGCATCGCCGGCGTTAAGATGCTCCCCTCGAACTTCCATCCCGCCGATCCCTGCGCCCGCGCCATCTACGCCGTCGCCGGCGAGCTCGGCATCCCCCTCCTCATGCACACCGGCATTCTCTGGAACCCCGGCAACAGCGCCAACAACTGCCGCCCCGGCAACATGGAGGTGCTCTGGGACTACCCCCGCACCCGTTTCGCCATGGCCCACATCGGATGGCCCTGGACCGATGAATGCATCGCCGTCGCCCAGAAGTTCAAGGTCCTGCGCCGCGAGTGCGACCAGGTCTTTGTGGACCTGACCCCCGGCACGCCGAAGGCGTATCGCGAGAACGCTCTGGCGCGCTGCCTGGAGAACGTCGGCGCGCCGCGAATGCTCTACGGCTCCGACACCTTTCTGCCCCTCACGCGCCCGCCCGAGGCGCGCTGGCGCTGGGATCGGGAGATCTTCAACCGCCTCGGCGTCAGCCCCGAGGACCAGGCGCTGATCTTCGGCGCGAACGCCCTCCGCTTCCTCGGGCGCCCCGCCGCCGCGCACGGCGAAACCCCGCCCGCCCGTCCGCCCCGTCGCCGCCGGAAGACTTGACAATTCCCCGGATTCCTCTATTCTAAGCCTTGCGACAGCACCTCAGAGACCCCTGAAAGGGCCCCATGGCGAACATATTGCCGTTCAATGGCTACCGATACAGCACGGCCCTCCGCGCCGACATGGGCCGCCTGGTAGCCCCCCCCTACGACGTCATTGACCCGGCGCTGCGCGATACGCTCTGGCGGCTTTCGGAGTACAACATCTCCCGCGTCACCAAGGCCGACCGCAACGAACAGGCCCCGTCGGGCAATCCCTACGAGGCCGCCGGCGCGCTGTGGCAGCGCTGGCTCGACAGCCGGATCGTCCAGCGCGACGCGCAGCCCGCCCTGTACGTCTATGAGCAGAACTTCCAGGTCCACGGGCGGCGCTTCAGCCGAACGGCCCTCGTCGCCCGCGTCCGCCTGGAGCCCCCCGGCAAGGGCGTGCTGCCCCACGAGAACACGCTGGCCGGCCCCAAGGCCGACCGCCTTCTGCTGATGCGCGCCACGCAGACCCAGTTCGGCCAGGTCTTCGGCCTCTATCCCGACCCCGCCGGCGAAGTGGATGCCCTCCTCGATCAGGCCCGGAAGGGCTGGCCTCTCGTCCAGGCGCCGGAATCGGAGGAACTCCTCCATCGTCTCTGGGCCATTACCGACCCGCAGGTTGTCGCCCGGGTCCAGGCGCTCATGGAGCCGAAGGAAATCCTGATCGCCGACGGCCACCACCGCTACGAGACCTCCCTGGCCTACATGGTCGAAAACCCCCGGAACGAACTGACGCGCTACCGCATGATGGCCCTTGTCAACATGTCAAACCCCGGACTGGTCATCCTGCCGATCCACCGCTGCGTCAAGGGCATCAAGGACTTCCAGGCCGAAACCCTGCTGAAGGGGCTGAGAAGGAACTTCGACGCGCGCGCCTACCCCAGCGACAAGCCCGGCGCCCGCGCCGCCGTGCTCGATGAAATCCGCCGCCGGCAGGCCGCCGGGGGGCACGCGTTCGTCCTCCTCATGCAGGACGGCGCGCACTGGGTCCTCACCCTCCGCGACGAGCAGTCCATGAATGCGATCCAGGGACACTCCGACGCCTGGCGTCGCCTGGATGTCACCGTGCTCCACCAGCTCATACTCGAACCGCTCCTGGGCATCACTCCCGAGCGCCTGACGGCGGAATCCAACCTCGAATACGTCCACGACTTTCCCCACGCCATTGACGCGGCTGCCGAGGAGGTGCGCGCCGGACGCTGCCAGGCCCTCTTTCTCCTCAACCCCACGCGCGTCGAGGAGGTCCAGGCCGTCGCCCAGAACCACGAGCGCATGCCCCAGAAGAGCACCTACTTCTATCCCAAGATGTACGGTGGGATGGTCTTCTATCGCATGACGGAGTAGTCCGCAGACCACGGTCCCTCGGTTTCAGCGCAAAGAGAATGTCATGAAGCTCTTCATCCCCGGTCCGATCTGGTGCCGCGAAGAAGTCCTCAAGGAGATGGCCCGTCAGCCCCTCGGCCACCGCAGCAAGCAGTTCACCGCCATCTTCAGCGGCGTCCTCGACAAACTCAAGAAGGTCCTCGGCACCACCGCCGACGTGCATGTCGCCACCAGCTCCGGCTCCGGCGTCTGGGAGCTGGCCGTGCGCAACTGCGTCCGCCGCCGCGCCCTCGTCTGCCAGTGCGGCGCCTTCAGCGAAAAGTGGGGCGACGTGGCCGAACTGAACGGGCGCGAGATCGTGCGCCTCTCCGTCGAGCCGGGCCGCGCCATCCGCGGCGAGATGATCGCCAACATGCTCAAGAAGCACGACGTGGACGCCGTGCTCTATTGCCACAACGAGACCTCCACCGGCGTGATGAACCCCATCGAAGAGGCCGCCGAAGTCCTCCGCGAGCGCCCCGACGTCCTCTTCCTCGTGGACGCCGTCAGCAGCCTCTCCGGCGTCGAGATAGACGTGGACCGCCTCGGCATTGACATCTGCCTGGCCAGCCTCCAGAAAGCCTTCGGGATTCCGCCGGGGGCGGCCGTCTTCACCGCCTCCGCGCGGGCGTACGAGCGCGCCGCCTCCCTCAAGGATCGCGGCTACTACTTCGACCTGCTGGCCTTCCGCAAGAACGCCGAAAAAGGCCAGACGCTCGTCACCCCCTCCATCCCCCACATCTACGCCCTGAACCATCAACTCGATTCCATGCTGGCCGAGGGCCTCCCCAACCGCTACGCCCGCCACCGCCAGATGGCCGACGTCGTCCGGGAGTGGGCGCGCCGCCACTTCGCCGTCTTCGCCGAAAAGGGCTTCGAGTCCGTCACCCTCACCTGCCTGGCCAACACCCGGAACATAGACGTCGGCGCGCTGAACAAGGAACTTCTCTCCCGCCACGATTGCGTGATCTCCGACGGCTACGGCGACCTCAAGGGCAAGACCTTCCGAATCGCACACATGGGAGACATGCAGGTCAGCGACATGCGCCAGCTCCTCCAGTGGATGGATGAAATCCTGGGGCTGAAGTAGGCGGTGCGGAAGAACGGGCCCCGATGGTCACACTCGACGAACGGAGCTTCCTGGAACGCCTGGCGCGCGGGGATGTGCGCGGGCCGGCTCGGGCGCTGCGGTGGCCCCTGGTCCCCCCGTCCGCGCTGTGGGGAACGCTCATGCGCCTGCGGCGGGCGGCGTGGCGGCACGGGCTCCGTACCCCAAGGGACCTCGGCCTTCCCGTCGTCAGCGTCGGCAACGTCACTGTCGGCGGCACGGGCAAGACCCCCATGGTCGAGTGGGTCGCCCGGCAACTTGTTCTCCTCGGGCGCCGCCCGGCCATCCTCAGCCGGGGCTATGGCGCATCGCGGGCCGGAGAGGACAACGATGAGTCTTTGCTGCTGGAGGGCCGTCTCGACGGCGTGCGCTGCTACGCCCACCCCAACCGCGTCGCCTCCGCCGCCAAGGCCCGCGCCGCCGGCGCCGATTGCCTGATCCTGGACGACGGCTTCCAGCACCTGCGCGTCCGCCGGAATGTGAACCTGGCGCTGCTCGACGCCCTTGACCCCTTCGGCGGAGGCCGCGTACTGCCCGCCGGAATGCTCCGCGAACCCCTCAGCGCCCTCGCCGAAGCCGACGCCCTGGCCCTGACGCGCACCGACGCACTTCCCGAGGACGAACTCGCCGCGCTCCGCGACCGCCTCGCCCGCCTTGCGCCCGGAAGACCCCTCGTCGAAACCCTTCACCGCCCGACGACGCTGACCGCGCTCGACGGCGGCAACCCCCAGCCGGCTGAATCGCTCCGCGGGCGACGCGTGATGGCCCTCTGCGCCATCGGAAACCCGCGTGGCTTCATCCGCACCCTCGAATCCCTCGGCGCCGAGGTCGTCCTCGCCCATTTCCGCCCCGATCATGCCGCCTACGGCCTGCACGACCTCGCCCAGGCCGTCGCCGCCCTCGGCCCCGATTGGAAAAGCGAGGGCGCGGAGCTTATCATCGTGACGGAGAAGGATGCCGTCAAGCTGCGTCGCGTGTGCGACCCCTTCCTGGACCAGGCTGCACCTGTGCTGCGGCGTCTGCCCGAGGGAGCGCCGACGCCGCGCCTGACGCCCGCCGACCTCCCTCTGCGCGTCCTGCGCGTGGAGATGGCGGTACGCGCCGGCGAAGAACGTCTCATCGCCCTGCTGAAGGATGCTCTGTGCTGACCGACCTGCTCAAGCGCCCCGGCCACCTCGCCGAGTTTGCGGGGACCGCCGCCTTCCTCTTTGCCGCGCAGGCCCTGCCCCTCGAAGAAGCCCTGCGCCTGGGCGAGTGGGGCGGACGACGCGTCATGGCCTGGACCCCGACCCGCGTGCGGATCGTCATGGACAATCTGCGCCGGTCCTTCCCCGAGAAGACCGACGCGGAACTCCGGACCATCTGCCGGGGCGTCTTCGAGCACTTCGGACGCGCCGCCGTCGAAATCGCCGTCGCTCACCGCCTGATCCGATCCTCGAACTGGCGCGACCACATCGTCTTTCGCAACGAGCACATCCTCCACGACGTCCTGGCCGAGGGCAAGGGCGCCATCTTCCTCACCGGCCACCTGGGCGTGTATGAGATTTTCGGCCTGCTCCTCAGCTTTCGCGGCGCGGAGCTCGTCAGCGTCTATCGCCCCATCAAGAACCCGCTGATAGACCGCCTTATCCGACGCCGGCGCACGGCCTTCCGGCAGGTGGTCGTCGAGCGGCAGGGCGCGCTGCCGGCGCTCTGGCGCGTGCTGCGCAACAAGGGTTACGTCGGCCTGGTGGTGGACCAGCACATCCGCCGCGACGGCGTCTGGGTGCCCTTCTTCGGGCGGCCGGCCTCGACCACCCCCGCCCCGGCTCTTCTGGCCCTGCGCACCGGCGCGCCCATCGTCGTCGGCTGCGCACGCCGACTCCCCGGCCTCTTTCGCTTCGAGGTCGTCGCCGACGAGCCGATCCGCGCCCGCCCGAGCCGCGACCGCGAGCGCGACGTCCTCGAACTGACGGCCCGGCTCACCCGCCGCATCGAAGACCACATCCGCGAAACTCCGGAGCAATGGCTCTGGATGCACCGGCGCTGGCGCCCCGTCCCGCCGGAGGACCTTGCGAAAGGGAATGTGTATGTCGGACCCGCTGGCCAAGCTGATTGAATTTGCCGGCCGCCCGCGCATTCTGGTCGTCGGCGACCTGATGCTGGACCGCTACGTCTGGGGCGAGGTGGCGCGCATCTCCCCCGAGGGTCCCATCCCGGTGCTCGAGGTCGCCTCGGAAGAGTCGCGCCCCGGCGGCGCCGGAAACGTCGTCGCCGCGCTCGCCCACCTCGGCGCGCGCCCCACGGTCTGCGGCGTCGTCGGCGGCGACAAGGAGGGCGTCGATCTCCTGAAACAACTCCGCGCCCGCGCCTCCGTCCGCGGCGTGCTGCGCCTGCCCGAACGCCCCACCACTGTCAAGACACGCTACATCGGCTGCGTCCAGAGCGCCCGCCGCGGCATCCAGCACGTCCTGCGCGTGGACCGCGAAACCCGCCGCCCCATCGCGCCCGAGGTGGAAAAGAAGCTGCTCGCCGCCGTCGAGAAGATGATCCCCGCCCACGAGGCCGTGGTCCTCTCGGACTACGACAAGGGCGTGCTGACGGAACGCATCCTGCAACGCGCCGCCGCCGTCGCCCGCCGCCACGGCATTCCCGTCGTTACCGACCCCAAGGTCGGACGCCCCTACGGCGTTTACCGCGGCGCCACGGTCATGACGCCGAACCGCTACGAGACGCAGATCGCCACGGGCATCGCCCCTCGCGACGACGCCAGCGCGCGACGCGCCGCACGCAAGCTGCTCGATCTGGCCGGCCTGGACTATGCCCTCGTCACCCTCGACCGCGACGGCATGTACCTCCTCGGGCGCGACCGGCCCGGACTCCGCATCCCCACCCGCCCCAAGGAGGTCTTCGACGTCACCGGCGCAGGCGACATGGTCGTCAGCGTTCTTGCCCTCCTCCTGGCCTGCGGCGCATCCATGAAGGACGCCGCCATGCTGGCCAACGTCGCCGCCGGGATCGAAGTCACCAAGATCGGCGCCGCGCCCGTTTCCCGCGATGAAATCCTCTCCGACCTCCTCACCGGCAGTTCGCAGGCCCGAAAGGTCTGCACGGTCGAAGGCGCCGCCGCCCTGGCCGCCGAATGCCGCCGCCGCAACGGCAAGGTCGTCTGGACCAACGGCTGCTTCGACATCCTCCACATCGGCCACTACGAGTACCTCCGCTTCGCCCGCCAGCAGGGCGACATGCTGATCGTCGGCCTCAACAGCGACGATTCCGTCCGCCGCCTCAAAGGCCCCAGCCGGCCCATCACCGGCGAGTCCGAGCGCGCCCGCCTCCTCTCCGCCCTCGAAGTCGTGGACGCCATCGTCGTCTTCGACGAGGACACTCCCACCAGCGCCATCCGCGCCATCAAGCCCGACGTCCTCGTCAAGGGCGGGGACTACAAGAGCGAGGAGGAGGTCGTCGGCTGGGAGGTCGTCAAGGCCTACGGCGGGCGGATCGTCCTCGCGCCCCTCGTCGAGGGCGTGTCCACCACCAACATCGTCAAGCGCGTTCTGGAAGTTTACGGCAAGAAATGACAAAGGCCGACGCACGAATGACGAATCACGCCCGGCCAAGGGCCTCTCGAGGACGACCGTCACCGCCCCGCTGATCAGCCGCCATTCCCGTTCGGAGATCACGCCATGACAACGACAGACGCAGAGAGGCTGGTTCACAAGAGCATCGAAGTCAAACTCGCCTTCCTCAGCGCCGGCGGCGCCGAGATCGTCGAGCGCATGGCCGATGCCGTCCTGGCCGCCCTGCGCGCCGGCCGCCGCGTGTACCTTTGCGGCAACGGCGG
>JAKJEM010000083.1:7184-11895 GCA_022705425.1 Planctomycetota bacterium
TCCGCCGCCGACGCCCAGCACCTGGCCGGCGAGTTCATCGGGCGCTTCACCCTCGAACGCGCCGCCCTGCCCGCCGTGGCCCTGACCACCGACACCTCCGTGCTCACCTGCGTCGCCAACGACTACTCCTTCGATGCCGTCTTCGAGCGCCAGGTCGAGGGCCTCGTGCAGGCCGGCGACGTCCTCATCGCCCTCAGCACCAGCGGCAATTCCCCCAACGTCCTCCGCGCCGTCGAGGCCGCCCGCCGGCGCGGCGCAGTGGTCCTGGGCTTCAGCGGACGCGGAGGCGGGAAGCTCCGGGACGCCGCCGACCTGTGCCTCACCGCCCCCGCCGAGGAATCGGCGCGCATTCAGGAGCTGCACATCACCTGCGGACACATCCTCTGCGAACTGGTGGAGCGGCGCTACTTTGCCTGAGTCCCCCCTGCGGAAGGCCGTCTTCCTGGACCGCGACGGCACGATCATCGAGGACACCGTCTTCTCCGTGGACCCCGCGCGCATCCGCGAACTTCCCGGCGCCCTCGACGGACTCCGACGCCTCCGGCGCGCCGGGTACCTCCTCGTCGTCATCACCAACCAGTCCGGCGTGGCGCGCGGCTTCTTCGGAGAGGACGCCCTCCGCGCATTCCACGACCGACTCCGCGAGTGGTTCGCCGCGCGCGGCGTCGAGCTCGCCGCCATCTACTATTGCCCCCATTACCCCAAGGGCGCCCTCCCCGAGTACGCCCGCGATTGCGCCTGCCGCAAGCCGATGCCCGGCATGATCCTCCAGGCCGCGTCCGACCTTCAGGTTGACCGGGCCCGCTCCTGGATGGTCGGCGACCGCGACTGCGACATCGGCGTTGGGCGCGCCGCCGGCTGCCGTACCGTCCGCATCGGAACGACGCCCCCCGGCGAAACGACCCCGGACTACGAGGCCGCGAACGTCGCCGAGGCGGCGGAGCGCATCCTGGCAGCGGAAGGCTGACGCCAACGCCCGTCGCGCCCATCGCGTCGGCCCCCGGCACAAGGCGCGATACGGCCCGCAGAACGCCCCGTTACTCCAGCAGACGCGGCGTCGGGTGTTCCACCCACCCCGCCGGGCGCTGCCCGCTGCCGGGCCGGTCGCAATCCCCCAATTCGCGCCGCGCGCTCTCCGCCAGCGCCATCAGACGCCGCACCACCTCCGGGTGTTCGGCGGAGCACTCCCGCGTCTCACCGATGTCGCTCCGCAGGTCGTAGAGCGCCGCCGGACACGGCGCGGCGCGGCTGAAGTCGCCGGCCAGGTTGTTCAGCTTGCGCTCCAGGGGCAGGTACAGCTTCCATTCCCCCGCGCGCACGGCTTGAAGCTGCTCGCGGTAGTAGTAGAAGAAGCCCTCCGCGTCGTAGGGCGAGCGCGCGCCGGGAGCGCCCGTCATCAGCGCGTACAGGTCGCGCCCGTCCAGCGTACGGTCCGCCGGCGGCGCGCCGCCGGCCAACCGCGCCGCCGTCGGAAGGATGTCCATCATCGTTGCCACCTCGTCCGTCTCGCGCCCGGACGGAATCACCCCCGGCCAACGCATGAGGCACGGCACGCGCTGGCCGCCCTCGGAGGTGTCATAGCCCCAGCCGCGCAGCGGCGCGTTGCTCCCCTGGGGCGGATCGTGGCGCACGGCCCCGTTGTCCGAGGTCCAGATGACCAGCGTATCGCGGTCAAGCCCCAACTCGCCCAGAGTGCGCAGGACCTCCCCGGCCGACCAATCCAGTTCCTCGACGGCATCGCCATAGACGGAGTTGGCGGACTTGCCGCGGAAGGCCGGACTGGCAAAGGCGAAGGCGCAACTGCCCGGCATCGCCTGCGCCAGATAGAGGAAGAAGGGCCGCTCGCGGTTCGCCCGGATGAACCGCAGGCTCTCCTCCGTGTAGCGACGCGTCAGGTAGTCCCGGTCCGGCGCCCCTTCCACCACGCGCTCCTGCCGCATCAACGGTAGCGGAGGCCAGTCGCGCCGGGAGGGGCTGCTGCTATCGGGCACCATGTCCTCGCTGTAAGGGATGCCGAAGAACTCGTCGAAACCGTGGCGGGTGGGCAGGAAAGGGGGCTGGTCGCCGAGGTGCCACTTGCCGACGCAGGCCGTCGCGTAGCCCCGATCCTTCAGCAGCCGCGCCACGGTGATCTCGCGGGGGTTCAGCCCCTTCGGCTCCACAGGCATCAGCACACACCTGCCGCGCCCGCTGCAATGCATGTCCACGCGCCGCGGGTAACAGCCGGTCATCAGGCTCGCCCGCGAAGGTGTGCAGACGCCGCTGGTGCTGTAGAAGCTCGTGAAGCGCATCCCCTCGCGCGCCAGACGGTCCACATTCGGCGTCCGATGCAGCCGCGACCCGTAGCACCCCAGGTCGCCATAGCCCAGGTTGTCCATCAGCATGACGATGATGTTCGGCGGCCTCATGACCTCTTCTCCCACTATGCGTCACAGCGTCCGTGCGCCACCGACCCTCCCTGCAGAGGCGCCTCTGCGGGGAGCGGACGCGCCATTGGCCCGGATTATCCCCTCATGCGCGCCCGCCCGCAAGCGGAAGAGATTGCGACCGACGGTACTTCCTTGCTGTGCTCTGGAACGAAAGGCCTCTTCGCCGAGAGGTCCGGTTGTAATGGCCTCCCTCGCTTGATATAATTCAAGTCGTCCTATGTACTTACCGTCATCGTGACGCATCGGAGAAGTGGATGGACGAGAAGACGGAGGCTCGACCGCAGTTGCCGGGCCAGGCTTCACCCCCCCATTCGGAGGCGCCGCCGGAACCGGCGAAACCCGCCCCCGAGAAGAATGGCGCGCCGTCGGAGCAGAACCCGTTGCCCTCCTCCGGCGATGAGCCGTCTCCCCCTGCCCCGGAACCTTCCCGCCGGCAGTCGGAGCCCGCCCCACAGGACGCGGCATCCCCTCCAACGCCTGCCGCAGAGCGCGATGCCCCCGAGACCGACGAACCCCCCCTGCCCTTTGCGCTGCCGCCGATCGAATACGAAATCGTCGAGCCCCCCGAGGACGAAGAATCGGACGACGGCTTCGAACGCCTCCACGCCGGCCCGACGGAGGAGGTCCGCTTCGATGAAGACGCGCCGCGTCGCTACGGACGCCGCGGCCGCGGACGTGACCGCGATACCCGCCGCCCCGAGCGCGCGGCCGCCCCGGCCCCCGCCCCGACCCCGCCCGCACCCGCGCCCAAGACGCCTCTGCCCTGGGCGCTGATCGCCACGTCCGCCGCCGCCCTTGCGGCGGCCGCCGCCCTGCTCGCCTGGCTGTTGACTCGCGCCCCGTAGAAGGGTACTGTGTCGTTCAGGCGCCGGCGACGGGCTCTCCCTCACCGGCGTCGTAACCGCGGGGTCTGATCAGGAGGTTCGCTCATGATACGGCAGTTCCTGCGCGCACTGGCGCGCCGCGCCTTCACCCTCATTGAGATGCTCGTCGTCATCGCCATTATCGCTATCCTCGCCGGGATCCTGCTCCCGGTTTTCGCCAACATCCGCGAACGCGCCCGTCAGACCACCTGCAAGAACCAACTCAGCCAGCTGGCCCTGGCCGAGGAGATGTACCGGCAGAGCTTCGCCAATGAGCGTCCCCTGTGGCTCAGCCAGGTCTACCCCGTTTACGTCAACACCGAGAAGGTCTTCATCTGCCCGAGCGACACAACGCGCGGCGAACAGGGCGGAATGCCCGACCGCTTCACCACCGACTACGGCGCACAGCAGTTCGGCGAAACGGATGACACGGCCATCGGCGATACGCGCATCCCCGAGCACTGGACGAACAAGCCCGATGCCGCCCCTTATGTCCCCGCCGCCGTGCGGACCAAGTGCGAGGCGCAGGAAGCGGAAATGCGCGACGGGTACCGCAACAAGGCCATCACGGGGAGCTCCTACATCTATGAGTTCGGCGCCGTCGCCTGCTCCTGGTGGTCCGACTACTCCGAGGACAAACCCGGACACGCCTGGGCCAACTTCGACAAGGACCCCCGCAACGTCGTTTCCTGGAAGGAAGCCAAACAGACGGAAATCAAGGGCATGTGGTGGGACAGCGCCGCCAAGAAGATCAAGACCGACGACCAGAAGGCCTTCGGCACCCACGTCCCCATGATCCGCTGCTTCTGGCACGTCAACATCGGCAAGTCCCTCGACAAAGAACTGGTGCTCAACGTCTCCAACGAGCTTCGCCGCGTTTACACCTGCACGGCGGAGGGAGACGGCTGGAAGAACGCGGCGTCCAAGCCATGACGCCCTCCCCTTCCCGCGTTGGGACGACGCGCACACTCAAGCCGGTCCGCTCTGCCGACCCGCAGACCGGACGCGAAATCTGGCGCGTCAGCCCCGAAGGGGTTCCCAGCACCGCGACGTACATGTACGTCGCCCAATTCACCCCCGATGAGCGCTATCTCTTCTATCAATCCCGCCTCGACGGCGCCCTTCAACTCCACCGCTACGAACTGGACACCGGCGCGCTGACTCAGGTCACCGACCTGCCCGACTGCGAGTTGATGTGCTACCACGTCCATCCCGCCGGACGCGAGGTCTTCTACAAGGCCGGCGGGCGCATCTGGGCCTCCGACGTCGAAACGCTCCAAGCCCGCTGTGTCTATGATCCCGCCCGGCGCCCGGAGTTCGGCAAGACGACGCAACTGATCAAGTTCTCCCGCAGCGGGCGGTGGCTCTCCTTCGGCTATCTTCTGCCCGACGGACGCAAGGCGATCGGACGCATGACCG
>JAKJEM010000084.1 GCA_022705425.1 Planctomycetota bacterium
CACGCCGCCTTTCCTCGTCATGGGCGCCCCGGCGATGGCCGGCGAGACTCCTTGCGCGACCGGACGCGGACGTCGCGCCGGCGCTCCCGTCGCACTACCGCCGCGAGGCCGCCGATTCCGCGCGCCCCGGGCCGGGCAGGCCGCCTTCACCGGGTCTCAACCGGACGACATACAGGTACTCGCGCATGTCCTCGCGTATGGTGATCCGCTGTGTCACGGTCATTCCGTGACGGCGGAAGCGGTCCTCGTACTCATGGGCGAAGTAATAGGGGGGATTGCGCCAGGGTTCAGCCGGGTTGGCGCTCGATTCGAGGAAGACGCCCCAGCGGGCCACGCGCCGCGCCTCGCACAGGAAGAGGTCCACCTCGTCGGGCCGGAGATGGATCATCATGCTGTAGGTCATCACGGCGTCGAAACTGCTGTCCGCCACGGGCAGCGCCGTCGCCGAGGCAACGTGGAGGGAGATGTCGGGGCCGTCCTTGAGGAAGTCCCGCGCGCGTTCGATCATCGTGGGGCTGATGTCCACCCCCGCCAGCCGCAGGGAGGGTGTCCGTTCGCGCAGGGCGCGAAGGTAGCGCCCATAGCCGCATCCGACATCGAGCACCGAGGCCGCCCCAAGGGTTGAGAGGTGTTCCGCAAAGAGATTTTCGCTGCGTTCGCCGGAGGGGGGGAAGCGCTCCATGTAGGTGCGCCCGAAGCGCGTCCAGAAGCGCCGGGGGTCGTAAAAAGCGCGCTGGACCCGCCCCCGCGCCCGCCGATAGAGGTCCTTGAACCACTCCGGCGCCAGCCGTTGCGCCAGCGGCGAATGGGCCGCCCGCGACCATCGTTCACGCAGCGACACCGACGCCCTCCTGACTTGCGAGGCGGGTCTTCAGCCTTCGACCAGCCGGTTGGGCCGGTCCCAGAGAATCCGGCAAAGCCATACGCGCGCATTGGCGCCGCGCCGTTCCAGGTCATCGAACGTGGCCGGCGGCTTGCCCTGCATGCATTCGGAGGTCACGACCCAGCTTTCCTGCGGGGTGACGTTGGCGGTCCCGAAGTTCCCGAGTTGCGCGCCGTAGTTCGGCACGATGGCGCGTTCGGTGGCGCGCAGAACGCAGAGGCGCTCCGGGTCCACCTGCGCCATGAAGAGCGGGGCGCGGTGGCGGAAGACGAAGTCGTTATCCGCGCCGCGGCGCGTATAGACCAGGAACAGCCCGTCGCTGTGCGCGATCCAGTGCTGCTGGGTATTGTAGCTGCCGAGTTCTTCGCCGTCGTCGAAGGTCCAGGGCACGGGCGCGCTGAAATGAAGGCCGTCCCCTCCCACGGCCACGTATCCGCGCAGGTCGTTGCGGAGGGTCAAATAGTAGCGCCCCTGCCAGGCGGCGAGGGAGGGCTCGTAGAGACCGCGCCGGTCGGGAACGGTCAGTTCGTCGCCATGTTCGATATACCGCAGATGCCGCCCGTCGAAGGCGCAGCGCATCACCGTCGAGAAGAAACAGCTCTTCCAGAAGTTCTCGCCGACGTCCGCCCGCGGCATGGAGTAGGTCGGCAGCAGCACATCGCCGTCCGGCCGGTCCACGCGCTGGGTGCAGCCGGCCCCTGTCCAGAAGAACCGCTCCCGATCAGGCACCGGCAGCGTTTCCCAGGGCGACCAGGTGTGCGAGGCCGCGTCGTAAACCGACCAGGCGATGTCGCGGGTGTGGCTGTTGCCCTTGAGCGACGCGCCGCGCTCCCCGGCGGCGTAGAGCGCGGTGTGCCCCGTCGCCAGCAGTCGGCCCGAGCGCGCGTGCCAGGCCGGGGTCATGTCGCAGGGGCAGGCTTCGACGCCGTCGGGCAGGGCCCGCCGGTCCAGCGTGGCGTGCGCCTGCGGCGCCGTCCATGTCCGCCCCAGGTCCTCCGAACGCATCTCGCTGACCGCCGTGAAGATGTCGCTCCCCCACAGGTGCTGCCGCGTCAGGGTCAGAACCGCCGTCTGCGGCGGCACGATCCCCACCCGCGGCTGGAACCAGTCGGTCTGCCGGTCATATCCCTGCGTGACGACATCGAGCTGAACCCGGTACTCCGGTGTCATGGCCGTTCCTTCCTTCGGGCGGCAGTGCGCCGTCACACGCGCAGCGGGAGGATGACGAAGGGCATCCCCTGCCGGTAGAGCTTCTTCTGCAGGGCGAAGACGACGTTATTGTGCAGCATCCGCGTGAAGACCGATTCCTGGGCGAAGACCAGTTGTCCGCCGAAGAAGACGACGTTGGGGTACTTCTCGACGATCTTCGGCACGAGGGCGTTAACCTCATCCACCAGGTCCGTGCCGATCGCCCCGAAGGCCTCGGCGTGATGGCCTTCGTGACGCAGGAAGTGAACGTACTTGGCGAGTTCGCCGTTGACGTGCTCCTCCAGCCGCCCCAGTTCCTCGACGCCCTTGAAGTTCCCCGCGTCCACGATGCCGACTTGGACGAAGACGTAGTTCTTGAAGACCCCGCCGAAGGTCCGGTGGATGGCGGCCAGGGTGTGCAGTCCCAGCCCGTTGAAACCGCTGACGAGCACCACGGCCGTCTTTCCCTGGGGGTCGAAGGGCTCCAGCTTCTTCGCCGGAGCGATCCGGGCCTTGTCGGAGGGCGCGGCGGTCGGCAGGCCGCTCGTCAACAGCGCATCGAGCCGCTTCAGCAGCCGGATGGTGTGATCGTAGTGGCGTCGGATCAGCAACGCCACGACGGCCAGGCTCCCGGTGAGGACCAGCGTGATCCAGCCGCCTTCGCCGAACTTGAGCACGACCATCGAGCACAGGATCACGAGCGTCAGGCAGAGCCCCACCCCCGCAATCAACATCCGCCGCCGCCACAGCGCCGCCCGCGCGCGCGCCGTCCACCAGTATCGCAGCAGGCCCGACTGCGACAGCGCGAAGTCAATGAATACGTTGATGGCGTAGAGCACCACGAGGAACTTCACCGAGCCCCCGGTGAGCGCCAGCACCAGCAGCGCCGCCCCGCCCATCAGCAGGATGCCGTCCTGCGTCACCAGCCGGTCGCTCAGCATGGCAAAGCGCGTCGGCAGCCAGCGGTCCAGCGCCATGTTCGCCAGGATGCGCGGCCCGCCCAGGAACCCCGCCTGCGCCGCCACGAAGAGGATCGCCGCCTCGGAGATGAGCGTAACCACCACCAGGCCGTATCCCCAGCTTCCCCAGCCGGCGGTGATCTCGCCGAACAGCACGGCGTTGATCGTCTTCGTTCCGTTGCGGACTTCGGTGGTATCCAGGGCGTAGAGCAGATAGGCCAGCATCAGCCCGACGGCCACAAAGGCCAGGCTGACGGCCATGTACAGCATTGTCCGCTTGCCGGTTTTCACGCGCGGCTCGCGCAGCACGGGCATGCCCGCGCTGACCGCCTCGATTCCGGTGTAGGTGCCTGCGCCGTGGCTGTAGGAGCGCAGCAGCAGCAGCAGCAGCCCCCACACGCCGACGGTGGAAACCGTGCTGCGCACGTCCTCCACCGTGCCCGCCGCCACATCCGGCATCCGCCCGGCGTGCGAAATCACCGCATAGAGGATCGCCGCCGCGTGCGTCAGGACAAAGACCAGAAAGATCGGCACCAGCGGCACGACCGACTCCTTGACACCGCGCAGATTCAGCGCAATGAGCAGGATCGCGCCCGCGAAGGCGGTATAGAGCTTGTAGCGCTGCGCTTCCGGTGGCAACATGCTGAAGAGCGCATCCGCCCCGCTGGCCACGGAAATGGCGATGGTCAGCACGTAGTCAATCAATAACGCGCACCCGGCCACCATCCCCAAGTGCGGCGAGAGCGTCTTGCTCGCCACAACATAGCCGCCACCCCCCGAGGGGAAGAGCTCGATCACCTGGGCGTAGCTGGCGCTGATGACGAAGACCGTGATCGCCGTCCCCAAGGCCACGAAAATAGCCAGGTGAATCTTGTCGCCCAGCGCCAGGAAGGCTTCCTGCGGCCCGTAGCACGAGGAGGAGAGACCATCGGCCCCCAGTCCCACCCAGGCGAAGAAGGCGATCAGCGAGAGCTTGTGGAACATGGCGGGATCGTATAGATCGCGCGCCCGTCCGATCACAAGCTCGCGCAGTCGCTCAAGGGCCGATGTCAGGGGTATCCTCATGGGGGGCGTATTGTATCAACTCCGCCCCGACGAAAGTAGCCGAAATGAACCCCGTCGTGCGTCGTCTCAGGCCGATCCGCGCAGCGATGCCGCCCGCAAGCCGCGCCCGGAGGCCGCTCAGGCATCCGCATGGATAAACACAACCGGAGCGGTCATGTTCGCCGTCAACGGGGCAAAGCAGAACGCAGGGCATTAGGTCTTTTCAGCCTTGACAAGTGCCATTGCGCCTGCTAAGATACACGAGCGTCGCGGTCGTCTATATCAGAGTCCAAGCGTACCGTTCAGCCAGAGGAGGAAGGAACATGGCTCGCATCTTCGACGACAACAGCCTCTCCATCGGCAACACACCCCTCGTGCGCCTCCACCGTGTCGCCAAGGGCCTTCCCGGCGAGGTTGTGGCCAAGATCGAGGGGCGTAATCCCGCTTACTCCGTCAAGTGCCGCATCGGCGCCGCCATGATCTGGGACGCCGAACGCCGCGGCCTGCTCACGCCGGGGTCCAAGGACGTCACCATCGTCGAGCCGACCAGCGGCAACACCGGAATTGCGCTGGCTTACGTCGCCGCCGCGCGCGGCTATCCGCTGCTCCTGACGATGCCGGAGACGATGTCCATCGAACGCCGCCGCATGTTGCGGGCCTTTGGCGCGGAGCTCATCCTGACCGAAGGCGCCAAGGGAATGCCCGGCGCCATCGCCCGGGCGGAGGAGATCGTCGCCTCCGACCCGAAGAGGTTCTTCATCCCCCAGCAGTTCAAGAATCCGGCGAACCCGGAAATCCACTTCAAGACCACCGGCCCCGAGATCTGGAAGGACACGGACGGCAAGGTGGACGTCCTCGTCAGCGGCGTGGGCACCGGCGGCACGATCACCGGCGTCAGCCGCTACATCAAGGAGGCGCAGAAACACCCCCTGTGGTCCGTGGCCGTCGAACCGGTGCATTCGCCCGTCCTGACAGCCATCCGCCGGGGCGAGAAGCCCCAGCCGGCCCCCCACAAGATTCAAGGCATCGGGGCCGGGTTCAAGCCGGACGTGCTGGACCTTTCACTGGTGGACGAGATCGCCACGGTGTCGAACGACGAATCCGTGGAACTGGCCAAGCGCCTGCACCGTGAGGAAGGGATCACCGTCGGCATCTCCAGCGGCGCGGCGCTGGCCGCCGCCCTGCGGGTGGCCGCCCGCCCGGAGAGCCGCGGCAAGCGCATCGTCGTCATCCTGCCCGACGCGGGCGAACGCTACCTCAGCAGCATCCTCTTCCAGGACATCCCCGGCTAAGCCTGCCCCCAGGAGAAGCGACCATGCGGTTCGAGACGCTGGCGATTCACGGCTCCCGCACCCGCGACACCCTCTACGGCGCCGTCATGACGCCGATCTACCAGACCTCCACCTTCGCCTTTCGGGGTGTCAACCAGCCCGGCCCCTTCGACTACTCGCGCAGCGGGAATCCCACGCGCAAGGCGCTCGAAGAGGCTCTGGCCGCCCTCGAGGGGGGAACCGAGGGCTTCGCCTTCGCCACGGGCATGGCCGCCGAAACGTGCGTCCTCGAACTGCTGCGCTCCGGCGACCACGTAATCGTCCATGACGACCTCTATGGCGGCACCTGGCGGCTTCTGGCGGAGGTGACCGCCCGGCACGGCGTGGCGGTGGATTTCGTGAACCTGCGCGACCTCGACGCCCTGCGCGCGGCCCTGCGTCCCGCCACGCGCCTCCTCTGGACGGAAACGCCCACCAATCCGCTGATGAACCTCCTCGATCTTCGGGCCGTCGCCGACGTCGCCCGCGCGCGCGACATCATCACCGTCTGCGACAACACCTTCCTCTCCCCCTGTTTCCAGCGCCCGCTGGAGATGGGGATTGACATCGTCCTTCACTCGACCACCAAGTACATCAACGGCCACTCCGATGTCGTCGGCGGCGCGGCCGTCGTCCGCCGCCGCGACCTGGCGGAGCGCCTGAAGTTCCTCCAGAACGCCCTCGGGCTCTGTCCCGGCCCGCAGGATTGCTTCCTGGTGCTGCGCGGCATCAAGACGCTGCCCCTGCGGATGGCCGCCCACAACGCCAACGCCCTCGAGTTGGCGCGCCGCCTCGAGGCGCACCCGCGTGTCGAGCGCGTCCTGCACCCCGGACTCGAAAGCCACCCCCAGCATGCCCTCGCGTTACGACAGATGACCGGCTTCGGCGGCACCTTCTCCTTCCGCGTCCGGGGCGGCCAGGAGGAGGCCTTCCGCCTCCTCTCCGCCGTCAAGCTCATCACGCTGGCCGAGTCTCTCGGCGGCGTCGAGTCCCTGATCGAACACCCGTGGACGATGACCCACCTCTCCATGCCCGAGGCCGCGCGCGAGAAGGCGGGAATCACGCGCAACCTGATCCGCCTGTCGTCCGGCATCGAGCACATCGAGGACCTGTGGAAGGACCTGGAGCAGGCCCTCGCGGCGGTGTGAGGGCGCCCGCCAACGCTGCCCCCGCGCGGATCACTTGCCCCCGGGCGGCACAGGCTCCCCGTCGCGCGTCATGGCGCCGGTTAACTGCTCGAAGCGCTTCGCCCGCCAGCCCTGGGGCGTCCGGACGACCTCGGCGCGCCAGCGGCTGACCGAGGAGAAGGTGTGCTTCGCATCGGCCGCCAGGGTGTAGTCGTGCGTCTCGGTGAAGAGGACGCGCGCCTTGTCTCCACGCAACTCAACGGTGTCCACCTTGAACTCCGAACGCATGGCCCCCAGCGCGGCGAAGTCCTTGCGCGCCCCTTCCTTCCATTCGGCCACGGTCAGCGTGGCGCCGTCGAGGAACTTCAGGGTGGCGTCGGGCGTCGCCGTCGCCGAGATCGCGTCCACGTCCTTCAAGTCGAAGGCCGCGCCGATGCCGTTGAAGAGCAACTGGATCTCGTCGTGCGCCGCGCCGGGATCGGACGCGCAGCAGCACCCCGCCAGCACCGCCGCCGCGAGGGCCGCTGAAGCAATCCGCAGAAGTCCGGACATGACCTGTCTCCCTGAAAACCCGCGCCGTTCGCAGCAGCGCCACCGTGGCGCGATGGTATGCGGAACTCCGCAGCCTGTCAAGAAGAACGCGGACCCGTACGGCCTTCGGGCACGGGGTGTGAGTTCTGCGCGCCGGCGGGGCGTGCTATAATCCGGACAAGCGCAAAGGAGACGCACGGGCGGGAGGAGGAATGGGCGCGCGAGCGATTCGAGGACTGGCCGTCATCATCGCCGCCGTCGGCGCAGCCGTTGCGCCGGGGGGCGACCCCCTCCCGCGCGCAACCCTGCCCGCGCCCGTGGCTGAGGCCGTTCGCGGGCTCTTTCCCCGCGGGCCGATCGTGGCCGTGCTCTACGACGACACCGACGGCGGGCGGGAGTACGAGGCGCACCTGAAGGTAAACGGGCGCGATGCCTACGTCGTGGCCCTGGAGAACGGGGTCGTCCTGGAAACGGGCCTGGCCCTCGACGAGCAGGCGACGCCTGCGCCGGTGCGCGAGACGCTGCGCCGCGAGGCGCCGGAGGGGGGCTTCGTGGCCGAGTGCTTCCGCCGCGAGCTGCACCGCGCCCCCGACGGCCAGCCGCTCAACGCCCCGTGCGTCTTCTACGAGATCACCCTCGGCTTCGGACGCGATGAGCGCTTCCTGGCCATCAACGCCGACGGCGCCCTCCGGCCTCTCCCCGCGCCCCCCGCTGAGGAGGAATGACGCGGGGCTCCGTCGAAGGTGACCCCGTCTTCATGGAAGACGCGCGCGCACGTCGTTCACCGCCACGCCGTAGAGCAGGGGGCTGCCCCCACGGGGCAACGCGCTGCCTTGCTGTTTTGGCCTCCGCGCGGTAGAGTGTTGCCCGACCGGCTGCGGACGGGCCGGGATTCCCGGAATACATCGGAGGCTTTCCGCATGGCGAAGTTCAAGGTCGCGATGGTTGATTACGATTACGCCACCCTCGACGCCTTCCGAGGCGAGGTGGAGCGGTTGGGCGGGGAGTTCGTCCATCACCGCTGCAAGGACATCGAAGAGGCCATCGCGCGCTTCGGCGACGCCGACGGCTGGCTCATCCAATACCTGAGCCCTATCGGCGAGAAGGTTTTCGCCTCCTGCAGGAAGCTCAAGGTCGTCGGGCGGTGCGGGATCGGCTACGACGTGATTGACGTGGCCGCCGCCACGCGCCACAAGGTCGTCGCCTGCAACGTGCCTTCCTACTGCGAGGACGAGGTCAGCGACCACGCCATGGCGCTGATGCTCTCCTTCATCCGAAAGACGGTGGTCTATACGAACGCGGTCAAGGCGGGGAAATGGGACTGGAAGATCGGCGCGCCGATCCCCCGCCTGCGCGGCATGACGCTGGGGCTGATGGGGTTCGGCAAGATTCCCCGCACCCTCGCCCCCAAGGCGCGGGCCTTCGGCTTGAACGTGATCACGCACGATCCCTTCCTCAAGCCCGAGCAGGCCGCCCGCGAAGGGGTGGAGATGGTGGACTTCAACGCCCTGCTGGCCCGCTCCGACTTCCTGAGCATCCACTGTCCGCTCAACGACCAGACGCGCGGGATGTTCAACGCGAGCGCCTTCGCCCGCATGAAGAAGACGGCCGTCCTCATCAACACGGCGCGCGGCGGCGTCATCAACACCGCCGACCTCGCGCGCGCGCTTGACAGCGGCGCCCTGGCCGCGGCCTGTCTCGACGTCATGCCCCAGGAGCCGCCCGACCCGGCCGACCCGCTGCTCCGGTGCGCCAATCTGGTCATCAGTCCGCACGTCGGGTGGTATTCCGAAGGCTCGATCATCAACCTCCAGACGTTGATCGCCCGCTACGTCTCCGAAGTCTGCCTCGGGCGCAAGCCGGAGGCCGTCGTCAACCCCGAGGTGCTCGCCCACGTGACGTTGTCCTGACGCCGCCGCCGCGCGGTGCGTCTTCAAGAGAGGAGGAAGCCATGGCCCGTTTCAAGCGCTTGCAGGTGCTCAACACGATCGTCGAGGGCGGACTGGTGCCGGTCTTCTATGAGCCCGATGTGGAGACGGCGAAGAAGATCATCGAGGCCGTGGCCGACGGCGGCTGTCGGGTGGCGGAGATGACCAACCGCGGCGACCAGGCCTACCTCGTCTTCCAGGAGCTGGTGCGCCACTTCGCCAAGGCCCGCCCGGAGATCATCCTCGGCGTCGGCTCGATCGTGGACGGCCCGACCGCCGCGTTGTACATCGCCGGCGGCGCGAACTTCATCGTCGGCCCCACGCTCAACGAGGAGGCCGCGCGCGTGTGCAACCTCCGCAAGGTTCCCTACTCGCCCGGCTGCGGCAGCGCCACGGAAATCCAGCGCGCGCATGAGCTCGGCGTCGAGATCGTCAAGGTCTTCCCGGGCGACTCCGTCGGCGGCCCGAACTTCGTCAAGGGGATGCTGGGACCGTGTCCGTGGACGAGCATCATGCCGACCGGCGGTGTGGAGACCACCGAGGAGAGCATCAACGCCTGGGTGAAGGCGGGCGTCGTCGCCGTGGGCGTCGGCAGCAACCTCATCACCAAGGAGGCCGTTGCCGCGAAGGACTTCGCCGCCATTGCCGCCAAGACGAAGCAGGTGCTGGAGTGGATCAAGAAGGCGCGCGCGGCCCGGAAGTAGGCTCGCCCGCGTCGAAGCGTCGCGCCGGGGCCGATCCCGCCGGGGGTCGGCCCCTGTTCTTTGGGGAACGCGAACCTCCGCCCGCGGAGGACATCGCCCCGGTCATTCGCGCCCCACGGCCACCACGTCCAGAACGGCGTCGAGCCGCTTGGGGTCCTTCGCGGAGGCGCGCACGTTCAGGGAACGCATCCCCAGCGGCCTCGGCGCGCCCTCCACCCGCAACATCAGCGCCACCACCTGATCGAGGGACACCCCCTCGAGGCGCACCGTCACCCGCGTCTGCGCATAGGGGGCGACCAGCGGCGTCTTGTCCGTCTTCATGTACGCCACGTTCCGCTGCAAGCCGCACTCCTTGGCGTAGGTCTCCAACAGCGTCAGCGGAGCGGGACCGTCCTTGTCTTCGGCCAGGCGTGCGCGCAGCGCCTCCAACTCGGTTCTCAGCCGGACGTGCTCCTCCGCGCGATGCCGGAGCTGCTCCAGGGCCTTCTCGCCCGAGGCCACCGCCCGGCCCAGCGTCTCAGTGCGCCGCGCCAGGGGCCGCGCCGCGAACTGGACCAGGATCAACGCCGCCAGCACCGCCCCGCCGGCCAGCGCCATGCGCCGTTCCGCCGCGTTCAGCCGCATGGTCCTCACCTCCCCCTCACGCTGAAGGCGGCGGAGAAGCGCACCGTCTGCGCGTTGCGGTCGGCCGACTCCTCGCGCACGACCACCTCGGCGAACTCCGGCGCGCTCTGCAAGTGCGCCCGCAGTTTGTCAATCGCCTCGTAGGAATCCACCGTGCCCGCCAGCCGGACATTCTGCTCATTGATTTCCAGCGCCGTCACCTTCACCCGCAACCCCGGCGGCAGTCGGTCGCTGACGAGGTGCAATACCTTCAGCGGCGTCGTGGCGTGGCATCCCAGAAAGTTGAAGGCCGCGTGCTCGCGGCGCTCCTCGGCCAGGCGGCTCTCCACGCGCGCCAGCGCATCCTGGGGCAGGTCGCCCCCGGAGGCGCCGGGAAAGACCTCGCGCAGGAGCCGGTCGGTCTCGGCGCGGATCGTCCGCTCGCGCGCTTTCAGCGCGGACCACTTCAGTGCCAGGCCCGCCGCCCACACGACGAAGATGCCCGCCAGCAACGCCGCGCCGACGCCCAGAGCCAGCGAACGCGCGCGCGCCTCACGAGCCGCCGCGCCGTCCGCCAACAGGAAGTTCACCGCGCCGCCCTCCCCGGCGGATCTCAGCGCCAGCGCCACGGCCAGGGCGAACTCGGGCCCCGGCGTCGCGCCCTCCGCCGCCAGGTCCGACGCCGGAGGCAATGCCCGGGCCGACAAGCCGCTCTCGGACGCCAGCGCATCGCTCAGGCCGCCGGTTAACGTCGGCTCGCCCCCTGTCAGGCACAGCGTTCCCGGCGGGATGGCGGCGTTGAAGACTTCGCGCCAGCAGAGTTCCATCTCCCGCTCGATCGCCCTCGAGCCGAGTGGCTCGGCTCCCGCGTGCGGCAGATTGCGCGCGCTGAGCAGCCGCCCGCCTTCAGCCACGGCGATCAGCGACTGGCCCTCGGCAAGATAGACGATCAGGTGCGGTTGCGCGGTCGTCGCCGGCTCGGCGCGGGCCGCC
>JAKJEM010000085.1 GCA_022705425.1 Planctomycetota bacterium
GGGGTGGAAACGAAGAGGCCCGATCATCTCCCCCGCCGGGGCATGGGCCGCCGCGCCGAAGAGCGCCGCGAGCAGAAAGGGGCATCGCAGAACGTTCATGTCTTCGGCCTCCGATGACACATCGCTCGCATCAGCCAGGGGACGGCGATCTCGGGCTTGAAACCGTGATTGGGAGAATCCTGCGCGATGACCCGCTTGAACTGCTCCTCCGTAATCCCCCTGGGCGGCTCCGTGAAGCGCGCGGAGTGCCGTCGTCCGGACGCGGAGGCAAAGGCCGGGTTCCAGACAATCCGAAGCCGCTCCGCAGCGGCGCAACGGGTATAGGCGGCTCGGAGGCGGCGGGCGTGCCAGGGGGCCGTCCCCTCGCAAATGAGCAGCGGGCGCGGCGCCAGGGCGGCGGCCAGGTCCGGCTTGTCGAACCACGCCGCCATGCCGGGAACGATCTGCCACATCTTCTCGCTGCACAGCCCCAGCGCGATGACCCGGTCGCGTTGCGCGCCAAGGTGGCCGCAGTGGACCACGGCCCCCACGGCTGGGTCGAGGACGGCGGACATCAACGCGGGATTCGTGCCCAGGGAGAAGCCGCTGACGGCGATGCGGCGTCGGTCCACAGAAGGCCGGGCGGCAATCCACCGGCGCGCCTGAAGAGCCAGACGCACTCCGAGGGAGAAGTAGCTCCGCCCCGCGAGAATGAGATGCTGCGACAGCTCGGTGCGGCCGGGACAGCGCGGGTCCCACGTCTCCTGGGTGCCGGGGTTGTCCACGCAGAGAACCACGAAGCCGGCGCGAACGTAGTGCAGCCCCATGCGCTCGCGGTCGGGGTGGGCGGGGTACTTGTGGTATCGCGCCGCTGCGCCGGGCAGTTCCTCCTCCCCGGCCAGAAGTTCCTTGCTGTGGTCGGTTCCGGGAAAGCAGAGGACCGCCGGCGCGGGAGCGGCACGGGCGGAGTCGGGGACGAGCATAAGAATGGGCACGGACCAGCCCGGCTCGGGGTCCAGGAGCCAGCGTTCGACCCGGTAACCCTCGCGCGGAGTGCAGGACTGCATGACGGCCCGCAGCGGGGGCGTCGCCCCCCCGAGGCCGAGCAGCGCCCGCAGCCGCGCGCGAACGCGTCCCCGCCACCGCAGAAACTCCGCGCCGCGCAAGGCCGGACGCCAGCCGAGGCGCGGCGGTTCAAGGACGATGCGCTCGACGAAAGCGGCGGTGGAGATATCGGCGCGAGCGGTCGTAGGCGCCATGCAAGGCCTCTCCATCTTCAAGTCACCAGCCGGAACCGAACATCTCCGGTTCACGCCCGAGTTCCAGTCGAACAAGCGCCAGGGCCAGATATCCCAGGCCGTCCACCGCGTCGCAACGGTCCTCGCCGGGATGGGAGCGGAACATCTCGCCGGTCCAAAGATGGCGAACGGCGTCGTCGGCCAGTCGCTGCGCCGCGCGACTCCACACCGGCTCGGCCAGGAGGTCGGACGCGCGCAGCAGGAAGTGAATGGCGCGCCCGTAATGCTCGGCGTATCCCCCCCGCCCGTCGCGCGGCGGACGGCTGAGAAGGGAATCGGCCCAGCGGCGCACTGCTTCCGAGAAGAGCGCCTCGCCGGTGAGCCGGGACAACTCGACGCAGCATTCGGCCATCTGGAAGGGGTAGTCGTGGGCGGGGAAGAGCGGGTCCCAGAAATCGGAGTGCTCGCCGGGCTGGTATTCGGTGGTCTTGGGACCGAGGTCGGGCGCGGCATCGGCAACGCGCAGACGCCCGTAGTAACGACGCGCGGCGGCGTCGTAAGCCGGCGTCACCCACGCGGCAACGCCCCGCCGGGCCATGTCGCGCAGGACGGGCAGCCGCCCCGAAGCGCGCAACAGGCTGCCGCCCCAGAGGCCCACTTCGCTGGTGGCCATGACCTTGTCCCAGCGGGGCTGCGTGGGGTTGTTCTCGAGGAGGCCCGTCGCGGGGCTGCGGTGATTGAAACTCCAGGCGGCGATATGGGCGGCCCGGTCGAGCAGGGCGCAGTCGCCCGTCTTCTCGTGGAGCCACGCGGCGGATTCGACGAGAATCCCCCCGGCCTCCAGGAAGGCGCACCCCGACTTTCCGTCGGCGTGGCGGTTGAACCCCCCGGCGGCGGGATCGAAGAGATGGCGCTGGAGCATCACCCGTATGGCGCGCTCGGTCTGCGCCGGGTCCACGCGCCAAAGCAACTCCCACGCCGGCGGGATGGGACGCGCCTCGTGCAGGTCGCCCGTCTCCGACGCCATGTCGCAAGGCGTCGGGGGACGGCTTCCCGTGAAACTCAGGGTACAGCCCTGGAAGGCATCGTAGTAGTAGTGGTTCCCCCACAGGAGCATCCCCGTCGGGGCGACGCAGCGCGCCAGAAAGTCGCGCACGTAGTCCCCGGCGGCAAGCTCAAGCCCCTCTCCACCTTCCAGCCGGGCCAGGTTCAGCGCGGCCACAAGCTGCGGCGTGTCCCAGTAGAGGTTGCACCCGCGCGGCGCCTCGATCCAGCGGTAACAACGTTTTGAGATACCGTCGGGGCGCTCGTCATGCTCGGGATAGCGCCCCGTGCGCGTGTCGAGGGAGGACATCCACATGCGGTTGTCGTCCGGGCCGTAGCCCCGCGCAAGACCCGTCTCGACGGCACGGCGGAAGTGCTGCAGAATCTTTGGAAGGTGGCCGGCAGTGCTCATCAGTTTCTCCGTTCAGTCCTCGATGCGCCAGTGGGCGGCCATGAGACAAGGCAGTTCCCCGGCGCGTTCACACTGGTAGAAGACGGTGTAGAGGCTCCCGTCTTCAAGTTCAACGGACGTCGGATAGCCAAGGTCGGCGTTGGGGGCCGAGGCAAGCTGGAACGCGCCGGCAACGTCCCACGTGCGCCCGCCGTCGGCGCTCAGGACGGCGCGCTCGCCGAAGGGTTCCCGACGGTGCCCGAAGGAAAGCAGCAGTGTGCCATTGCGCCGCCGGAGCAGGTGCGGCGGATAGCCCCAGACGGCGGTAGGGCGGGCCACGCTCCACGTGCGGCCGCCATCGAGGCTTTCGGACTGATGGAGGAAGGAGGTGTCGTGGGCGGCCTTGACGCGGCAGCGGATCATCACAACGATCCGCCCGTCCTCGCACTCAACGGCGTGCGGCTCGGAGAGGAATCTCATCCACTCGGGCGAGGGCGGGGGAATGACGCCCGTGACGTCCCAGGTGAGCCCGTCGTCTTCGGAGACCTGGACGAGGATCGCCTCTCGCCGGTAGATGGCGCGCAGGGTGCGCCCGACATAGAGAAGGCGTCCGTCGCACAACTGGACGGCGCCGTGCGGCGCGCTGCCCATGACACGGACGGGCTTGCCCCAGGTGCGTCCGCCGTCTTCCGACCGTCGCACCCAGGAACCGAGGCAGCGGAACCAGTAATCATCCGTATTGCGGGCAAGGTGGGCGCTCCAGCGATTGACGACGGCATCGCCGTACGCTTGCCGGCGATTGTCGAAGTCCTCCGCATACGCCAGTGAGGTGAACCATGTCAGCAACAACGTGCCGCGCGCGGTCTCGATGATCCCCGCATCGCGATCATCGAGGGGACCATCGTTGATCGTCTCGACGTCGCTCCACCGCCGGCCGCCATCGCGGCTGCGGATCATCTGCGTCTTGCCGAAGGGACAGATATGACGGTCGCGGTCGCCCGAGAAGACGACAAGCAACTCCCCCTGACGGGTAAGGGTCACCGTGGGCCAACCGACATATCGGCCCGGTTGACGCAGGATAGGGCGGCAGGAGAGTACGGTCATGGCGCCTCCGATGGGCTGGCTATCCTCGGAGAACAGAGTAACCCGTCATAACAGTGATGTCAAAGGCCCATGAAAGTGAAGACAGACCGCGAACGGGGAATGGTGGCAGGCCCTCCTTCGGCGGGCAAGGGGACGGCAGACCCGCTGCCGCAGGGTGCCCTTCAGCGGGCGGCGACGAACTGGAAGGAGTACAGGCGGGCGGCGCACAGAGCGAAGCGCAGGCGCACGGGCCGCCCGGCCAGGGGAAGCATATCCTTCCCATCGCGCCAGGTCACGCGCTGCCGCACGCTGTTCCCCACGATCGGCGCGCAATCGCCAAAGGCATATCCCGGAACGACCCGCCCCGCCTCATCCAGGACCTCCATCTGCGCCCAGCCCCCGGCGCTGCCGTCGAAGTTAAGGTCCAGAGCCGTCCCGTCGAATCGCAGCGGGGGCGTGACGAAGGAACCTCCGCCGCGTCCGGACTCCAGCGCCACGAAGCCGTCGCGCCGGATCGAGGCGCGGAAGAGCCCGCTGAGCCGCGCCTCCGGATCGTGCCGGTGCCGTCGCCCATCTCGATCAGCCACGGGTTCGCGAAGATCATCCCCCCCGCCGCGCCGCCATCGGCGCCCTTGCGAAGGAAGGGACGCCGATCCCCCTGGCGACGCCACGCAATGCCGTCGCGGCTGGTGAGGAGCTGCACGTCCAGTGTCGCGGGGAAGTCCGCATCGTCCCAGTGATGGTAGATCGCGGGCAGCGCCAGGTAGGCGTCCTCCGCCCAGGGGTACTTCATGGCGCAACTGGTGTAGAAGTCCGCCAGCGGTCGCGCGGAATGAATGCCCTCCGGCAGGGACATCGTCAGGTCCTCCGCGTCGGCCTCCATCACGATCTCCTGGTCGGACCAGACGCGGAAATCCGGGGAGGTCATGCGCCCGATGGTGCGGTAGCCGGTGCGCCCGGCGGTCTTGGCGGCCTCGTCGAGGAGTTGCGTGCGCGCCACGCGGGTATAGGCCACGTACTGCCGCAAGCGGTCGTCATAGAAGAAGGCGTTCTGCGTGTCGCACATGACGGGGGAACAGGGCTGGTCGGGGTAGAGCCGCCAGCGCAGCCCGTCGGGAGAGTGCATGGCGTAGAGGCCGTTACGCGCGCCGGCGGCCAGTTCGGCATTCGAGGCGCGGAACTTGGTGAGAAGCTTGTAGCGTTCCTCCGGCGGAGCGTGCTCGTCGCGGAGGACAGCGGCCCCCTGCTGACTCTGGCGCTCGTGAAGGGGCGCAACGATGTTGTTCCGCGCGTCGCCGCGAAAGGAGACGAGTCCCAGTTCCGGCTTTCGCCAATGGAGGCCGTCCTCCGACTCGGCGTAGGCCAGGCGAAGAGCGCCCTCCTGAGGCAGGCCGGTCAGCATGACGGCGGCGTACCACGCCCGGAAGAGGCCGCCGGGCTCCCGCAGGACGGTATTGTATCCGCCGATGCCGCGCTCCTCCCAGGGACGGTCGGGCGTGAGGACGGGCTCGGGGTACTGGACGGGAACGCCCATCTCGAAGCGGACGCCCTTCGCGGACTCGACGAAGCGTTCATCCATGAAAAGCTGGCGGCGCGAACCGACATTCCGAACGTGATCGGCGCTCATGAGCATCCCCCCGCTGTTCAGACCTTCGGCGGCACGCGACGACGGGGCCGCGTAGCCGGAGGCGGCGGAACGCGCGGCTCGGAGCGCGCCGGAGGACGGGCCTCGGCGCGGGGTTTCGCACGGGCGCGTCCGCGCTGGGCTGCGGCGGCGCGCGGCGCAGCCTTTGCCGGAGCGGGCCGTGCGGGCGTCTTGGGCGCGGGGGCGGGCGCAGGCGGGGCGCTCGGGGGAGCAACGGGCGCGGTGATCGGGGGCGGTGCGGACGTCTCGACGGAGACCGAAGCGGGCGCTTCGATCGGGGCCGGCGCGGGCGAAGCCGTCGGCGTCGGCGAAGGAGCGGCGGACTCGGGCGTCGGCGCGGCGGGCGCCGACATGGGGACCGCGGGCGCGGCGGCCCGTCGGGGTTCCCAACGCCGCCCGTCGCGGCGGTGGCGTCCGTCGCGGCCCTGGGGGCGCGGCGCGGACGGAGCTGACGGCGCGGCGGCCGGAGCAGAGACCGGTGCGGCGGCCGGCGTCTCGGACGCGGGCGCGGCGACCTCGGATGCCGGGGCGGCTGCGCCCTCCGGCTTCGGCAGCCCCACGAGATAGGTCCCGCTGCGCGCGTCCTTGTTCATTACGATCAGCCCGTGCTCTTGCGCGTCTTCCAGCACCTCGGTGAAGGACCGGAAGCCGTACTCCGTTTCGCTGAAGGACGGCTGCTTGCGCTTGAGCGTGTCCTTGACGAGCGACGCCTGCATCGGCTCGCGCCCCTCGCGCAGCAGGGCGGCCACGGTCTGCGCGACGAGCTTGCGCAGCGCGTCCTTGTCCGGTCCGCTCTGCGTCGGTGCGCTGCGGGGGACGGCAGCGTGCCGGTCCAGGGACTCATAGTAGATGAACTCGTCGCAGTTCGAGACGAGCAGGTTCGACGTGCTCCCGCGCAGGCCCAGCCCGATGACGCGCTTGCCGTTCTCGCGAAGTTTTGAGACCAGCGGCGAGAAATCGCTGTCGCCGGACACAATCACGAACGTATCCACGTGGGACTTCGCGTAGCAGAGGTCCATCGCATCCACGCACAGCCGGATATCCGCGGAGTTCTTGCCGCTGTCGCCGCGGCGGGGAATCTCGATCAGTTCGATGGCGGCCTCGTGGAAGGGCTTGGTGTAGTAGCCGAAGCGCGACCAGTCGGCATAGGCACGCTTGACGAGGACGTTGCCGATTTCCAGAAGCCGTTGGAGAACCTTCTGGACGTCGAAGGTGGCGTCGGCGCGGCCCCGCAGCCCCAACGCGATATTCTCGAAGTCAATGAAGACCGCCAGATCATGCCGATCACCCTGCGTCATACCCTTCTCCTGTGAAATGAACCGTTCGTATCGTCGGTACTATACCACCCCGGATGAAAAAAAGCGCGTCCGCCGTTGTCGTCCGTCGTCTGTCGTCTGTCATCCCCCGCCCCTCACGCCAACTCACGCAGCACCTCCCCCGTGGCGGCCACGATGCTATCCAGCGCCTCCGGCGCCAGCTTCGACCCCCAGCCCAGGCGCGTTTCGTAGCCCCCCCGCCGGATCGCCTCCGGGGTGGGGATGTAGCCGACGTAGCCGTTGGACATGTGGGCAATGAAGGTATTCCGGAAGGGGCTGTCCATCTTGATCCGCAACTGCCCCTCAACGAAAGGCTCACCGATGAGCGCCACCAGCGCCAGCGGCCCGATGCGGAAGGCCTGAATCTCGTAATCATAGGCCGGCGCGCGCCGGCGCAGTCGGTCCACGTCCAGCACCGCCACGTCGTAAATCCAATCCCAGTCAAGGAACCCCGGCCTCTTGGGACACGGCGGCGGCAGCGGCTGCCCGGCCAGACGCTTGCGCGCAGCGGCCAGGCGCTCCTCCGGGATGTCGCGATAGGGAATCGGCAGCCGGTGCGAACGCCACTCCACGCGCGTGTCCGTGTTCTCGTATTGCAGGCTGCGGAGGACCTTTCCGGCGGTCTCCGCCAGCAGGCGGCCCATGTTCTCCGAAGTGTCCTGCTGGGTGGGGTTCAGGATGTCGTGATGGATGACATTTCCACAGCACCCGTTGACGACGAGGGGCACGCACCCCGCCCCCGCCTGACGGCGCATCTCGCTGGCCCAGGCTCCCGGCCAGCCGGCGGAGATGTAGCGCAGGGGATAGCCGTGTACCGGGTGGCAAGTGTGATGCAGCAGCAGGGCCGCCGGCCGCAGCGCGCGCGTCTGGAAGCACGCCACGCCCACCTCGGGGTCCATGGGGCCTTCCCGATGCAGGACGTTCCGCAGGTCGCCGCCGGAGCCCATCTCCGCCCGGCCGTCGCGCAGGACGTAGCGGCGATTGAACGCCACCCGGCTGTCCATCCCCCGGTCCACCCCCAGCAGCGCCGGCGCGCGGGCCGCGTCGGCCAGACGGACTGCATCGAGGATACGCGCCACCGTCGGCTCGTGGTAACGGTCGTCTCCGCCGCGAAGCCACACCCACTCCCCCACGTAGAGCGAGTTCTCCACGTCACACATCAGGTGGCCCAGACTGGGCGCGGCATGGTTCTGGGTGATGTGGACCATGACGGCCTCGCGCGGAGTGCCCAGGATCGCCGCTGCCTCGTCGCGGATGCGGTCGGAGTAGTCGTTGGTGATCGAGAGCAGATCGAGCGCCAGCACACACACCTTGCGCCCCCCCGCCTCGACGACCAGCGCCTTGGCAAAGATCGGGTCCGCCACGAACTCCGCCGGGCGCTTGATGCCGATCGAGCCCGCGATCTGAATCCCCATCTCCGGCGTGATGTCCACCTGCGCCGCGCCGACGTTGAACTCCCCGCTCGCCATGCCTTCCTCCCTCACAATCGCCGCCGTCCGCAGACCCGGCGAATGCCGCCGCCGTTGAAGCCGCCGCCGAAATCCTCACTGCCGCAGACGGGCATTCCCTCGAAGCGGACGGGGGATACTCCATCGCCGCAGACCGTCACCCGAGCATCTTCCCTTTCGACAACGACAAATGCAACCGAGTCTCCGGCGTTGCCGAACCCGCTGGACTGTGCCCTCCATCCTGAACGGCCCATCGGGCAGGCAACATGAACTCGCGCGCCCCACGCCGGACAGGGCGGCTGCTTCGGAAACGCCGGAGCCCCCTTCGACGTGCCACCCCGCTTCGTGAGAAACACCAGAGGTATCCGGTCGGTCTTCAGGAAGACGCACCGAGAGTGCCCTGTGTGGCGCACCGGCTGCACATCGGCTGCGCTGCGGCGCAGCGCCTGTGGCGCCCTCGCCCGTGGTTGCCTCAACAGGACGTTCCCACAGCCGAGGGCAGCTGTGCCACACCCCGGAAGACTGATGGGTTACCACCAGAGGTCTCTTGCGATTCCGTCCGCCTTGCGATATTGTGTTTGTGAACGGCGCTCTGTGGACACATCAACTGGTTGCGGCGATGGCCTATGGGCACTCACTTCTCGCACTTGGCGCTGTCGCTCACGCTGTTTCTTCTCATGTGGGTAGCCTTCACCGGATGGGGTTGGTTGACGGCCCGTCTGACGGGGATGACGTTTCGGCGAGTGGAACGGCCCTTCGCAACGGTTTGGCTTGGTTGGGCGGCATCAATTCTTCTGCTGCAACTCTGGCATCTCGCAATGCCCGTGGATGCGCTGGCGAGCTTTCTGTTTGTCGCGGCGGGGAGCATACTGGCGATTCAACCGTTGCGCCGGGGCTTGGCGGGCATCGTTCGACGCTTGGCGACCTGGCAGATAGCATTTCCGTGCTTGACACTTGTCGTGGCGGGTTGGCTGGCTTCCCGCGGAATGCTGGCCCAGTTCGAGTGGGACAGCGGGGCCTATCATTTCAACATGGTCCGGTGGATCAACGAGTACAGGATCGTGCCCGGCCTGGGCAATCTGAACGTGCTGCTGGCGAGCAACCAGACCTTCTTTCTCCAAGATGCTCTGTGGGACTTCTATCCCTTCTACAGCCGCGGGTACGCCGTTGCGTCTTCCTTCCTCTTCATGACGTTGACGTTGGAATGCCTTTTCGCGACGGTTGTCTGGTTTCGAAGCGGGGGGGCGTTCAGCGAGGGGCACGGGGTAAGGCGTCTCCTCCCTGTACTCATGTTGCCGGTAGTGATGCTGCTGGTCCTGCGCAGCAACATCGGGTCGCCCAGTCCCGATGCGCCGTCCTTCGCCCTCCAACTTGTGCTCTTCCTGTATCTGATGCGCTTCATCATCCAAGTCAGAGCAGGACTCGGGGCTAGTTCTCTGGCAGGACTGGTCCTGCTACTGGCCGCTTCCATGACAACCGTCAAGTTGAGCAGCGCGGCCTATGCACTGCTGGCTTCCATCGTGGTTCTCGGCGCCTACGTTCATCGGCATCGCACCATCACGACAGCATGGCGGAAGCCCGTTGCCGGAGGGGTCGTCATCGCCGCGCTCATCATCTGTGTGTGGATGGCGCGTGGTGTGATTTGGAGCGGATATCTGCTCTTTCCCTCGCGCCTCCTCCGGGTGAATGTGGAGTGGGCCCTTCCGCCGGAAATGATGCGCGGGACGATTGAGACCATGTTCCAGTGCGGACGCTGGCTGGACGGCCAGACCGCCGATGCATCAGGACACTGGTTGACCTCGTGGGCGAGAGTTATCGCCGGCTTGCCTGACTTCATGTTTCCGCTCATCGCGCTGGCCGCGGCGGCCGGGGTCAATCTGTGGTTGTTCGTCACGATGCCTCGGCCCAAGCGAAAGAATCTGACTTGGTTGTGGCTGGGAATGGCGCCTGCCCTGGGCGCGCTGGCATTCTGGCTATGCACGGCCCCCGCCCCCCGTTTTGGACTGGGGCTGATCTGGGTGGCCGCGATGGGAGGCGTTGTTCCACTCGTCGCCTGTGCGTTCACGCTGCCGCATCGAAGCCGCAGCTTGGCGCTGATGGCCCTCTTCCTGGCCGTGAACCTCTGGCCGATTCTGTGGGTCTCGTCCCGACCCGTCATCGAAGGGGCCGCGTGGTCCGGCTACTATCCCGTACCCGTCGTCGAGTTGCGTCAGGCGCAATCCCGTTGGGGTGTGCGCGTCTATGTACCCGCCAGCGGCGAGCAGTGTTGGGACTCGCCCCTGCCCTCAGCGCCCCGGTTGGACCCGAACCTTGCCCTGCGCGGTGAGGAATTGAAATCGGGCTTTGTACTGCGTTGCCCCCTATCCGGCGACGCAGTTCGGAAGACCGAACCCTAGCAGCCTGTGGCAAGAGTAGTCCGCTTGCGTTGGCGGCGAAAGTTTAATATCCTTGGCCTCGGCAGGGGTTTTGTCGAGGAGAGAGCGACATGGCGATGGGGAAGCAGAGCGAAGTGGGACAGGGCGAGTTGTGAATCGCCGCGACGGCGCTGCCGAAGACGCCGGGCCATCCGTTCTATCAAAGGCTCAACGCGGCGCTGAAAGCGCACGGTTTCGATGCGTTCGTCGAAACCGAATGCGCCCGGTACTACGCCGCAACGATGGGGCGTCCGATTGACGAGGCGACCCCGGACCATTCGAACGTTCCGCGGACACGCCGGCGGATGAGCGTGGAGACGCACGACTAAGGATTACCGCCACCACGACACCGGCGAGACCAACGGCGATAGCCACCTCAAGAGCCTCCTCGTCCACCACCAGGTCATCGTGCCCGTGACAAAGGGAACGCTGAACCTTGGGCCATGGCAATGCATCTTCTACGCGGAGTTCGACGGACGCCGCCGCAAGCGCCTCGTCATCAAGGTACTGGGCGAATGACAAAAAAGAGTTCTTTGCTATTGCAAACTCCTACGGATAAGGTATATTGATTGAAAGTGTTCGTCACCTTTCCGTTTCCTATGTAGCGTTCGGGGTGTGTCATGGGTGAACCAACGGTGGACTCGGGGCATGGCGTGCCTGCATTGGTACAGTTTGAGAGCATTT
>JAKJEM010000086.1 GCA_022705425.1 Planctomycetota bacterium
AGCGGCTTCGTCCCCTGCGCCTCCGCCGTCGCGCCGGTTCCCTTGGCCGTTGCGGGCGCTTTCTCCGCGCTGAAAGCCGTCGCCGCCGCCAGAAACAGCCCCGCCAGCAGCGTTCGCTGCGTCCACCTTCCGCACCGCATCGCATCACTCCCTTCCGGCCGCGTCCTTCCCCTGCAAACGGGCGGCAACCCGCCCCGCCAAGCCGCGCTCAGTATATCATCTGAGACGCTCCGCGTCACCGCCTCTTTGGCGTTCGAGCGCGAAATCCGCCTTGACACCCGCCCGCCGTCGGGTATCATTGAAGACGAGCATTCTGCGCCGAGGCGCAGCTTAGGACCGCCGCACTCGTGCGGTGGGGCTGTGCGCGGTTGGACCATGCTGGAGGAGGTCTCATATGCGCCTGCTTCTCATCGTGGCGTGCGTGGCGTTCGTCTGCACCCTGAGCGGCTGCGGCGTCTTCGCTCAGGCCCCCGTTGGCGCCTGGATCACCGTGGATCAGAAGGGCCCCGTGGCCGCCGGCGACATCGGTGTCACCGCCGAAAAGGTCGGACGCTCCAAGGCCGAAGGCGTCCTCATTGTGTCCTGGGGCGACGCCTCCATTGACACCGCCGCCAAGAGCGTCGGCATCAAGCAGATCAGCCACGTGGATTCCCAGGTCCTCAACATCCTCGGCATCTACGCTCGTTACGAGACCGTCGTCTACGGCAAGTAGTCGTCCGCACTGATGTCAGCGGCGCACGGAGAGAGAGCGTGGGCGGGCTTCGGGCGGTGTGGCTTCTCGGATTCGTCCTGGTCGTCGGCGTCAGTTGCGCCGGACGGCCCGCGCTGCCCGTCGTTCCCGCAGAGACTCTGCGAGACCGCCTTCCCCCTCTCCCTTCGGGCGTCGCGCCTGTTTATGAATGGACCGCAGAGGCCGGTCCCGTTTACTCCTACTGGGGGGTGCAGCACTTCACCCTTCGCGCCCGGGGCGCCTTCCCCGACGACCCCGCCCTCCCCGACGGCGCTTGGACCCTCGACGTCCGCTCCCGCGACGGCGTGTCCCTGCGTTCCATCGGCATCGAGCGCCGCTACATCACCCCCGAGGGAAAGACCGAAGCCCTCCTCGTCCCCGAACTGGACTTCGCCGCGCTCCCCGACGGCCTCTATGTCCTTCTCCTTCCCGGCCTCCGCCGCGAAGGCGGGCGTCTTCACTCCGTCCTCCCCACGGCCGTTCTGTGCGAAGTCCGCGGCGGCGTCCTCAAGCCCTTCCGCTTTCCCATTCCCCTGATCCCCGTCCAGCCCAGTTCCTTCACCCCCGCCCCCGCTGCCGGCACCCCCATTCATATCAGTCCCGTGGACTGACCCCGCCCCCTCAGCCCGGCCTGCCGTTCGCCGTTCGTCGTCGTCTGCGCAATCTGTGGACTGCCGTTGTCGCCCGTTGTCCCCCGTCCCCGGTTCGCCCTTTGCCGTCCGCCGTCCGATTCCCGATTGATTTCCTCCCTCCTCCACGCCATCATATCTCCAGTCCGGTGACCCGCAGCACGCCCGTCGGGAGAGTCCCATGCCCCAAGTCCTCAGCCACCTGACCGTCGTCCGTGACGGCTGGCACAACGCCTTCACCGACCTCATTCACTGGCAGAACGCCTACTGGATCGCCTATCGCCGCGCCGAATCCCACCAGGCCCGCACCCCCGGCGAGGTCGTCCTCGTCGTCTCCGCCGACCGCCTTCGCTGGCGTGAGGCCGCCCGCCTCAAGATCGCCGGCGACGACCGCGACCCCACCTTTGCCCTTGCCCCTGACGGGCGCCTCGCGCTCCTGACCGTGGTCGTCCCTCACGGCGGCGACGTTTCCACCCTTCAGCAGCACATCGCCTTCAGCAGCGACGGCTACCACTGGACCGATCCCCAACCCATCCTCGAGCCCGGGCATCACCTCTTCCGCTGCCGTCTCCGCAATGGGCGCTACTACGGCCTTGATCTCCTCCGAGCCCCCGGCTTCCGCCGCCTCGATCTGCTCGTTTCCGATGACCTCCGGCATTGGGAACGCCTCGCCCAGATCGGCAGCGATCCCCTCCTCCTCAACGAGAGCGACATTACCTTCCTCCCGGACGGCGAAGCCTGGGTCGTCGCCCGCACCTTGCGCGACCCCGACAATGCTCTCTTCGCCTCCGCCCCGCCGCCTTACGCCCGGTGGACCCTCGCCGAGCTCAACACGATGATCCACTGTCCGTGCATCCTCGAACACAACGGCCTCCGTTACGTGGCCGGGCGCTCCTTCCCCACCCGCGACGGCGACGCCGCGTGGCCCTTTGGGCGCAGCCTCGCCATCTGGCAGCTCGACCGCGCCGCCGTCCGCCGCGTCATGCACATTCCCGCCTTGGGCGACTGTGCCTATCCCGGCTTCATCCGCGACCCCGAAGGACGCCTCTGCATCAGCTACTACTCCATGCACGCCTATCGCATGGGCGTCCTTCAGCCCTTCACCACCATCGCCCCCGGCGCAGAGACTCGCCCGAAGTCGCACGCTGTCCACGTCAGCGACATCTATTTTGCCGAACTGGAACTTCCCTGACCCTGTCGCCCGTCCTCCGGAGATCGAACACCGGGCATGGACCGTTCGGCGTCGAATGAACCGCTTTTCCGCTTGCCTTTTCCCCACGCGCGGATACAATCCCCGGGAGCGGTCCGTTCCCCGTTCGGATTCCCCGGTTGTCTCTGGAAGGAAAGACCGATGGCCTACGTGAAGACCGAGATTTACTTCGGCGAGAACGAGCCCGGCGGCAAGAGCGTCACCCTGGCGCAATGGCGGAGTTTTCTGAGCCGGGAAGTCACCCCGCGCTTCCCCCGAGGGATGACCGTCCTCGACGCCTACGGGCAGATGCGCCATCACAGCGGGCGCATCGAGCGTCAGGACACCCGCGTCATCATCCTTGTTTACAAGGCCCGCAGCGCCGAGGAGAAGCACGTCGCCGAGATTATCCGCGCCTACCGCGAGCGCTTTGAAAACGCCCAGGTCATGCACCTTCGCTCCACTGTGCAGGCGGAGTTCTTCGCCGACTGAAGCGTGCCCCTGCCGTGCATCATGCACCGTCCATCGTCGCCGTCGTCGTTTGTCGAGCCCAGTCTGCCGTTGGCCGTTATCTGCGCAATCTGGGGACTGCCGCTGTTGCCGGCCGTCGTCCCTCGTCCCCGGTCTGCCGTTCGTCGTCCCCTTGCATTCCCCGACTCAATCCGGTATCGTTATAACAGTCATATCGGCGCTCGCACTCGTCGGCAGTTGTTCGTCCCTCAGCCCCGGAGGTTGACATGAACTGGAACGTGTACGTCACCCGCCTCATTCCCCAACCCGGCATAGACCTTCTCAAGAAGCACTGCAAGACCGTGGATATCAACCCCGACGACCGCGTCCTCACCCGCGCCGAACTCCTGCGCAACGTCAAAGGCCGCGACGCCGTCCTTTGCCTCCTTACCGACCGTATTGACGACGAGGTCTTCGCCGCCGCCGGGCCGCAGTGCCGCATCTTTGCCAACTACGCCGTCGGCTTCAATAATGTGGACGTCGAAGCCGCCAAGCGCCGCAAGGTCCGCGTTTCCAATACCCCCGGCGTCCTCACCGACGCCACCGCCGACATGGCCTGGGCGCTCCTCTTCGCCGCCTCACGGCGCATTGTAGAGAGCGACAAGTTCATGCGCACGGGCCGCTGGGCCGGTTGGGGACCCATGCAGTTCCTCGGACAGGACATCACCGGGCGCACCCTTGGCGTCATCGGCGTCGGGCGCATCGGCGCCAACTTTGCCCTGAAATCCGCCGGCTTCCGCATGAAGGTTCTCTATTCCGACATGGCCTCAAGCCTTGAACTCGAATCAAAGCTCGGCGCGCGCAAAGTCCCCCTCGATGAACTTCTCCGCGAATCCGACTTCATCTCCGTCCACGTCCCCCTCATGCCCGAAACCACGCATCTCATCAGCCGCAAGCAGTTCGAAATGATGAAGCCCACCGCCGTCCTCATCAACACCTCGCGCGGTCCCGTGGTGGACGAAAAGGCCCTGGTCGAAGCCCTCCGCGCCGGCCGCATCGCCGCCGCCGGACTGGATGTCTATGAGGAAGAGCCGAAAGCCGCCCCCGGACTTCTTGAGCTCGACAACGTCGTCGCCTGCCCCCACACCGCCAGCGCCACCATTGAGACCCGCACCAAGATGGCCCTCATGGCCGCCGAGAATCTCATCGCCGCCCTCGAAGGGCGCGAGCCGCCCAACGCCGTCGCCTGAGCGCCAGGACACACCATGCCGGCATACTGCGCCTGCGCCCGGAGGCGCTCATTCAAGGCCCTTGGGACGCAGGCGCCGGGTCATCGCCCCTTGAGCCTGGGGCGTTGAGTCCGTTGCCGTTCTCACCCCTCCTTCAGCAACCGCTTCAGCACCTTCCCCCCCGCATTTCGCGGCAGCTCCGTCCGGAACTCCACCACCTGCGGCACCTTGTAGCTCGCGAGCCGTTCCATGCAGTGGCGCTTCACCTCGCCCTCTGTCAACGCCATTCCCGGACGCGCCACCACCACCGCCTTCACCAGTTCCCCCAGATGCGCGCGGATCCCCGTCGCCGCAATCCCGATCACCGCCGCCTCCATCACCTTCTCGTGCGTCATGATGCAGTTCTCCACCTCCACCCCGTACACCTGCTCCCCCGCCACCTTGATCATGTCCTTTGAGCGCCCCTTCAGGTACACGTATCCCTCCGGATCCACCAGCGCCAAGTCGCCCGTATTGAACCACTCCCCCCTCAGCGACGCCGCCAGCAGATCCGGCTCCTTCCAGTACCCGCTGATGATGTTATCGCGGTGGAAGTGGAGTTCGCCCACCTCCCCCGGCGGCAGGTCCAGCCCGTCCTCCCCCAGAATCCGCTGCCGGATATGCGGCAGCGCCTTGCCGATGGATTCCGGACGCGAGTCCGCATCCGCGTCCGGCAGCACGTGCGTCATGGAAATCGTTTCGCTCAGCCCGAAGAAGTTGTGCAGTCGCGCGCGTGGAAATCGTTGTCGCAGCCTTCCGATCACCACCGGCGGCATCGGCGAACCCGCGTATGCGATCAACCGCAGACTCCCCAGGTCGCGCCCCTCCAGCCCGGAATAGGCATCCAACAGGCGGAAGAGCGACGGCACCCCGAAGAAGGTCGTCACCCGCTCTCGCTCGATCAGGTCCACGATCTCTTTCACGTCGGGCCTCGGCGCCAGCGCCACGGTCGCCCCCGTCAGCGCGGCCGTCGGCAGCAGGCTGTACACCGGCGTCGGATGGAACATGGGAATCGCCAGCAGATGCACGTCGGAGTGCTCCAGCCCGTGCGCGTAGATCGCCAGCCGGTTGTTGAACAGCAGGTCCCCATGCCGCATCACCGCCCCTTTGGGGAGCCCCGTCGTCCCCGACGTGAACAGCAGGATTCCAACGTCCTCCTCCGCGATAGGGGGGTGGTGATCCCATCCTCCGCCCTCGGCGGTCAGCGCCTCGTAGGAGGGCGTCGTCCCCTCCGCAAAGCCGATCCCCACCACGTGCCGCATCCGCCGGCAGCCCGCCGCCGCCTTCATCAGCGCCCCCCGGTGCGCCGCGTGCACGACCAGTATCTCGGCCTCCGACCGGTCCAGCAGCGCTGCCAGCTCTTCCGTTCCCAGTCGCGTATTCACCGGCGCCACCACCCCGCCGCTCTTCATTGTCGCCCAGTACGCCGTGAAGAACTCCAACCCGTTCGGCGCCGCAATCGCCACCCGGTCCCCCTTGCGCAGGCCGCACCTCTCCGCCAGCCCCCGGCGCAGGCGGTCGCTCAACACGTCGCACTCCGCGTAGCTCCGGCTCACCCCCTCGCACACCACCGCGCGCTTGCGCGGGAACTTCTCCAGGTTGTGATACCACACGTCCCGCAGGCTGCTGAATGCGATTCCCGCCATGACCGTTCTCCTTCCAGGTCCGTCGCAGTCCGCCGGGCGGCCTATCCCTTCACCGCGCCGGCCGTCAATCCCCGGATCATCTGCCGCTGCGCCGCGAAGTAAACCGCCAGCAGCGGCAGCACCGCCAGGCAGAGCGCCGCGCACGTCTGGCCCAGCATCATTCCGCGCTCGCCCTTGAACTCCCACAACGCCAGCGGCAGCGTCCGCATCCCGCGGTCACTCACCAGCGTCAGCGCAAAGGCGAACTCATTCCAGATCGTCAGCGCGTTGAAGATCACCACCGTAGCCAACGCCGGGCGCGCCAGCGGCAGCGCCACGTGCCAGAAGATTCCGAACGCCCCGCACCCGTCCAGTCGCGCCGCGTCCTCCAGGTCGCGCGGCATCTCCTCGAAGGCCGTCCGCAGAATCAGCACGCTCATCGGCAGCGCAAAGCCCGCATACGGGCCGATCAGCGCGAGGTAGGTGTCCTTCAAGTCCAGCCCCCCCGGCCCCATCAGCCGGTTGAGGGAGATCAGCGTCACGTGCGGCGGAATGATCATCCCCGCCAGGAACAACAGGAACAAGGCCTCGCGCCCCCGAAAGCGCATCCGCGCGAAGGCAAAGGCCGCCGCAGCCGCGGCCCCCGTCGAAACCGCTACCGCCGCGCACGCCACAAGCAGGCTGTTCACGTATGCCCGCCCGAACCCTGCCCCCGCAAAGACCGCCCGGTAGTTCTCCCAACTCGGGCGCATCGGCAGCGCAAAGGGCTGCGCCCGCAGGTCTCCCTCCGTCCGCAGCGCGCTGAAGGTCATCCACACCAGCGGATAGCCCGTTACCGCCAGCAGCGCCGCCAGAATCGCTGGGCGCAGCCACCTCATCTCCGCCCTCCGGTGCTCCAGCAGGGGGGGGCTCCGCCGTTCATTCGTCCCTCCTTCGGCTCCACCACGTCACCGTCCCCGCCACGGCGAAGGCCACCGCAAAGAGCGCCACCGCCACCGCCGCCGCGTAGCCGAAGCGTCCCTGCCCGCTCTCGAAGGCCAGCCGGTACATGTACGTCGCCAGCAGTTCCCGCGACTCCTCCGGCGCGCCCTGCGCCATCATGTACACCAGGTCGAAGTACTTCAGCGACCCGATCACGCACAGCGTCGCCGCCACCGCTATCATCGGGCGCAGCATCGGCAGCGTAATGTGCCGGAAGCACTCCCACTCCGAGGCCCCATCCATTCGCGCCGCGTCGTACAACTCCTCGGGAATCGAGGCGATCCCCGCCATGAACAACACCATGTAGAAGCCCGTGAACCGCCAGCAGATCGTCACGAACACGCACGCCAGCGCCGTTCGGGGACTCCCCAGCCAGTCTCCGCCGAAGCTCGCGTTAAACAGCCGGATCACGCCGTCCAGCAGCCCTTGTTCCGGCAGATACACGTAGGACCACAGCACCGCAATCGCCACCGACGGCATCACCATCGGCGCAAAGAACACCGTCCGGAAGAGCGCCCGCCCGCGGATCGGGTAGCTCAACAGCGTCGCGAGCAGCAGCGCCGCCGGAATCTGCACCGCCAGCGACATCCCCAGTAGCAGGCCGTTATGCCACAGCGCGGACCAGAATACGCCATCCCGCGCCAGCCGCGCGAAATTCGCCGTCCCCACCCACTCCGGCGTCGCCCCCGCCGAAGACCAGTGGAACAAGCTCATCCGGAAGGAATCGGCCACAGGCGCCAGCACGAACAGCGCGTAGATCGCCAGTGCCGGCAGGACAAACAACCACGCCCGCAATCCATCCCCCTGCGCCCCCGCGCGGAGCCCATCGCCAGGCGGCCTCGCGTCCCTGCGCGGCGCCTCGCTCCTTCCCTCGGATACCTCCGCGCTCCCCATCATCCCTCCAGCCGTCGTCTGTCGTCCGTCGTCCGCCGTTCCTCACCGCCCGCCCTGCGCTGCGCGCTCCATCCGTTCCGCCGCCTCCGCCGGCTTCAGCGTCCCTGCGAACAGCCCCTGCGTCGTCTTCTTGTGCTCCTCGGCCAGACGCGGCGGCAGATACTGGTCGTAATAGGGTTGAATCCGCTTCGCCGCCCGCAGCAACGCCAGCGCCGCCCGCGTCGGCTCCGGCAACTCCGCCAGCGCCTCCTCTCGCACGTGCAGCGCCGGAATCCGTCCGATTCGGCACCACATCTCGCCCATCTCCGGGCTCGTCAGCAGGCGCGCCAGCGCAATCGCCTTCTCCGGCGCCTTGCACGCGCGGGAGACCGCGAAGGCGCAGTTTACCCCGCCGACGACCGTATCCCCCGCGTCCGCACCCCCGGCCACCGTCGGGAAGGGGAAGCACTTCAGCTTCGGCAGGAAGTCCGGCTTCTCCTGCTGCGCGCGCGCCACCAGCCACGTCCCCATCACGTACATTGCCGACTCGCCGAGCAGAAAGCGCGTCCGCGCCTGAGCGTCGTCAATTCCATTGAACCCCGTCGAGAATGCCCGTGCCTCCACCAGCGCCCGCACCCCCTCGCCCGCCCGCACGAACGCCGCGTCCTGGAAACCCCGCCCCGGACGCCGCGCCGCTGCCGCATAGAAGGTCTCCGGCCCGCCCCAGCGCGCGGCCAGATAGACGTAGAAGAGCGCCCCCGGCCACTGCGCCTGGTTCCCCAGCGCAAAGGGCGTCACCCCGCGCTCGCGGAACCGTCCGCACAGCGCGAGCAACTCGTCGAAGGACTTCGGAGGCGTCGCCTGCATCTGCTCGAAGAGCGGCCCGTTGTACCACACCGGCACGCAACTCAAGTCCAGCGGAACAGCATACACCCGCCCCTGGGCCTTGCAGAACTCCATGGCCGCCGGGAGAAAGCGCTCCCCCCATCCTTCGGCTTTGACCGATTCCGTCAAGTCCAGCACCCGGCCCGCCTCCGCCAGCGCCGTCAGGCCGCCGCCCCCCCAGGTGAAGAAGACATCCGGCGGCGCCCCGCCCGCCATCTCCACACTCAACTTCGTCTTGTAGGCGTCATTCTCGAAGGTCTGGACATTGACCTTCACATCGGGGTTCAGCGTCTCAAAATGCCGGGCCGCCCCGTTCAGCAACTCCCGCGGTCCCTCGTAGTTCATGATGTGCCAGAAGGTCAACGTCGTCCGCGTCGCCATCGGCATCGTCGTCGTTGTCGTCCCCGCCCCGGATGGGGGCGGCTTGCGCCCGCATCCCGTCGCGCACAGCGCCATCGCCATTCCCGCGCACAACGCCGCCACACCCCCTGCGCGGATCGTCATCGCCGTCACGCCAGCCATTCCCCGCATCATCTCCATCGCTCCTATACCGACCGTCACCCCGTATTGCCGCCCAACTTACCACACTCCCCGCCCCGTCGCCACTCCCCACCGCCCATCATCCCCCCCGTCCCCGGTCTGCCGTTCGTCCCCTTCCCTCTGCCGCCCCTGCATTGTAGAATCATCCCTGTCTCGCCGTGCGTCGTCTGTGCCTGTTCCGAAAGGTCTCCCGTGCACGACCTCATTGTTGTCGGCGGCGGTCCCGCCGGCCTCATCGCCGCCGGACGCGCCGCCGAGCGCGGCAAGCGCGTCCTTCTCCTCGAACGCGGACCCGCCCTGGGCCGCAAGCTCCTTATCACCGCCGGCGGACGCTGTAACGTCACCAACACCGCCTCCCACGACGCCTTCATGCTCGCCTTCGGTCGGCAGGGGGGATTCCTTCGCGATGCCCTTCGCGCCTTCGATGCTCCGCGCCTGATCGAGTGGCTTCGGCTTCGTGGGATTGCCGTGATCGAGGAGCGCAAGGGCCGCGTCTTCCCCGCCGACCAGAGCGCCGCCACCGTCCTCCGCGCCCTGGCCGACTATGCTGCCGCCGGGCGCGTCGAAGTCCGGCTCAACACCCGCGCCCAGGCGCTCCTTCGCGGGCCGGCGCGCGCCGCCGGAGTCCGCGCTGCCGACACGTCCATCGAAGCCGCCGCCGTCCTCCTGGCCACCGGCGGACTCAGCTATCCCGCCACCGGCGCCACCGGCGACGGCTACCGCCTTGCCCGCGAAGCCGGCCACACCCTCGTCCAGCCCTGGCCCGCCGTTGTCGCACTGGAGACCCGCGAGGACTGGCCCGCCCGAGTCCAGGGCACGCCCGTCAAGAACGTCTCCATCCAGGCCCTCGCGTACGCCGCCGCTGCGGAACCTGCCGGCCCGGCGCGTCCCCGGAAGCTCGCCGAGGTCTTTGGCGAGGCCCTTTGGACGCATTACGGCATCTCCGGTCCGGCCATCCTCGACCTCAGCCGCGACGTGGTCCCCGCCGTGCTTCAGGGCGATCGCGTCGAACTCCGACTCGACCTGCGTCCCGCCGATACCGAGGAAGCTCTCGACGAGCGCCTCCTGCACGCCATCAAACGCCAGGGCAAGTGCCAGGTGGACGGCATCCTCGGCGACCTCATCGCCGCCCGTACCGCCCGACTCCTCCTGGAACTCAACGGAATAGACCCGCGCAAGAAGATGTGCCAGGTCTCAAAATCCGATCGGCGGCGCATCCTCCGCGCCGTCAAGGGCCTCACCTTGCAGGTCGCCCGTCCGCGGCCCATCGAGGAAGCCATCGTCACCGGCGGCGGCATCCCCTTGGCCGAGGTGGACCCGCGCCGCATGGAATCCCGGCTGCTCCCCGGACTCCACTTTGCCGGAGAAATCCTCGATCTTGCCGGCCCCTCCGGCGGTTACAACCTCCAATGCGCCTTCTCGACGGGCTGGCTTGTCGCCGAGAGCCTCTGATCCCCGCCGTCCCCGTCGCCGCCCCTGCGCCGGTCCATTCCGCAAGTCCTCGGCCGATTTGCCCTTGACGCCGGCCCATCCGTGGGATAGATTCTCTGGAAAGGGCACAGACCCGCGGGTTCCGTACGGGAGGGCAGGAGATGAGCGACCGGATTGGCGTTGCAGCGGGCGAAGTCTGGGGATACCTCAAGCAGAACGGGGCCTCGACGGCGGCGCGCATTCAGAAGGGCATCGGCAAGGATGCCGCCCTCACCCATCAGGCCATCGGCTGGCTTGCGCGCGAGGGGAAGTTGCGGATTGATCGCACCCGCAAGACTCCTACCATCGAACTGTGCGAGTAGCCTTGATCCCGACGCGATCCCGCCCCGTTCGCCCCCAGGGGGAAGTTTTCGCCCGTGGGCTCGGAGCGCGTTTTCCGCGTGCCGTCCTTTTCGTCCGCCCCGAGTGCGCGTTTCGTGCTTCGTCCCGCGCTCCATCCTCCGATCCCGTCCTGGGCGCCCGGACTTCGGTCCGCTACTC
>JAKJEM010000087.1 GCA_022705425.1 Planctomycetota bacterium
CAGCGCCTCCTGGTCCCGCCAGTCGAGGGAGCGCCGATAGGACAACCCCGCCAGCAGAAGCACGGCGATGGCCACCATGGCCCATAGTCTCCTGCGCCGCTCCGGCGGGGCACTCTCCCACTCGCCGGCGAACAGGGCTCCGGCGGCCAGGGCCAGGCCGGCCAAGGGCAGATACAGATATCGGTCGGCCATGATGTTCGGAATCGGCAGAATGTGGCATGTCGGCAGGAGCATCAGGCCGCACCAGAGGACACCCCCGACCGCCAGGGGGCGGCGCCGAGTCCATCGCGCCAGGCCCCACGCGACGACACCCAGAGCCAGCGCCGCGCCCCAGACGCGCCAATCCGCCGGTGTTACGCTCGGCGTTATACCGTAGTCCAGGCTCAAGCCCACCGGCGCGATCACGGTCCACGCATAGCGCGCCAGCGTCGGCAGCGCCGTCAGCAACCCCGTCCACAGACTGCCCCCGGGGTAGGGCGTCCGCGTTTCCACCGGGTTGTAGAGCGGCCCGAAGCGCACGAGGAGGTACACAGCCGCCACAACCGCAAAGGGCAGGTAATCCCGCCCCATCTCGCGCAGGGGGCGCGGACGCTCTCGCGCCAGCCGTTCCAATGCGAACAACCCCGCCGGCATCAGGGCGGCGGATTCCTTGGAAAGCAGCCCCAGCAGATAGCAGAACGCGGCCGCCGCTGCGCGCCCGCGCCAGGACGATGTCAGGAAGACCGTTGTTCCCGCCAGGACGAAGAACGCCGCCAAGAGGTCCTCACGGTATCCGGCGGCATTGACGGCTTCGGCCTGTACGGGGTGGACGGCGAAGAGCAGCCCCGCCACCGTCGCCGCCGCCAGCCCGCGCAGTCGCAGCGCCAGCAGGAAGACCAGCGCGCTGTTCACAGCGTGCAGCGTCAGATTCGTGGCGTGCAGGCCGATGCGCCAGGCGCGCTGGCGCCTCTCCGCGAAGGCGCGGTACTCCGAGGACGTCATTCGCTCCGCCCCGGCAGGCAGCCGGCGCGTCCACAGCGCGTGATCGAGCGCGTAGGACGCGGTGACCACCGGACGGTAGGTCACCTCCGCCGAGGCCGAGAAGTACCCCCGCGTCAGGAGCGCGGGCCAGATGCGCCCCTCGTCATAGGCGGCGTTGTCGCGCAGCGCGGGCAGGTCGTCGAAGGTGAAGTCGTTCCGCAGCGAAACGGCAAAGGTCGCCGTCGCCGCGAGGACGACAGCCAACGCGCCCAGCCGCACCGCCCGGCGCGACGGGGACGCCGCCCGATCCGGCCCGGTCGGCAGACTCTCTGTCATGGCGTGCCCGCCGGCAGAGGAGGACACCGCGCGCTGTGTGCCAGGAAGGGGCCGATTGCCAGCGTGTCCATTCCCGTCGCCAGGAAGCAGCGCACGGCGTCGCGGGGCGAGCAGACGATCGGCTCCCCGCGTCCGTTGAAGGACGTGTTCAGGAGCATGGGCACCCCCGTCAGGGCGTGGAACTCCCGGATGAGGTCGTGGAAGAGAGGATCATCGCCCGCCGTCACCGTCTGCACCCGCGCCGTGCCGTCCACGTGGGTGATCGCCGGGACGAGCGCGCGCTTCTCCGGTCGGACGCGATAGACCAGCAACATCCAGGGGGAAGGATGCGCGCCCTCGAACCACCCGCCGCAATGCTCGGCAAGCACGCTTGGCGCAAAGGGCCGGAAGTCCTCCCGGTGCTTGACTCGCCGGTTGAGCGTGTCCTTCATCTCCGGCCCGCGTGGATCGGCCAGGATGCTTCGATGCCCCAGCGCGCGCGGCCCGGCCTCCATGCGCCCCTGGAACCAGCCCAGGATACGCCCCGCCGCCAGTTCCCGCGCGCAGCGCCGCGTCAGATCCTTCGGACGTTCCCAGGCCAGCCCGGCTTCCTCCAGCGCCCCGCGCATCTCCGCCTCCTCGTAGGAGGGGCCCAGCGCGGCGCTGGTCATGGGCGCGCGCTCTGCGCGGCCCATCAGCACGTGATGAACGTAGAGTGCGGCCCCGAGGGCGCACCCGGCATCTCCCGCCGCCGGCTGGATGAAGACCTCGTCGAATACCCCCTCGCGGAGGATACGTCCGTTCATCACGCTGTTCAACGCCACGCCGCCGGCCAGGCACAGCCTCGGCAACCCCGTCGCGGCGCGAAGATACCGCGCCATGTGCAGGGCGGCCTCCTCCGTTCGCGCCTGGAGCGATGCCGCAATGTCGGCGTGGCGCGGCTCCACCGGCGCGTCCGGCGCGCGGCGCGGCCCCAGTGCCGCCTCGAACCGTTCCGTCACGTACCGTCGCTTGTCCAGGTGAACGTCGAAGTACGACATGTCCAGCCGAAGCCCGCCCGCCTCTTCCAGCCGGCAGACCTGTCGGAAGAAGTCCAGATGGCGCGGTTCCCCGTGCCCGGCCAGCCCCATCACCTTTCCCTCGTCGCAGTTTTCGCGGAAGCCGAGGTATTCCGTGACGCACAGGTACAGCAGCCCCAGCGAGTGGGGATAGTTCAGCTCCCGGATCGGGCGGATTCTCACGCCCTCCCCGGCGGCGAAGCGCGTGGTGCAGACCTCGCCGTTGCCGTCCAGGCTCAGGACGGCGGCGGAATCGAATGGAGACGGATAGTACGCGCTGCACAGGTGGGCATCGTGGTGGGGAACGAAGTGAAACGGCCCGCGAAACCCCCACTCGCGCCGCAGCCGCCCCCGCACACCCAGCATGTCGCGCAGGATGCGGAAGCGTCCCGGGTTCTGCGCCAGACTGCGCGGCAGCCCCGCCGCGAATTGCGCCGCCCGGCGTCCCAGCCCCAGCCAGGGCCGCCAGAAGAAGGCCGCGCGCTCCACATCGCCCATGCCGATGCCGCCCTTGCGCAGGCACCAGCGCAACGACTCGCCGGGGAACTCCCCGGTGTGCTTGCGCCGCGTCAGCCGCTCCTCCTCCGCGAAGGCCGTGATCCGACCCTCCGTCAGGAGGCAGGCCGCCGAGTCGTGCATGTGTGCGGCAAGGCCGACAATGTGCAAGGGACGCTCCTCCGGGCTTCCGTCGGACGCCATTATGATGTCTCTCGCCCTCGCCTGCAATGCCCGCGTGCGCCCGCGCTCCTTCTTGCCTTATCCCCCCGCCACGGCTAGAATAACTCCCGTCGGCGGGGAGACGGCTTCGGCGCACGGCTTGGGTGAATACGACGATGAGGTCCATTGCGCTTACCAACCAGAAGGGCGGCGTCGGCAAGACCACCTCCGCCGCAAACCTCGGCGCCTGCCTGGCCGCCCTCGACCGCCGCGTGCTGATGATTGACATTGACCCCCAGGCCAATCTCAGCATCCATTTCGGCGTGGACGTGTACGCCGAGAACCGCAAGTCCATCTACGAACTCATGATCGGCGAGGCCCGCGTCGAGGAAATCATCACCCAGACCCGCCTGAAGAACCTCGACCTCATGCCCAGCAACATCAACCTCGCCGGCGCCGAGATCGAACTCGTCGGCGTCGTCGGGCGCGAGACCATTCTCAAGGAAGCCGTCGCCGGCGTCCTGGCCGGCTATGATTACGTGCTCGTGGACTGCCCTCCCTCCCTCGGACTGCTGACGCTCAACGCCCTCACCACCGTGCGCGAGGTCTTCATCCCCCTCCAGACCGAGTTCTTCGCCCTTCAGGGTATGAGCAAGCTCATCGAGACGATCCGCCTCGTCCGGCGTCGCCTCAACCCCGATCTCCAGGTCGCCGGCATCATCGCCTGCATGTACGACGGGCGCACCCGCCTCTCGCAGGAGGTCTGTGCCAACATCCAGGAGTACTTCCCCGACAAGCTCTTCCGCTCCGTCATCCACAAGAACGTCAAGCTCGCCGAGGCGCCCAGTCACGGCAAGCCCATCCACGCGTACGACCGTGCTTCGCGCGGGTCCCGCGACTACATGGCCCTCGCCCGCGAAGTCCTCGCCCAGGAGGAACTCCTCCGGCGCGAGGCCGCCGCCGGCGGCGACGGGGGGAGTCACTGACGTGGATGCGACGCGCTCCGACGATCTGGCCTTCGCCCGCGAGGTCATCGAGGCCGAAATCCGCGCCCTGCGCGGCGTCATCGAGCGGCTCGATCCCGCCTTCTCCCAGGCCGTCGAGATGCTCCTGGCCTGTCCCGGGCGCATCGTCGTCACCGGCATCGGCAAGGCCGGCATCATCGGCCAGAAGGTCTCCGCCACGCTGGCGAGCACCGGCGCCCCCTCGCACTGGGTCCATCCTGTCGAAGCCGTCCACGGCGACCTCGGGCGCATCGCCGAGGGCGACGTGGTGCTCGCCTTCTCCAACAGCGGCGAGACCGAGGTCGTCGAACTCCTCCCCGCCGTCAAACGCATCGGCGCGCGCGTCATCGCCGTCACGGGCAACCCTGCCAGCTCCCTGGCTCGCCACGCCGACCTCGTCCTCAACATCGGCCCCGTCGCCGAGGCCTGTCCCCTTGGCCTGGCGCCGTCGGCCAGCACCACCGCCATGCTCGCCCTCGGCGACGCTCTCGCCCTCGCCCTCGCGCGCCGACGCCGCTTCGACCAGGAGCAATACGCCCTCTTCCATCCCGGCGGCGATCTCGGCCGCAAACTGATGAAGGTCGAGGAGGTCATGCGCGGCTTGGACCTCTGCCCCCGCATCGTGGGCGACGCCCCCGTCGCCGACGCCCTCGCGCGCATCGAGGACATCCCCGGGCGCGCCGGGGCCATCTGCATCGTGGACCCCGAAGGCCGCCTCCTCGGCATCTTCACCGACGGCGACCTCCGCCGTCGCGTCCGCCAGGACCCCGCCTTCCTCAACGGCCCCATCTCCGCCGTCATGACGCGAAACCCCAAGCGTATCCAGCGCGGGCGACTTGCCCAGGAGGCCGCGCGCATCCTCAAGAACCACCGCATTGACGAACTCCCCGTGGTGGACGAACGCGACCGCCTCTGCGGCATCGTGGATATCCAGGACCTTCTGGCCGTTCGGGTGATTGCCCCGTGAACAGCCGCGAACTCCTTCATCGCATCCGCCGCGTCCGCCTCGTCATCTTCGACGTGGACGGCGTGCTGACCGACGGCGGAATCTACCTCGATGCCGCGGGCGGCGAGGTCAAGCGCTTCGACGTCCACGACGGCACCGGCATCAAGTACCTCCAGCGCGCCGGCATCGGCACGGCCATCCTCTCCGGACGCCGCGCCGGCGCCGTCACCCGTCGCGCGCGCGAACTCGGGCTCTCCCGGGTCCTCCAAGGCTATAAGGTCAAGCTCGACGGCCTGCGCCGCCTCCTGCGCGAGACGGGCCTTCCCCCCGACGCCCTCTGCTTCGTCGGCGACGACCTCATAGACATCCCTGTCATGCGCGCCGTCGGCCTGGCCGTGGCCGTCCCCAACGCACGCCCCGAAGTCCGCCGTGCCGCGCATTGGGTGACGCGCGCCTCCGGCGGACGCGGCGCCGCCCGCGAGGTCGCCGAGCGCATCCTTCGCGCGCAGGGGCGCTGGGCGCCGATCATCGCCCGATACGGCCTGACGCCCGGCGGCCCATCGGAGGCGTCATGAAGCGTCGTCGCCTTCTCTGGGGGCTGCTCGCCATCGCGGGCGTCCTCGTCCTCATCCTCGCGCTCGCCGGCGTCTTCGCGCCGGAGGCCCGCCGCGAGCCGACCGTTGACCGCCCGCTTGACCGGGAGCCGATCACCGACGACAAGACCCTCGGCGTCCTGCGCGACTTCCAGACCGCCGGGACCGACTGGACCCTCAAGGCGCCCGAGGCCGTCGTCAACCGCGACGAAACCACCTCCCTCACGAACCCCGAAGTCCACGTCGTCCGCACTCTCGATCGCGGCGAGCAGCGCGTCGTCGCCCGCGCCAGCCGCGGCCTGCTCATCCGCCAGCCCCAGGAGCAGATGAACCTCTCCGGCGGCGTCAAGGCCGACCTCTCCGGTCTCTACACCGGCACGATCTCCGCGCCCTCGATGGCGGTTGACCTGGCCCTGGGCACCGGACGCAGCTCCGATCGCGTCGAGATCGTCCTGCGCACCGACGAGGGGAGCCACTCCCTCGCCGGGACGGGCGTTGACCTCGATCCCCGCCAGCGCACCCTCCGAATCGCCCGCGACATCGCCGCCGCGATCCTCGCGCCCTCCCGGGTCATCTCGGCCCGCGAAACCTCCGGCACCAGCCGCCCCGTGCCGCCCATCGAGATCACCTGCGCCGGGCCCGCCGCCGCCGACGGCTTCGAACGCGCCGTGCGCCTGCAGAACGCCGTCCATTTCCGCCAGGGCTCCGACGAGCTCCAGGCCGACCGCGTCAACCTCTTCTTCAGCCAGGAAAAGACCGCCGCCCCGCGCACGAGCGCGCTCGAGGGACGCACCGACATCGAGCGCTTCGAGGCCGAAGGCAACGTGCGCTTCAAGACCTCCGTGGCCGAGGGCGGCGGCGCCCGCCTCGTCCGAACCCGCCTCAACGACCAGGTCACCCTCGAAGGCGCGCCCGCCACCGTGCGTCAGGGCGGCAGCCGGATCACCTCCGAGCGCATGGACCTCGACACCGCCCGGACATGCGTGGACGTCCCCGGAAAGGGCGCGCTCGAGGCCGTTCAGGAGGGGGAAAACCCCGACCGTATCGAGGTCTCCTGGGGTCGGATGATGCACTTCGACGCCGCCACGCACGACGTGGCCTTTCGCGGCGAGGTGCGCCTGAAGCGCCAGGGATTACAGATTGACTGCCAGTCGCTCAACGCCCGGCTCGACAAGGACAACCGCCGCCTGCTCTCCTGTCGCGCCGAGGGCGACGTGCGCATCTCGGGCCTGGCGTCCGTCGAGAAGGAACGCCCCGCCGAGCCTGTGACCGCGCGCAGCCGCGAACTCCTCTACGACGCGCAGAAGGACTCCCTCCGACTCCTCGGCGACGCCGTCGCCCGGCGCGGCGCGCAGGAGGTCCGCGGCAACGACATCGAATTCGGCCTCAAGGACGCCGCCCTGCGCGTGGCGGGGGCGGGCACGCTCAAGGCCCAGGCCCCCGAGGGCGACAACCGCCCCGCCCTCGAAGCCGGATGGTCCGGCGACATGGCCTATTCCCGCGCCGACGGCAAGGCCCGTCTGCGCCGCGGCGTCTCCATCGCCCAGGGGGCGCAGACGCTCAAAGCCGACGACGTCGAGGTGCGCCTCACCGAGGATGGACGCGCGCAAGGGCTGGCGGCCACCGGGAATGTCGAGATCGTCGAGGAGGGACGCCTCCTGCGCGCCGAGCGCCTCACCGCCCGCTTCGGCGCGGAGAACGCCCTCGAGGAGGTCGTGGCGACGGGCCGCGTGTCGCTGGTCGAGCGCGGCGGCGCATCGGCGCCCGGACGCACCCTCACGGCCGACAAGGTCGCGGCGCGGCTCGGCGGCGGAAAGTCCCTCCAGGACTTCGAGGCCACGGGGCGCGTACAGATCGAGGAGACGGCGCCCGGCGCCCCCGCGCGACGCCTCCGCGCCGACCGCGTCCTGGCGAAGTCCGGCCCCGACCGCACCTTGCAAAGCTTCGACGCCTTGGGCGGCGTGACGATCGAGGAGGGCGCGCCCGGAACGAAGGACACCCGCCTGCTGCGCGCCGACCGCGTCCTGGCAAAGACCGGCGCCGACGGCACTCTGCAAAGTTTCGACGCCCTGGGCAAGGTGACGATCACGGAGGGCGCGCCCGGAACCAGGGAGGCCCGCCTTCTGCACGCCGACCGCGTCATTGCGCGCATCGGCTCGCGGCAGACCCTGCAGGAGTTCGACGCCATCGGACGCGTTTCGATTGACGACGCCGGCGGTTCACGCGCCGCCGGGCGCACACTCCGCGCCGACCGGGTGCTGTCCCGCCTCGGGAGCGCCGGCACGCTCGAAGGCTTCGACGCCTCCGGCAACGTCGTCATCGAGGAGGGCGAGTCGCTGGAAAAGGGGGGGCGCGTCGTCCGCGCGGAGCGCCTGACGGCCCTGCTCGGGCCTGAGAATCAGTTGCGTCGAGTGACCGCCCAGGGCCGCCGCGTCAGCCTCGAGGAGTCCCGCGTTCGGGCCGTCGGGCGCACGCTCGTCTGGGATGCCGCCGCCGACGCGGGCACCCTCACCGGCTCGCCCGTCGAAGTCTATCAGGACGGCAACCGCCTTTTCGGCGAAGTGGTCGAATTCTCGCGCGGGCAGGGGAGCGTCCGCATTCGCGCGCCGCGCCGCGTGGAAGCGTTGATCGTCGGCGGCGCCCCGGACTTCTCCAAGCCGCGCGAGTGACGCCGATCAGTGGACGAGGAAGTACTTCGGGCCGCCGCCGGAGGGCTTGGCGGTCGTCGTCGGCGTGGCCGCCGGCGCAGGCGCAGCCGGACGGACGGTCGCCGGGGAGGCGGCGGGGGTTCCGGCCGACGGGGGCGTCGGGGTCGTCGCCCGGGACTGCGTCTGCGACAGCCGCTCTGAAGCCCGCGCCGCGCGCGCCGCCGCCTGCGCCTCCACCACCTTCCGCACCCCGATCGCCAGGACGTCCCCGCGCTCATTGGCGGCAATGAAGATGCCCGAGGTCGGATCGGCGGCGAAGTACTCGTGGTCGCGCGCCGTCGCCTGGGCCGTCACCTTGCCCGTCGCCGCGTCGGCCACGGCGATAAGGTTCAGCTCCTTCGTCCGGCGATGGAGCACCACCCACTCCTCCGTTGCCGTCAGCACGCGCCCGCCCTGCGGGTTGGCCCAGAGCACCTCCTGCCGCTCGATATCCACCGCATGGAGCACCCCGTCCGCCGTCGTGGCATACACCCGCCCGTGCGCCGCGACGGGCTTCTCCAGCACCGGCGCCGACAGGCAGACCTTCCATTGCTCCAGCCCGCTCTTCACCGACAGCGCGTACAGGTAGTAGTCCTCGCACCCGACAAAGACCAGCGGCGGCGCCAGCGTCGGCGCCGAACACTCGGGCTTGCGGAAGGGGGTCTGCCAGGCAATCCCCCGGATGTCCAGGTCCACCGCCGTCAGCGTCCCCGTCCGCGTCATGAAGACGGACACCTCCGGATTTTCCGCGCGCCAGTCGCTCCCCGTCACCAGGTCGTTGATCGTCACATGCCAGAGGCGGCGTCCGTCCGTGGGCGACAGGCCATACACCCGGTCATCCCCCGACGCCACGGTCCAGTAGTCCTCATGGGGATAGACCGGCGTCCGCACCCCGACGCGGATCTTCGTCCGGCTCTTCTCCAGCCCCGTCTTCTCGTCAATGCCCACCAACTCGCCCCCCTCCGCAAAGGACACGACGCCTTCGAGGCGGGTGGGGGGGGTGTCCACCGGATAGCGCCCGACGTGCAGCCAGCGCGTTATGCCCGTGGCCGGGTCAATGGCATCCAGTCCGCGCGGCGCGCCCAGGACGTAGAGCGTTCCATCCGCCACGCAGACCTTCTTCACGCGCTCGAAAACCCTGTCGCGGCTCCAGGCCTTTGCCATCAGGCGCGCAAAGGTCGCCGTATCCGTCGTCGCCGCGTCGGCGGCAAGCGCCGCGCACACCGGCAGGGCCAGCAGGAACACCACGGCCGCCACGGCGCACCTGCGCCCGCGCTCTTCTGACATGGCACGCTCCATCCGCAGTTGGGTCCGGCTTCACAGGGGACTGCAACGCGACCATTATAGTCGCGCCGGGGCTGAGCGGTCAATCACTCCATTCCCGCGAATCCGGCACCGGCAGCCAGCGCCCCTCCTGCGCGATGGACCGCTGGCTCACCAGCCCCGGCAGCGTCATGTCCATCGCCTCGTGGATGCCGATCGGGCAGGCCGCCTCGCCCCGGATCGCCCGCGCAAAGTCCCGCACCTCGAAGTAATCCCCGCCGCCGTGTCCGGCCCGCAACGCCTCCGCCGGAGGATGCAGCCAGATCTCCGGCACGTACTTCTCCGCCAGCGGGTTCAGGTGAAGGAAGGACTCGAAGTCCACCCATTTCATCCCCCGGTTCAGCGCCCGCAGCCAGATCTTCGGGCGGTCGCTCGGGCCGCCCCGTCCGCTTTCGTAGCAGCCGTCCGTTCCCTGGAGCTGGTAGTTCGTCATGGCGTGCGGACGGTCCGAAAGCATGTCCAGTCGGATCTTGATAAGCGCCCCCCGGCGCGTCTTGCAGAGCATCACGCACGACGCCTCGTTCTCGTAGGCCTCCCCGCGCGGGTCCCGGTGGCGTTGCCCGCTCCCCGCGCAACACACGGACGTCACCCGATCCCCCGGCATCCACTGGAGGATCGGCCCCAGGCTGTGCGTGCCGTAGGTGATTCCGTTGACCCCCGTCTGCCAGCGCCGCCGCCAGCGCGTGATCTCATTCAGCTCCTTGAGCTCGTGCAGGTACTCCCCCTCGGCGTAATACGTCTCGCCGAAGAGCCCCTGCCGCACCAGTTCGCGCACCACCACATTCGCCCACGTGTAGGTGTAGTTTTCCGCCATCATGTACACCGCCCGGGACCGGCGGCACGCGGCAGTCAGCGCCCGGCACTCCTCCACCGAAACGGCCGCCGTCACCTCCGACATGACGTGCAGCCCCCGTTCAAGCGCCCGGATGCTCATCGGCGCGTGGAAGGGCATCGGCGTCCCGATCACCACCGCGTCCAGCTCCGACTTCGCCAGCATCTCCTCGTAGTCGCTGTAGGCTTCCGCCGCGCCCATCCGCTCGCGGCACTCCTCCAGCTTGTCCCTTTGCAGGTCGCACACGGCATGAATGCGCGCGCCGTTCGCCTCGAAGCCCTTCCGGAACGATCCCCCTCGGCCCGCCGCGCCGACGACACCCACGTTCAGCCTCTCAAGCACCGCCATCTTCCGCTCCTGTCATTCCCTGGATTGCACCCGGTCGAAATACTCCCCGGCCATCTGCGCGTATAGCGGCGCGTCCGCGCCGGGGCGCAGCTCCCGCGCCGAGCCCCCGGCCGGCCTCGCCAGGACCTCGTTCAGCGGGGTCGGTTCGATCAGCCCGCGCGCCAGCACCGCCGCCCCCAGCGCGCTCATGGCGCTTTCCGCCCGGCAGCACACCGGCAGGCCCGTCGCATCCGCCACAACC
>JAKJEM010000088.1 GCA_022705425.1 Planctomycetota bacterium
AAACCCCTGCCGAGACCAAGGATATTAAACTACCGCCGCCAACGCAAGCGGACTACTTTTGCCACAGGCTGCTAGCGCTCACTGCCTCCTTGTACGCCCTTTACGCGATCTATCTTACCCCCCATGGAGGACTGAAGAAGGAGACCCGGGAGTTTCTGCTTCTGGTTTCCCCTCTAGTGTGCGCGGGCTTGGGCACGGCAATGTGCCTGCCATTCTTCGCCACGTCGCAGCCCCATCGGGTGGCTGGCGAACTCCAGCTTGGGATTGTGGGACTGGCCGGTCTTGGGTACTCCTTGGCGCTAGTCTTCCTCGGGCGCCCTCTCGGAAAGGTGGCGGGAGTCGCTTCCTTTCTTCCATATGCGGCTCTCGCGTTAGTCGGCGTGAAGAGGGTCTTCGGCGGGTGGTAGCAAGTCGCCGTTCAATCTGTGTAAATGGCGGGTGCGGGGTGCAGGAACATCGGCAGGAGCTTGGATGATGGCGTGCGCCGGACAGAAACGAACGGCGGGCGGTCGGACGGCTGGAGATCACAGGCGTCCGAGGTCGCCGCATTCTGTCGGCGCCGGAACCGTAGCGGCGGGGCGGACCGCGAAGGTCGCGCGCGAGGGCGGGAAGACGGCGTACTACGCCTGGGACGCCGCGGACCGGTTGACCGGAGAGCACTGGTACGGCGGCGCCGGGACGCCGGCGATCTACGCCTTCGAGTGGAGCTACGACGGCGCGGGCAACCGGGTCGGCGAAGTGCGCAACGGCGTGACGACGCAGTACGAATACGACGCGGCGAATGAACTGCGCAAGGCGCACGACGCCACGTCGGCGCAGACGACGTACTTCGAGTACGACCCGAACGGGAACTGCCGGAAGACCGTCGCGGCGGCGGGGACGACGTACTTCGCCTACGACAGCCGGGACCTCCAGACGCGGATCACCTTCCGTACGGGAATCACGAACTACTTCCGTTACGACGCGCTGGGGAGGAGGACCGCGCTGGTGGACAGCGCCGGCGCGGCGTACTTCACCTACGACGCGGACGGGCTGTGTCACCCGGTCGAGTACGACGCCGCCGGTGCGGTGACGGCCCGGCACACGCGGGGGATATCCCCCGTCCCCGGCATCGGCGACCTCCTGGCGAGCAAGGTCGAACGCAACGGGACGGCGTACTTCCAGTACCCGGCGTATGACCCTCGCGGGAACGTGCACCGGCTCGTGAACGAGGCGGGAATCGTGACGGGGTACTTCGAGTACGACGCGTGGGGGCGTTACCTGCGCAACACGCCCCCGCCGGAAGGCACGCGCTTCGGCCCCAGCGCCCCGGCGTGGATCATCCTGCGAGACGACCCCGACAACCTCTTCTCGATCACGCCGACGCGGACGGCGCATCGGGGGGTGGGGAGGTTCTTGCAGAGGGACGTCTTGTTCGCGACAAACCGTTACATCATGTGGGGGGACAGTCCAGCATCCTTGGTCGACCCTGACGGACGGGAAGTGTTCCATGAGAATGGGACGCCGATTGGATCGGGATGGCAGGAGTGGCCAGTGGACAAGAGCGGCCCTATCTATCGGCCGACGGCGCGACCTACGGCATACGATCGCGACGCCGTGATTGTGGACATGGTAAGCACCGTGCGCGGGCACTGGTTCTCAGGGGGCGGACGCACACTCACAAGAAGCGACGACGAATGGGCCAGATTCATGCAGGAGCATCCGGCGGTTCAGTCTGCGGCATTCCAGGCCTTTTTGAAGAAGGCCGAGATCATCGCTGGCGGCAACGTGAAGGCGGGGGCGTTTACAACATCGCCAGCCACCCAGGCCATTATCGATGACACCTATATGCTCAGGATGACGTTCAATTATGTTGACTATTATGCCACTGGGAACTTCCATCTAAACATCGTCGATGGGCGCAAGCGTGTTACCTTTACGAACACCCGTCACATCATCCGCGACATCATGAGCTCCAATACGTGGGGAGACTGGCTGACCATAGACGTACCCATGGTGTTTGGGTCGTTTCACCAAGGTCTAGGATTGTCAGATTGGTCGGCCTTCGATCCCTTCCTTGTCGAGATCAGTTGGGCGGGCGAAGAGATTGTCTTTGAGGAGCGAAATGGTGTACTGCGCCTGAAAGGCAAGGGAAGGTCGAATGTCAACTGCTCACGGCGGTGAATGCAGTAGTATTGTGAATCTGTCCTGGCGTGGTCTTCTGATTGCATCTTGCGTGGTTGCAGCAGGTCTAGGCATCCTGTTGGCCGTCGGGATTCTCGTTTCCTCCTGTCAGCGTGGGGTATGGTCAGGCTACGAGGAAGTAGCCGCCTCGGATGTTATGGCAGAAGTGAAGAACGCTGTGCGCGCGGAGTTCCCACCTTTGACAGCAGACGCTCACGCAGCCGCGTATCACCACCGATGGACGGACGTAGTCCTCCGGTTCCAATGTCAGAGGGGCGAAGCCGTGAAGTGGTGGCATCTTATTGAGGGAAAGAGGGCAGAAGCTATTGATGCCGTGTTCTTTGTCGGAAGAGCAGGGAAGCACCTGGATTGGTGGAGACCGCCGAGCGGGTGTCTGGCGAATGCTGTCATTATCGAGCCGCGTGCCGAATGCAGAATGGAGATGTTGGCCATCGCTTTGCAGGAGAGCGATGGGGATACAACTGCCGTGTTTGTGAAATATCGACGGCCCTGACGGTGCGGCGTGGAGAGCGAGGGGTGCAGAAACATAGGCAGGTGTCTGAGGAGTCTGGATGATGGCGTGGGCCGGACAGAAACGAACGGCGGGAGTAATCGGGGGACATGAGTAATCCGGTGCATCAGGGGACATAAGACCTATATCGCTTGACCACGGCGTGCGGAGAATGTGGGTACTCAGGGGACATAAGACGTATATCGCTTGACAACAGCGTGCGGAGCATGTAGGGTCCTGGCATGAGCAGAATGGCGCGAGTGGTCGTCCCGGAGGTGGCGCAGCGGGAGATCGCGGGGGCGGAGGTGAACTGGCGCGCGCTGCTGAAGCGCGACTCGCGCGAGACCTCCGACCTGCGCCGTCACACGCGCACGGGCCGTCCGCTCGGGGCCGTCGGATTCGTGCAGACGCTCGAATCGCTCACCGGACGTCGGCTCGTGCCGCGCCGGCCGGGCCGCCCGCCCAAGAAGCCGAAAGCGAAGCCGCGGAATGGAATGCGGCGATAATAGTCTTATGTCCCATGATTGCACATGATTGCGTATGTCCCATGATTGCGAGGGGGTACCGCAGGACTCCGGAAGAATCCTCGTTCGTTCGGAATTTCTTGTGCTTGCATTCCAGCCGTGCCAATGATATACTGTTCGCGCGAACATATGTGCGCGCGAGCATTCTTGCGGTGCGCGCCATCCACGCCCGAGGCCGGACGCCGGCGAACGCGAAAGGAGGCCGTAATGAACACGCGCCGCAAGTGGCAGGGGTTCACGTTGATCGAACTGCTGGTTGTCATCGCGATCATCGCCGTCCTGGCCGCGATGCTGTTGCCCGCACTGGCGTCCGCCCGCGAGAAGGCGCGACGCTCGGCGTGCCAGTCCAACCTCAAGCAGATTTCCATCGGGCTCGAGTCGTACACCGGCGACTACGGCGGCTATCTGCCGGCCAAGCCCGCGTACGGACGCGCGCCGATGAGCTTCGTCCTGGAGAATGGCTCCTTCACCCTCAAGGGCGCGGCCTACCCCGGCGAGAGCCCCGGCACCGCGCGCCTGGCTGTAACACTGGACAGCGGCCTCTACACCGACCCCCGGACCGGCGATACCGTCCACACGAACCAGAACCGTCTGGTCTGCATCAACGACACCGACTCCGCCCCCGACGACGAGATGACGCTGGCTTTCGGGACGAATACGGTGCAGGCGCGAATTCGCGTGGACCGGGCGGATGTTCTGCAAGCCGGGCCGATCGGCCTGGGGCATCTCTTGACCGACGGGTACATGGACGACCTGCGCGCCATGTTCTGTCCCTCGTGGGACGTCCCCCCCAACTGGCTCTACACGACAACCTTTGCCACCACCGTGGGCGGCACGGCTTATGACGCCTACAACTGGGCGGTCAGCCGCTTCGGGAACGGGCAACTGAACACCCTGACGGCGGTGAAGGGCTTGGGCGGTCTCGGGGGGCGGGCCTTGACTCACGGCAACTACTATCGCGCCGGCGTGGAACGCGCGGGCGGGACGGCCACCGCCGCCTGGCATACGGTCTACAGCTCCGGCACCAGCCGTGGGTCGGTCACCGTGCAGTCTTCCTACTGCTACCGCTCGATGCCGGTCCGCGGCGAGGAGGCCGACGCGACGTACAACGACCGGGACGAGCGCCTGAAGCGCGGTTTCACGACGTGGGCGCAGTACCCGGCGCACTTCGTGCAGCCGGCGGTCCGGACGGAGATCGGCTGTCCGCTGTTCAAGACGCCGAAGACCCTCGGCGGGCGGGCCATCGTCGCCGACACCTTCTGGCGCACCTTCCTCGACGCCCGCAATCTGCGCCCCGGCGCGGCGTGGTTCCACCACAAGGACGGGTATAATGTTCTTTACGGCGACGGCCATGCCGCCTACTACGGCGATGTTCAGCAGACGATCTCCTGGTACAGCCGAGCGACGCTGACGGACAACAAGACATACGCCGCGCCCAACGCCAGCTATCCGCCGTTCAGTTACACTGCTGCCCGCGTCGGGACCCTGGCCGGAACCAAGGTGGACACGACCCTCACCGGCACGGGCGGGCAGGTGAGCGGGCGCGCGCAGGTCTATCACGACTTCGATCAGGCGGCGGGAATTGACGTCGGCGCCTCCCCGTTGCCGTGACGGTTGCCTCTGAAAAGGAACGACGCCGTGGCCAGTATGCAGCAGATCGCCGACGCGCTCGGCATCACGCGCACCCATGTCGCCCGGGCCCTCTCCGGACGCGGCTATGTCCGTCGTTCGCTCAAACAGAAGATTCTGCGCGTCGCGCGCCAGATGAACTACCGCCCGAACCGCTCGGCCGTCGCCCTTGCCACACAGCGCACCATGACCATCGGCCTCTTCATGGACCTCGACCCCAGCTACTTCGGCGCATTCAGTCCCTCGTTCAGGATCGTCCTGTGCCTCTCCGACGCCTTGGAGCGCTGGGGCTACAGCCTGAAGATGATGCCCCCGCACGCCACGGGGGCGGAGGGGATTGACGGGGCCATCTGTGTCTTCAAGAGCGGCCTGCGGCACTGGGCGAAGGTCCGTCGCCCGTCTCTGCCGGCGGTGGCCATCCTCCGCCACGATGCCGGCAGCGTGGCCGAGGCGGAACGACTGGAGATGCCTTGGGCCGCGTACGATCGAAGGCCGGGCATGAGCGCGCTCGCCGCGCTGTGCGCGCGCAAGGGGCTGCGCCGGGTGGGGCTGCTGTCCTTCGAGATGCCCAGGGACAACCCCGGCCTCGCCGAGATCCGCGCCGCGCTGGCGCAGCATGGCCTGAGCCTGCCCGACACCGACATCTTCGAGATCCAGCGTTGTCCGGAGACGTTGATCGCCCAGATGGTGGAACTGGCGCCCCGCCTGCGCGCCTTGGACCTTTGCGTCCTGCGCAGCAATCAGGTCGCCGTGCCGTTCTATCAGGCGGCGCACCTGGTGGGGCTGCGGATTCCCGCCGACCTCTCCCTCGCCGGCTATGACAACGCCTATTATACCGACCGGTTCGACCCGCCCGTGAGTTCGCTTCAATTTTCCATCGAGGCGTTGTGCGCCCAGGCGGCCGAAGCCGTCACGTCGGCCATCGCCGGCGAGGACTTCGACCGACAAATCCGCATCGAGGCCGAGTTCGTGGACCGCGGCAGCATCCGCTGATCCCCCATCACCATGTCCCCCCCTGACCAAGGAGATGCCATGACGCGGCGCGCCGCGATTCCCGCTCTGTCTCTGGTGGCCGGCCTGCTCTGGGCCGCCTGCGCGAACGCCGCGGAACTCGTCAACGAGCCCTTTGTCGGGGCCGCTTTTTCGCCGGAGGTCTGGGCGCTCGTGCGCGAGGGAACCCAGATGTTATCCATCGAGGAGACGGGCGGCAGACACTGGGCGCGCTTCGCGGCGCAGTCGCAGGGCGGCGCCCGCAGCCGTTGCGGCCTGGCGACCCGGTTGGTTTTTGAGAACGCTGCGTATACGCTTCGACTGCGTTTCCTTCAGAAACCGGAGGAATGGAATCCTTACGGCGTGATCTTCTCCCACGGCAAGTTGTGGCAGGCCGACGTCCTGCGCGACGGCAAGATGCACCTCAGCACCACCGGCGAGGACGGGTTCAAGGCGCGATGGGAATGCCCGTGTCCGCCGGGACGCGAGTATCTCCTAGAGGTCCGCAACGAGGCGGCGCGGGTTGCCGTTACGCTGAGGGATGCCGGCGGCGCGGTGCTGGCGGAGAGCGGCTGGAAGCCGCACACCAACGCCGCAATGTCCAGTCCGCTCAGCTTCTCCGTCTCGGCCCGGCAGGACACGGTCGCCGTGTCCATGACGGATTTCCGAATCGAGGGGGATGCCTCCTTGGTGACGCGCCCGGCGGCCCCCCGCCCGGTCTCCCCTGCGGCACGCCCCGAAACGCCGGGGACGGGGGAACTCGAAGGGCCGACCCTTGCCCCGGACCTTCCGGACGACATCAAGCCGCGCCGCCCCATCGTACTGTCGCGCACGCAGACCATGTACGCCCTGCACCAGAACTACTACCTTCTCTACGACGACCGGCCCCTCTTCCAGGATTCGGGCTTGCGGGCCGAAGGGGCCGCTGAGACGTTCACGCGGGCGGGCTTTCTTCGCGATGCCGAGATCGCCGCCGGGCTGTACGAGATGGACGGACTCGCCACGTCCGTCGGAGCGCCGTGGCAGTTCGAAGGATACTTCCGGGCCGCAGACTTCCTCGAACAAGGCGGACTCAAGAACTTCCTGTGGGTCCCGGAACTCACCGGAGGACAGACGCCGATTCCAGCGGCGATTGACCAATACGACAAGGTCATCAAGCGAGCTCTGGCCTCCCCGAATTCTCTTCAGCTCGGCGGCCGACTGGTGATACCCTCCTACTGCGTGGACGCCTGGTCGTTCGGCCAGCTCGCGGAGGTGGTGACCGCTCTCCGCCGGCGGAACGAGAACCGGGTGCTGTTCATCGCGAACGCCCCGTCCATTGACCACTTGCTTTCCCAGGCCTATCGGGACGGACGCATTGCCCCCGACGTCATCGAGCGTGCCAAGGCGATGATCCGCCGCTATCTCGACCTCTGCGACGGAATCCAGGGAATCGCCTATGTGGACCGCGAGGACGATTCCGGCTTCGGGCGGAAACTGGACCTGGAGTACTACACGAAGTGGGCCTTGCCGGTCTATCAGCAGGTCCTCGCCGAACCGAAGTATGCGCGCAAGCTCCTGGCGCTCTTTGCCCGGGCGCAATACGCCAGCGACCGCCGGGGCGTCGTGCACGCGACCGCCGACGGAACCAGGCGTTTGCGGCTGTCTCTGCAGGCGGCCCTTGACGCCAAGGCCGACATCATCATGCTCCCGGAGTGGAACGAGTTCAAGGAGAACACCTGCATTCAGCCGACGCTGTACACCTCCCTCGGCCATCAACGCATCCTCAAGCACTATATGCGCGCACTGAAGGGCCTTCCTCCCGCGCCCAATGCGGGAGACGACCCCTCCGTTCCGAACCTCGTCGTTTCCTACCGCCCCAACCTGAAACTGGGAGAGCGGCTGGAGGTGGAGCTCCTGAACGTGCCCGAATCGCGCACGCAGGCCGCCTATACGGCGCAATTGGTCCTGAGGGACTTTGGCGGACGACTGGTCCGGGAGTTTCCGGAGGTCTCCTTCGCCGCCGGAAACCTCGAGGATCGAACCTTCGCTCTGCCGACGGAGGATATCTCTCAACACCGTCTCCTGACGCTTGCGGTGCGCATCACGACCCCCGACGGGCGCCGGACACTCTACGGTGAAGGACTCCATCCGATCGCCGTCAGGAGCACGTGGAACACGGATCACAAGTGCGTCAAACAGCCGCTGCGCGACATCCCGGCGGGTGTTGCGTCCACGCTGACGATCCTGCCCCCCGAAGAGGGACAGCCCGGGCACCTGGTTCGCGGAAGCTTCGCCTGCGCCGAAGGGCTTGCCTCGCTCGAAGTCCTCGAGGACGAGCGCGAGGTCTTTGCCTATGACCGGACGCGCAACGACGACCCGGACCGCCTGTGGGTGACCGCAAAGTTCGGGAGCGTCCCGACGCGCGCCCTCCGGGGCGAGATCGCCCTCGCCGGCGTCTCCGCCTTCGAGTTCGTCCGAGGCCGGCACCCACAGAGGGATTTCCCTCAGAGCCATCGCGTGGAGGGGAACCGCGTTGCATTCGACGCCGTGGTCAACAACAAGGGCCACTACGCCTATCTCGCCATCCCCCGGCGCGACGCTGAAAGAGCCTCCATCCGTCTTCTGCTCAACGGCGTGTCCTTCGACGTGATCCCTTCCGCGTTGGCGCGCGATGGCATGTACGCAAAGTCTCTGGGCGCCCAGTGTTACGTTGTCCTCGACGCGCTCTCCGCCGCGGCGGATATCCCGCCTCACATCGGATCGAGGCCAGCCGAGTTCTCATTTCACGCCCGCCCTTCGACCGCGACGCCGGTCTATCGCCTGCGCGCCGTCACCGCCTCCGGCAAAATCTATCACAGCCGCCCCGTCCTGCCCCCCGCGCCGCGCGTTGCGACGCCCGACCGGGCCTCGGGCGTGACGGACCTGGCTTTCTTCTCGTACACGGAAAAGCGCCCGTTGACGGTGCGCGTGAACGCAGCAGACGTGCCCGACCTCGTCTATGTCTTCGACCGCCGCTGCGGCGACATCCTGCCCTGCGCGGCGGGACCCCGCTGGTACGGAGAATTGGGCGGCGGCGTGCTGTATGCTGAACCCTACAACCGGAAGGCGAACTACCCGGACGCGGTCGCGCAGTCCGCCCCCGCCTGGACCCTGGACGAGGATCGGCCCTGCCTCCACTTCGACGGTAAAGGAACCTATGTGTCCTTCGCCCAGGAGACGATGCCGCGCGGCAGCTTCTCGCTCGTCGGCGACATCAAACCGCTGACCGCCAAGAACCAGGTCCTCTTCCGCTCCACCGGCGAGTCCGCCGGTGCGCTGACCGTGAAGATCAGAAGCGGCCGCCTCTGGGCCGGCTTCTACCGGAAGGACCGACTGGCGCCGTTCGCGAGCGATCTCGAAATACCCGTCGGACGATGGACCCGGATCGCCCTTACCTACGACCTCAAGTCCTTCACCCTCCATGTCGGCGACCGGAAGCAGTCCTTTCCCTTTTCCGGAACGGCGGACGTCTGCACGCCCTCCGTCTTCGGGGGCCACAGTCGCGTCGGCTACGGAATTGACGCCGGCGACGGCTTCTTTCACGGTTACCTGGGCCACCTGAGGATCGCCCACAGGGCCCTCGCCGATGTTGAGGTTCGCCGATGATCTCCATCGCGCGGCGCGCGCATCCCGGCGGGAGACGGGCCGAATGAAGCCCCTTTCAACTACGCCGCCGCCGGCAGACCGGCGGACGAACGGCGCGCCGTGCCGCATCCTCCTGAGCAACTTCGAGACCGCCGTTCCGTTCGGCGTCTCGGACCGCGAGATCGTCGAGGCCGTACGCCGTCACGGCATGGGCGACGGGTTCTGCGGGTGGTTCTGTCACATGCACGGCGCGATGGACCTGCCGGAGCCGTTGAACGGCGAAACCCTCCTGGCCGCCTTCTGGCCGAACAACCCCTACTATGAACGGCGCGCCGCCCAACGCGGCGTCACCGTCGAGGAATACGTCCGCGAGCGCTTCGATCAGATCCGCCGCCTCCACGAGCGCATGGGCGACCGCTTCCTCTGGTGCCTGGGGTGGGAGACCTTCACGTCGAGCAGCTGGTCGCTGCCCGACGGCGCTCCGCCGCGGTTCGGGCGCCCGGAGGAGGGCTTCGCCTTCTACAGGGAGTGGCTGACGACCTCCGCTCACATCCGTCACTGGCACAACTCGACCAAGTTCGGTCAGGACCGCTTCAACCGGAGGCCGGGCGTCATCGAGGAGCTCGCGCGCCGGGGGCTCTCTCCGAGCGACTTCAACCTTCTGGCCGGCGACTTCTACGCCTCCCGCGCCCACTCCGCCTTCCAGGCCGTGCCGGGCCTCGCGGGCTTCTGGTGGGAGTGCGGCATTACCGCAACGGCGTTGCCCGTCGGCATCCCGTTCGTGCGCGGCGCCGCGCGGCAGTACGGAAAACTCTGGGTCGCCGATGTCTCCCCCTTCAGCTATCCCCACCCCCTGCACGAGGACCGCTTCTACGAAGACCTCGGCGAGTGGGGGGCCTTCGAACAACGGAACGGGCAGCGGTGCCGCCTTAACTTCCCCAAGTACACTCGCGACATGGTGCGCCTGGCGGGCTACACCCCCGAGATGCTCCTCCGGTGCTGGCTCGCCGCCTACATGGCCGGGTGCGACATCCTCTTCCAGGAAGCCTCCAGCCTGTCGCACTTCGTCAAGGCGGACGGCGGACTGCGCGTGACGCCGGTCGGGCGGGCCGCCGGCGACCTCGCCGCCTTTCACCGGCGTGTCGCCGGCCGCGGCGAGCCCTTCACCCCGGTCACCCTCTTGCTGGACCAATACCACGGCATCGAACCGCACGGCGCGCCCGCGCCCTGGTCCTATATGCCACTAACCCCC
>JAKJEM010000089.1:0-10259 GCA_022705425.1 Planctomycetota bacterium
CCGCCGGCGGGGCCGGCGGCCCGAGCGCGAGACGCCGGAGGAGGGGGAAGCCTTCCACTGGGAGGACATGGGAGAGGCGGGGGACGTTTTCAGCCAGTTCTTCCACCGCGAGTCGCCGGGGGCGTGGCGGAGCCGGCAGAGCGGTCCATTGCCGGGGGAGGACGTGGAGGCGACGCTGGAGGTCCCCTTTGAGACGGCGGTGAGCGGGGGGAAGCTGGCGATATCGCTGCCGGGCGAGGAGAATTGCGAGCGGTGCGGCGGGAGTGGGGCGCAGCCGGGGACGAAGTCGCAGACGTGCCCGGTCTGCCACGGGGCGGGGCACGTGCAGGCGTTCCAGGGGGCCTTTGCGTTCAGCCGTCCGTGTCCGCGGTGTTTCGGGCGGGGTCAGGTGATAACATCGCCGTGTTCGGCCTGCTCCGGGGCGGGGCAGCGGCAGACGACGCGGCGGTTCAGCGTGGCAATTCCGCGCGGGGCGCACGACGGGCAGCGGATCCGGCTGGCGGGCCAGGGACACGCGGGGCGCAACGGGGGCCCGCCGGGCGATTTGTACATCGAGTTGCGTGTGGCGGAGCATCCGCATTTCCGGCGCAAGGGGCTGGACATTCATTCGGAGGTTGGGGTGAACGTGGCGCAGGCGGCGCTGGGGGCGCGGGTGACGGTGCGCACGGTGGCGGGTGAGACGGTGGTGCGCGTGCCTGCGGGGACGCAGCCGGGGACGGTGCTGCGGCTGAAAGGGCGCGGAGTGACGGCTGCGGACGGGCGGACGGGGGACCATTACGTGACGGTGCGGGTGGAGGTTCCGACGCGGTTGACGGCGCGGCAGGCGGATTTGCTGCGGCAGTTCGCGCGGGAGACGGGGCTGGCGGAGGGATGAGGGCTTGGCGGGCTTAACCGCGTTCGGTGCGGTTGCGTCCGCCTTCCTTGGCGCGGTAGAGGGCGGCATCGGCGCGCTTGAGAAGGCTTTCTTCGGTATCTCCGGGGCGATATTGGGCGACGCCGAGGCTGATGGTGATCCGGATTTCGCGTTGTTCGACGAGGGTGGTCATCGTCTCGATGGCGGTGCGGAGCTTTTCAGCCGTGTGAGCGGCTTGTTCAAGGGGGCAGTTCTTGAGGAGGATAATGAACTCCTCCCCCCCCCACCGGCAGAGGATGTCCGAGACGCGGACGCCCGCCTGGAGGGCGCGGACAACGGCCACGAGGACGCGGTCGCCGGCGGCGTGGCCGAAGCGGTCGTTGATGCCCTTGAATCCGTCAATGTCGAGAAGGATAACGGAGAGGTTGCTGCCGTTGCGCGCGGCGTCGAGAAGGGATTCGCGGCAGAGGAGGTCGAAGGCGCGGCGGTTGTAGATGCCGGTGAGCTTGTCGGTGATGGCGAGTCGTTCGATTGTGTCCTGGTAGGCGGAGACGGTGACGTTGGTAAGGACCAGGACAACGAGGGTGACGCCGGCGCAGATGGCGAGGTTGAGGAAAAGGGTGTTCCAGATTTCGCGGAGCTTGGCGTCTTCGGCCTGTTCGACGAAGAGGTGCCAGCCGAACTCGGAGATGTAGCGTGTGTTGAGGTGGATGGACTTGCCGTCGCTGTCGTAGGTGTGGTATCCGGCAGGCTGCGCGAGTGTTTCGCGGGCCAGCGGCGCGAGGCCTTCGATCTGGGAGATGTTCGCGACGCCTTCGGGGAACTCGCGCCCGTGGAGCCGGATGACGCCCTGTTTGTCCACGAAGTAGATTCGGCGGCTGTATCGAGACTGGTAGTTCTCGATGATGGACTTGACGGCCTGGACGGTGAGTCCGACGCCGGTGGCGCCGATGTAGTTGCCGTCATAATCGAAGACGCGGTAGTTGATGAAGATGGTCATGGCGTCGCGGTTGGCCATGTCGGGATCCACGTTGATTTCGTAAGGTTCGCGCAAGGTCTGGACGCGGAAGTACCAGACGTCGCGCGGTTCGGCTTCGCTGACGCGCTTGAGGATGCCTTCGGAGTGATAGTAGAGGCGGGTCTTCTCGGAGACGAAGAAGGCGGTGAAGGCGCCATACTGGGACTGGATGGCCTTGAGATAACGAACCATGCGTGATTCGTCAAGTTCGCCCTGGATGACCCAGTCGCGGACGAAGGTGTCTGTGGCCATGAGGGAGGAGATGAAGATAGGGCGGAGGAGATCGCGCTGGATTTCGGAGTAGATGTTATCGCTGGTAAGGGGGAGGTCGCTCTGGGAGATCTGGGTTCGGAGGGAGGCGCGGGCGACGAAGAAGCTGGTGAGGCTGGTGGCGAGGAAGCCGACGACGAGGATGAGGCTGACGACGAGGTTCAAGCGGCGCTGCTTACGCGGCATAGGCTACTTCTTCCTGCTCTTCGCGGCGGGCCTGGCGGAGGCTTTGGCAGGTTTGGCCTTGGGTCTGGCGGCGGGCTTGGTCGCGGTCGGCTTGGCGGACGGGGCCTTCGGGCGGACCGTGTGCGCAGGCTTCTTCTCGGCCTTGGGGACGGCGGGGGTCTTCGCGGCCGGCGGCAGAACCTCGGTGCGGGCTTTGGGGATGGCGACGGGGCTGCAAAGGGTGTTTGCCTCGACGGCCATCCGTCCGCAGTTGCGGCAGTAGAACTGGAGTTTGAGAACCTTGGGGGCGCAGATGTGGCGCGGGTCTTCGGAGGCGGCGCCGCAGTAGGCGCAGTACACGGGGCGCAGGCAGGGCTGCGGCGAACACAAGTGTCCCTGTTCGGAAGCCATGCGGCCGCAGTTTCGACAGGTGAACACGCGCGGCGCTCCATCTTGCTCCATGACGTTGACCTCCGGTTGAGTCGTACCTTGGCCGCCACGGCGGCCCGCGTCGGCCTCGCGCCGGGCGCGAAGCCGCGGACAGGCGCCCGCCTAGTTCTCGACGAAGACGACCTCGTCGTACAGCGTTTCGAGTCGGTTGCGGTGCGTGCGTTCCTCCTGGGCGAGGCGTCGGAAGAGCTTCCGGACGGGGTCGTCGTTCGCGGCTTCGGCGAGGGCCTGGTAGGCGCTGAAGGAAGCGTGCTCGCGCTTGATGGCGAAGATGAGGACATCCTGGAAGGAGGCCTTGGGCCCGATGGACCGACGTTCAAGGAACTCGACGATCCGCAGGTCCTGCGAGGCGGGCGGTTCGGAGGCGAGGAAATCGGCCACCCCCCTGCCGCTGAGGAGTTCGGCGTGGCGGGCTTCTTCGCGGGCGAGGCGGAGAAGGAACTCGCGCGCGCCGGGTTCCGCGGCCTTTGCGGCGGCGTCGGCGTAGAAGCGTTCGGCGGCCTTTTCCTTGCGGACGGCGTCGGCGATCACGCGGCTGATGGCTACGGGCATTCACGTCTCCTTCCTGTCGGCCCGGCAGAAGGCGTCCGGTGGTCTATCGGGACCCGGATGGCTGTAGATTGCGGACGAGTGCTTCCTTGTCTTTGGGCAGGGCGTGTCCGATAAAGCGGACTGTGCCGGCGCTGTCCACGGCGACAACGAGGGGCACGCCGGTGACGCCGTAGAGGTCGGCGACCTTGGAGTCGGCGTCCACGACAACGCGATAGTTGACCCTGGCGTCTTCAACAAATCGCTTGAGGGTGTGCAGGGGCTGGTCTATCCCGACGCCGACGACGTCCACGCCGCCGGTTCCGTACTTCTGCTGGAAGGCGATGAGTTCGGGAACCTCTTCCATGCAGGCGGCGCACCAGGTGGAGAAAAAGACCATGACGACGCCCTTCTTCCCGCGATAGTCTTCGAGGCGGGCGGGCTTGCCATCGGTATCCTGAAGGGCCCAGCCGGGGGCCGGCGCGCCGACGGAGGCTTTGACGGTGGAGATCTCGACGCCGGGCTCGATGGCCGCGGAGGGGGACGAGGGGACCACCTGGGGGGCTTTGGCGCGATAGGTGATGCCGCTGAGGAGGGGGAAGTTGGCGCTCTGGCCGAGGTAGATGAGGAAGAACTCCGCGACAAGGATGAGGAGGACGGCGAAGACCTTCTCGATGGTGGCAAGCCATTTGCCGGACTTGGGCATGTTGGCGAGGATGCCGCTGAAGACGCCACAGATGATGATGAGGCTTCCGAGGCCCAAACTGTACGCAAACATCGCGGTCGCGCCGAAGAGGAGGGCGCCGAGGGAGCCGCCTTCGCCCACGCCGGTCTGGATGAGGGCGAGCATGGCGGCCAGGCCGGGCAGAGTGCATGGGCCGACGATCAGTCCGGAGGCGGCGCCGACGCCAAGCGCGCCGAGGAGACCGCTGCGGCGCTCTCCCCCGCCGGTCATGAACTGCGGGGTGGGAAGCCGGATGACGCCGAGTTGCCACAAAGCCAAGGCCAGGAAGAAGTTGGCCAGCACCAGGAGGACCCAGCCGTTGCTCCAGAGCTTTCCGATCTGGCTTCCGAGGAGAGCGGCGATGATTCCGATGGCGGAGTAAACGACAGCCATTCCCAGGACATAGACGAGGGAGTAGAGGAGGGCGTTGAGGCGACTGCCGCGCGAGGCGCGCCCGATGTAGGCGATGGTGATGGGGAGTACGGGATAGACGCAGGGCGTGAAGCCGACGAAGACGCCGAAGAGAAAGGCGATGAGGATGGCCAGCGCGGAACCTTGCGCAAGGGAGGAGCCGAGAAGTGTGCCAAGATGCTCCATCATTTCGGCTGCGGTTCCTCGTGGGTGGCAAAGTATCCACAAACTCGAACGCCCGTTGCGTTTAGGATTGTACTACACTTTGGACGCGGATTCAATTGCCTGATTTCGAGCGGGTGCGCGCGAGGTGAGTCGTGGATCGTATGTTATTGTCGCGCAACGTGTTAATACGGTTTATGCGGCGGGGGTTCGGGACGCAGTACGACGGACGGCAGAGGGTTGACCGGGGACCGGAGACGGGGGACGACGGACGACAACGACGACGGCACGCGGACGGGCGGGGTCCCGGAGGGTGTGGCGAAGGGATGCAGGACAGGCTGTCGCCGGTCGGTCTTCGGAGTGACGCGCTTCGCTGCGGCCACGTTCTCTGTTAGTTTCCTCTCACGACAAGGCACGGGTCTCCGGCAGATGACGCGCAAACTGCGTGGCTTGACCCGGTCCCCAAAGACGATATACTGGTGATTCGCGGGTTTGCTCCGGTCGTTTCTTCAGGTCAGGGAGTTCGCGGCATGTCCGACGCATCGGTCACTTTTTTCAAGGGGAGGTTCTGCTCATTCCACGAAGCGCAGGTGAGTGTGCGTTCGAAGGCGATCAACTACGGACTGGGTTGTTTCGAGGGGATTCGGGCGTACTGGAACCCCGAGGCGAAGCAGTTGTACGTCTTCCGGCCCCGCGAGCACTATGAGCGGTTGCGGCAGAGCTGCCGCATCCTGCACCTGAATCTGCCCTATACGGTGGAGCAACTGATTGACCTGACGGCGGAGGTCTGCCGGCGGAACCACCACCGGGAGGACGTCTATGTCCGCCCGCTGGTGTTCAACAACCACGAGACGCTATCGCCGACGCTGACGAGCGACCCGGCGGAGTTCGCGTTATACACGCTGCCGCTGCGGGAGTATCTGGATACGTCGAAAGGGGTTACGGCGTGCGTGTCGAGCTGGCGGCGGCTGACGGACAACATGATCCCGGCGCGGGCGAAGCCGACAGCGGCGTACCTGAACAGCGCGCTGGCGCGGCATGAGGCGAAGGCGAACGGCTACGATGAGGCGATCTTCCTGACGCATGACGGATACGTTTCGGAGGGAAGCGCGGAGCACATCTTCCTGGTGCGGCACGGGGGACTTCTGACGCCGACGTCGCAGGAGGACAACCTGGACGGGATCACGCGTCGGACGATCTGCGAGCTGGCGGGCGACCTGGATCTGCCGGTGACGGAGCGGCGGGTCAGCCGGACGGAGTTGTACGTGGCGGAGGAGGCGTTCCTGTGCGGGACGGGCGCCGAGGTGACGCCGCTGGTGGAGATTGACCGGCGTCCGCTGGGGAACGGGAAGCCGGGCCCGGTGACGGAGCGGGTGAAGGATTACTACTACAAGGTGGTCCACGGGAGCGTGCCGAAGTACGCGGCGTGGACACATGCGGTTTACGCGTGACGGCGACGGAGGCGGGGAAGGCCATGATGTCAAGATACCGGGAGAGTGCGACAGTGCCCCGCATGACAGAAAGAAGGCAACCACAGAAGGCTGCGCCAAGGCGAGACCAAGTCCGGGAAGATGCGGTCCAAACCGAATACTATGTTGGCCCGTCCGTCCGCTCCTCAGATGAGAACCGCCGCCGCTTGCGCAAGATGATTGCTTTCGGTTGGTATGGCGGCAAGTTCAGTCATCTCGATTGGCTTCTTCCCTTACTTCCCCCGTGTCACCATTACTGTGAACCATTCGGCGGATCAGGGGCCGTCCTCATCAACCGGCCCCCCTCGCCCGTCGAGACCTACAACGACGCCGACGGAGAAGTCGTCAACTTCTTCCGGGTTCTCAGGGAGAAGAAGGACGAACTGCTTTACCAGATCGGCATGACCCCCTTTTCTCGCGAGGAGTTCCTCATAGCCATTGAGACGAACTGCAACGGGAAATACCTGTCAGACGTGGAACGCGCACGTCGGTTCTTCGTGAGAGCCCGCCAAGTTCGTACCGGACTGGCACAGACCGCCTCGGTCGGAAGGTGGGCTAACTGCCTGAACACGAGCAGGGCTGGAATGGCGGGTGCCGTATCGCGATGGCTGGGCAGTGTCGCCGGGCTGGAGTTCATTGCCGGACGCTTGTTGCGTGTGCAAATCGAGCACGACTCTGCCGCAGCCGTCATCACCCGTTACGATAGCACCGAAACCCTCTTCTACTGCGACCCGCCATATCCTCACGAATCGCGGGGGGACAGTAAAGCCTACGCCTACGAGATGACCGACAAAGATCACGTCAGCCTGAGCCACGTCCTCCACGGTGTGAGAGGCAAGGTTGCGATCTCCGGATACGACTGCGATCTGATGCACACACTGTACAAGGATTGGCATGTTCATCGAGAGCATCCCAAGCAGGCCATGTCGATCAAGAAGGAAAGACAGGAAGTCCTCTGGACGAACTACTGAACTATGACAACGCAAGAAAAGACCTTTGTTGATCGCTGCCGGGATTTCCTCACGGCGAGATGGACGCAGGTCTCGGCCGCCATCGAGGCAGAGAACTTCGCAGACCCCCTCCTGCCCGGTAATGCCTTGTTGCGGGATCGCATTGTCGCCTGCCTCACCAGCGCCACAAAGTCGTATCACTACGTACTGCCAACGCAAGTGCTATGCAAGTGCGTGGAGAAACGTCTGGACTGTCACGCGCTTCAAGCGGCGTACAGGAAGCCCGGAGCATTTGACGCAAGGACCGTAGCACACGACGTGATTGTCCCCTTCGACCAAGCCAACCACCGCGTGCTGGGTGGTTCTAGCGAACCCTACGTGAACAACCCGCTCCGCTGCCCTGCCGTCATCAAGAAGTACCGGGGGCAACAGAAGAACAAGACGGACTGGGACAACCTCATCGCGGTATTGGATGCGGTGGAGAATGCCCCATCGGCGGACTTCGCTCGACGAGTTTTCGATCAGATCATGGCGGAGACATATCGGCTACTCGCGGGCGTTCAAGTGGTGTATGCCACGCCAAACAGAGTCAGCCTCAAGCAGACGACCGAACTTGTGGGCCGTTTCACAGCCGACAAGTCCGGCGGTGACAGACTTGAAGCCGTGTGTACTGCCTTGTTGCGAGCTGTTGGCGCCGCGTTTGGTCTCTTCGACGACATCCGCAGACAGAAAGTGAACTCGGCGGATGCCGCCTCCGGCATGGGCGCGGATATCGAATGCTGGTTCAAGGGTAAACTGGCTCTATTGGTCGAGGTCAAAGACCGATCTCTGACGCTTACCCAACTCGACGCCAAACTGGACGTGGCGCGGGTGAAGAGGATTTCGGAGATTCTGTTCTTGGCTGAGCGCGGTGTCGACGCCGAGGAGAAGCAGCAAACGCATGAGCGGATCAAGAGCGAATTCGCAAGCGGACAGAATATCTACGTCTCGAACTTTCTCGATTTCTCGACGGGGGTGCTGATCCTTCTTGGCGAGAAGGGCCGCGTCGCGTTTCTCGGTTTCGTTGGACAGGAACTGGACCAGGCAAATTCCTCGATCGTCCACCGCCGCGCATGGTCCCGATTGTTGAAGTCCATCTGACGGAAGCCGAAGACGGCGGTGGACACTACGCCACAAAGCGCAGCGCGGTTCGACGCTGGCGCGGGTTCTCTCGGTTTAGCTGAGGTGTGTCATGAGCGGATTGCTGCCCCTTTTGACGGCGCGCCATCTGGTGCCGGCGCTGGCGGGCCACGAGGCGGAGACGGTGGCGGGCGAGTTGGCGGCGTGCTGCGGCGTGTCGGTGTACCCGCGTTCGATTACGGCGGCGGAGGGGCGGGTGTATTTCCTGGGCCACAAGGGGGCGGAGAAGACGCTGTTCATCCTCTCGCGCGACGAGGCGGCGGAGTTCGAGGGGGCGACGCGGACGTGCGCGCACGGGATTCTGCGGGCGTGTCCGCGGAATCACGGGAACGCGGCAGCGCTGCGACGGGCGTTGCCGCACACGGGCCCCGTGCCGCTGGGGCTTCGACGGAGCATCGGGATGGGGGACCGGCTGGGGATTGCGACGCCGGGACACGTCCGGGCGGTGCGCGGGACGGGGGTGGCGCCGATTCTGGCGCAGCAGTCTATCCGGGAGATGACGCGCACGCAGCGGACGCCGGATCAGGTGATGGATGACGCGACCTGGGGGGTGTTCGAGGAGGGCTGGCGGGAGGGGTTCGGGTCGGATGCGGACCACTTGAAGACGACGGAAGATATTGACCGGACCTTTGCGGCGGGCTTCTGCCTGTTCACGATTGACCCCGGCGAGCACGTGGATAACGCGGCGGGGACGGACGCGATGGGGACGCTGCGGAGCAAGCTGGCGACGACGCCGTGGGGGGCGCTGGAGACGACGGAGGCGGACTCGCGCAAGGCGTTCTCGGGGCCGTTCCATCTTGCGCCGGGTACGGACCTGACGTTCAGCGAGGAGGAGTACCTGCGCGCGGTGTGCAAGTACGGGCGCGCGGTGGCGCATACGGCGCGGCTGTACCGGCATATTGTGTCCATTTCCGGGGGGAAGGCGTTCGAGCTGGAGATGTCGGTGGACGAGACGGATTCGCCGACGACGCCGCATGAGCATTTCTACGTGGCGCATGAGTTGCGGCGGCTGGGGGTGAAGGTGGTGAGTCTGGCGCCGCGGTTCATCGGCGACTTCGAGAAGGGGATAGACTACAAGGGGGACTTGAAGGCCTTCGAGGAGGCCTTTGCGCTGCACGTGAAGATTGCGCGCTTCCTGGGGCCGTACAAGATGAGCATCCACAGCGGATCGGACAAGTTCAGCATCTACCCGATCGCGGCGCGCCACGCGCGGGAGCTGATCCACGTGAAGACGGCGGGGACGAGCTACCTGGAGGCGACGCGGGCGATTGCGGAGGTGGCGCCGGCGCTGTTCCGGGAGATTCTGGCCTTCGCCTTTGCGCGGTACGACGAGGACAAGAAGTCGTACCACGTGTCGGCGGAACTGGCGCGCGTGCCGCGTCCGGAGAGTCTGGCGGACGGGGAGCTGGGTCGGATTCTGGACGTGAATGACGGGCGGCAGTTGCTGCACGTGACCTTCGGGTCGGTGCTGACGACGCGCGATGCGTCGGGGCGGTACCTGTTCCGGGACCGCTTCTACGAGGCGCTGACGTCGAACGAGGACACACACTACGAGATCGTGGCGCGGCATCTGCGCCGGCACATTGACCCGATTGCCAAGGGCAAGTGAGGGCGGACGTTCCCATGGACGAATCGGGGGGAGCGGGAGGTCTTCCGCCGGAGACGCTGGCGGAGGCGGCGGGTGCGCTGCTGCGGTCGGGGGCGGTGCAGGCGGACGGGCGAACGGCGGGGGCGACGCCGAGCGCGGAGGAGGTGCGCGACGTGCTGCTGCCGATCCTGCGGTGGCGGCCGGGTTCGCCGGCTTCGGGACGGTTCCTGATCGGGATTGCGGCCCCCCCTGCCGCGGGAAAGACGACGCTCTGCGCGTGGCTGGCAGCGGTGGCACGGGTGCTGGGCTGGGGGCAGTTCGCGTTCCTTTCGCTGGACGGCTACCACCTGCCGAATGCGGTACTCGATGCGCGCACGGGGCTGGACCCGGAGGGGAGGCGTGTGCCGCTGCGGCAGTTGAAGGGCACACCGGAGACGTTCGACGCGGAACGGTTCCTGGCGGAGTTGCGGCGGCTGAAGTCGGGCCGGGAGG
>JAKJEM010000089.1:10360-10609 GCA_022705425.1 Planctomycetota bacterium
CGAGCCGGTGGCGGGGGCGGTGCGGATCGGGCCGGAGGCGGACCGGGTGATTGTGGAGGGGAATTTCCTCTTTCTGGATTCGCCGCCGTGGTCGGAGATATGCGCGCTGTTCGACCGGCGGATCTTCGTGGACGGGGAGGAGGAGTTCCTGCGGGAACGGCTGGCGGGACGGCACGGACGGGCGGGACGGGACGCGGGGTGGATCGCGGGGCATTACCGTCGGACGGATGGGCCGAATATCCGACGGGT
>JAKJEM010000008.1:0-9228 GCA_022705425.1 Planctomycetota bacterium
CACCGCGCTCTTCTCCTTATAGGTGAAGATCCCCGGCTCAGCGGCCCGCCTCGGACGGGTCGGATCATAGTAGGGGTCCGGACGACCGGCCAGGTCGTTTCCGGTGAACATCGCCCGGATGATCTTGCCGTAGCCGGTCCAGGAGGGGTAGTAGGTGCTGTAATCCGCGCAGTAGGACTCCAGCACCTTGCTCATCTGCGAGATGTTGTTGAGGCAGGCGCTGCGGCGCGCCTTCTCGCGGGCGCTTGCCAGCGCCGGCAGGAGCATCGCCGCCAGGATGGCGATAATCGCGATGACGACCAGCAGCTCGATCAGCGTGAATGCTGCGATGAAACGACCCCACCCGGTGCGTATCGGAGATCCTCCTTCATCCTGGCCAAGAACCGATTTCCTCATGGACACGCCCGGCAGGTCTTGCCGGGCACATACACCGAAGGCAACACCTCGTGACGCGTGAAGCCGCCGCGCGTTTCGATCATCTTCAGGAGGATGTCCACGGCGCGCAGGAACATCTCCCGTGTGCCGAAGAAGACGGAGGTCAGATCCTTCATGACGCCCCCGGCATCGAGTGCCAGGGCCGTAGCCATGACGCTGATCCGTTCGGGGACGGGCCAGCCGTGCGCGGTGAGAATCCCGACCGCGAACGTGGCGTTGCGCGCATTCTCCACCAGCAGGGCGGTAGGCGGCTCCTTCTGGGCGCTCAGCCAGCGCGGAAGATAGGCGAACTGCTCCTCCGATTCCCCACTGACCCGTTGCACCTCGCCGCGGATGTGGTACTGGTCGCAGTACGCCAGGAATGATTGCGTGAGCGTGTCGAAGTAGCGCGTCCCCGAGCGTGTGCAGAAGATCACATGACGATGCCCAAGCCCGGCCAGGTGCCCCACAGCCAAGGCCGCAATCCCGCCGATGTCCACGGCCACGCCGCTCACTTCGGGCGGGCAAGGCCCGTCAATGGGCTCGCCGCACTGCACGACGCGAATGCCCGCCTGCTGCATCGCCAGAAGAGTCCGGGCCGGTACGTGCCCGATTGTCAGTACCCCGTCCTGCCGCTTGCCCCAGGCGATCAGGGATTGCAGCCACTCCTCGGAATCCCGGGTGGCAAAGTGCAGCGTCACGTCGCAGTGCATGCGCGCGAACTCGGCGTGCAACGCCTCCAGGACGGCCATCTGGGTGGGAGCGATGGATTGGAGGATCGCCACGCCCACATGACGCCAGACGTTCTTCCTTTCGGCCACCACGCAACCGACGCGCGGCACCGTTTCGATCAGCGCTTCGGACTGCAGGGACTGAATGGCCTGCCGTACTGTGCCGACGGTCACCTTATGTCGCTTCATCAGTGTCCGGTAGGAGGGCATCATCGTACCGGGCAGGAGCGTCCCCTTGTGTATCTGCGCCCGGAGGTCGTCGGCAATGAGCAGGTGCTTCGGCTTGGAACCGGATGCAATCATCCATCTCTCCTCGGACTGATCACCTGTATCATAGCAGGGGCCTTGCGCCATGTCAAGCAGTTTTGTTAGACTATTCAGCAGTCCCGTGGAGTTGCACTGGTGCTGCGATACACAAGGCCCTGCCCATGAGGGAGGTCAACTGTGGGAGTCACATCTGTTGGCGTTGCATCTGCGGCGCTTGCCCTTTCCGCCTGCCTCATGTTCTGTTCACAGATCGCCTCCGCGCTCCCCGGCGGGTGGACGGTCGTTCGAGGACAGGCGGCGGAGGAGTTGCCGCTGGCCTCCAGAACCGGTGCGGCGTTGGAGTTGGAGATGCCGGACAACGTCGGACTGCCGGTCGAAGGCGTCTTCCGATTCCGCGCGACTCCGGGAGGCGCCCTGACCGTCCGGGCGGTCGGCGACCCAAAGGACAAGCCGCTCTTGGAGTTCGGTTTCAACCTGACCGCAGCCAACCAGGCGCGCCTGACCGCGCGCGTCTCGGGCGCGCCCATGGCCACCGAGGCCAAGTCTTCCCGCACCTGGTCGGTACAGGAGAAGAAGTTGGGCGGTCTCACCTATGCATGGCGCTTTCTGAGGGTGAGGAACCTCTGGGACGAGCGGGACTACGCGGAGATCGGCGCGGCCTACGCCGGACTGATTCCCTTTGACGAGAAGGTCTTCACGTTGCGCATGGTACTGACCGCCGACGGGCGGCAGATATGGCTGGACGACCGGCTTCTGGCAGAGGAGCGCCTTCCCACGCCGCCGCTGACGCGGTGGGCGGCCGTTCTGACCCAATCGCTCGCGCTGCTGTCCACCACGGTGGCCGCGCACGAGACGCGGGAACGCTTTCTGCCGCTGGTTCTGGACGACTACAGCCACCTGCGGCGCACGACGGAACCCACGGCGCAGAGCGCCACGGTCCTCCTTTCGGGAACGCCTCTGCGCCCTTTGACCAAGGGCGATCTCGACCTCGGCGAAACGCTCAACCGCTATCGGCTGACGAACGGCAGCGGACCTGACGCGGGCTACGTCAAGGCGACGAATGCCTGGCCAGGCGCCTTCAAGGTGGATCCGGCGCGACTGACCTTCCGCGTGCCCTATCGGAACTATCAGAACGCCTGGCTGCTGGCTTGGGTGGACGATCGTCGTCACGGCGTTCCCGCCGGGACACTGCGCTTCTTCCGGGAAAACGCGGGGTATCCTGCCGGCGCCGACTTCGAGATTTCGGCGGAGGCGGAACGCGCGGGGCGTGTAATTCGACTGGACCGCAAGACGCCCGAGGGGCGGCCCCTGTTCCTGGTAAAGGTTCCACTGGATACGGCGGGGCTGTACGGCCTGCGCGACATGGCCGATGAGTTCCTGGAGTTCGAACTGAGCAAACCCGTGGCGCTGGGGCGCAGCTACCCCGATCCGATCTACTACGGCTATCACCCCGCGGGGTTGCCCAGCACGATCCGCGTGGCGGCGATTACGCTGGAAGAGGCGCCCTTCGGCTTCCAGGTGGCGCCGAGGGAGCCGCACTACGTCTTCGAGCAACCGGGCAAGCCGACGGTCACGGTCACGGTGGCGAATACGTCCGCGCGCGCGTTGACGGCGCGCGTGCGGGCGGAGACGGCCAGTTACGACGGTGTGCAGACCGGCACAGTCGAGGAACGCGTGGTTGTCGAACCGGGCGCGTCGAAGGGGGCGGACCTGGTTCTGGACGCGCGCCGGCTCGGTTGGCACGCGTTGAAGGTGACGGTGGAGTCCGACGGGCAGCGTCGCGAGGCCGCGCTGAGCGTTGTGCTTCTGCCCCCCAACACGCGCACGTACGGTTACACGCCAAGCGAGACGCGCTTCGGAACGTGGTGGCTGCTCGGGCACTATCTGGCGCAACGGGGCGGCGCCTTCGAGGAAAATGAGCGCGCGTTGCTGTTGTGCCGAAGGTTGGGCCTCCGCCACGTGCCCCTGCATGAGCACTTCTTCACCCCCGAGGGTCTGAAGAAGTACGACCTGTTGCCGACGGGGCCGCACAGCGTCGGACGCAACTTCGCCAAGTATAACTCGGGCCAAGGCGATAGCGCCGAGGCATTGAAGCAGGCCGTACAGGCCGAAGTGGCGGCCGTGGCGAGCCAGGCCCGGCACTTCAACGAGACGACGTACTACTATGGCGGCGAGTGGGGCCTGAGCGAAAGCAGTCAGTACGCCCCCTGGCCGGCATACACCGGCGACGGCGACCGGCCTGTGGACGACGCCGCGCGCCGGAATGCGGAGCGTCACGTCAGAATCTTCACTGCGATCGGGCGCGCCCTTCGCGAGCAATTCCCGCGGACGAAACTCATGCTCCAGTGGGGCGCGCCGGCGGGTACGCTGGTGTACCTGCGGGCCGGAATGCCGCGCGACCTGGTGGACGGCTTCGCCCTTGACGCGCCGATGTTCGAGCTTCTCCCGGAGGTGTCCAACGTCACGGGCTCCATCAATTCCCTCTGGATGGTGCGCGAGGAGGCCCGACGGCTGGGCTGGCCGCGCCTGCCCATGTCCTGGTGCGAAGGTCCCTTCTTCCCGACCAACCCCGGCGCGCTCTCTGAACGCGCACAAATGGACTACCAGGTGCGTTACCTTCTCCTCGGCATGGCCTACGGCGTGGAGGAGTTTCGTTCCGGCATCGTCCCGCAGGATGCGGGAAACTACTACGGGGCGGAGCACTACGGCGCGGGGATCATCCACCGTACGCCCCTGGACCACCCGAAACCGGCCGTGGCGGCCGTTGCCACGATGACCTCCATGCTCTGCGGCTTTGAGACGGTGGGGGGGATTGACACGGGGCGCCTGACCACCTATTGCCTGGAGTTCCGGCGCCCGCGCGACGGGGCGAAGGTTTACGCCCTCTGGCGAGTGACGGGCGTCGTTCAGGCGCGCGTCAAGGTGCGCGGAACGCAGGGCACGATCACGGACGCCATGGGCAACGCCGCCTCCGTTGCCGCGCCCGGCGGCATACTGCCGATGACGATCTCCCCCTCGCCGGTTTGGCTTACCGGAGTCGAGAAGGTCGAGTCCTTCGAGTTCGATGAGCCCGTCTATGACACTGCCCCGGCCCGGGTGACGCGCCCGCTGGCGGAAATGACCGCCGCCCGTTGGACCTACGACGGCTCCGAGGACAAGGCTTATGCCTACAACCATTTCGGGATTCGCCGCATCACCAGCGCGAACCTGAAGGCCGAGTTCGGCCAGGGCGAGAAGGACCGTCCCGATGCGACGGCCATCACGCTGGCCGTCGAACCCGGCGACCGTCCGCTCGCCACGCGCTACGGACGCCTGATCCTCCGGACCCCGGCGCCAATCCCCGGCAAGGCCTCGGCGCTTGGGCTGTGGGTGAAGGGGAATTCCTCATGGGGGCGGATCGCCTACCAGTGCCGCGATGCCAAGGGCGAGGTGTGGACCTCGACGGGAACGAAGAACGACTGGAACTGCGACGACACGCACGGCTGGTCGTATGTCCACTTCGAGGGCTGGCGGTACGTGCGTTTCCCCCTGCCGGGGAACCATCCCTACGACGCCGCGCGCGAACTGGAAACGACTTGGTGGGGATCGCGCGGCGGCGACGGCATTGTGGACCTGCCGCTGACCTTGGAGGCGATCGTCGTCGAGGCGCGCAATGAAGTTCCCGTGCTTGGAGAGATGAAGCTTGTTCCCAAGCGCAGCTACAAACTCTCCGGTCTTGTGGCGGAGTATGCGAGCGAGGCGGACGCCTCGGAGGCGGCGATTGCCGCAAACCGCATCCGCATGGCCGAAGCGGTCTGGGCGGGACCGGCGGAGAACCCCATCGCACGCCTGGCGGCCGAGGGCGTCGGCATAGCGCCGGAGATACGCGCGTTCGACGAGCCGCAGCACTGGAACGACGGGCAGCGGATGCACGTCCGCTTCCAGCAGGCGCCGGGGATGAAGTACAATCTCTACGTTTCCCGCCATGCCGACGGACGCGGCGCCGACCTGATTCGGGCCGGCGTCGAGGATAACCAGCTCGTGACCGGGCTGCGCGCGGAGACGCCGATGTTCCTCTTCCTCACCGCCGTGAACGCGGAAAGGAAGGAATCGAAACCCTCCGCTGCGTATCGCCTGGTGACGCACGACAGGTTCCTGGAAAAGTGAGGCGAGCGGACCCCGCTGCGCGAGAACCGGAAGAGAGACCCATGACCGCCGCCGATATCATCGTTCTGGGCCACCGGACGCTCGGACGCGTCCGCGACCGTCTGTTCGGCCAGTTCATCGAACTTGCCGGGCGGTGCATCAATGACGGGCTGTACGATCCGGCCAGCCCGCTGGCGCGCGCGGACGGATTGCGCGGGGATGTCGTCGAGGCGCTGAAGGAGCTGCGCCCCGGCTACCTTCGTTACCCCGGCGGCTGCGCCGCCGCCTATTTCGACTGGCAGGACCTCGTCGGCCCCCGATCCGCCCGGCCCCGCGCAACGGCGGCCACCCGCAGTCCACCGCCTTCGGTATTCCCGAGGCCTACGCCCTCTGCCGCGAACTCGGCGCCGAGCTCTACCTGACGGTCAACGCCCATACCCAGTCCCCCGAGGACGCCGCCAACCTGGTGGAGTACCTCAACGCGGCCACGCCGACGAAGTACGCCGACCTCCGCCGCGCTCACGGGCGCCAAGAGCCGTATGGCGTCAAGCTCTTCGGACTGGGAAACGAGATCTACGGCGCCTGGCAGCCCGGCCAGAAGACCGCCGCCGAGTATGCGGCCTGGTGCGCCGAGGCGATCCGCCAGATGAAGTCCGTGGACCCGGAGATCGAGGTCGTGGTTTGCGGTCTCGGCCGCCCCGACCCGGAATGGGACCGCACCGTCCTCTTCCGCTTGATCGGCCAGGCGGACATGATCAGCGTCCACAACTACTTCGGGCGGCCTGTCTTCGCCGACCTGATGGCCTGCGGGCGGGTGTGTGAGCGCATGATGCGTTCGACCGAGTGTCTGATTGACGAGGCGATGGACACGGCGCTGGGGGCGCATTCGCGGACCCACCGCGACTTCGGCGCGCCTCCCGTCGTGCGGCAACGCCCCGGGATCGCCTTCGATGAGTGGAACGTGTGGTACCGCAGCCGGCACGGCGCGGTGCGCGACCTGGAGGAGATCTACACCTATGCCGACGCGCTGGCCGTGGCGACCCTGCTCCACGTGGTTCTGCGCCACGCGCGCGCAGTCCATCTCTCCGGAATCTCCCTGGCGGTGAACACCCTGGGCGGCATCTTCACCGATTCCACGCGAATGGCGCGGCAAACGATCTGGCACGCGCAGAAGTTGCTGCGCGATTCGCACGCCGGGCGCGTTGTCGAGTGCGTGACCGACGGGCCTGTCTTCAACGCCAAGCACGAGCGCTTTTTCTGCGGCATCGTGTCGCCGGAGAAGGCGGCCGACGACAGCCTGCCGAGCCTTCTGCATTTCGACGACCTTCCTGCGCTCGACGTGGCGGCCAGCGTGGACGACGCGCGCCGGAAGTTGGTCATCTCCGTGGCGCAGAAGCTGCCGGATCGCGCCGTTACGGCGCGGCTCGACCTGCGCGGCCTGGCCGCGGCGGGGGAGTGGATGACCGTGCGACGACTGACCGGCGGAGAGGACCTCGCCGCCGCGAACACCCTGGACCATCCCGATCGGGTGGGCATCGAGACGCGCCGCGTCAAGCGCGCGATGGAGTTCGACTTCCCGCCCGCAAGCCTGACGGCCATCGAACTCGACATCGAGTGACCGGACGCATCGAGCGACGCCGGGACTGTCCCGCGCGCCGGAGGTATTTCATGCCTTGACCGTTCAGGAGGAATGCCGATGCAGCGCAACCGCAACCGGACAGCGACCGGGCCGCTCTTTCATCGCGGCGGGTTGATCTGGTTCTGGTGCTTGAACGACGGGTGCGATCCGGACGTCATGGACCGCCATATCGCCGCTTACGCCAAGGCCGGACGCGCCGTGGCGGCCGTCTGCTTGCACCCGCGCGACGGACTTCTGTTGCCCTACGGCGGCGACGAGTGGTTCGAGATGATCCGACGCACCTGCCGCGAACTGGCCCGGCGTCGCATCCCCATCTGGCTCTACGATGAAGACCCGTACCCCAGCGGCGCGGCGGGGGGGCGGATCGTTGCCGAGAACCCCGGTCTGGCCGCGCGCGCCATCGAGATGTTTCAGCCCGAACGCGAGTTGCTGCCCGGCCAGCCGTTCACGTTTCCGGCGGGCAGTCTGCTCTGGTGCGGACTGGTTGACGAAGCAACAGGGCAGGCGGTTGACCTCACAGCCCGCGTCGGCATAGTGCGCAAGACCTGGAAGACGCTCGATCCCTGGGACAGCCGCTTCTACTACCCCGACACGCCGCGCTACCCTTGCCCGCGTGCCATGTGCGACGGCGTCGAGTACGGTGTGCGCCCGCCCCCCGCCCCGCCCGCCATGCGCCTGAGGGCCTTCGTGGCGCGTCCGGTCAAGGACTCCCGATGGGGGCTGCTGCATGACACCCTCAACCCCGAGGTGACGCAACGTTTCATCGCTTTGACGCACGAGCCCTACCGCCAGGCCGTCGGCAGCATGTTCGGGCGCGAAATCCGTGCCATGTTCACCGACGAGCCCAAGTTCTTTGGCGGCAGACCCTGGACGCCGGGGCTTTTCGAGGCGTTTGCATCCGAGCACGGCTATGACCTGCGCCCCCGCCTCCACCACCTCTTCTCGGACGCACAGGACGACGAGGCGTGCCGCACCCGGATCAACTACTACGAAACCTGCGGGCGGCGTTTCGAGGACGCCTGGGTCAAACCGGTCGGCGCATGGTGCCGTCGCCATCGCCTCGAACTGGTCGGGCACATCAGCCCCGAGGACGACCCGGTTCAGCAGGCGCGTTGCGTCGGGAACCTGTTCTCGCTCTGGCGGCATTTCGGTCTCTGCGGGACAGACCTGATCATTCCCGCCGTCGGCGACCGGCGCCACGCGCTCATCAGCATCGGTATCGTTTCAGCCGCCTCCGCCGCGGCGCAGTTCGACAAACCCGGCGTGCTCAGCGAAACCCTGGCCTGCTCCGGGCTCGACTTCACCGCCGAGCAGGCCGCGCCGATCTTGCGCTGGCAGACGGTGATGGGCCTGACCTCTCCGGTGATCCACTACGCCCAGACGACGACAAAGGGCCTCCGGTTGTACGATGCGCCGCCGGACTTCGGCCCGGAGAGTCCGCGTTGGCCGGGGATGCAGAAGATTGCCCGCGAACTGGCCGGGGTCCAGGCGATCCTTGAAGGCGCGCGGCAGGTCGCGCCGGCAGCCATCCTCTGGCCGATCCGGTCGTTCGAGGCTCGGAACATTGACTGGCAGAACGACGAGACCGGGATGCGCCGGGATTTTGCCGAACTGCTTCGCCTGTGCCTCGACCATCAGGTCGGCACGCACATCCTCGATGAAAGCGCTCTGTGGGAATCGAAGTTACGGGGCGGAGCGGTCGTCCTCGGACGCGCACGCTACACCCATGTACTCATCCCGTCCTGCACCGTCCTTCACGCGCGCACGGTCCGGCTTCTGAAGTCCCTTCATGCTCGCGGCATCCGCGTCCTCCTCGCCGGAGCCGCCCCCGCGCGGCAACAGACGGACCGGGGTCTGGAGGCGGCGGACATCGGATGGTGTCCGCGCGCAGAGCCCGAGGCCGCTGCGGCCGCGCTGCCGCGCCTGATCGAAATCGAAGGTAACGCCACCGACATTCGCTGCACCGCCTGGGAGAGAGGGGGGCGGTTCACGAGGCTGCTGATGAACCTCCGTCCTGCGGCGTTCACAGCGAAGGTGCGGGAGTACGAGATC
>JAKJEM010000008.1:9238-24455 GCA_022705425.1 Planctomycetota bacterium
GGGGGGGGGGGCCTCGCGCGCTTCGGCTGCGACTTGCGCCGGGGCGCATTCTGACCCTGCCCGGCGCAGACGCCCGGTTCCTCTGAAACCGGACCTCACCCGAATGAGGGAACGGTCAGAACAGGGGAAGGCCTGTCCATCGGACGCGGAATCCGGGCGGGGTCACCGGGTTCCGCCTGGGCGTGTACGCGGGGGCGGAGGGTTGCCGGGCGGCGACACGGCGACGCCACATGCCGGACGGCCCGAGAAGTCCCGGTTCGCGCCGAGTCGAGCGGGATTCGTGTCGCACAGCGCCGTCACACCCCGCACCCCACCGACCGCCTTGAAGGAAGCCAGGAACCCTGCCAGTCCGCGCACGGATCCGTCGGGCCAGAGGGCTGGGACTCGCGTCTGGAGCGCACTCCGCGCCCCCGAACCGATCTCCGGCGCCGGCGCATGGCGCACGGACGGTCACGGCGGGCAGTGTGGGTCGCGCCATACCCAGGGCCTCGCTATTTCGACGCCTTTTCCAGGCACTCTGCCGGAACGAGCGCGCGTTCCGGCCCCTGGGCGAGATAGGGGGGGATGTTGAGGAAGTACGTCCTGCCGCTGCTGTTCTTGTCCACAGTCCACATCTTCCCGGCGCCGTTGCCGACTGGAATCACGATGCAGCCCATGGCGCGGTCCTCGTCGGCCGCCGTGTATTCCTTCCGCGACTTCCATCCCGGCGCGGCGATGGTGAAGCGTCCGTCGGTCTTCAGCAGAATCCTGTCGGTATTCTCCGGGACATAGAACGCCCCTCCAAAGAACCGCAGCATGGGATGGTTGGGTTCGCTGATCTCAAGGACGGCTTTCATCCCCGCGGGGAACAAGGGGCTGTAGTCCTCGCCGGCGTTGAAGTCAAAGCGGTAGAGCCCAAGTCTGGGAAGGCGCACCTCCATCGAGAAGTCCTTCTGTTCGTAACGCGCGCCGGATTCGACGGTCTGTGCGGTTTCCCAAACGACGTCTCCCGACGAATCGCAAATGCGGAGGTCGTAGGCGAATCGGACGCCCTTCATGGGCAGACTGAAGTGAAGGTGCTCCGCCTTGTCGGCGAGGACATACCATGTGCTGTCGCGCCGCAGGCTGCCGCCGATGTCGGGCGCCGGGTCCGTCTTCGGCAGGGGGAGCAGGCGCTTTGAGAAGGCGCGCTGGCGCGTGTCCGGCGGCGTGGCGGCAAGGTCGGCCTGGAAGAGCGCGGCCAAGGCGGCGTCGGTCATCGGCTCGGGGTGTTTCCAGACCGCCTTCGGATCGTTGAAGCGCCAGTTCGGTTCGAGGGGTTTGAGTTGGGGATGGCCGCTGTTGACGAGTCGGCGCTGGAGGGCGTAGGCGTGGACCATGCCGCGTTCGCGCGTACGCCAGGTGAATTCGAGGAGGGGTTGAAGCGCCTCGTAGCAGCGCTCGCGGTTGCGGGACTGCACGGCGGACTCCCAGTCGGCATAGAGTCGCACGTAGTGAAGGTAGGACGCCATGTCCAGGAGGCGGGCCTTCACCTCGGGGGACTCATTCCGAGCCGAGGCAAAAGCCTGTTCCAGCCTTCGGAACCACAGGTGCAGATTCTGGCGGGTGAGGTCTCGCGAATCGGCCCATAGGGTATGCAGCCCCTTCATGTCCTCCGCTGCCGCACCGTAGGCGTGCCGGAAGAAGTCATCCCGGACGGCATCGGCATCCGCCTGGGTGTCGCGCAGCAGCCGCGCGGCCACATAGACCGCCGGACCAAAGGTCCCCCAGTTGGCGTTGATCTCCGCGTTGTAGGAGGTTGCGCCCCAGGCCTTGTACTTGGGGAGGGACTCCGTGACGTACTTGAACGAACTGCCCTTGCCGCGCCCGGGCAGGCCCCAGTCCCAGGCCATGACGCCGAGATAGTCGCGGATGCCGATGGCCGACACCTTTTCCCGCCAGAGCCGCACCAACTCCTCGAGAGTGTACTGGGTATTATTGAACCCCATCGCCACCTGTACGTTGATGTTCGGTTCGGCCTGCACCTTCTCCGGGGGGAGGCGGTGTGAAGCATAGACGTAGAAGGTCACCACGGCATCCGGGAACTCCTTGCGAAGCGCCCGAGCCACCTGGTTGGCCAGATGCAGGCATTGGTCCGAACCATTGCCCAGAGCCTTGCAGGGGCCGCAGTGGCAGATGTCGGACCCGTCATTGGGGTCCATGGACACCGTATAGGCGTACGGGTTCTCCGCCTTGTCCGCCCGGAGTTCGGCGAGCTTATCCTCGATAAACACTTCCGCCACGCGCGGGTTGGAATAACAGAGGCTCTGGTGGGTCTTGAAGGGGAGGCGCTCGCCCTTCTCGGTCATGGCGAAGTACTCCGGGTGCGTCTGGAACTCCTTTTCGTGCTTTGCGACGGTGGAGGGATAGGTGTGGCCGCACTTGTACTTGGCGACGCCGCCGAGACGGTTGGCGTCGGCCCAAAGGTTGTAGTCGCGCGCAAGGACATCGCGCGATGCGTCCGCGCCCATGCCGTAGGCGTACCAGATGGACCGGAAAGCGAAGTGCGGCTCGCTGAAGACCGCCATGTCCGGCACAGACGGCGCGGACCGACGGGGAACGACCGTCCACCGCGCGCTGGGGATCAGCCATCGGCAACCCAGGCGTTCGAGAAGGTCATAACAGGCGTTCAGGACGGCCTTCTCGCTGTTGCCTGCCAGGAGCACGCGCCCGCCGCCTGCGCGAATCATGTGGGCCTCCGGTCCCAGGGCGGCAAGACGGGCGTCGTCCTCAGCCGAGAGCGCGCCCGGCGTGCGCAGACACACGATCAGCGCCTTGTCGTTCGTGCCCGGCGCCGGAGCGAAGGACGCTCCGGTCATCCGGTTCAGGTAATCGGCCAGAAGGCCGGCGGCCTCCTTGACCCTTGCGTTGTCGGCGGGTGACCATGTTACGCGGAGGAGCGCCTGCCCACCCGCCGCCAGGGGCGTGTCGGCCTGCGCGCCACCTTCGAGCGCCAGAAGCATCGCCAACGAGAAGGCCAAGCAACGCAGTCCAAGGTTCACTTCTGCTCCTCCTCCACGGTGACTACCCTGAGAATCAGGCAGTCCCTCGCCGGAACGGTCAGCGTCGGCCTGCCGGACTCGATTTCGATGCGGCTGAACCGCCCCAGTTCGCGCCCGGTGCGCATGTCGTGCAGCGTGCAGGCCGGGTCGCACAAGCCGCGCACCTTGAGGCGGAAGGGCAGCGCGGCGTCGGAATAGTTGAAAAGCAACACCGCGCGGTCGCGGCCCATCTTGTCCTTCAATCGCTGCACGACGTCGTACTGATAGGAAAAGGCGGGCCTCCAGACCAGGCGTGACAGCAGGTTCTGGGCAATCTCCGTGTCGAAGACCGGGCGCTCTTCCGCGGCAGGGGTCACCTCGACTTCAAAGGTGCGGTTCGGACCGGCCAGGTAGGGACGCAGCATAACGAGGTCGCTGATTGCCGTGCGGCAGGCCAGGTATTGCTCGCCGTCCATACAGTCCCCTCGGAAGAGCGAGATACCTCCTGCGCCGGAGACACCCGCCAGCAGGATCATCAGGCGCGTCATCTCGGGCCGCAAGCGGGCTCCGCGATACCGGGGGAACTCACTGACAGTGGTCGCCACGGGCGTGATCAGGTTGGCCTTTACCTCGCGTCCCGAAGCGACCGCGAACTGTCGCACGGTCTCGACGACGGGGATCACGGACTTCAGCCCGCCGGGCATCTCATAGCAGTAGTGGCTGGCGTAGATGGCGTCGGCGAACTTCACCAGTTCGGCAACGGTGTGGCGTGCTCCCTTGCGCCCGTCGTACCAGTAGGTGGGGAGGTCGGCAGCCGAAGCGAGGCAGTGATACTGAAGGGCTCCATTCTGCGCCAGCATGACCTCCTTGACCTTTGTCAGCAGTCGTCGGTTCAGGCGGCGTCCGAAGTCGGCGTAGGACTCGCCGTGCGGCCCGTCGGGCGCGACATCGGCACGCCGGAGATCCGCGATGCCGGTCTCCCTTCGGAACTCATCCAGGCACCGTTCGCACCAGCACCACACCGGCGCCGTCTCGTAGTCCACGCAGATTCCGTCAATATCGGGGAGAGCTGCCAGGCGCGCCGCGCGCTCAAAGAACTTGCCCATCTCCGCGTCATCGGGATGCGCCAGGATGGCCAGCGGACAGAAGTCGCGCGTCGAAGGCTCACCCCGCGCGTCCACGGAGGCGAATTCGCGGTTGGCGTCGCTCACCTTGAACTGACGCCCGAACCAGCCGTAGCGGGGGTAAACCCGGAAGCCCGCCCCTTTGAGCGCGCGGTTCAGGTTGGGACTGTCTCCCGTGAACTGGTGATTGAAGCCGGCCGACTTGAGAAGCCGGACATAACGGTCGAGCGTGGCCGGCTCCTCCGGAGCGGACGCCCCCCAGAGGCTGAGAAGGAAGTCGAGGTGCTCTCGTTCGGGAATGGGATCGAGCGCCACCGCCCGCAGGGGATAGACGCGCTTGCGGTCGTCCACCCCGTCCACCGAGTACCACGCCGTCAGCGACTTGCCCTCGAACGCGCTGCCGGCGACGAGGAAGACCCTCACCCCCTGCGACGGGTGAGGCGTTTCGTAGCCGATGATCCGGTCAATCGGGTGCGTGTACTCCAGCCCCTGGGGGGTTCCCTTGCCCGTCAGGGGCGCCCCCTCCATGTTCAGGATACGCACGTCCGCATCGGTGGCCAGGTGGAGGAGTATTTCGCGCCGGGGCCGCGTCGGTTCATTGCTCAGTGCGCCCAGTTTGCCCAGCGCCTTTTCGCGCGGGAAGGTGGCAAAGAAGTTGACCTCCAAGGCCGCCTCCCGGACCAGGGAGATGCGATTTCCCTGGTTCACCGCCGGCCAGGCGTTGACCTCGACGCCTTCGGAGAGACCGTAGTAGAGAGGGGGGAACGCGGCGCGTTCGATGCGCATCTCCACCGCCTCGGCCAGATCGAAGACCACCTCGTCGAACACGACGAACGGCCAACGGTCCGTGGAGAAGATGCTGCGCGTATTCGCGAGAGTCAGCGTGTTCCCCCCCTTGCGCAACACCCCGTCCGGCACTTCCACCCTCCGTTCCTCCCACCCCACGAAGTAGCGTTGGTTGAGGCCGTGCCGGACATTCTGATTGGCCGGGAAGATGAGCGCAGGAGTCAGTTCCCTTCCGTTCAACACCACCGCCACGGGACAGGGGGCATCGGCGCGGTCGTCCAACCCGGCGATTCGCAGATGCGCCGCGCCGGCGGGTGCGCGGTCCAGCGAGAACTCCAAGGTCATGCGCGACGTGCTCGACCCGGCGCCGTTGAGCACCCCCTTGGTGCGTCGGACGCCCTGCGGTCCGGCCTTCAAGACGCCCTTCTGCGGTTCCAGTACCTCGCCCTCGAAGGCGTTATGATAGCCCCCGGTGAACAGGGCGTCGTCAACCCGCAGATGCGCGCCGGTCAGTCTGACGATGTCGCGTTCCACGCGCTCCGCTCCCCTCGCGCTCAGACCCAGGGCAAGAACGACGGCAACGGCCGCCGCGCCAAGACGCCTCATATCACCCCTCCTGTCGCGTTGCGGGGGCGGACGATGAACCACGGATGACAAGGCGCATGGGCACCACGCGCACCTGCGGGTTCACCTCGCCGCTCGCCAGTTGATGATGGAGCATCCGGACGGTTTCCATGCCCGTTTCGTACAGCGGATTATGCACGGTGGTGAGCGGCGGCGAGGCGGCCTGCGATTCCTCCGTGTCGTCGAAACCGACGACGGAGAGAGCGGCGGGGACGGCGATCCCCATCTCCTGCGCAGCTTCAATCGCCCCGAGGGCACGGTTGTCTGAGGCCGTGAATATGGCGGTGGGTCGGTCGGGCCTGGCAAGGAGCGCTCGCGCCGCAGCGGCGCCGTCCTCGCGAAAGCCGCGCGGTTCGATCACCACCAGGGACTCGTCATACGGCAGTCCGTGGATGGCCAGGGCGTCTCGGTATCCCCCGAGCCGCTGGCGCATGTGCCATCTGCCCGGGTCTCCTACAATGAGGGCAATTCGCCGGTGTCCGAGTTCGATCAGATGTCGTACCGCCATGAGCGTGCCGCCGCGCATATCCACCTCGACGCGGCTGGCGCACGTCACATCGCGATAGGAGTTGATTGCCACAAGCGGCACCCCCAATCCATGCAGCGCCCCGAGCACGGCCTCTGGAAGAACCTCATCGTGCAGGATAAGTCCGGCATGGCGCCTGAAGCTGTTGACGACCTGCTCCGTACGCGCTCCCCGTTCGCTGTGCGGGTCGGTTTCGATCGTGATCCCCAGCCGGAAGGCCATCTCGACAATCCCCTGGAAGAGGAGCAGGCGCACCTGCCAGTTCACCGGGTCGCGAGGGGTGTCGTTCGGGCGGCTTAGTCCCAACAGGCAGACCGGACGCCCCGACGGCGCGCCATTGCCCCTTGCCGGGGAAACACCTGAAAGAGTCACAAAGGTGCCACGACCCTGCTGCCGCGTGACCAGGCCGCCCTCTTCAAGAACGCCCATCGCCTGGCGCGCGGTCATCTTCGTGATAGCGTACTGCATACAGAGTTCGCGCTCTGACGGGAGTCTTTCGCCGGGCCGATACTTCCCGGCGACGATCGCCGACTCGATGGCCTTGGCTATGAGTCGGTACTTCGCCCCTCTTCCCAAAGGTTCTATGGGTAGGGACGGGCAGGGAACCGGCAGGGCCGTTTCGTGCGCCAAGGCAATCTCCGCTGAACGGTGCGCCGAAACCATCGCGTGCAACTGCCATATACATCTATACTATACCGCGCAAGTGGAGTTGTCAAGGCCATTTACAACATGTGACAGGTGTCCACCTAAGCGGGGCAGACCCGGCTGGGTGGCGATGGGCTGGAAGAGTTGCGCGGCTGGTTCCTGCGCGCCCTCCAGGAGCGCGCCAGAAGCGCACAGAGCGACGCGAAAGCAGATCGTGGGCGTCTGGACCAGGAGAGCGCGCGGCTGCGCTCACAACTCTACCGGCTTCTGAATCCGCGGCTCATAAAAGAGATCAACGCGGAGACCTTCCGGCGCACGAAGTTGGAGATCGAAGACGCCCGTCGGCAGACGCGCCTTCGACTCGACGTGTCGGATCGCGGACACGCCGAGGAGGCTGACATTGCCGTCAAGGTGTTTGAACTCTCGCAAGCCCTGCGGGAGAAATGGGTTGCGGCGGATGCTCCGGCAAAGCGGCGTCTGATCGAAGTCGTCTGTTTGAACTGCACCCTCGGCGGCGAAGCCCTTCGTCCTGCAATGCGAAAGCCCTTCGACGTGCTCGCCGAAGGGCATCTTGCGAAAGATGGTCGGGGCGGCGGGATTTGAACCCGCGACCTTGTGGTCCCAAACCACACGCGCTAGCCAAGCTGCGCTACGCCCCGGCCTTTCGTCTCAACGCATGATAGGGGAGGGGCGGGGGAGTGTCAAGGTTTCTCGTAGGCGGTCGGAGGCTCCGGCGCGAACCATGCCGAGGGGGCGGCGGCGATGTAGGGGGGGGCGCCGACGACGGCGAACCCGCCAGTGAAGGCATTGCCGATGCCATCGGGATAGGCTACGACGGCATGGGCACGGTAGTCCACGCCACACCGGAAGACGCGCGGTTGTCCGGCGGGCGGGATCGCAAGGGTGTAACGGTAGATGTCGCCGCCGTTGAAGTGCTGGAAGGCGAGCCCGGCGCTGGAGAGCCGCCAGTCCCCGGCGGTGTCGGAAATGGTGAAGGACAGCCCGGCGCGGAACTGGCCATAGTCGGGCCGCCAGAGGACTCGGACGCCATCGGCTCCGGCGGGAACACCGACGTGCCACGCGCGCGCGGAGAAGGTGTTCGCCGGGGCGCGGGCGGGCGCCTCATACACGACCTTGTCGAGGTCGGAGCGCACAAGGCACAGGCGCGGATGTTCGCCCGGCTGAAGGGACTTGTCGTCTATCGCAATGCAGCGCAGCGTGTAGGTGCCCGTTCGCCCGTCCTGCGGGGCCTCGATGACGGTGCGGGCGGATGGGGCGGGTTTTGGCTTCTGGCGAGCGACGATCTTGCCGTCGGGGCCGAAAAGGGCGAATTGCGCGCCGCGATGGGTGACGGTGAACTCGACGGAGAAGGGGCGGTCGGTCTCTTTCAGGAGATGAATGCTACGCATCTTATCGCCGGAACTGTGACGGTCGTAGAAGTAGTAGTCCACGCTGGTGCCGTTCAGATGGGCGGGCAGGTTGCGCGCGCGCCAGCCCGCCGGGGCGTTTGCCATGACGCCCATGAAACGGGGCATGCTGATGAGGCGGAACTTCTGGGCGCCGGGGTGGAAGCAGGAATCGCGCGAGGCCCAGGGGGTTACCTGCCGATCGAGGATGCGTCGCCCCAGGTCAAGATAGAGTTCGTCGCCGCTCAACTCAAACCCTACGGCGCACCAGTCCATGATGCCCGACTCGAGTCCGCCGGTGAGCATCCCGGCGCCGGAATCGGTCTGATGGCGGCAGTAGGCCAGGGCGGACTCGCGGATCCGTGGATCGCCGAAGACTTTCCAGTAGCGGAAGAGCCCCTCGTGCATCCAGCTGGCGAACCATGTGGCGTCGCCGATCAGGTCGCCGACAGCGGCGCCGGGGAAGACCTGGCCCAGGCGCGTGCAGTGGTCCCGGAAGCGTTCGTCCCAGGTCGCCTCGTAGTAGCTGACCAGGCGGCGCAATCGTCCGCCGGTGTTGCGGATGTTGTTGCCGACGAAGGCTTGTTTCGGGTCATAGTAGACCTCCTTGGGTGACCAGGCGCGGTCGTACTGGTCGGCCCACATCTTCAGGACGTCCATGGGGCGCCGGTCGCCGGTGAGCCAGAACTGATAGATGGCGTCGTTCTTCTCGAGGAGGTTGTGGATGTGGATGCGTCCGCCGGGCGCGCCCTGCCAGCCACCGAGCCAGTGGACTTCGGAATTGTCGTAGGGGAACTCGCTGCCGGCGCCGGGACCGTCGTGGATGGTGTCGCGGTCGAGGGCGTAGAGGGTGTAGCTTTGGGCGTAGCGCAGCCAGCGCGCATCGCCGGTGCGCAGGTACTGGGTCCAGGGGAGGCTGCCCCAGAGGTAGTGGGATTTGGGTTTGGCGCGATGCCACGATTGTTCGTTGCCGGTGTTCTCAAAGTGAATCTCGGCGGAGCGGTAGACGGGCTCGCCATCATTGAAGAACTGGTGATACGCGCCCCAGTCCCACCAGCCGTAGTACCCGACGTAGTCACGATGGCGTTGGACGATATCGAGAGCGGTGTCGAGGAAGTCCTCCTCGTTGGGGAAGTTGGCGCGATCATAGGGTTGGTGCGGCAGCCAGTCCAGCGCCCGCGAAGCGCACTGCCAGGCAAGGTCGGCGTGCGCGTAGGGGGGGTGGTGGACGTAGTCGTGATACATCGGCAGGCTGATCCAGTGGGCGTCCACGTCGAAGAGCAGCCAGAGCTCGTGGGTCTTGGCGGCGCCGTAGGCGTTGCTGCGCCGGAGGTTGGCCAGTATAGCGTCGAAGTTCTTGTCGTCCACCTTGGGCTTGCTGCGCGTCATGAAGCGCTTCTGCTGATCGGTCAGGAAGTACCAGATGCCGTCCCAGGACGTGTCCCAAAGCCGCCCGTGTTTCGGCCAGAAGTGCACAATGGCTTCGCCGCGGTTCCACTCCATCTCGAAGGGGTACTGCTGCCAGGCGTCGCGCAGCACGGCCGCCAGGCTCACGAGGTCGGTGTTCCCGCGCAGGACGCCGGCGGCCTTGACGCCCGTCGAGACGTTACGGTCGTCGCCTCTGCGAAGAAACCACTCGAAGCGACGGTGGTCGGGGCTGTCCATGACTTGGTAGGCGTGCGTGTCGGAACTGCTGCCGGCCTCGACGGGGACCATGGGGCCGTCGTCCGGCTGCGCGCCGAACATGACGTAGGAATGCTGATGGCGGGTCCGCGCCAGGGGGATGCGGAAGCCGATGTCGCGGAGGCGGTCTTCCAGGGAGTTGCCGGTAAAGATGAAGGTGTGCTCGACGCGAATGCTGGACTGCCCCCGGAAGAAGTGCAGGCGCACGCTGAAGCGGCAGAACTTCTCGCCGGCCTCATTGACGTACCATCCATCGGCCTTGACGGTGGCGCGGAGAGGTCCCGTTTCCTCCAAGAGAACGCGGGCTTCTTTGTCCAGGTCGCCACGGAACAGTCCGCGCTTCTCGTGTTCGATGTACGGTCCGGCGGGCAGGTCGGAGGCCACCGCCGGGCGGTTGCGGAGCCGAAGTGAGTTGAGCAGGTCAAAGCGCGCGGGACCGCAAGCGGCCTGCAGTTTGCCGGTGTCAATCACGATGCGCCCCCCCTCGACGTGACCGACCGGGGGCAGTTGCGGCGCGACGGCGGCGCGGGCATCAGCGCCGAACAGGAGGCGATAGCTCCGTCCCCGTTCGGCCGCGAAGTCAATCAGCAACCAGCGCACACCCTTTTCCCCCTTGGGGTCCCACATGGCGGTGACGGCGCTTTGGAGTGCCTGGGGTTGACCGGCATCATTGACCAGCAGGAGCGGGTCGTCCGCTTTCAGTACGCCCAGGGGAAAGGGTACGCCGCACTTGACCGGCGCAGGCCAGAGCCCGGCGGGAGCGCGCCCCTCCTTGACGACAATGGGTATGGAGCCGGCAAGCAGGGGGGATGTGGTCGCGATCAGGAGCAGAATGGCCGATAGGCGCATGGCGGACTCCGGAAGAAGGGAAGGAACCCGATGGACTTGACAGCCTGCGGCGACACCGCTACTGTGATAAAGCGTTTTATACCGACGACAGGATGCCCTGTCAATCTCTCTTCGAAAGCGCGGGAGGCGCACGATGAGCGCATGGATGCTGGCGATTGACGACAGGACACTGCCGTTGAGGAAGAACTTGTGCCTGCACCTCTCGCGCCCGACGGTGCGACGCGAGCCGGTGCTTGCACCCAGCCCGCGCGCGTCGGGGGCGCCCGACAACCTCGCCGCCATGTTCTACGGCTCCGTCCTGCGCGATGGCGGACGTTACCGGATGTGGTACCACGCCTGCCACCGTGGAATGAACCCGGACTGGCCGCCGGATCTGCACCGCCAGTTTGCGCGTTACCGTGACTCCGTTCTGCTCGGGCCGCCCTGCTACGCCGAGAGCGACGACGGCATCGCATGGAAGCGTGTTCCACTGAGGCAGGTGCTCTTCAAGGGCACGACTGAGAACAACGCCCTTGCGCTGCCTCACGGGTTGACGGCGGGGGTCTGCGTCATTCGCGACGACGACGATCCGATGCCCGCCCGGCGCTACAAGATGGTCTATCAGTTCTTCCCCCGCTTCTCCGATCCGCCGCTGGAAGGACAGGGGCGCATGTCCACTATCGCCACGGCCATCTCCCCGGATGGGCTGCACTGGACGTTCGTCGGGGTTCCCTTTCCCGATCAGTTCGTTGAACACTCCGCCTTCTACAGGCACCAGGGCAAGTACATCGTCGCCTATCAGGCAGGGGACGCGTGGGGAAGCCACTTCTCCGAGGGGGGCGCGCCCTCCGGACGGCAGGGTCTGGTGCGATATTCCCTGGATTTCGATACATGGGTGGACGGCTATGTCAACGGCCTGATTCTTCCCGAGCCGGCGAATCCCGCCGAGCGGGGGGCCAAGGGGAACTACGTTCAGAATCACATCGGGGTGGGAGCGGCGAGCTTCGGGAATGTTTGCGTGGGGCTGTACGGACTGTGGCACAACAAGCCGGCCTTCGAGGACATCTGGTGCGACCTCGGACTTGCGGTGTCCGAGGATGGTTTGCACTTCCGCGAGCCCGCGCCGGGGCACGTCTTCCTGGCGGCGGAAGATTCCTCGGCGGAACCTGCGGCGACGCGCGCGTACCGCACGAACCTCTGCCAGGCCAACGGCATTCTCAATGTCGGCGAGGAGACACGCATCTACCACGGACGATGGCGCAATACGGGGACTGCGCATCTCGATGACTACTACGGCAGCGTTGCCCTGGCGACGCTGCCGCGAGATCGCTGGGGTGCGCTCGCGCTCTTTCCCAACCGGGAAGAGGGGTGGGTGTGGAGCGCGCCGGTGGCTCTCGCCGGACAACGTATCCTCCTGAATGCCGAGGGAGGGGAGGGGTTGACGGTGGAACTCGCGGATGAACGTTGTGCGCCGATTCCCGCATTCTCCGGAGCCAATGCGGGGCGAGTGGTGGGAAGGGAGGGGTTTGACCTGACCGTTCAATGGCCTTCAGGCGTTGCGCAGATACCGTCCGGACTCCGCGCAAGGGTCCGGGTCATCCTCCGACGTTGCGCCGAGGTGGAACCGCGGCTCTATGCCGTCAAGGCCTGATGCGTACGCGTCGGGGGCGCTCCTTCCGGTCGTCAGCGCTCGCGGCGCGCCAGGGCGTCAGCCCGTTCTTCCAGAGCCAGCAGGCTCGCGCGGAGATCCGCCGCCGCACGGTCGAGAACGGCCTCGTCGGCGTCACGAGGAACGGAGATCGGCTCTCCGGTGCAGAGTACTCCCCGAGAGAAGGGCTTGGGGATGCGAAAGCGATCCCAACTCGGCAGTTCCCAGTAGCGCGAGAGACCGATGGCGAAGGGGGTGATCGGTTTGCCGCTGCGGCGGGCGATGTTGAGCACCCCGCGGTGGACGGAATAGCGCGGCCCGCGCGGCCCATCGGGGGTGATACCGACTGGCGCGCCTTCGTTGACGCGGCGCACCAGTTCCAGGAGGCCGGAGACGCCTCCCCGGCTCGACGATCCCCGGATGGGACGGAACCCCAGCGTCGAGGCGATGCGGGCGATGTACTCGCCGTCCTTGGACGCACTGATGAGGATGTGACCGCGTATCGCCCGGAGATGCCACACGGCGCTCAACTGGTGCGCGTGCCAGAAGGCGAAGACACCGCCCTTGCGCGGCCCCTGTCGGATGAGTCGCCAGCCTCCGGGGGTGTTTCGGATGCGCACGGTGAGGAAATAGACGGCGATCAGGGCACTGCCCAGGGTGCCGGCGAGCACAAAGAGAAGGCGCTGTCCGAAGGAGAAGGGGGGTCTCATTCGCCAAACCCCTCGATGGCGGTCAGGAAGCCGCAGTTCTCGCATGTGGCAGAGGGGCTTTCGCAGTAGTCGTGAAAGAGCTGGAGCAGCCCCTGCTGGCGACGCATGGAGTTGACGACGCGGTCGGCGCGCGCCGGATCGCCGAAGATGCGCGTCTTCATGTACTCGGTGATCGAGTTTTCCGGCAGCGGGCGCAGGCAGGAGTAGATATTGTGGAGGCGCGTTTCGAGCCGGCCTCGATCCCCCTCGCGGGTCATCGAGAGCAGAAGAGGAAGAACGACGTTCACGATGAGTTCCGTTGTCCGCGCAAGGCCGATGAGCGCCGCCGGACGCGGCAGGCAGGGGGCGGCGAACCCCGTCCGGCGCGCCCAGAAGGGTTGCGTCTCCGCTTCGATTTGACGCTGAAAGTGCGCCAGCGCCCGGCGGCACTTGTGGGCCTCATCGCCGAGGGGCATCTCCTCCACGGCGGACATCATAGCGCGGCAGAGTCCGGTGTGCAGGTGCGCTGCCACGAAGGCCGAGATACCGGCGGCCCGTCGCAACGGGTGGTTGGTCGGGCGCGTGCGCGCCAGGTTCCAATCCGACGCCTCCAGAGGTTTCGGCGCGCCGGCGCGCGCCAGACGCTGCCAGCGCGCTCGCAAGTCCGCGAGCATCGCGTCCGCCTCGGCGTCTTCGGCGGCAGGGGCGCGATCAAGGAACCCTCCGGCGCCGAGCAGCGCCGCCTGCGTCCACAGCAGGCGCTCGCCGGCCTCCACGTCCACGGGAACCCCCTTGCGAAGGAGACTCAAGGGCATCGCTGCCGCCAGCTTGCGGAAGCCGCGCCGGTTGGCGCTGTAGCCCATGCCTTCAAGCAGCGCCTCATAGAGCGCGTCGTCGGGGGTGGACTGGACCACGGCTCGGGCGAAGCGTTCCGCCTTCCGAAGGATGCGTTCGTCGCCGGCGATGTCGAGGAAGCGCCCGGTCCAGCGTTCACTACGTCCGGCGGCGCGCAGAGAGCGGCAGCAGGCGCCCTCGCGCCCGCACCCGACGCGGGGATAGCCGTCGGGGTCGAGGGAGGCCAGAATCTCCTCCAGGTCGCGGCTGAGGCTGCGCTCCATGGCCAGTTGGGGGATCGCGCGCCCCTGATGCTGAACAAAGGGCCGACCGGTATCGTTGTGCAGGGTGACGTGCAGGCAGACGCGGGCGTAGGCCGGGTCCGCGTCGTGGCCGTGCGCCTTCCAGTCGGAGGCCGCAACGTGCAACTCGACATCCCCCCGCAGTCGCGGGCCGTCGTCGAAGGCGACCTCGGCATTGCGGAAGTCGGGGCCGGCGCCCTCATTCCAGTAGCCGGGCGAATGAACGGACAGACGGCGTCCGTCCTCCGTGCGCAACGCGCCCAAGTCGAGGAACTGGTCATACCACAGGCAGCGGATGACCTTCTCGCGCAGGGGCGTCGGGGCCGGTGCGGTTGAAGGTTCTCCGGCAAGGATCGGCCGTCCCGTCAGGCACGCATAGAGGGTGCAGAATCGTCCGGGCGGAGCCTCCGGCAGAGCCGCGAAACGGTTGGCCGGCGCGGAGTCCGTCGTCCGGGAGGGGGATATGGCGTCCCGCATTTCTCGCTCGCTGGGCCAGGCAGGGCGTCGAATCGGCAAAGAGTCCTTCCGTACTTCACACGGCGACCGCGTGCACTCGCCGATTATGGTGCGGCGGCGGGGCAATGTCAATTGCAGGACCGACTTGCTCCCGCCGCCGATGGCAGGTTATCTTGATGCAAACGTTGAAGATTCACCCCCACGGACACGACGTGTGAGGATGCCATGCCACGCAAGACCCTGACCCCGCGCGAACGCGTGCATCGAGTCTTTGCCCGGAAGGCGCCGGATCGCGTTCCACTCAACTACTCGGCGAACCCCGGCATAGACGGACGCTTGAAGGCGCACTTTGGACTTGATGCCAAGGACGGCGAAGGTCTCCTTCGCGCCCTTCGAGTGGATTTCCGAACCGCGGGTCTGGCGGGATATGCAGGGCCGACGCTTCACGCCGACGTGCCCGGCCGGCGGGTGGACATGTGGGGCATTCGCCGCCGGTGGGTCGAACACGAATCGGGCGGCTACTGGGACTACTGCGACTTCCCGTTGCGCGAGGCCGGACTCGACGAGGTCAAGGCATGGCCGATGCCCTCGCCGGATGACTTCGACTATGCCGCGTTCGCGCGTCGTTGCGCCGGGATGGGGGACTTCGCCGTGGTGGCGGGGGGGG
>JAKJEM010000008.1:24502-89562 GCA_022705425.1 Planctomycetota bacterium
AACAGCACCGGGATGATCCGGGGGATGGAGCAGGTATTGGTTGACCTGATGACGGACGATCCGGCCGGATTGCGCCTGATTGACCGGAAGCTCGACATCCAATGGGAGGTCGCGCGCCGATCTCTCGAAGCCGCCGCCGGACGGGTGGATGTCCTGTGGCTGGGGGAAGACTTGGGCACGCAACGCGGGCCGGTCATCAGCCTGGACCTTTTCCGGAAGCATATCCGTCCCCGGCATCAGCGGTTCGTTGACCTGGGAAGGAAGTACGGCGTACCCGTGGCGATCCACTCCTGCGGATCAAGCAGCTGGGCCTTTGACGACTTCGTGGAGATGGGGATTGCCGTCGTAGATACCCTGCAACCGGAGGCGGCCAACATGGCCCCGGCCTATCTGAAGAAGCGATTCGGCGGGCGGCTGGCCTTCCACGGCATGATCTCCACCGCCGGAGCGGTGGCCTGCGGCAGCGTGGCGGAGGTGGTTGCGGATGTTCGCAGAACGCTGGAGGTCATGATGCCCGGCGGCGGCTACGCCCTGGCACCCACGCACCAGCTCCAGGACAACTCGCCGACGGAGAACGTTGTGGCGATGTACGAAGCGGCCTGGGCAAATGGGAAGTACTGACGCGGGGAGCGCCGGAACGCCCGGAGCTTCTCCGGCAACCCTGGCGGGGCACATTTGACATGGCGAAGCGTGTGCTATATACTGTGAGTTCATATTCACGAAATGAGCCTGGCCTCTTGGCGAGGCGCTTGAATGGGTGAAAGGTCACGATCATGTCCGATGCCGTTGCGCCACGGAAGAGCGTCCTGGCGCGCGTTCCCACACCGTTGCTCATCATCATCGGCACGTTGACAGCCATCGCGCTGGCGGCGGTGCTGTCCCATCTCTTCCGTCGTCCCCCGGCCCCGCCGTCTGAGCCGCCGCCGGTGAACGTCCGCGTCATGACGATTCGCCCTGAAGGGAAGGTGGCCGACACGATGGATCTTCCGGCTGTAGTCGAGCCCAATCGCGTAGTGCGCGTGGCGGCCGAGGTCTCCGGACGTGTGGAGAAGCTGCACTTGGACGACGGGGCAACGGTCTCCCGGGGTGACGCCATCCTGGAACTCAACACGGATATTCTTCGCGCGGAGCATGATCGCGCAGTGGCGCAGCAGCAGTTTGACAAGGCCGAGGTGGAACGGATCGGCAAGTTGCTGACGGGGGGGGCCTCGACGGAGCGCCAGCGCGATGAAGCCGTCGCGCGGCTGAGCATCAGCGCGGCCTCGGCGGCGCAGACGAAGGCGCTCTTGGATCGTTCGCGCATTCTGGCGCCGATCAGCGGCGTCATCAACCGCGTCAGCGTCGAGAAGGGGGAATACGTCCAGCCGGGGACGATCATCGCCGATATTGTGGATACGGCGGTGGTCAAGGTGGCCGTGGACCTTCCGGAACGCGATACCCCCTTCATTCGACTGGAGGACGTCGGACAGGTGCAGGCCCAGGTTCGGGGGGAGATGCGCGAGTTTCCGGGACGCGTGACCTTCCTGAGCGCCTTGGCCGACGCGCAGACGCGCGTCAGCCGTTGCGAACTGACCGTGGATAACCGTGACGGGCTTCTGCGTTGCGGTCAGATTGTGCGCGTGCGCCTGGTGCGGCGCACACTCGACCACGCGATACTGGCGCCGTTGCTGTCGGTGATCCCGATGGAGGAAGGGAAGATCGTTTACGTCGTCGAGGGCGATGTCGCCCGCCAGCGTCCGGTGACGTTGGGGCTCCTGCGCGGACGCGACGTGCAGATCACCTCGGGACTTGAAGCCGGCGACCGTCTGATCGTGGCGGGGCATCGTTTTGTGGGGGCCGGGCAGCGCGTCAAGGTCGTGGGAGAGGACGGGCCCGATGCGACAGTCGCCGCCTCGGCGGCGACGGACCCGGGCGCCGCGCGGGCGGGCAACTGAGGACGCCATGATCATCAGCGACATGGCCGTTCGGAACCGCACCACGGTGATGGTCCTCGTCCTGATCATCATCCTCCTGGGGATTTCCAGCTATCTCAGCCTGCCCCGGGAAGCGCAGCCGGACGTGCCCATCCCCATCGTGCTGGTCTCCGTTTCCTACGAGGGCGTCTCGCCCGAGGACATGGAGACCTCCGTCACGTTGAAGCTGGAGAAGGAACTCACCGGGCTGAAGGGGCTGAAGGAGCTTCGCTCGAAGAGCGCGGAGGGTATCTCGATGATCATCATCGAGTTCATGCCCGACGTGGTCATTGACGACGCGCTGCAATACGTCCGCGCGCGCGTGGACCGCGCCAAGGGGGAACTGCCCGCCGACGCCAAGGAGCCGGTGATCCAGGAGATCAACATCGCCGAGTTCCCCGTGATCTACGTGAACATCTCCGGCGACGCCTCGGCCGTGCGGATGAAGCAGATTGCCAAGGACCTGGAGGACGCAATCGAGTCGGTCCCCGGCGTGCTCAACGTGCAGGTTCAGGGCGCATTGGAGCGGGAAATCCGTCTGGAGATTGACCTCGACCGCGTGGCAGCCTACGACCTGACGATTCCGGATATCCTCAAGTTGATTCCCTCGGAGAACGTCAACATCTCGGCGGGCGGCCTGGAGACCGACGGCACGAAGTTCAACGTCCGCATCCCGGCGGAGTTTGTTGAACCCGAAGAGGTGGACCACCTGCTCCTGACCGTGCGAAACGGGAAACCGATCTACCTGACGGACGTCGCGCGCGTGCGCGACACCTTCAAGGACCGGGCGGGCTTTTCGCGCCTCGACGGGCAGGACGCCGTGACGCTGAGCATCCAGAAGCGCGTCGGCGAGAACGCCGTGGCGCTCTCCGACCGCATCCGCGTCATCGTCGAGGCCGCTCGGCTGCAGGCCCCCAAGGGAGTCAAGTTCGAAGTCACTTACGACATGGCCAAGTATGTCCGGGACATGGTCTCCGACCTCGAGAATAACATCGCTGCGGCGCTCATTCTGGTGATGCTCGTGCTGGTGATCTTCATGACGTGGCAGAGCAGCCTGATCGTGGCCCTCATCATTCCCCTGAGCATGTTGATCAGCTTCGCCGTGATCCAGGCCCTCGGCTACACCCTGAACATGATCGTGCTCTTCTCGCTGGTGCTGGGGTTGGGGATGCTGGTGGACAACGCCATCGTCATCGTGGAGAACATCTACCGACACATGCAGATGGGGCACCCGCGGATACAGGCGGCCATCCTGGGGACGCGCGAGGTGGCCTGGCCGGTAACGACCTCGACGATGACCACCGTGGCCGCCTTCCTGCCGATGATGTTCTGGCCCGGCATCATGGGCGACTTCATGAAGTACCTGCCGATCACCCTGACGATCACCCTCCTGAGTTCCCTGGCCGTGGCGCTGGTGGTGAACCCGACGGTGACGGGCATGTTCGCACACCGGGATCCGCCCAAGCACGACCGCTCGCACTGGTTTATGGACGGGTACCGGCGTCTGCTGACACGCGCGCTCACCCATCGGGCCGCGACGCTGACGCTGGCCGTCTGTACGCTCGTCTTCATGGTCACGCTCTACAGCCTCTTCGGCAAGGGGGTGGAGTTCTTCCCGGACATTGACCCCGACCGGGTCATGGTGGACATCCGCTTCCCTCAGGGAACGAACGTGCGGGAGACCGACCGGATGGCGCGCGAGGTCGAGCGGCGCATCGAGCCCTATCGGAAGGACTTCAAGCACGTCATCACGACGGTGGGAACCGCGTCGGCGGAGGACATGGGCGGCAGCGACTCCGGACCCCACACGGCCACGGTGACGATGGTCTTTCACGATTACGAAGTGCGCCCGCGCCCCTCGCGCGAGGTCATGGCCGCCGTGCGCCGGGACTTGGCCGACCTGGCCGGCGCGGAGATCAAGGTCCAGAAGGAACGCGAGGGGCCGCCGACGGGGGCGCCCGTGACCGTGCGCATCGTCGGCAAGGACCTCCGCGTGCTGGAAGACCTCAGCAAGAAGGCCGCTGCCGCCATCGCCGGCACGCCCGGTCTGGTGAATCTGCGCAGCGACCTCGAAGCCACGCGTCCGGAGATCGTCTTCCACGTGGACCGGCGCCGTGCCGCCCTCGCCGGCGTCAGCACGGCGACCGTGGGCAACTACATCAAGACCGCCGTCTTCGGAAACAAAGTGGGCACCTATCGCGATTTCAACGAGGAGTATGACATCACCGTCCGTCTCCCGCTGGAACAGCGCGTCCGGATCGAGGACCTCTACCGCCTTCGCGTGCCGAACAACGAGGGCAAGTCCGTGCCCCTGAGTTCCCTCGGCGAGTTCGACTACCGGGGCGGCTTTGGAACAATCAACCGCGTCAATCAGAAGCGCGTCGTCACCCTGACCGGCGACGCCGAAGGCCGCCTGGGCCCCGAGGTCCTTCGCGACGCCCAGGCCCGATTGGCCAGGCTCGATCTGCCGCCGGGATACGAGATTCGGTACGCCGGAGAGAAGGAGGAGGAGGACAAGGCGCGGGCCTTCCTCAGCAAGGCCTTCGTCATCGCCTGCCTGCTCATCGTGCTGATCCTGGTGGCGCAGTTCAATTCGCTGGTCGTTCCGGTCGTCATCATGATCACGGTGATCCTCTCCATCGTCGGCGGTCTGCTCGGCCTGATCGTCTGCCGCCTGCCCTTCGGGATCATCATGAGCGGCATCGGCTTCATCAGCCTGGCCGGGGTGGTGGTCAACAACGCCATCGTCCTGCTGGCCTACACCCGTCAGCTCCAGGCGCGGGGCATGGACATCGTGTCCGCATCGGTGGAGGCGGGGCAGACACGGTTGCGCCCCGTGACACTCACAGCGCTGACGACGGTGATCGGTTTGCTGCCGATGGCGGTGGGAATCTCCTACGACTTCCACACCATGGAATGGGCGACGCGCAGCATGTCCACGGAGTGGTGGCGCAACATGTCCGTCATCGTGATCTTCGGCCTGGGGGTTGCCACGATCCTGACGCTGGTGGTCGTGCCCACGCTGTACATCATCCTGTACAACGCCACGGCGCGTTGGCGCGGACCGGAAGAGGACATGGACGCGGGCGAAGCGCCGGTCCCGTCGGATCAGGCGAAGACGCGGTAGTCCAGATCGGCAAAGAGGGGTGCGGCCTCCTGGAAACGCTTCAGGCGGGCCGGGTTCACCCGTCCGTTGAGGAGCATCTGGCGCAGTTCGGCAAAACGCCGCAGATGGTCGCGCGTTCGCTGTTCCGCATAGGCGGCGGAGGGGCCGGAGGTCATCAGGAACGCCCAGTCGCTGCTCTGGGCCAGAAGCAACTCGCGGGCGGCCTGATTGAGGGCGTTACGCTGCGGCGCGGTGGCGCCTTCGCGGTATTGCGCCGCCAGTTCGCCCATGCGCTCCTCGGCCCAGTGCAGGTGGCGGTAAACCCAGTCGTTCGCGCCGTTCAGCCAGACCTCCAGGTGACCCTTGTGCCCCCAGGTTGAGGCGCCGGGGACGGCGGCGTGTTCGGGTGGTCCCTTGGCCAGGCACTCGCTCAGGGTGGCGACAAAGAAGTCGTCGCGGGCGAACTGGGCCGATCGAAAGACCCCTTCCAGGAACTCCGGACCTTCGTACCACCAGTGGCCGAAGAGCTCGGCGTCATACGGAGCGACGATGACCGGCGGACGCGGCAGCGCGGCCTTGAGGCGGCGGCACTGCTGCTGGCGGGCGAAAACGAAGTGGGCGGCGTGCTCGCCGGCCCGGCGTTCGGCCGCCGCGCGGTCGTAGGGGGCCTTGGCGTCGAGAGCTACGCGACCGGTCACCCGATGGTACTTGATCCCGGTGTTTCGACGCACACCGTCCTCGTGGAGATGGGGACGAATGTAGTCGTAATCGGCGTCATGCCCGAGGTCGCGATAGAACTCCCGGTAGGCCCCGTCGCCGGGATAGCCTTCGGTGGCACTCCAGACCTGTCTAGCGGTCTCCGGGTCGCGCCCGAAGACCGCCGGACCCGCGGGAGAACGCGCGGGCGCATAGACGCCGCACGGCGGGGTCGGCAGCGCGTTCCGCAAGCCGTGCGTGTCCACCACGAAGTAGCGCAGTCCCGCGTCAGCAAGGGCATCGTCGAGTCCGGGGCGGTAACCGCACTCCGGCAGCCATATCCCATATGGACGTCGTCCGAAGTGTCGGGTGGTCGTTTCCAGTCCGATCTCGATCTGCGCGCGGAGGCCGTTGGGCGTCCGAAGAAGCGGGAGCAATGCATGTGTGGCGGCGCAGGTCGCGATCTCGACGCAGCCGGCATTCTGCATCTCTCGCAGCGGCTCGACAAGGTTGCCGCTCCAGCGGCGCGTGAAGGCATCGTGCACGCCGTGGAAGCGCTCCACGTAGTGCCGGGCGACGCTGCGGAGTTCGCGGGAGAGGTTCGGGCGTTGGGCCTCGCGCTCCGCAAGCACAATCCGGCGCAGGAGATAGTCCGCGCAACGCTGTTGCAGCAGGGGGTTCGCGAACATCTCCAGAAGGGTGGGCGACACCGAAAGGGTCAGCCGGAAGGGGACGCCGTCGCGGCGCAGGCGCTCCCAGGAGAACACCAGAGGCGCATAGGTCTCCGCCACGGCCTCGAAGAGCCACTCTTCCTCGATATGCCGCCGGTGCTCGGGATGGCAGATGAAAGGGAGGTGCGCATGAAGGAGAATAGCCAGGTGAGCGTTAGTCATCGGCGGGCCTCACGGGCGGTCTCCCTGCGCATAGTCCGACGCGAAAATGCGCTCGGCGGGCGGCGGAACGGGAATCGGCGGCGGCGCCGGGGGCCGGCTGTGCCGAGTGCGCGCTCCGGTCGCTGACACAACGCCCGAATCCGACGCAGTCGCGTACGGGGCGACGGCGGGCGCGGGAATGGCTTCGACCGGAGATCGCGGAGTGGGTTCCAGCTCGAAAGCGCGCGGTCTGGCCCAGGACGGCGATGGGATGCCGCCATCGGGGATGGGCGTTGCCGGCGGCGTCAGCGGTCCTACGCCTGCGGCGCGCGGAAAGAGGGGCATTTGCGGAGGCAGCGCGCGCGTCGGGCGTCGCACTTCGGGGAGGGGGGACTCCGGCGGTGGTCTCTGAAGGGCGTCGTCGGCGCCTTGGCGGGGTGTCGCAACGTCTTGCGAACAGGCCAGGGGACGCCATTCCCCCGAGGGTTCCCGCATCAGCAGTTCAAAGCGATAGACGCGTTCCGGGGAGACCTGGAAGTACCAACTGTCGGCGTCCACCGACGGATGGAACTCGAAGGAGAGCGCGTCGGTGACGCAGTGAATGCGGATCATGAGCGGAGCGGCGGCAATGCGGACATCGCTGGCCACGTCCCAGTAGATGAAAATGTGCGCCGGGTCGCGCGCAATGGCAACGATGCGGTTCTCGTCGTAGGCCGCTGACCGGGGCGCGCCCTTCTTCGGCGAAGCCTTCGCGGCGGCCCTGGCGCGGCGCGGTTCCGAACGTCGGTCGGCGAACGGCGTCTTCCGCCGGCGCGAAGAACGGCGCGGAGCGGGAGAGGCCGGCGGGGTTTTCTTCCTGGCCATCCCGGTCAGGACCGCCAGAAATCTTCAGTCATGGGAACGCCCTTGGGAATAACAACGATGCCGCTCTCCGTGACGGTAAACTTGCGGCGGTCGGCGCTGTGGTCGTAACCGACGTGCGCGCCGGCGGGTATCACAACGCCCTTGTCCACGATCGCGCGGCGCACACGCGCCCCCTCGCCGACGAAGACCTGATCCATCAGGATCGAGTCCTCGACGTGCGCCCAGGTCTCCACCCGCACGCGCGGAGAGAGGACGCTGTTGACGACGTGCCCGCCCGCGATGATGCAGCCGTGGGACACGATGGAACTCGTGGCGGTTCCCTTGCGTCCGCCGGCTTCGTCGAAGACGAACTTCGCCGGGGGGCACTGATGGTGGAAGGTGCGGATGGGCCAGTCCTCGTCGTAGAGATTGAAGAGCGGGTCCACGGACACGAGGTCCATGTTGGCCTGATAGTAGGCGTCGAGCGTTCCGATGTCGCGCCAGTACTTCACCGCCTTGCGGTTCTGGTCAATGAAGGGGAAGGCATAGACGGGCCGGTCGTGCATGACGCGCGGAAGGATGTCGCGCCCGAAGTCGTGGGTCGTGTCGCGCTTGGAGTCCTCGGACACGAGTTGAACGAGGGGCTTGATGCTGAAGATGTAGATGCCCATGCTGGCCAGGCAGTGCCGGGGATCGTTGGGAAGATGCTTGGGGTGCTGGGGCTTTTCCTCGAAGCCGCGAATGCGCCAGGCGTCGTCCACCTCGACCACGCCGAAACGCTTGCCGTCGGCGATGGGCGTATCAACGCACGCCACGGTAATGTCCGCGCCGTTCTGCACGTGAAAGCGCAGCATGTCCATGTAGTTCATCTTGTACAGGTGGTCGCCGGCGAGGACGACGACGTACTCCGGACGCTCCTGTTCCAGAGTGTAGATGTTCTGATAGATGGCGTCGGCCGTTCCCAGGTACCAGCGCTCGCCGATCCGCTGCTGCGGCGGGATGGGGACGATGTACTCCCCGATGGACTCGTCGAAGCTCCCCCAGGCCAGGCGCAGATGGCGGTCGAGGGAGTAGGACTTGTACTGGGTGAGGACGCAGGCGCGCCGCAGGCCGCTGTTGACGCAGTTGCTCAGGGTGAAGTCAATGATGCGATAGACCCCGCCGAAGGGGACAGCGGGTTTAGCGCGGTCGCGGGTGAGGGGGTAGAGGCGCTCCCCCTGGCCGCCGCCGAGGATGATGGCCAACGTGTCGCGGGCGAGCTTCTGCTCGTTGACGGCCACGGGGGAATTCATGTCGAACCCTCTCCCTGATTGGACCTTCCCGTCACTTCCCTCCGCCTCCGGTTCCGCCGGGGCGGACTCATTCCGACGCGCGATCCTGGCGGCGTGCGGCGAGCACCCGCTGGACCGCGGCCTTCAGTTCACCCAGGTCGGACGATTTGACGACGTAGGCGTCGGCCGCCCAGGCGCGGAAGTTCTCCTTGTACGTGGCGTAGGCGGTGTTAAGAATGATCGGCAGCTTGTGGTCATGAGCCAGCATCCGGCTCATGCACTCGATGCCATCCATGCCGGGCATGCTGACGTCCATCACCACCAAGTCCGGACGCTGCCGCTCGATGGCCGCCAAGGCTTCCTTGCCGTCATGAGCCGTCTCTACCTCATAACCCTCGGCGGCGAGTTCTTCGGCGTAAAGATGGCACTGATTCACGTCGTCCTCGACGATGAGAATCCTGGGCATGATCGCCTCCTGTCAAACTGCGCCGCGCTGCTGGATGAGGAAGGCGGCGGCGCTTTCCGGGGAGACGGGGTTGATGTAGATGCCGGTACCCCACTCGAACCCGGCCGCGCGCGTCACCGACGGGATGATCTCGAGGTGCCAGTGATAGTGGGCGTCCACCTTCTTGCGGAAGGGGGCGGTGTGAACGAGGTAGTTGTAGGCGGGACGTCCCAGCGCCGTGTCCATGCGCCCGAGGATGGAACACAGGATTCGCGCCAGATCGGCGTCGCTTTCGGGCGAACGGCGCTCGAAACGGGCTTCGTGGCGGCGCGGCAGAATCCACGTCTCAAAGGGAAAGCGCGCCGCATAGGGCGTGATGGCGACGAAGTGCTCTGTGGCGGCGGCGATCCGCGCCCCGGCGGCGAGTTCTTCCTCGATCATGGCGCAGAAGAGGCAAAGTCCTCGCTGTCGCTTGAAGCGCCGGGCGTTGTCAAGTTCCACCTGCACGGCCACGGGCGTCACGGGCAGTCCGATCAACTGCGTATGGGAGTGCTCGATCGTCGCACCGGCGGACACGCCGACGTTCTTGAAAAGCATCCCGTAGGCGATCCGGCGGTCCTGCCCAAGCACCAGCAGGCGGTCGCGATAAGCCGCAAGGGCGGCCTGCACCTCTTCCGGGGGAATCTCGCAGACGGAGAGGACGTGCTTCGGGGTGTCTATGATGACCTCGTGGACGCCGAAGCCGTTCATCTGCCGGCACAGGCCGGCGCCCGAGGTGAGCAGGCCGGCCTCCGGCTGAAGCGCGGGAAAACGGTTGGGGACCACGCGCACCTGCCAGCCGGGACGGTTCGGCGCGGAACCCGGCTGCCGCAGGGCCATGACTTCGACGGGAGTCTTGTCTTCGTGTCCCTCGCAGAAGGGGCAGAACCCGCCGGCCATCCTGCGGCGCTCGACGGGAAAGTCGTTCGGGCGTGCGGCACGTTCGGGAGCGATGATGACCCAGCGCCCGGTGACGACGTCTTGACGGAACTCGGACATGACACCTTCCTGTGATGAGGCGCCGCAGAGCGACGCAGAATCCACCGACGCGCGGCGTCGCGCGTGACGTTATTTTAGCGACTGGTCTTCAGGTTTCAATCCCGCCCGGTGGGGCAGTTGCCGCAACGTGACGGTCGAGGGATGGAAGAGACGAGTGACGCCTTCGTCAAGGCGAACGATCAGGCCGTCCTCCATCGAAAGATCGAGCACGCGACCGCGAAACTCGCGCCCGTTTTCCACCAGGACCACGCGCTCGCCGAGGGTCGAGGAGAGGCGACGCCAGCACCGGGCGATGCGTCCGTAGTCCCCGAAACGCAGGTCGCGATACCAGCGGTCCAGAGAAGCCAGGAGCCAGCGGGCAGCCTCGATGCGAGGGACGGGCGCGCCCGTCTCGATCATCAGGGAGGTGGCGATGCCGCGCAACTCGGGAGGGTAGTCCTCCGGGCGCATGTTCACATTCATCCCGACGCCCAGCACGAACGCTGCGCCGGTGGCCAGGGTGCGTCCTTCCACAAGGATGCCGCTGACCTTGCGTTCCTTGATGGTGATGTCATTGGGCCAGCGGATGCGCGCCAGGAGGGGCAGGTTTTCCCGCAGGGCCTGGGCGACGGCTACGGAGGAGGTCACGGTCAAGTAGTTCGCCTGGCCCGCCTCCAGGGCCGGGCGCAGGATCACGGAAAGGAGCAGGTTGCGTCTCGATGGGGAGTGCCAGCGCCGTCCCATGCGGCCGCGCCCGGCGGTCTGCTCTTCCGCAAAGACAACGGTACCCTCCGGCGCGCCCGTCAGAGCCTCGGCCCAGGCGACGTCGTTGGTCGAGTTCGTCTGTTCGAGAACGACCACGCGCCGCCCGATCACGTCCACCGAAAGGGCGCGGGTGATCTCGTAGGGGATGAGCCGTTCGCCGACGCCGGCAAAGCGCAGTCCGTCGGGGCGCTCTTCGATCTCGTAGCCGTCCGCGCGCAGGGCGGCCACGGCGCCCAGGACTTCGGCGGGCGAGGCCTCGAGTTCGCGCTGGAGCGTGCCCGTATCGGTCCACTCCGGCGCGCGCGCGCGAAGCCCTTCAAGCACCGACAACTTCACGGGATACTCTCCCTGCTGGCAATGAAGCGAACGCTACAACGGGTGGGAAGCGTCGTAGTTATCCATCTGCTTCAACTGGCTTTCGAGGGACTTGGCGTTGTAGAGTCCCTTCTCAAGGGCCTCGCGGACGATGGCGCGGAGCGCGGGGCGAAGCTTGTATCCCGGCGGTTCAGGGGGATAGGCGTAGTAGCGGGTGTAAATCTGGGTGATCTCGCTGAAGAAGCGCGCCTGGAGGGTGGCGTCCTCGCGCTTGAGCGCATCGAGCCCCTGCCGCAGGACGGCCACGGCTTTCGGGAACTCCCCTTCAACCACGAGGTGGTGGGCCAGCTCCGCGACATGAGTCAACTGCCCCGGCTCCTGCCGGATCTGCTCGCGGTAGAAGGCTTCGACCTTGCTATCGAGGACGCGCTCGACGCGCAGCGGCATTCCCGGCGTCAGGATGATATCCTCCGCGTGCGGAAAGCAGGCCGCATGGGCCAGGCGCAAAGAGCGCGGGCCGGGCTGCAACGCCCGCAGGGAGAGGGGCGTGGCGCCGACGCGCGCGCCGTCAAGATAGACCTCCGCTCCGGCAGGGCGCGTGACGACAACCAGTTCCGCTTCGGCGGCTGTCCGCAACGCGACGGTCATCCGGTAACGCGGCGGCGCCAGACGCCGGAAGACCCGTCGCAGGCCTTGCGGCGCAGGCAGGGCGTCGGCATCCACGACGGCGTCGGTGTCGGCGCAGTCCTTCCGCACGAGCCGCAGGGCGCGGCGTTCGTCGGGACGAAGCGTCAACGTCACCGGTGCGACGCCCAAACCCTCCCCGTCGGAGAAGACCGTGGCCGCCGGCGGCAGCGAATCCACGGTAACGATCACCTGGGGCGCCCCGGACAGGAGAAGCACTGCCGCCGTGCCTGCGGTGCAAAGGACTGCCGTGGCGACACACACACCGAGGAAACGCCCGTTCCACATCCCTGCAACTCCCTCTGCGAACCCTGTCTGCGACGACGGTACTGTAGCATACCGGGCGTGAATGGGAAAAGTGTTGCCGCGGACGGGACTCGCCGCGTCTGGAATATGGGTCGGCGGTCTGCGTCTCCTGAAGATTTGACAGCGCCTCGAGAGCGGGATACCCTCTGTCCTGTGGAGCGGACGCAGCCAGTGGGAGTGGACGAATGAGCGGCAGTGAGCGACGGAGCCTGACGGCGGCGATCATCGCGGCGGCGGTGTTGCTGGCCGTGAGCTGCGGTCAGTGGCCGACGCTGCTCCGCCCGAGCTACATCGGGGCGGTCGTCCTGCAGTGCGGGGTCCTGGCGCTCCTTCTGGCGGCCGCCCTTCCCTTGCGCGCCGGGAACGCCTTTGGGCGAATGAAGGGCGGGGCCTCCCTTGCCCTGGCCGGCTATGCGCTCTTTCTTATCGCCGGAAGCCAATGGGCCGACTGGCCGGTTCTTTCTCTGGCCGGTGCGGTGACGGCCGTGGCCGGGCCGTTGTGGGCCGTTCTGTTGGGGGGAGTCCTCTGCCGTCCCGCCGACGCGCGCCTTGTTCTTCGGGCGGTCTTCTTCGCCGGGGCTCTGGCGGCCGCGACGGGGCTCTTCTGGACCCTGCAGACGTCGGGCGCCGAGGCGATCCAGATGGTCATGGGCCACCGCAACTTCCTGGCCATCTTCGTGCTGCCGGGTTTGTTGCTGGGGGGCGCAGAACTGGCGGCGCGTGTTACGGGGCGTTCAGCAGAAGTCCTGGCGCTGAATCGCTGGGCGGTGGGGGGCGGCATGGTCCTGATGCTGGCCGCTCTGGGGCTGTGCCGATCAGCGGGAGCCTTCCTGAGCTTGTGCCTTGGAGCGTCATGCATTGCCGCTTTCTGGATGACCCGGCGCCAGCGATGGGCATTGGCGGCCTGCGCGGCGGCGTTGCTGATTGCCGCCTTCCTCTGGACAGCCCGCGCGGCGCACACCGGCGAGTTGATGAAGTCACACCACGCCACGCGCTGGTACATGTGGCAGGGCACGTTGAAGATGATCGCCGAGCGTCCGTGGGGGGGATGGGGAACGGGGATGTTCGCGCTCCAGTTTCCGCCCTTCAAGCCCACGGAACCGATGCGCTTCAACTGGTTGACCTCGCTGACGATCTATCCGCACAACGAACTGCTGCTCGTAACGGTGGAAGGGGGGGTGGCGGCTTTGGCGCTCTACCTCCTGGCGCATGTCCTGGCTGTGCGGAAACGCCTGACGGGGACGAAGGAAGGCGCGCCGGTCGCCTTGGCGGACTGGGCGCTCACCGGCGCCCTGGCGGCGATGTTCATGCACGGGCTGGTCGAGGTCGCGCTGCGGTTCTGGGCGCCGGCGGCGATGTATTGGACCCTCCTGGGTCTGCTGATCTACCGGTCGGGCACGGAGGAATCGCCCGCTCCCGCGCCGACGCAGTGCCGTGCGTCACCCCTGGCATGGGTTGTATTTGCAGCGGCGTGCGCCCTCTCCGCAATTGCCCTTTGGTGTGTCGTGTGGCCGGGGCTTCGCTCCGAGCGTCTCCTGAATACGAGTGACAGCCGCGCCGCCGACGCTACGGAACTGGCGGGGGAGATCGCGGAGGCCCTTCGACTGACGCGATACACCCCGGATTGGCTGGTGGGGATGGGCCGCCTGGCCGACGCGCAGGCGCAGGCCGGCGACCTGGACGGAATGATTCGCACCTACGAGGAGTTTCATGCCCGCGCGCCGGGGTTCGGCCATGTGCGACGCTTCCTGGCGAATGCATACTTGGCCCGCGCCGCTCGCCGGGGACCGACGGCGCCCGAGGCCGGAAAGGCCGATCTGGCGCGCGCGGTGGCACTCCTTGAGGATGCTGTGGCGGCAAACCCCTACGACCCGGCAGCGAGACAGTCCCTGGCAATGGCCCTGCTGACGGCCTCCTTGCGGAACCTCCCGGCGGCCCTGGAACACGCGCGAGCGTCCGCCCAGGCCGCACCCGAAAGCGCCGAGGCGCGTTACCTCCACGGCGCGCTGTTGCTGGAAAGCGGGCGGAAGGCGGAGGCCGCGCGCGAGTTGGAAGCCGCAGCGCGCCTCTGTCCGCCAGGGGAAGAGCGCTTCCGCGAGAAGATTGAACGCGCGCGCCGCGATGCCGTACAAGACTCAGCGAAGTAACGCCGGATGTGTTTGAGGAGAGCCGCGATGGAGCACTACAGTGACCGCCGATACTTGGTCTCGTTCGATTCAGCAATGGTGCCGCAGATCTTTGCAGACGTGCTGGTCATTGGCTCCGGAGTGGCCGGGCTGCGCGCCGCTCTGACCGCCGCCGAAGGTGGCGAGGTGCTGCTTGTCGCCAAGGGGCAGTTGGAGGAGAGCAATACGTCCAAAGCTCAGGGCGGCGTGGCGGCCGCGTTGGACAAGGAGGACTCCTCCGCGCTGCACATGCAGGACACGCTGGACGCCGGGCAAGGCATTTGTGATCCGGAGATCGTGCGCGCCATTACGGCGGAGGCCCCCGAACGGATTGAGGAACTCGCCCGTTGGGGCGCCAACTTCGATCGCGAGGACGGGCGGATCGCCCTGACGCGCGAGGGGGGGCACAGCATGGCGCGCATCGTCCACGCCCTCGGCGACGCGACGGGAAAGGAAGTGGCCGACACCCTGATCCGCCGCGTGCGGGAGACGGAAGGCATCAAGATCATGGACGGCACCTTCGTGCTGGACCTGTTGACCATGCCGGAGGAAGGGTGCGTGGGCGCGCTGTTGCACGATCGTTCGCGCGGGCCGATGATCGTTTGGGCGAAAGCCACGGTGCTGGCCTGCGGCGGAGCGGGACGCATCTTCCGCGAGACGACGAACGCGCCCATCGCCACCGGCGACGGCATTGCCATGGCCTACCGCGCCGGGGCGACGCTGACCGACCTCGAGTTCTACCAGTTCCACCCGACGGCGCTCTACGTGGCCGGGGCCTCGCGCGCCCTCATCAGCGAGGCCGTGCGCGGCGAAGGGGGCATCCTGCGCAACGCGCGCGGCGAGCGCTTCATGCCCAAGTACCACGAACTTGCGGAACTCGCCCCGCGCGACGCCGTCAGTCGCGCCATCGTCACCGAAATCCGGGAGACCGGACACACCTGCGCCTACGTGGACATGCGCCACATCGCCGCCGAACGGCTCGTTCGCCGCTTTCCCGGCATTCGCGACCTCTGCGCGCAGTTCGACATTGACATCACCCGCGAGCAGGTGCCCATCCGACCGGCGGCACATTACATGATCGGCGGCGTACAGGTGGGCTTCGACGGGCGCACAAGCGTGCCGCGCCTCTTCGCCTGCGGCGAGGCAGCCTGCACCGGATTGCACGGCGCCAACCGCCTGGGCAGCAACTCCCTGCTTGAAGGGCTTGTGATCGGCCACCACGCCGGTGATGCCGCGCGGCGCACGGCGGAAAGCGAATCGCGCGAAGCCCCGCACACCCGCTTCAAGGTGCGTCTCACCGCCGCCCGCACCGACGCGATTGACGTGGCAGATGTCACGGACTCCTTGCGCGCCCTCTGCTGGCGGAGCCTGGGAATCGAACGCACGCGCTTCGGCCTCGACGAGGTCGCGCACATGCTCGTCTTTTGGGGACGCTACGTCATGGCCAAGGAGTTCCGCGACCGCGCGGGCTGGGAGCTCCAGAACATGCTCCAGGTCGCGAGCCTGCTCACCGAAGTCGCCATGATGCGCGAGGAAAGCCGCGGCGTTCATTTCCGCACCGATTTCCCGAAGACCAACGACGCGCTCTGGAAGACGCACCTTGACGTCAGCCGGGAACTCGGTGTGCAGCAGCGGAGGGTGGAGGGATGACGCCGCTCTCCTCCTCGGAGGGCGCCGGCGACCGCACAGGCGCGCGGCTGCTCTATCGCGAACCACCGATTCCCCCGGGAGAGGCCGGCGAGATTTCGCGTGCGGTCTATGACGAGCTTCGCGAGGAGTTCCTTCCCGACATTCTGACCGGAAGGCACGGGGCCGATGCGCTATTCACCGTAGGGACGGCCCTTGTCGAGGGGGCGCTCGCCGCCTGTTGCTGGATGGGGGTGGGGCGGAAACGCCCCGAACTCGGCGTGCTGGCCGGGGTCGTGACGTTGCCGCGCTACCGCGGGCGGGGGCTGGCCACGCGCATGGTGGGGGACTTGTGCGATCTCTTCGATCATCGCGGCGGCAGAACGCTCTTCCTGGGCGTCTCAAACCCCGTGGCCAGACGCATATACGAGAAGTTGGGCTTCCGGCGCCTCACCGGGCGGATTCTGGCGCGCGGCGACTCTTGCGCTGTGCCCCCGCCGGAGTCCCCCGCGAACCCTTGCCGGTCGCGTCGGGCGACGCCGGGGGACATCGCCGCCGTCGTTCCCCTGTACCTGGACCTGCACCCGGCGGTGTTGCTCGATGCGCGGATCGGACTGCCCTCCTCGCGCATCGTGGAGGCCTGGCGGTGCGTCCGCATCTTCTGGGATTCCTGGAACAGCACACAGGAAGGTGGCCGCTGGCATCTACTGGAATGCGCTTCGGGGCTGGTCGGCAGCGCTCTGGCGCGTCCTGCGGCAGGGGGGTACGAGGTGGATTTCCTCTGGCGGACGTCCCATGCGCAGGCGGGAACCCAATTCACCGCCGAGTTCCTCGACGGGCTCAACGCTCCTTGCGACATGCGCATCGCGCAAACCGACGCGTGGAAACTCACCGAAGCCCTCCGCCTCGGCTTCCGTCCCCTGCCTGGCGCAGAGGAGGACGCCGTCATCCAAGGCCAGAACTTCAGCCTGCGGCGTTTTCGGCGGGGGGGGCCGGGCTTGACGGCTACTGCGCCACAGCGGACAGGGCCGTAAAGTCCTCCCGCAACGAACGATAGAGCTTGCCGAAGAGGGGGTAGTTGCGGTTGTAGGTCTTCACCGCGCGCGGGTTGGGACGGGTGGAACTGGTTACACGGATGGCGGCGTCGCAGGCCTCCTGAATACTGCGGAAGGCCCCGGCGCCGACCCCCGCCAGGAGCGCCACCCCGAAGGCGGGGCCCTCGGAGGCGTTGATCGTGACCACGGGACGTCCATACACGTCGGCCTGCATCTGCCGCCAGAAGCGGCTGCGCGCGCCACCGCCGCTGACACGTATCTCGGCGATGGGCACCTTCATACCCCGGATGATCTCCAAGGAGTCGCGCATGCCGTAGGTGACGCCCTCCATGAGCGCGCGGATGAGGTGCGCGCGCGTGTGGCGCGGGGTAAGACCGATCCATGCGCCCTTGGCATGGGGATCGGCGTGCGGAGTGCGCTCGCCGGTGAGGTAGGGAAGGAAGAAGAGCCCCTCGGCACCGGCGGGGGCGGCGGCGGCTTCGCGCGTCAGAACGTCATAGGGGTCAACGCCGGTCACGCGCGCCTCGGCGCGTTCCGCTTCCGCCAACTGATTGCGATACCACTGGAAGGCCCCGCCCGCCGAAAGCATAACGCCCATGACGTGCCACTTGCCGCGCACGGCGTGGCAAAAGGTGTGCACCCGCCCGAGGGCGTCCGTCTGGACGCGGTCGGCATAGGCAAAAACGACGCCGCTGGTGCCCAAGGTGGCGCTGATGACGCCGGGGCGGACAATGCCGTTGCCCAGAGCGCCGGCAGCCTGATCGCCGCCGCCTCCGACGATGGGGGTGCCGGGCGCAAGGCCCATCTCCGCCGCCGCAGCGGCGGACAACGTGGAGGACACTTCGTCGGATTCAAAGCACTCCGGCAGCAACACCGGGTCAATTTCCAACGTGGAAAGGAGGGGGCGGCACCATCGGCGCTTCCGCACGTCGAGCAGCAGCGTGCCGCTGGCATCGGAGACTTCGGTGGCAAAGACGCCGCTCATGCGATAGCGCACGTAGTCCTTGGGCAGCAGCACCCTGCGCGTCCGTTCGTAGAGGCGCGGCTCGTGGCGGCGCACCCAGAGGATCTTGGGGGCGGTGAAGCCGGTGAGGGCAGGATTCGATACCAGCCGAATCAGGCGGCGCGCGCCGACCTTGGCGGTAATCTCGGCGCACTCCGCTCCCGTGCGCTGGTCGTTCCACAGGATGGCCGGGCGCAGGGGGCGGCCCGACCTGTCGAGCATGACAGCGCCGTGCATCTGCCCGCTGAGCCCTATGCCGGACACGTCGCGCCCCTTGACCTTTGCACGGACGAGGACCTGGCGCACCGATTCGACCGACGCGCGCCACCAGTCGGCGGGGTTCTGCTCCGACCAGAGCGGCTTCGGGTGGGAACAAGGGTACTCGACCGTTGCCGTGGCGCGGATGCGCCCGTGATCGTCGCAAAGCAGCGTCTTCGTGCCGGAGGTGCCGATGTCAATGCCGAGCAGATAACCCATCGTCTGTACTCCTTGAAAGGCCGCGCGCCGAAGAGCGGCGCCCGCGCGTCTAGTCATGGGCCAGGTCAATCTCGACGATGCGCGACTGGCCGAGCAGAAAGACCAGCAGTTCGACGCGCTGCCGGGCGGCGGCGGCGCGCAGGGCGTCCTCAAAATCCTTGAGTCCGGAGACCTTCCGCCCATCCACCTGCGAGATGATCTCGTACGGGCGTATCTGCGCCACGGCGGCCTTGCTGCCGGCCACCACGTCGCTGACGACGACTCCGGGGGCGTCGGACGGGAGCCGAAGGACGTCCCGCACGTCATAGGTCATGGGCCGCACCGTCAGCCCCAGGGCGGAGTCTTCGTGCTGCGGCGCACTGTCGAAATCCTGCGGCGCCTTCTCGATCTGGAAGTCGAGTCGGCGCTCGACGCCGCCGCTGAAGAGGCGAAGGGTAGCCGGACGGCCCTCGCCGAGCAGGGTAAGGATGGCTGTGAAGTAGTTGCGGCGCGGCCGCCAGATGCGGTAGCCGCCGATGCCCGGCCCCCGCCCGCCCTCGCCGGCGCGCGGCGGCTGGGCCAGGTCAATCTCCCCCGGAGCGCCGGGAAAGGTCAGCGTCAGCAGGATATCCCCGCGCCGGAGACCCATCCGCGCAGCAGGGGAGGGATCGTAAACCCCCGTCACGAGCAGGCCGCGCGCGCCGTTGCGCGTCGGCCCCTCGGCATTCATGGCGCGGGCAACGGCCGGTGTCATGGGCTGGAACTCCACTCCCAGCCAGCACAGGCCCTGCTCTTCCTGGCGGGACATCGGGCGCGCAACGGGATCGAAGCGACCTTTGGGACCGGCCAGGTCCGCGGCGATCTCCGGGAACAGGAAGATGCGGCGCTGATGCCCCTGCGGTTGTTGACGGCGGGCTTGGCGCGCGAGAATCTCGTCGCGCTCCTCGCGCCGTATCGGGGCGTAGAAGCCGGCCAGACGTCCTTCGGCGTCGAAGATCAATGCGCCGACATCGAGCGGTTTGCGCGGCGAGAGGATGCGCGTGTCCTTGTACCCCTTGGCAACGTCAAGGTAGCGGTTGTAGTCCGTCTCCACCTGACGCTGTCCGTAGCGGCGCGCGACGCTGAGGGTGTGAAAGATGCGACCGCGCGGGAAGGAGACCGATGCCGGCAGAACGGCCGGCGTACCGGCAACGCCCTTGGCGCGTATGAGAAAGGCCCCGTAGTCCCGGAAGAGCCCCTCGAACTGCGCCTCGACGATGCGCTCACCCTCGCGCACGACGATGCGGTCTATCTGGCGGATGGCGTCCCGATCGAGTTCCGTCGGCACGAAGATGCGCCCGCCGGCGTCCAGCAGAAGTCCGTAGAGAACGTAGCGTCCTTCTCCGGCGCTGAGATACTGGCCGGCGCGGCTGTCGCTCCGGAAGAAGACCTCGACTTCCTTGAGGCTTCCCTCGCAGCCTGCGCGCAGGCGCATCCAGGTTGCCTCCAACGCCGCCGTATCAAGACGGCGGTCCTCCAGGATGGAAAGGCCCACCCAGGAATTGAGTTCCTTGTCGCTGCGCCAGGCCGCCTCATCGAGGACCATGCCCACGGCTTCGCCCTGGCCGTTGAAGAGAAGGACGGGCACGGCGCTGAGGGGGTCCGGGGCGTGCCGGTCCTGCCACCACACCATCTCGACCGCGTCGTCCTTGACCCCGGCGGCAATGGCGGCGGTGGCGGCGGCATCCACCCGCAAGGCCAAGGTATCCTCGAGGAAGGCCGGCTGCGCGACCCAGAGGGGCTCCGCCTTGCGCAACTGCGCCGGGGCGAAGGAGATACAGGGGAGTCTTGCGTCCGTCGAAACCGCCGGTTCGAGAAGAACTCCGGCGTGGTTTTCGAGGACGGCGGATACCTTCATGGGCTTTGATTGTCCGGAGGCGTCCCATGCTTCGATCGGACCGTAGCGCTTGAGCGGCAGCCCGGAATCGCGGATGAGCAGCGTTCCCTCGGGGGTGACTCGCACTCCGGCAACGCTCATCGGCAAGCGAAGGCGCGAATGGTTGTCGTAGAGGTCCTGGATCGGCGCACGGTCGCGGTAGGGGGCTTCCGGGTCGTCAAGAACCGTGATGCGAACGATGGACAACGCCGGCAAGAGCGCGTCGTAGACGCGCTGCACCGCCGGATCGGCGGCGACGGCCGGAACCTCGGGCGCCTGGGGCGCCTCCATCTGTCCGGGGAACGTCACGGTCAGCGCCAGGAGGAACGAACAGACGTGCATGGGTTCCATCCCTCCTATTCCGCACCCCGCTTGACTTCGCGGTTGAAGTCCAGCGCCAGGTACTGGTGGTAGCCGCCGCGGAGGATTTCCAGAAGCAGCGTACGCTTGCCACGCTCCAGGAGCGTGGACTGCCGATAGATCTCCTGCAGCGTGAGAAGGTCGGGGACGGGCTGCCCGCCGATCGTCAGCAGGATGTCGCCCGGCTGAAGACCGCTCGACTGTGCGTTCCCTCCCTTGCGCACTCCAAGGATATAGACGCCGTTCGGAACAAAGTAGGACAGCACCGGCGAACGGAACTTGCTGATCTCCTGGACGCTGCAATTCCAGGCTTCGAGTTCAACGCCCTCCGTCGTCAGTTGCGGCTTCTCCGTGGGGCGGACGCCGATGGTGATGGTCTCCCCGTTACGCTGTACGAGCAGCGCCGTCTCCTCGCCGGCCCGCTGATCGGCGAAGACGGTGCGCACCGACGGCATATCCTCCAGAAAGATGCCGTTGACGGGGATGCCGTTGCAGGAGAGGATGAGATCGCCGGCCTTGAGCCCGGCGGCGGCGGCGGGGGAGGGATACTCGACGCCGCCCACCAGGACGCCGCGGTCGTAGTCGAGGATCACGTCGCGGATGAAATCCCTGATCGGCTGGAGCTGAATCCCGAAGTAGGCCCGGTCCACGCGCCCGTGCGCCTGAAGCTGCGCGGCAATACGGCGGACCGTGTTCGAGGGGATCGCGAAGCCCAGATTCTCGCCGAAGGCCGCGCGGACGGTGTTGATGCCGATGACCTCGCCGCGGTCATTCACCAGGGGGCCGCCGGAGTTGCCGGGGTTGATGGCGGCGTCCGTTTGGATCCACAGGTTAAAGGCGCCGATTTCGAGGTAGCGCCGCGTGCAACTGACGACGCCGAAGGAGATCGAGCGCGCAAAGCCGAGCGGGCTGCCGAAAGCCATCACGAACTGGCCTTCCTGCAGGGCGTCCGAATCGCCGAAGGAGGCGGTCGGCAGGGGGGGGTGGTCCGCCGGAATGCGCAGCCGGAGGAGCGCAAGGTCCGTGTCGGCATCCACGCCGACGACCTGTGCCGGCCACTGCTCGCTGTTGTACAGGACGCACTTGATCTCGACGCTGTCTTTGGCGACATGGCTGTTCGTCACCACGAGGCCGTCGGGGGTGATGATGACGCCGCTGCCGAGGACCTGCTGTCGGGTGAGTTGGCCGGTGCCGAAGTGCTGCTTGATCGGCTTGACGAAGACCAGCGTGGGAAAGACCGCCTTCTGGACGTTCTGGATCACGTCGCGGAAGTCTTCACGCTCGCGGACCTGAGCCGCGCAGCCGGAGACCGCGAGCAGGAAGACGCTTAGAATCCACCCGCACAGGCACACGCGCGCGAAAGACCTCATTCTCGCCTCCGGGATCTCCGGGACCCTGCGGCCGTCCGGTTCATCCGCTGATTCCCTCGAGAAACCCTTCGAGCCGCCGCGCGCGAACGGGGTGCTGAAGCTTCCGGATCGCCTTGGCCTCGATCTGGCGGACGCGTTCACGGGTGACGTTGAAGATGCGCCCGACCTCCTCAAGGGTGTAGGTATAACCGTCGCCGATGCCGTATCGCAGCTTGATGATCTCGCGCTCGCGGTGGGTCAGTGTGTTCAGGACGGCCTCGATCTTGTCCTTCAGCATCCCCTGCGACGCGACCGAGATCGGCGACTCCGCCGTCTCGTCCTCGATGAAGTCGCCGAAGTAGCTGTCCTCGCTCTCGCCGACGGGACGGTCAAGGGAGATCGGATGGCGGGAGATCTTCAGGACGCGGCGCGTTTCGCTGACGGACAACTCGGCGCGCAGGGCGATCTCCTCGATGCTCGGTTCGCGGCCCAACTCCTGCACGAGGGCCTTCGAGATGTTGCGCAGCTTGCTCATCGTCTCGATCATGTGCACGGGGATGCGGATTGTGCGCGCCTGGTCGGCGATCGAGCGCGTAATGGCCTGCCGAATCCACCACGTGGCGTAGGTGCTGAACTTGTAGCCGCGCTTGTACTCGTACTTGTCCACGGCCCGCATGAGGCCCGTGTTCCCCTCCTGGATGAGGTCCAGGAAGGACATCCCGCGGTTGCGGTACTTCTTGGCGATGCTGACGACCAGGCGCAGGTTTCCGGCCGAGAGCCGGCGCTTGGCGTCTTCGTATTCCTCGAACCGGAGTTCCACGGCGCGGACGCGGCGCGCCAGCGCCTCGGGCTCCTCAACCGCCTCCCATTCGCACTGGTCCAGTTCCTGCACGGCCTTGACGCGCCGTTCCTGGTCGCGCCCCGCCTTGCCGATGCGTTCGATCTCCTTGCGAAGGCACTCCATCCGGTCGGCGATCTCGTGGATGCGCTTCATCAGGTGCTGCACCTTGCGGGTGCGAATGCTGACTTCCTCCAGCAGACGCACGCCACGCCGGCGTCGCGCCCGCATCCGCCGCAGGAGCTCGACGCGCTTCTTCTGCGACAGGCGCGGTTGTTTCAGTTCCCGGAAGTCCTGCTTATTGCTTTCAAGCATCTTGTTCAGCGTCTTGACATTCTCCACGAGGCGCTTGCTGATCTCCTCGCGGTCATGCTCTTCCGTCGAATCGAAGTGCAGCGTCCGATCAAAGGGCTGTTCTCCCTCGCTGACGCCGTCAAGGATGGTCAGGCAATGGCTCAGGGCGAAGTCCGATTCCAGCAGCTTGGTCCGGAAGCGTTTGCGCGTGATCTCGATCTTCTTGGCCAGGCGAATTTCCTCGTCACGCGTAAGGAGGGGGATTTCGCCCATCTGCGTCAGGTACATGCGGACGGGGTCGTCTATCCGCGCGCCGGTCGCGGCCGTCTCGATTTCCTCCTCCACAACGGCAATTTCCGCCTCCACCACGGCAGGGGGGGGCTCGACGGCGTCCGCCTCGTCCACAAGGTCAATGCCCATCTCGTCGAGCTGGATCAACAGCTCGTCAATCTTCTCCGGAGAGGCGATGTCGTCGGGCAGGGCTTCGTTGAACTCCTCGAAGGTCAGGAAGCCGCGCTCCTTGCCCCGGCGGAATATCTGCTCGACGCCGGGGGGCATCTTCTCCAAACGCGACTGGAATCGTTCCGCTTCCGTCTGGGCGGCGGTCTTTTCCGTCACGGTAGCGGAGCGCGCCGCGCGGGTCGTCTTAACGGCGTCCTCGCGCCGGGCATCCTTTCCTCGCGCCGCCGCCGGGGCAGGCTTGGACGCGCCCTTTGCGGGATGGCCGGACTCGCGTCGCAACTCCTGTCGTGTCTTCCGTTTCTCCACGGGCATGTAGTTCCTCTTGAAACCCTGATGATGGGTCAAACGTCCCGCGACCGTCGCGCCGCTACGGTTGAGTCACCGGCTCCTTCTTCCGCTCCAGCGTTCCCCTCTTCCGTTGTGCCTCGCGTAGCGAAGCCAGTCGGGCGTGCAGCGCGCCGTCCAAGTCCGCCGGCGCGCCCTGCGTCGTCGTGGTCGCCACAACGCGCTGCATCTCACGGCTGCGTCGTTCCAGCGCTCGGGCCTCGATGCCGTTCAGAATCTCGCGACACCACCGCGCCGGATGTTCCACGGCGACGGGCGGGTGTGCGACCAGCGCCTCTGCGACGGCGCGCAACTCCTCCTCCTGCGTCCGGGCCAGCAGGTCTGCCGGTCCAATGGAACCCGCTTCGGACAGCGCGCAGGCACGTTCGATCAAGAGACGAGCCGAGGGGTCCTCCAGCAGGTCGGGGCGGAGATGGTCGCGCACCATCGAGACCGTTTCCGGGTACTGCAGCATGACAAGGAGCAACTCTGTTTCGGCGCGGCGACCGGGGGGGGGCGCTTCATCCGAGACGGCGGTGGCTCGCAGCCGCGTCCGCTCCTGCTGCGCCCGGAGGACGTCCAGTCGTTCCGAGAGCGCGCGCTCGGAAAGACCGGTCGCGGCCGCCGCCTTGCGGACTTCCTGCGCGCGCGCCACGGGGTTGGGCATCTGGGCCACCGTGGCCAGCACATCATCCAGGGCGCGGGCCACCGGCGCGCCGGGGGCGGTGGCGGAGGGCGCGTCGGCCATGGCGCGTTTCAACTTGAACGTCATGCCATCCTCGGCGGCGGCGATCAGCGCGTCGAAGGATTCAATCCCGCGCTGCTGCAGGAACTCGTCGGGGTCGAGTCCGTCGGGGATCACGGCCACGCGAACGGCAAGTTCCTCGGAGGCAAAGGCGTCTATGCTCCGAGAAGCCGCGCTCTGCCCGGCGTTGTCGGCGTCGAAAAGCAGGATCGCCTCATCCACGAAGCGCCGCAACACTCGGACGTGATCGCGCGAGAGGGCCGTCCCCAATACGCCAACCACGTGCCGCGCGCCGTGCTGATGCGCCATGACGGCATCCATGTAGCCTTCGACGATGATGGCCTTGCGCTCCTCGCGCAGGGCCGTCCGCGCGCGATCAATGGCGTACAACGTGCGGCCCTTCGAGAACAGGGGGGTCTCGGGGCTGTTCAAGTACTTCGGCTCGCTCCCGTCGAGACACCGCGCGCCGAAACCGATGACGCGGTCCTGCGCGTCGTAGATCGGGAAGATGATGCGGTTCCGGAAGCGGTCATAGCGACGGTCGGACTGGTCGCTGACGCTCAAGAGTCCGGCGCGCGTGAGCACCTCCTCATCGTAGCCCTTGCGCGCCCCGCCCTTGGCCAGGGCATCCCACGAGTCGGGCGCGTAACCGATGCGGAAGAGCTTGAGCGTGTCCAGCGTCAGTCCCCGACCCAGAAGGTAGTCCAGCGCTGCCTTGCCGATCGGGCGCTCCACCAGACACCGGTGAAAGGACTCTGCCGCCCACGCGTTGACCTCGTACAGCCGCGCCTTCTCGCCCTTCTCGGCGGGGTCGTACTCGCGGTGGGGGAGTTGAATGTTCGCGCGCTCGGCCAGATGGCGCAGCGCCTCGCCAAAGCCGAGCCCGTCGGTCTTCATGACGAAGGTGAAGACATCACCCCCCACGCCGCACCCGAAGCACTTGAAAATCTGCTTCTCTGGGTTGACGTGAAAGGAAGGGGTCTTTTCCCGATGAAACGGGCAAAGCCCCGTCATCCCCGCGCCCGCCTTCTTGAGCTGCACCGTCTCCCGCACGATGGACACGATGTCAGTCGCCTGGCGGACGCGGTCAACAATGTCGTCCGAGATCAGTCTGGCCACTTGGGTCCGCGTAACTGCTTGTATAACAACAGGTTACACCGCTATACAGCGTTCTCTATAAGTATATCCCACGTTTTGAGTGTTGTCAAACGCGGAATCTAAGCGGTTTGTCCCCGGCAGCATGGTCCTGCCGCCTTCCGGTTCTTGCTCTCCACATCTCTACCGCTCAAAGACTACCGTCGCCACCGTGCATGGACCAAGAACGATGGTAGTGTTGTCCGGAACGGCGTGAATCCACTCCTCGCGCATCGTGATCACCGGCGGCTGCCCGTCAGCATTCATCGCTTCAGGGCCGGGGCCGTCCATGGCGATGAGACGGGCCTTGCCGGGGGCAATGTCAATCCCATTGCAGACCACCGTGACAGCGATGGGACGCGTGGGGTGGTAGGAGAGCAGGTTGACGGCAAGGCAGGCCGGGATCTTCACGGCGACGGCGGAGACCCAGCCGCGCTTGCGTGGAAAGCCGACCCACGATGCCATGAGCGTGGGCCCCTCATAACGGGTCATCACAGCCTCGCCCTCTGATAGTGGAGCAAGCGCCCGAAAGACGATCCCGCCAGGGGCATAACGGAAGCCCCCCTCGGGTGTGGATTCCAGAATACGGAAGGCCGCGCTCTTGATGCACCAGAAATTCGCTCCTTCGCAGTTCGGATCAATCAGCGACGCCTGCGCCATACGAGCCGAGAGAATGGCGCTCTTCTGATCGCAGCAGCGGTCCCACTCGCCGCCGGTCATGCCGCCGTACTCCGTGCGATGGTAGGGCAACACGCCCAGTGCAGCTTTGGCATTGGGCACGGGATCGGGAATCAGCTTCTCGGCCGTGCCGGCGGCTTTGACCATCATCAATTCAAGGGTTTGGATTTCGATTGGCTGTGCCTCGCCCCCTTCAGGTTGGAGGACGATGGACTTGAGGTACAGGTCGCGGTAGGGCTGGCCCTCGTCCGGATCCGGATTGAGAAACCGGAGGCGAAGCTCATGCCGACCGGCTTGAAGATCGCAGAAGTAGGTGAAAGTATCGGTCACTTCACCCTTTTCGCCGGACACAGCCTTCACCGTTTCCACACCCAACACACGCCCGTCCAATTCGACTCGCATCTGCGCAGCAACGCCCTTGAGAGGCCGCGACCACGCCGTCACCGCGAGGGCGTGCTTGCCGGCCTTGCTGGTGAAGACGTAGGCGCGGTCGCCGGTGTCGCGAAAACCGGTGTTGTAGTTGAAGAGGAACTTGCCGCTCGCCGGATAGTCATGGACAATGCGAAAATCGGCAACCCCCTCTTCAGCAGCGACCTTCACGGGCACTTGTCGCCAGCCGCCCGACCGCCAATCAATCACGCCGATCTTGATCTTCGGGTCCACCTGCTTCATCAACCGGGAGAACTCCACCACGCGTGCCGCGTAGGTATCGGGGGTGAGTCCTGCGCCCTGCTCAGAGGCGTAGACTTCATTCCCGATCTCCCAATACATCACATCGTATGGCTCCGGATGACCGTTCGCGGCGCGCTGCTTTGCCCAGTACTGCGAATCCCTCCAATCCTCTCCCCGCGCGTCCATGCCGATGGCCACCGGCGCGGCCCCGATCTTCGCATTCGCATAAGCCACCCACGCCGCCGCCTCCTGCGCCGTGCCGGAGTCCTCCCGCTTGCCGGGCCATAGATTGCAGTTCACGGTGATCATCGCGCCCCTCGCGCCGACCTCCTGCGTAAACTTCATGAAATCGTCGAAGCCGAGAAGCGGCACTTCGCCGGTCTTCTCAAAAAAGTTGGTCACCGGACGGCGCTGTGCCAGCGGACCAATGGAGTTGGCCCAGCGGAAGGTGTTGGCAAGCGATCCTCCGGGATAGCGGATGAGGCCGGGGGTCATCGCCTTGATCAACTCCACCACGCCCGGTTTGGCCCCGGAACCGTCCTCCTCAAAGAGTCCCTGCCCCTTCCATACCCACTCCATGTTCTGCCCAAGCCACAACGGCGGTACCCGGCGGATCACCTGCGCCGCCTCCACCGTCACCGTCGCCCGCAACGGCGCCTCGCCAGCCGCTGCGAGAGGCGTGATCAGGACAAGAGCGAGCATGGCAGACGAGATAAGAGTTCGGCACATCCGAGCATTCCTTTCCACACAGATGAACACTCGCCGCCTTGCGTCTGTCACTCCGCCAACACGACATGCCGTCGGATGCAGCACTGTCGTGTGGCCCGTCAAGGGAAAGGAAGGATGCGCCGGCACTTCCTCCCTTGCTTTGGTCCGCCCCCACATCGGTCAGGGCAACGTGGCGCGCATGACGCGCAACATATTGCCACCAATGATCTTACGCACATCTTCGTCACTATGCCCCCTTTGCACAAGCCCAACAGTGAAGATGGGCCAGTTTGTCCATGCCAGGCTGCGCCCTTGCTCAGGCTTCGACCATTCCGGTCCTTGAAACGCCAGGGATTCCGGCCAGTAATTCTCCCATCCCCGGCGGGACTTCATTCCCGACACGCGCCCCAGTTCGGTCGCATAGTCGGGGGGCGTGTAGGCCACGTCGGTCCCGATGCCGACGTGATCCACGCCGATGGTCTTAACGGCGTAGTCCAGGTGGTCGAGAAAGGCGCGGATATCCCCGGAACCGCCGAGAAAGCCGGGCACACAGCAAATGCCGACCAGGCCGTCCGTGTCCGCGATGGCGCGAAGGACCTCGTCGGGTTTGCCGCGCCTGTGCGGGTGAAGCCCTGCGCACACGGTGTGGCTGGCAACCATCGGACGCGTGGAGACGCGCGCCGCCTCCTGGCTGGTCCGCCACCCGCTGTGCGCCACGTCAATCAGAACGCCGACCCGGTTCATTTCCGCGACTACGGCGCGGCCAAAATCGCTCAACCCCGCGTCCGATTCCTCCGCGCAGCCGTCGCCGATCATGTTCCGACGGTTGTACGTGAGGTGCATCATGCGCACGCCAAGCTGAAAGAAGATCCGTATCCAGGCCAACTCCTCGACAGCGTTACGCCACTCTTCGCCCAGAGGAACGCCATTTCCGGTCAGGCAGAGGCCGCGCTTGCCCGCGGCCCGCGCCTGCACGATGTCATCGGGCCGCGTAATGCGGAGCAGGACGTCCGGCATGGCGTCGGTGGCGTACGTATAGTGGGCCAGGCGGCGGAGGAGTCCCTTCACCGATTGCCCCTCCTCGCCGGCGTTCTGGAAGATGCAGGTAACGCCAGCGGCTTCGAAGGCCTCGACAAAGGCCCGTTTCTGCGCGGCATCCGTGGCACAGTGCGTCATCATCATCTCCTCGCGCAGCCACTGCAGTTCCTTCGGCGAGGCGCCGTCGTCCATGGCGCGCCGAAGCGCCGCGCCGTCCGGCGCGGCACGGGGGCAGAAACCATAGGTTTCGACGACCACAGACTCCGCGTGCAGCTTCAGTCCTCGGTCCAACTGCGCCGGTGACGGTTTGAGGATGTCAACGGCCAGCTCCCGTGACGTTCGAATCCTGTCGTCCATGCCGGCTCCTACCAGATCGTCCATCCGCCATCCACAACGAGATTCTGTCCCGTGACGAACGAGGAGGCCGCCGAAGCCAGGAAGAGCACGGCGCCCTTGAGTTCATGCGGTTGCCCGATTCGGTTCATGGGCGCCTGCCTGCGGAGTTCCTCGATGAAGGCGGGTTCCGCCGCCTGGACCGCAGGCGACGGAAAGGCGCCGGGGCTTATCGCATTCACGCGAACGCCATCGCGCGCCAGGTACCCGGCCATGTATCGCGTGACCTGCAGAACCGCGCCTTTCGTTGCGTGGTAGTGGACGGGGCTGTAGAAGGCGCTGTTGCGGTAGATGTCAAAATGGGGCGAGACGATCCCGTACATCGAAGCGATGTTGATGACCGCGCCGGACCCGGAAGCCCGCAGGTGGGGGAGGCAAGCCTTCATCATGGCGTAGTAGGCCACCACATTACCGCGGAGGGCCGATTCAAATACCTCCAGGGGCATGTCCTCGGGGTTACGATGGGCTCCAGCACCGTAGGCGTTGTTCACAAGGACGTCGAGCCGTCCGAACTCACGGAGCGCTGCGGCGACTCCTGCGGAGATCGAAGCCTCATCACCGACATCCAGCCTGACGCCGAGGGCGCGAGGGCCTGAGGCTGAGAGATGTTCGGCAACCGTCCGGCACTTCCTCTCGTCTCGGGAAGCGACGATGACGTGGGCTCCGGCTTCCGCAAGGGCTTCGCACATCGGCGTGCCCAGGTGACCGGCGCCACCGGTGACGAGGGCGACTCTGTCCTTCAGGCTGAAGAGTTCGGCGGTGGTTGGCATGTCTGCCCAGCCTCCGGTTTGCATGGGAAGATGAGATTGGGCCAAGGGGACGTCAATCCGCTGCGCGGAGTGCGTCCCGTGGTATCGGTCGTTTGAGGGAGCACCCTGGAAGTCGGTGCAAAGGATAGATGCCGGCGCGCGCCACGTCTGATAATCTCTATTATGTCGGACGCGCGTCTGCCAAGTGCGCAACGCCTGTAAGGAATATCAACTCGGAGGACTTGCGATTAGGCTCGGCTCCGGTCACTTGCCCGCCCGAATCAATGCCAGCGCCTCGGCGCGTGTTGCCGGGTTCTCACGAAACAGTCCGCGGACGACCGATGTTACGGTGACCGATCCGGGTTTCTTGACGCCACGCATCGTCATGCAGAGATGTTCGGCCTCGACGACCACCATGACACCTTGCGGCTTGAGCGCCGCGGCCAGGATTTCCGCAACCCTCGTGGTGAGCCGCTCCTGAACCTGCAGACGCTTGGCCTCCATCTCCACAACCCGAGCAATCTTGCTGATCCCGCAGACGCGCGTGCCCTTGGGTATGTAGGCGACGTGAGCCTTGCCAAGAAACGGAAGCATGTGGTGCTCGCACATGGAGTAGAACGGTATGTCGCGGATGAGAACGATCTCGTCATGCTCCTCCGCCGAGAGCGGCTTGATGATCCTGGCGGGATCGCAGGTCATCCCGGAGTAGATCTCCTCGCACATCTGCGCCACCCGGCGCGGTGTGTCGCGGAGTCCGGGGCGGTTGACGTCTTCGCCGATGCCTTCAAGCATCATGCGTACGGCACGTTCGATCTTGCGGCGATCCATCCCCCTCTCCTGACTAGGCTTTCAACAGGCCATATGCGCGGAGAGCCCGCGCAAGACGCTCGCGGTTCTCGGTCAGCATGGGCGACAGCGGCAGCCGCAGGTCGCCCCGACAGAGTCGCATCATCTCCATGGCCGTCTTGCACGGTATCGGGTTGGTCTCGATGAAACATGCCTTGAAGACGGGGAACATGCGCAGGTGCATCTCGCGAGCGCGAGCGAAGTCGCCCGCCAAGGCGGCGGAAGTCATGTCTGCGACATCCTTGGGCATGAAGTTTGCCGCCACGGAGATGACGCCGCGCGCACCGACGACCATCATCGGAAGAGTCAGGGAATCATCGCCGCTGAGGATGACGATGCGCGGACAGCGCTGCGCGAGTTCACTGACGCGGTCGAGACTGCCGCCGGCTTCCTTGATGGCGACGACCTCCCGGACCTCGTTCGCCAGGCGTTCGACGGTCTCGACGGCGATCTCGCGCGCCGTGCGTGAGGGCACACTGTAGAGGATGATCGGCAGGCGCGTAGCTTCAGCGATGGCCTTGAAGTGCAGGAACATCCCCATAGGCTCGGGCTTGTTGTAATACGGCGAGACCTGGAGCGTGGCGTCCGCGCCGGCTTTGGCGGCGGCCTGGCTCAGTTCCACGGCCTCGCGGGTGCAATTGGCGCCCGTTCCGGCGATCACCGGCACGCGTCCCTTCGTTCGCTTGATGACGAACCGAATGACTTCCTTGTGCTCGCGCATGGAAAGCGTGGGCGCTTCGCCGGTGGTGCCGCAGGGTACCAATCCAGACGTTCCCGCGGCCAGGTGCATCTCGACCAGCGCCTCGAGCCGCGCGTAGTCCACGTCGCCGCGACGGTCAAAGGGCGTGACGATTGCGACGTAGGATCCCTGAAACATCAACCGACCTCCGTTCTTGCCTGAACTCGGGCTTCGGTGCGCGCACCGGGCGCGCTGAAGCGTACGATCAATTCCACCATCTCCCGCACCGCCCGCTCCACTCCCACCAGCACCGCGCGGGCAATGAGGCTGTGGCCGATGTGAAGCTCTTCGATCCCGTCCAGTGCTTCCAGCAGGCGCCGCAGGTTGACGTAGTTCAACCCGTGTCCAGCGTTGACGCGCAAGCCCTTGCCGCGCGCCGCTTCGGCGCCAAGCGCAAGAGCCCGCAGTTCGCGCCGGACGCCGGCTTCCGTGCGGGCGTTTGCATAAGGACCGGTGTGCAGTTCGACGGCATCCGCGCCGATGTCCGCCGCCGCGGCGATCTGGACCGGGTCCGGCGCGATGAAGAGGCTAACAATGATCCCGCGCGATTTCAAGCGGCGCACGGCGGCGGCCAGCGTGCGCCCGCCGGCGACGACGTTCAACCCCCCTTCCGTCGTCACCTCCTCGCGCTTCTCCGGCACCAGCGTGGCCTGCTCCGGACGCGTCCGCAGTGCAACCGCGATGACATCCGGCCACGCCGCCATTTCCAGGTTGAACTTGCTGGTCACCGTCGCCTTCAAAAGGGCCACGTCCCGGTCGTTGACGTGACGCCGGTCCTCGCGCAGATGGCAGGTGATCACCTCGGCGCCGGCCAGGGTCGCCAGCGCGGCGGCCGCCACGGGGTCCGGCTCATAGGTCCGCCGCGCCTGGCGGACGGTGGCCACGTGGTCAATGTTCACGCCCAGTTTCGGGATTTGCATCGCGTTGCCTCTCCAAGCAAGAACGGCCTTCGTCGCGCCCGCCTACGGGGCTTTCGCCGGGGCCGGTTCGCTGATCTTGACGGCACAGGTTGTCACCGCGGGCGTCACCACCAGATCGTCCGAACGCGGAGCATTCACCACTCGCGCCTCCACCGGCTGGGTGTAGTTCACCGCCGCCGGCGCCAGTTTGGTCAGGTCCACGTACAGCACAACATTCTCCGGCTTGAGCGCGTCCACGATCGTGGCCGGTCCCCGCACGCGCACGTCGCTGCTCTGCTCGCGCACCGAAACCGCGTACGGGTTGTCCTGCCGCATCAGGAGGCGAATCGGCACCCCGGAAAACGCCTTCTCCGTCCTGAGCATCCGAAGGTCCACCCGGACCTGGACATCCTGTTCGACGAGGACCGGATGATTCTGCCCGTCCACCACGACGTGGCGGGCGAGGGCCGCCCTGGGCGGTTGCACCACCCATTCCGGGGGGGTGCCCGGCGGCGGATCGCTGATGTAGATCTCCGCCGTCTCGATCCCGGTGGCGCGGTTCACCACGTCCTTACGTCCGCGCACCTCCACCCGCGACGGCATGGCATAGGGCCGATAGGCGATCTCATACCCCGGCGGTGGCGGCGACGTCCGCACAAGCACCGGCAGGGGGCGCGTGACCTCACGAACGATCGGAAAGCGCAGTTCCGGCGGGATGAACTGCACGTCCTTGATCCCGAGGGCGCGCGCTACAACCAGATTCGACTCCTTCAAGCGCATGGAAACGATCTGTGCGTCGCCGCCGCTCGGGTCAGGCGGGACCTCGCATTCCACGCGGATGCGGCGATCCCGGATTTCCTGCGCCACCGTCTCCGCCAGGCGTCGCGGATAGACCATGCTGACCTTGGTCGTCAAGCCGACGCCGGTCGTCACCGACCACCCCCCTGCCGTCCTCACCTCGACGGCGACGTCGTGCTCCTTGGGGGTCGTGTAACTGAAGACGTATGCGAACATCCACAGCGCCACGGCCATGACCAGCGCCATCACCTTGGCGCCCACATTGCCCAGCAGGTGCCGCAGGAAGAACTCGCCGAGGGTCTTGAACATGGCCGCCCTCCCTCAGGACGCCGCCGGAGCCGGCGCCGCCGCGGCCGTCTCCGCCAGAGTCTCTTCCAGGACTTGGCGCAGCTGCTCGCGATCGAGGCCGCTGCGCAACTGGCCTCGCCGCGCCACAGATACCTGCGTCGTCTCCTCCGACACGATGATCGAGAGCGCGTCCGATTCCTCGGTGATGCCGATCCCGGCCCGATGCCGTGTGCCCAGCGTCTTGGCCAACCCCGCCTGTTCCGTAAGGGGGAGCAGGCACCCTGCCGCCGCCACACGCCCGTTGCGGATGACCACCGCGCCGTCGTGCAGCGGAGAACCCGGCCAGAAGATCGTGACCAGCAGGTCGCTCGTCACGGCTGCGTCCATCGGCGTACCCCCCTCGATGACCGTACCCAGGGCCGTCTCGCGCTCAATGACGATCAGGCCCCCCACCTTGCGGGCGGAGAGACGGAAGACGGCCTCCACGATTTCCGCCCCCATGGCCCCCTCGCCGTGAAAGAGCTTGCGGAACAGAGGCGTCTCGCCCAGGCGCAGCAGCAGGCGGCGGACCTCCGGCTGGAAGAGCACGGCGATCAGCACGAAGAAGATCAGCGCCCGGTCCTGGCCCATGAGGTACTCCATCCGATAGAGATGGAGCTTCTCAATCATGACCGTGGCGATCAGCAGCGCCAGGATGACGACGAAGATCAGGCCGCGCAGCAATCCGGTCCCGCGCGTGCCCTGGAGAAAGCAAAGGATGCCGTAGATGACCAGGAAGAGCAGGCCGATCTCGACCAGCGCAGGCCAGACGCTGCTCCAGTTCGACAGGTCGGGCAGAAGACTCATGCCCAGGTCCTCCCCTGTAAAGCCGCGATCACTTTGACGACATGCAACGCCGGACGGACGTCGTGCACGCGCACAATCGCCGCGCCGCGTTCCAGCGCCGCCGCCACCGTGGCCAGCGTACCGAAGAGACGCTCCGGCGGCGGCACGTCGAGAATCCGGCCGAGCATGGCCTTGCGCGAGGTGCCGATCAGCAGCGGACGGCCCAGCGCGGTCAGCGCGGACAGGCCGCCTAACAACTCGATGTTGTGGTCGAAGGTCTTTCCGAACCCGAAACCGGGGTCCGCGATCATCTGCTCACGCGACACACCATGCTCAGCCGCCCAGTCCATGCGCTCTTTGAGAAAGGTCCGCACCTCGGCGCAGACGTCTCGATACTGCGGGTTCGTCTGCATGTCGCGCGGGCGGCCCTGCATGTGCATCAGCACCACCGGCGCGCGCGACTCCGCCGCCACGGCAACCATCTCCGCGTCGTCACGCAAAGCGGAAACGTCGTTCAGAATCTGCGCGCCTGCCGCCAAGGCCAGCCGCGCCACGGCGGCAGAGGTCGTATCTACGCTGATCGGCGTCCCCGTGTGCGCACGCAGGCCCGCAATGACCGGCACCACCCGCCGCGCCTGCTCCTCCGGCGGTGTGGCCTGGGAACCCGGACGGGTGGATTCCCCGCCCACGTCCAGGATGTCGGCGCCCTCCTCCGCCAGCGCCAGACCATGCTCCACCGCCGCCGAGGTCTCCAGGTACTTCCCGCCGTCGGAAAAGGAGTCCGGCGTTACGTTCACGACGCCCATCACCAGAGCGCGACCCTTCCCGCCCAGGCCCAGCGAACGGCCGTCCGGCAGCTTCAGACGCCACGCCGGACCGACGGATGTCTCTGCGCGCGTCACGCCGGCTTCTCCAACGGCGCGGCGGGAGTTTCCGGCTTGGCGGGCGGTTCCGTTGCCGACCCATTGGCCGGGTCGCGCGTAATCTCGCCCCCGGCCAGGATCGCATCCACATCGGCCGCATAGAGCACTTCATACTTCAACAGGGCGGCGGCCATCGCTTCCACCTCCCGACGGCGTTCGAGGACGATCTGGCGGGCGCGTTCATGCGCCTCGCGCACCAGACGGGCAACCTCCTCGTCAATCTTCACGGCCGTGGCCTCAGAGAAGGAGCGCGTGCGTCCGGCGTCGCGCCCCAGAAAGGACTCCTCCGCCTCGTGGTAGCTGATGGGACCGAGCACATCGCTCATTCCCCATCGGCAGACCATCAGCCGGGCGATGTCGGTCGCCTGGTCGAGGTCTTGCTGCGCCCCGCTGGTGATGTCGCCGCAGAGCGATTCCTCCACCACGCGCCCGGCCAGCAGCACGCTCATCTGCGACAGCATCCGGCGCCGTTGGTAATGGTAGCGGTCGCGCTCGGGCAGGAACATCGTCATGCCCAGGGCCATTCCCTGCGGGATGATGGAGACTTTGTGCAGCGGCTCGGCGTCGGGGTGGAGTTTGGCCACGATGGCGTGGCCGCTTTCGTGATAGGCCGTAATGCGACGGTCCTCGTCCGTCATGGCGCGCGAACGCCGTTGGCGTCCCCAGCGGACCTTGTCACGCGATTCCTCCAAATCGTCCATGTCAATCGCGACCTTCGACTTGCGCGTGGCGAGCAGGGCTGCCTCGTTGAGCAACGCCTCCAGGTCGGCTCCGGAAAAGGTGGGCGTGCCGCGCGCCAGTTGGCGCAGATCCACCCCCCCCGCCAGCTTGTACTTACGGGCATGCACCTTGAGGATCGCCTCACGCCCCCGGATGTCCGGCAGGTCCACGATGATCTGGCGGTCAAAGCGCCCGGCGCGCTGCAAGGCCGGATCGAGCACGTCGGGGCGGTTCGTGGCGGCAATGACGATGACGTTGTCGTCCGTCTCGAAGCCGTCCATCTCCACGAGGATCGCATTCAGCGTCTGCGCGCCTTCCGCGCCCGCGCCGTGCAGGTCCACCGCCCGGCGGCGTCCGACGGCGTCAATCTCATCAAGGAAGATGATACAGGGGGCGTTCTCCTTGGCCTGGTGGAACAGGTCGCGCACACGAGAGGCGCCCACGCCCACGAACATCTCTATGAAATCCGAACCGCTGATGCTGAAGAAGGGCGCTTCGGCTTCGCCGGCGATTGCCTTGGCCAGGAGGGTCTTGCCCGTTCCCGGCGGCCCCACCAGCAGCACCCCGCGCGGAATGCGTCCGCCCAGCCGGCGGAACTTGGCCGGGTTCTTCAGGAACTCGACAAGTTCCTGCACCTCTTCCTTGGCTTCATCAATACCCGCCACGTGGTCGAAGGTGATGTTGGACTGCTCCTTGGTGTGAAGTTTGGCGCGCGACTTGCCAAAAGTCAGCACCCCCCCCGCGCCTCCCGCGCCCCGGAACTGCCGCGCCAGGAGCCACCAGAGCAACAGGATGATCAGCAACAGCGGCAGCAGTTGAACCAGCAGGAACTGGAGGATCTCGTTCCCAGGGTCCTGGTTGTAGTCCACCGGCTCCCCGGTGTGTTCCGCGTTGTACGCCGCAAGGCGCTTGGAGAGCGTCTCGATCTCGGCGTCGAGGATCGGCAGCGCAAACTCCTGCGGCTTGTCCTTGGCGGCCTTGCGGTACTCGCCGGTCACCTGATTGCGCCGGATTTCCACCGTCTTCAGTGCGCCCTGGTCCAGCCGCTCGTAGAACTGACCCAGCCGGATCGTCTCGCGACGTCCCTTCTTGCTCTGGAAGTAGAGGGCGTAGATGCCCAGCGCAATGAGTCCGAAGATCAGAAACCACAGGAACAGCCCCCCGCCCGGGCCCGCCGGTTTCGGCGGGGGCAGCGAACGGTTGCGCGAACCCTGCGGGTCGAGTCTTTCGCCCATCGAACGAACTCCCTTCATACTCTCGCAGCGAACCGACGTCCTGCGCCCGGCAAACGGCAAGCCGCCGTCCTCCGCCGTCAGAACGGCTCCTGCATCTGTTCCACGACCATCTCGGCCAGGTAGTCAAAGCTTCGGCGGATGGCCGTTGCCGCCGTCTCGCCCTGAGGACTGACGAAGTCCGTCGGACGCGTCAGACCCTTCCCTTCGGCCAGGATGCGTCCGGTCCGTCGGTCCCGCCAGGTGAAATCAAGGGCGACGGTCAGGCGCTCGCTGGTCACCCGATCCTGTCCGTCGCGCACAAGAACGGCCACGCTCACCGACGTGATGGCGGTGGTCAGGATCGTGTCCGCCCGCGAGGCGTCGGCCATGCGCAACGGGGTCCGGCGGAGGACTTCGCTCTTGATGCGCTCGGCCAGTTCCGTCTCCATCGAGTATGACGGGCGCGGCTCGGGGGCCGGAGCGGGCGTCGGGCTGAGGTTATCCGTCTTCCAAGCCTCGCGCCACACGCTGCGATTCTCCGTCATCGCCACATGGACCGTCCGCACATCGGCGGGGATCAGGAATCCGGCCCTGTAACCGCATCCGCACAGAAGAAGGGCGACCGCCAGCGCCGCGCCGACTCCCGCCGTCACTTGTCCGCCGCGTCCATCCATTTCAGGGCAACGCCTTCATCCTTCAGGGCGCCCAGGGCCGCGCGGGCCGGGCCGGCCGACGCGCTGTCCGGGTAGTGCGACACGGCGTAATCGTAATACACCAGCGCCGCGCGCTTCTCCTTCCGACGCAGGTACATGGCCGCCGTATCCATCAGCGCAGCGGCCTGTTTCTCGCGGCACTCGGCCAGCAAGGTCTGCGCTTCCTCGGCAAAGCGCCCGCGAGGGTCGGTGCGCAGGTAGAGCTCGAACGCCCGCCGCGCTTGCATCAGCAGTACATCATTATCTCTTGCCAGGTCGGTCTGCTTCAAGTCGCACTTGCCCCCCAGAAAGAGCGCCGCCGTGTTCCATTCGCTGCGCGGATGGCCATAGACGACGACGTCGAAGGCGGACTTGGCCTCGAACCAGTCGCCGCGCGCCATGTGCGCCTGCCCGGCATACATGTAGGCGTCGTCGGCCAGTGCGCCCAGGGGGTAGTTCTGCGCAACGGCTTCCATGGCGCGGATGGCCAATGAGGCGTCCCCCGCGCGGTCAAGGGCTCGTCCGATCTCAAACTCGCGCTCCACGAGGGCGCGCATCCGGCGTGTGGCGGGGTAGTCCTTGACGCATCGTTCATACAGGTTGAAGGCCTCGGACCAGTCCTCTGCGCCGAAGGCCGTTTCCCCGCGATAGTACGCCGCCATTTCGCCGACGCTCGTTCCCTTGTACTTCTTCGCAGCAGCCTTGAAAACGCGCGCCGCCGCTTCGAACTCTCGCTCATACAGCAGTGTAGCCGCGTAATAGACCGCCCGCTTCTGCGCATCGGGCTCGGCCAGGATGCTTTCGGCAATGTCCTGCGCCTCGCGCGCGGCGGCGGACCCGCTCTCCCGGAAGGCGGCCGCCGCCCGTCGCACACGTTCGTCGTCGTGCCCTTGCACACGGCAGGCGATCAGGTCGGCCATGCCCGCCGCCAGCCACGCTTCGGCCCGTCCGGAGGGCGCCGGCATTGTCGTTGCCGCCAGCGCCGCCTCGCGCGCCCCGGCGTAGTCGCCCAGTTGCAGGCGGCGTCGCGCCTGTTCCTGTCGGAGCCTCGCGCGCGCCGCAACAGGCAGAGACTCCGCGTCCAGACTGTCAAGTCGCACAAGTGCTTCCTGTGCCGACCGGCGGTCTAGTCGAGGCGTCACGTCCAGCAGCAGCGCCGCCGCCTCGCTGCGCGTGGCGTTGTCGGCGGTTGCCCGAACGGCGAGTTCTGCGGCGATTTCCGCCGCTTCGCGCGCCCGGCCCAGCCGTTCGCGGCAGCGCGCACGGTTCAACGCCGACTTTGCCGCCAGGGGCGAACCGGGATAGGATTTCTCGAACTCCGCAAAGGCATCATATGCCCCCGCAAAGTAGCCTTGGATGAAGAGCGCCCGCGCATAGGCATAGCGCCCGTTCTCCGTCTCGGGCGGACGCTCCCCCAGGCGGATCCAGCCGACGTCGCCGTCCCAGGCCCACTGGGCATCGGTCGGGCCGCATACTCCCCACGCCAGGAGCGCCGCCATCAGGACGGCGCGTGGAAGGCTCGTCTTGTCGTCGCGAGAGGTCATCATACACTCATGGCTGGTCCGCGGCAGGACGCCCCATCCCGGCGGATGCGGCGAGAAAACGCGCCGTGCGCAACGGCCTTCCCAGATAATACTGCATCTGTTCGTTAAATGCACGCCGGATTTCCGCCACCTGGGCGGCGTTCAGGCGCAGTCCACCCACCTCCCGGTCCGATCGCGCGGCCAGGCGTCCCATCACCGCCAAAGCCCCACGCGAGATCGCGAAGGCTCCGGCCTCTCCCCGACCGCAATTGCCGCACAGTGCCCCCCCCGCGCCGGGACTGAACCGGGGCGTTCCTTCGAGCGGACCGCGGCATTGCGCACACGCTTCCACGAGCGGGCGGTGGCCGCTGGCTTCGAGCGCCTGCGTCAGGAAGCGAAACAACGCCAACTCTGCCTCCCCCCCCCTATCGAGCCGGCGCAGAAGGTCCAGCAGGCGGCCATAAAAGATCCCGTCCTCCGCCGTCTCCGTGGCAAAGGCCATCGTCACTTCGTCCGCGTAGAATGCCCGCCAGAGCCGGCTCAGGTCCGTTGCAAGGCGAGGGAAGGTCTCGCGCAATGTCCACTCGGCCACGATGTGAAGCTGCCCTGCCCCCTTCTGGGCCAGGACCACGTCGCACTGTGTCAGCGCCTCCAGCGGAAGGCGTCCATCCCTGCGGGGGCGGCGCGATCCCTTGGCCAGACCGCGCACCTGCCCGAGTTCCGGAGTGATCAGAGCGACCACTTGGCTGCTCTCGCTGAAGTCAATGCACCGCAGCACGACGGCCGGAGTCCTGACGTACGGCACTTCAGCCCCCCCCGGCGCGTGTCCCGGCGCCGACCTCCGCCCGCAGGCGGACCACCCGCCGTTCATTTGCCTCGATAACCTCCAGCCGGAGTCTCCCGTGCTCGCAGACGTCGCCCTTGGCGGGAATCCGCCCCACGCTGGAGGTCACAAAGCCGCCGATCGTCTGATAATCCTCCGACTCCGGCACGTCGGCAAAGAACTGCTCGTTGAACTCCGGCACACGCATCGCCGCGAGCACCTCCGCTACCCGCCCCGGCTCGACCCAGCGCAGCATCGGCGGCTCCTGGCCGGGAATCTCATGCTCGTCGCGGATGTCGCCAATGAGTTCCTCGACGACGTCCTCCAGCGTGACCAACCCCCGTGTCCCGCCATATTCGTCCAGCACGATCCCCAGGTGCATGTTGCTTTCCTGCAATTCGCCCAGGAGTTCCCACACGGTCTTGGTTTCCGGGATGAAGAACGGCTTGCGGAGCAGTTCATTGACCCCCGGCTGCTTCCAGCGTTCCGTGGAGGCGTACTTCAACAGGTCCTTGGCGTGCAGAACGCCGACGACGTGATCGCGTGTGCCGCGGAAGACCGGCAGGCGTGAATAGCCGCTCTGCAACGCCGCCTGGGCTGCCATCTCCAGTGTAGCCGTCTCCGATACGGTAACCATCTCCGGGCGGGGCGTCATGATCTCCCGCACCTGGATGTGCCTCAGACGCAACGCCGTACGGAAAAGCTCGCGCGCCTCCGACTCCTCCCCGAGGCGGGGCGCATCCGAGGGCGTGGCGGCGCCCGTGTCGGCCCCCTCGTTGCGCGGCGTCTGCACCAGCCAGCGCAAGAGTCGAAAGGGCGCACCGGCCACGCGGTACAGCGGCGGCGTCACATATACCACCAGTTCATCGCACAGGCGCCACGCCGCAATCTCCGGCGCCACCCAGGTCAGTCCCAGCAGCAGCAGCCCGATGTCAATCAGCCGGTACCCCATCGCCAGCGCGTCGAGATGAACGGCCAGAAAGATCGCCAGCAGGACCGCCGTCGTGCTTCCGATGACCGTCAGGGCGGTGATGACCAGCCCTCGCTCCTCCAGGCAGCGTTGGAGCGCCTGCCGCCGGGGGCGGCTCAGGTCCAGCGACTCCAGGCGCGACCAGGTGATGACCCCCAAGGCTCGCCCCGCCGCAAAGAACAGCGACGTCGCCAACGCCAACGCAAAAGGCAGCACGATGTAGAACATCTCGGTCACCGGTCACTCCCTCCCCGCGGCGAACGCCGTCGCGCCGGGCGCACACAGGGCCACCCTGCCGCCGCCAGAACCTCCGCCTCGCGCGCGTACATCCTCTGCCGGTCCTTCGCGGTGTGATCGTCGAAGCCTTGCAGATGGATCAGCCCGTGCGCAATGTACAAGGCCATCTCCTCCTGAGGCTCCACCGCGCGCGCCCGAGCCTCGGCGGCGGCGCGTGTGGCATTCACAATGACCTCGCCCACCGGTCCGTCATCGCCGCCGGAGAGGTCGAAGGCCAGCACGTCGGTATCCCCCGTCCGTCCGGTGAAGCGCCCGTTCAGCGCCGTCATCTCCCGTCCGTCAACCAGCACGATGCTGACCGTCGCACCGTGCCAGTTCGCCGGCGAAGCGGCGCGCGCCAGCGCGCGCACACGGCGATGGGGCATCGGCACCACGCTCTGCCGGTCGCAGACGGCTACGCGAAGGGAAGCCTCCGCGCGGCGCTTCTCCCTCATGGCTGCCCCCCGGACGGGGCCGCCGGCGCGCCGGGATAGCGAATGCGGGAGTGCGCCATCGCCAGCAGGCTCCGCGCCAGGCTCCGCTCCACCGCGCGAACGTCCGTGATGTCCATCCGCGATTCGTCCAACTGTCCGTCGCGCAGGCGCGCTTCGACCAGTTCGTGGACCAGGCGCTCGACGGCCGCCGGCGACGGTGTGCTCAACGCCCGTGTCGCCGACTCCGCCGCGTCGGCCAGCATCACAATCGCCGACTCGCGGCTGCGCGGCCTGGGACCCCGGTAACGGAACATGGACTCCTTCACCTCGCCGCCGGTCTTTTCAGCCTCCTTCTGCGCCTTGCGATAGAAGAACTCCGCCACGTACGTGCCGTGATGCTCGGCGATGATCCGCCGAATTGGCGCGGGAACGCCGTACTGCTCCGCGATCTCGACGCCGTCCTTCGTGTGCGCCGTCAGGATCAGGGCGCTCAGCGTCGGGGAAAGGTTGGCGTGCGGGCTGGGGCGTCCTTCCAGATTTTCGATGAAGTAGTCCGGGCGCGCGATCTTGCCGACATCGTGCAGATACCCGCCCGCACAGGCCAGGAGAGGATTGGCGCCGATCTCCTTGGCCGCGCCCTCGGCCAGGCTGCTGACGACGGCGCTGTGGTGGTAGCTTCCCGGCGCGTCGAGGGCCAGACGCCGCAGCAACGGTTGATTCTGATCGGTCCACTCCAGCAGGCGCATGTCGGTGGCAACGTCGAACGCTCTTTCCACGTACGGCATTCCCGCCGACAGCAGGGCCCCGGCCAGAGCGCCGCTGCCCAGCGCTCCCACGGCATCCTCCACGGGGAAACGGGCGGTGGCAAACTCGCCCATACCGTACTGCCAGGTCCACACCGCCGCCACGGCGGAGGCCTGGATCACTCCGGCGACAATCCCCGTTTCGAACGCATGGGTCCGACGCCGCAGATGGCCGCTGAGCAACGCCGCCGCCGCTCCGCTCAAGGCCAGCGGCAAGGCTGCCGCCGCGCCTTGGGCGCTCATCAGAGACGTCAGCGCGCCCAGGAAGGCCGTCGTTGCCAGGGCCATTCCCGGTCCGGCCGTCACCGTCACGAACATGGCGGCCAGCGGGATCGGGGTCCACTGGGGCGAAACGCCCAGGTTTTCGAGTACTCGCAACGTCGTCAAGGCTGTCAGGCACGCCAGATAGATTCCCGCGATGCGGGTGTTCGACTCAAAGACCTCCGGCTTCATGCGCGACACACCCAGCGTCAACAACACAAAGGCGCACACGAAGAGAACCGTCATTCCAAGCGCGGCGGCGCCGGCCCGACGCATTTCGGCGTGTCGTTCCTCCGCCTCTTGGGATCCGGTGCGCGCTTTGCCCCACGCTGCGCTCTCCGCGCGCAGCTCGCGCAGCGCCGCCGGAGTGGCCGGCTCACCGGCGGAGAGAATGAGGGTGTCCTTGATGACCGTGCGAAAGCGTTCCGGCGCCCGGCTGCGCGCCAGACGCATGGATTCCGCCGTTGCCGGCCCATCGAGCTTCAAGGTCGGCGAGAAGCGCGGCAACAGCGCCTCCGTCACTGCATGACGGAAGGCGTCACTCTTCCCCCCAAAGAGCGGCTGTAACTCCTCGAAGAGGAACTCCCGAACGCCGCCGGGATACTCGAGGGTGAGCGTCGTGCTGCGGCGCGCCTCCTCCGAAGCCGCCCCCTCTCCGCGTGCCAGGAACTCATAGCGCGAAGACCCCAGTTCGGCCTGTCGCGTGGCGCTGTCCATGATGCCGTAGGCAACGGCCTTCCGAGCCGCTTCGGCCACGGCGTCCGCCGCTTGACGCACCCACTTGCGGTCCAACCCTTCCTTCAGGGTCTGGAACTCCGCCTCCGAAAGCCCCCACTTCGTCTTGAGGTCCTGCGCCTTGCGGGCGTCGAGCACGTCGCTCAGCAACCGCTCCGCCTGGGCGTGAAGGTCCGCCAAGTGCCCCGCCGATTCGCGGAAGACGCGCGGGGCGCGCCCCTCGGCGTCCTCGCGGCTCAGGCGAGTGGCTTCGGCATCGGCCACGCGGAAGGTGACGCGCGCGCGGTAGTCTCGCCGCGCACTTTCGCCCTCCTTGAGCGATGGAATCGGGCTGCGCAGGTTCAACGCCAGTACCGCGGCAGCCATGAAGAATGCCGTCATGGCGTAGCAGACGGCGCGCTTTCCGGGTGGAGTCAGCGAACGCGGCGGGGCGGGGGCCGGAGGCCGCGCCACCACCGCTGCCACCCGCTTCAACTTCCCGGATTTTCGACGCCAAGTCATGCCTGCCCCCTATCCGCCCGTAGCCCGTGCGCCCCGGTCGCGCGCCTCATAGGCGTCCACGATGTCCTGCACCAGCCGGTGGCGGATAATGTCGCGCTGCGTCAGTGTGGCGAAACCGATCCCCCGCGTGCCCCGAAGCAGTGCCGTCGCCTCCACCATCCCCGAGACCTCGTGTCCCGGCAGATCGGTCTGGCTGACGTCGCCGGTGACCACGCTTTTCGACGCCGCTCCCAGACGTGTCAGGAACATCTGCATCTGCTTGCGCGTACAGTTCTGCCCCTCGTCGAGGATAATGAAAGCCCGGTCGAGGGTCCGCCCGCGCATGAAGGCCAGGGGCACGACCTCGACGACGTCATTCTCCATGTAGCGACGAAGCTGATCGAAGGACATCATGTCGTGCAGGGCGTCATACAACGGGCGCAGGTACGGATCCACCTTCTCCTCAAGCCCCCCCGGCAAGAAGCCGAGGCGCTCACCCGCCTCAACGGCCGGACGCGTCAGGACGATCTTGCGGACGGCGTCGCGCTTCAGTGCCGCCACCGCCATAGCCACGGCAAGGTAGGTCTTGCCGCTCCCCGCCGGCCCCACGCAGAAGACCAGGTCGTTTTCGGCAATGGCCCGCAGATAGGCGGCCTGGCCCGCTGTGCGCGGGCGAATGGTACGCCCCGGAAGAAAGACGTCAATCCGCGCGTCCTCAACGCCGCTCTCCAGCGCACGGTGGCGGGCGACCGCCTCCTCGATGATCTCGGGCGGCACCGGGCGCGCATCAAGGATGCCGGACAGCAGGTCGCGCACGACGAGGGCCGCCAGCCGGACGGACGCGGCATCGCCTTGGAGGATCACCTCGTTGCCGCGCACTGTGGCCCGAACGTTGCAGGCGTCGCGGAGGATGCGCAGGTTGCGGTCCTGGCGTCCCAGCAGACCGCGCAGCCGTTCGATATCCTCCACCCGCAAGCTCTCAGCGGCGTGGTCCGGTTCACGCGCCGGCATTTCTGCGTCCTCCGTGCGCGGACAGGGGTTCTCCGCCCAGCCCGCCGAAGCGCCGTTCACGCCCCGCGTAGTCGTTGAAGGCCGTCCGGAGTTCGGCCTCGCGGAAATCAGGCCAGCAGATCGGGGTGAACCACAACTCCGCGTAGGAAACCTCCCAAAGAAGGAAGTTGCTGATGCGCATTTCGCCCCCGGTTCGGATCAGCAGGTCCGGGTCGCGCATCTGCCCGTCATACAAGCAGCCCCGCAGCGCCTCTTCCGTCACATCCTGCGGAGCAATCTCCCCTCGAACGGCCGCCTCCGCGATGCGCTTCGCCGCGTCGAGGATTTCCTGCCGCCCGCCGTAATTCAGGGCCAGACGCAGGATCATCCCCCCGTTAACGGAGGAGGTCGCGATGGCGCGTTCGAGATCGCGCCGAACGCGCGCCGGCAACTCCGCCAGGCGTCCGATCGCACGCAAGCGGATGCGGTTCTCCATGATCTCCGGCATCTCCGCCGCCAGGAAGGTGCGCAGCAGCTCCATCAGGAAGTGCACCTCCGTCTTCGGACGCCGCCAGTTCTCTGTAGAGAAGGCGTAAAGCGTCAGTTCCTGCACCCCCAGCCGGGCGCACTCGCGCACCACGGCGCGCACGGACTCGGCGCCCTCGGCGTGTCCGCGGTGGCGCGGCAATCCCTTGCGCCGCGCCCAGCGTCCGTTGCCGTCCATGATGACGGCTACGTGACGCGGGACACGCTCTTGCGGCGTCGCTTTGCTGTCCGAATCCGAACCCATCGCCGCCCTTCCGCCGCTCACCGCCGGACCATCGCCTCACGGGCGTTCCCGACCGAGATGGAACCGATCCGGACACCTACCAGCTTCTCCAGCGTCTCGACGTATTCGCGCGCGGTCCGCGGAAGCTCGCCGAAACTCCGGCACGCGCTGATGTCCTCCGTCCAGCCCGCGAACTCGCGACACACCGGCGTGCAGCCCTCAAGCATATCCACGCCGGCCGGGAACCTCTCCAAGGTCCGACCGCCGACGCGGTAGCCGACACCGACGCCGATCTTCTCGATGCCGGTCAGCACGTCCAGCTTCGTCAACACCATCTCGTCGGCGCCGGACACGGCGGCGGCGTAGCGCAGGGCTACGGCGTCGAACCAGCCGCAACGGCGCGGACGGCCCGTCGTCGCGCCGTATTCCCCCCCCCGCTGGCGCAACTGGTCTCCGAGAGCGTCGGTCAACTCCGTCGGGAAGGGACCCTGGCCCACGCGCGTGCAATAGGCCTTGGTGATCCCCAGCACACGTCCGACGGCCTTGGGCGGCAGCCCCGTTCCCGAAGCCGCACCGCCCGCGCCGGCATTCGACGAACTGATATAGGGATAGGTCCCCACGTCAATGTCGAGCATCACGCCCTGCGCGCCTTCAAAGAGGATGCGTTTGCCCTCTGCGTACGCCTGGGTCAGCAGGTCCACCGTATCTTTCACGTGCGGACGCATCCGCTCGGCGTACTCCAGGTACTGCGCCAGCATCGGATCGAAGGACATGGGCGCGCGTCCGTACAGCGCCTCGAAGAGCCGGTTCTTCTGCGCCACGTTCACCCGGAGCTTCCGCTCCAACGTCGCGCGGTCCATCAGGTCGCCCACCCGGATTCCCACCCGCGCCGCTTTGTCCGTGTAGCAGGGACCTATCCCGCGCTGCGTCGTCCCGATCTTGCCCGAGCCGCCGGATTCCTCCTGCAGGCGATCCATCTCCTTGTGATAGGGAAAGACAACGTGCGCGCGGTCGCTGATGGCCAGGTTCTCTCCCACGGCTATGCCGTGCCCGCGAAGCTCTTCGATCTCCTGAAGCAGGGCCACCGGGTCAATCACGACGCCGTTCCCAATGACGCACAGGCAGTTGGCGCGCAGGATGCCGCTGGGGATCAGGTGCAGGACGAACTTTCGCCCATCCGCCACGACGGTGTGCCCCGCGTTGCTCCCCCCCTGATAGCGAGCGACCACGTCAAAACCCGCCGAGAGCGTGTCAACGATCTTTCCCTTGCCTTCGTCTCCCCATTGCAGGCCGACAATGCACAAATTGCTCATTCGCTTGCTCCAAGCCGATACCACGCGGTCTGCCGAACCACGAACAGGTGCGACCCACGAACAGGTGGAGTATAGCAGAACCCCGCAGAATAAGCACGTCCCTTGGCGACCTGACCGGCGCTTGCGTCCTTCCCCGCCGGGGTGCTATATTCGCTGCTGTCATGGGTGATATCCTCCGAAAGACGCCCTCTGAAAAGCACGTCGCGATCGTCGGCGCCGGCCCCGGCGGCTTGACGGCGGCCATGCTGCTCGCCGCGCGCGGCTTCCGCGTAACGGTCCTCGAAGCCAAGGACCGCGTCGGCGGGCGGAACGCCGAACTACGCGTCGGCCCCTACCTCTTTGACGTCGGTCCCACCTTCCTGATGATGAAGTTCCTCCTCGACGAGGTATTCGAGGAAAGCGGTCTGCGGTCGGAGGACTTCATGTCCTTCCGACGCCTTGAGCCGATGTATCGCCTTCAATTCGACGATGTCCGACTGGAGCCGACGACGGACGGGGCGGAGATGAAGCGTCGCCTCGCCGCCGCCTTTCCCGGCCAGGAGCGCGGCTATGATGCCTATATGCGCCGCGAAGGCATCCGGTTCAAGCGGATGCTTCCCTGCCTGCAGAAGCATTACTCCACGGCCGCCACGATGCTCTCGCCCGATCTCCTCAAGGCGCTGCCGGTGCTTTCGGTCGGGCGGAGTCTCTATTCCGTCCTGGGGAACTACTTCGAACCGGAGAAGTTGCGCCTCGCCTTCACCTTCCAGTCGAAGTACCTCGGGATGTCTCCTTGGGAGTGTCCCGGCGCCTTCGCCATCCTCAGCTACGTCGAACACGCCTTCGGCGTCTATCACGTCATGGGCGGATTGAGCCGCATCTCGCAGGGGCTGGCCGAAGCGGCCGCGCGGTGCGGCGCGGCACTGCGCCTCAACGCGCCGGTCCGTCGCGTCCTGCTCAATCGCCGAGCCGCCGTCGGCGTCGAGCTTCAATCCGGCGAGCGCATCCTGGCCGACGAAGTCGTCGTCAATGCCGACTTCGGCCACGCCATGACACGCCTTTTTCCCGCCGCCGCCCTTCGGAAATACTCCCCGCCCCAGCTCGAAAGGCGCCGTTTCAGTTGCTCCACCTTCATGCTGTATCTGGGACTGGACAGAATCTATCCCCTGCCGCACCATGCCGTCTTCTTTGCCCGCGACTATCGCGGCAACATCGGCGACATCTTCAGCGGCGGACGCCTCAGCGCCGACTGCTCCTTCTACATCCGCAACGCCAGCATCACGGACCCCCACCTGGCCCCCGAGGGACACAGCGCCGTGTACGTCCTGGTTCCCGTTCCCAACCGTTTCGCCCCCGTGGACTGGGCGTCCGAGCGCGGCCCCTTCCGCGCCCGCATCCTGCGCGCCCTCGCGGAGCGCGCGGGCATGGAGGACATCGAGTCGCACATCCGGGCGGAAGAGGTCATCACCCCTCTGGACTGGGAGGAGCGTTACGCCGTTTACAAAGGCGCCACCTTCAACCTGGCGCACACCCTCGGCCAGATGCTCTACCTGCGCCCCCGGAACAAGTTCGAGGAGTTCGACCGCTGCTACCTCGTCGGCGGCGGGACCCACCCCGGCAGCGGATTGCCCACCATCTTCGAGTCCGGACGCATTGCGGCCAACCTCATCAGCACCCGGCACGGTGTCCGCTACGTCTCGAAGAACGTTATGGTCTGAATCGGCGTCCGGCTGCAACTTCTTACGTCGCGTCGAGCGCCAGACGCCATTCCCCTTGATCTGTTTCGACCACGATCACGCTCCCCTCCATGCGCAGGCGGGGGATTGCGGCGCGTCCGCGAACCGGCGCAAAGGCGAAGGCGCGCAGGGAACGGGCGCAGCGGCGCGAGAACCGCACCCATCGCGCCGGCGACTTCACCGCGTAGTTCGGGCACCAGAACCGGGCCTCATCGCGGAGGGAGTAGGCCTCCGCATCCAGCGCTGCGATCCCCAATCCGATCTTCGCGTCAAGCGTCGCACGCCACCCCCCCGCCGCCGGTTCGATCGGTTCGGTTCCCGGTATGAGCCACGCGTTCGTCCACACCTGTTCCGAAGGCGATTCGATGCGGTCCGCCACGAGCATCCAAGGCGCATCCGCCCGTGAGCAGACTGCCACCGTTCTGCAGACGACAGCCTGCGACTCGCCCGTGAACCCCGTGATCCGGCTGCACAGGCGAAGGATATCCCCCTCATCCCGTCCGCTCGTCGGTCCGATCCGGTTGTCTCCTGGCGTCGAGATGATCGGCAGCGGATTGCGCGCGGCGGGCGTGTCCGCCGAGATCGGCGTTTCCTCGGGAATGACCGTGTTGTGCGACCATGGCATCTGCACCCACACGCGGTCCGGGTCGCGTCCGTCGTAGATCCATCGGCCCGGATCCACCAGGATCGGACGCCCCAGGGCATCGAAATGGACCGTCAGGTTCGCCTTATGCGCGTGCCCGGCCCGCGTGGGCCCGTTGTCCAGGATGACCAGAGCCGCGTCCGTTCGCCCTGACGCGCGCGCCACTGCCACCCCGGCGCAGGGGAAGACCGTCACCCGCGCCTTCTCACCCACACAGTTCCTCGCGTCCCACTCCGCCCCGTCCGACACCCACAGGCTGGCGTACGACGGCGCAATCGGCCGCTGGAACTTCATGTCTGGAAAGGCGGCGCGAATCAGCGCCAGCGCCCCACGCCATCCTTCCGTCCGGTCGCTGTCGCTCAGGAGCGGCGTCCGCCCCTCCGGGGTAACGAGAGCGTCCAGATATTCCCCCATCGCCCGCAGACGCGGCCCATATTTCTCATGCCAGCGTTCACCCCAGCGTTGCCCGGCGATGTAGCTCACTCCGTACCAGCGGATGCAGCCGATATGGTAGTCCGCCGATTTCTCCCATTGCGCTCCATCCTCCCAGACTGCGGCCATCAGGCTGGTTTCCAGCCATCGCCGCGCCGATTCCTTCCAGAGCGGCATACCGGTGAACTCCGGCAGGGCCGAAGCCCACAGGTAGAGCGGCTCCATCTGCATCGTGAACTTGTTGTGCTCGACCATGCGGAACGGGCGCGCGGCAACGGCATCGAAGAGGCGCAGACACCGCGCCAGGAGCACCGCATGGCGCTCAGGTGTCATCTCCGAAGCCCAGAGCGAGAGCCAATAGGCCCAATACCAGTTCATCAAGCGGATGTAGCCGTTGAGGTCGTGGTAGGTCGGCAGGCGGGCGTCCTCGTCGTCAATCCGCTGGACACCGTGAACAAGCAGGTCGTCGCGGAAGGGAACCTTCTCCACATAGAAGTCCCACTCGCGGACGAGCGCATCAAAGTAGCGCGTCGAGCGATTGAGCCAGTACTGGCGCGCCAGGCACGCCAGCCAGCGGCAGCGGTTCAGACCGTGAATCGCCTCCGGGTCGAAGTGACGGATCGTGCGGAAGTCAAAGACGTTGCGGTCCACCGCAAGAAAGGACTCCGCGTGCGGGTTGCTCGCCGCATAGAGACGTCCCTCGACAGCCTCATCGGCGATGCGGCGTTCCCACGCGCTCTCCCGGGGGTCCAGCGCTTCCGCCCGCGCGGCGATGTGCTCGATCCTCTCCGGCAAGAAGAGCACCTCCGCGCCCTGCCGCCCGCGAAGATAGTCGCGAAGCTTTCGCGCGAAGTCCGCCCCTTCCAGTCCGGCACACACGTCCGGGTCAAGCCGGCGTCGAATCAGACGTAGCGCCGCCGCAACGACCGGGGCATTGGCTTTGTCCATCGTGTCCCGCCTGTGGAATGCTCCGGGCCGAACCGGGCTGCTCTTTCCGCCTGCGGCCAGCCTGAGAGAAATCGAGCGCCTTGAAACCCACTCGAACCGCCGGCGATCCCTCCCGCAAGCGGAAGTCGCACTTCGCTGCGTCCGCAAAGCCGGGATCGGATGCCAGGAACCCCCCTTTCAATGCGGGAAGTTCCCCTTGCCCGCGCACGAACTCCCTCACCCCCGGCACACCACCCCAGAAAAGATTGTCGTCCAGATGTGCGCCGCCGGGTTCACGCACCACGATGCCGGACGAAGGGCCATAGAAGATGCAGCCCTGCACGAGGGTGTCGGTCGAGCGCGCAAAGGAAATGGTGTTCCCCGGCTCGCAGATGAAGATGCTGTTGCGAATGACGTTACGCCTGGTCATATGAAGATGAAGGGGATAGCGCCCGATGGCATAGACGAGGTTGTCCTCGCACAGGCAGTCCTCCGTCTGCTCATCGAGATAGAGCCCCATCGAGTACCCCGCGCGCCCCGCGGAGTTGTGGAGCACATTGCCCCGGATGAGGCTTCGCCGTTCCCCGGTGACGTAGATCGGGCCGCCATCGCCCAACTCCTTCATCGTGTTCCAGACTCGATTCTGCTCGATAACGTTCTCGCAGGGTTCTGTCCCCTTCCAGTCCGCGGCCGTAATGCCGCAGTAAGGCGTATCGTGGACCTCGTTGCGGGCGATCAGACTCCGGCGGAAACGTTGCGTCTGAATTCCCACCGCCGAGGGATAGACGAGCCCCACGTCCCAGACGTGGTTGTCGAGTATTTCATTGCCGGGACGCCCGGAGAAGTAGATTCCATTTGCGCCGCAGCGGTTGATGTCGCAGTCGGCCACGCGGGAGTGCGACACGGCCTCCAGGCGCAGCCCCTGCCCGCCGGCGCGCGACACCGCCAACCCCTCCAGCCGGCAGGCGTCAGCGTGTTCGAATTCGACGGCTCCCGCGTAGGGTTTCGCCCCCCAGCCCGGCGACCGGAGGGCGACATTCGTCAGGTCGAAGCCCAGGCCGCGCACGGTCACCCCGCACACGGGGGAGTCGGCGCTTCCGTGCACCCTCAGCAACGTCATGAGCACCGGCGCCTCAACGACGCACTCCTCCATCCGTTCGCCGGGCAACGGCCAGTACACTACCCGCCCCGCCACGCGGTCCAGATACCACTGACCGGGCTGGAGCATCCCCTCCCGAACGTTGAGGACAACGTAACCCTTGACCCCGAATGCTCCGGGAGGATAGGTCAGCGGCGGGTCGAGAAGCAACGTGCGTGTGGCCGGATCATGGCTTGTCACCCGTGCTTGCGACTCGTCCCACGAGTGATAGACGACCACCTCCGCGTTCCCCGGCATCAACCCCGCCGGCAACTGCCCCTCAGGGTAGATCAGGCGGGAACGCAACTCCACCGTCGGTGGAGGCTGGAAGCCGCCCCCTGTGGTCGAAAGCCATGGCTGCTTGAACTCGCAGGCGTGTTCAAGAACGCCCTCTTTCGGCAGGCGCGCGCGCGGACGGGCGGCACCGTTCACCCAGAGCTGCCGGAAATCCCACCGCCCCTCGCGCACCCCCGGCAGGTCCGCCGCTTGGAAGCGTCCATCCGGTCGCCAGGCCGTGATTCGGCGTCCGCCCACAAGAACCGCGCCCGAACCCCTCAAACACATCCCGGAATCGCGCGCGTCCAGTTCCAGGGGTTCGGCCAGGTCATAGCGTCCCGGAGCAAAGACAAGGATGCGCGCGTGAGCCCCGCCGCTCCGCGCATGAGCCCGGCACCGCGCCAGCCCTGCCGACGGCGAACGCAAAGGATCGTCGGCGTCACCGGAGGCATCGTCGCATCCCTCGGGTGAAACGTGTATGACAACCTCCGCCGCTCCGTCCATCTCTGCGCCGCTCCTTTGCGGACGCCGGGGATTCACCTGGCGTCGAGTCGCACCGTTCCCCCCGCAGCGGCCAGTTGGTCCGCAGTGACCCGGACCGTTCGCCCGTCGGGCAAGGCGACTTCAACGTCGCTGTCCGCCGTCAGTTCCCACTGCGCCGGAGCGTCCGCCGCGTCCACGCGCCGTAACGAAGCAAAGACGCTTTGGCGCACCGTGTCTCCCGCGCCATATTCCCACAGGCGCAAGGCATTGGCCTTCCCGAAGGAGTCCCTTGTGATCGGAGCGCCGCTCAGTTGAAAACGACGATTGTCGAGATAATCCGCCCGCCAGAACTGCGTCCGATCATCGTTGCTGGCCACCCAGAGGCGGTCAATCCCCGGGCGCTGGGTCATCGTGATTCCCAGCGCGCACGTGACAATGCCCTTTTCCGTGTCCACCGACTCGACCTGCGCCCGATAGAAGTCGGCGCCGTTCTCCAGCGTCATCCTTGAACCGCCGCCGTCGGATTCGACTTTCAGGGCCGTTACCGAGGTCATGCGTCCGGGAAGGCCGATCTCAAGAACCTGAGCCGCCGTGGCGGGCCAACGCTTGTCAATCCAGATCGTCCGCCCCAGGTAATCGGCCCGAACCACCCTGGCCGTCCTCTCGCGCATCGGGAGGGACAAGCGCAGGCCGGGCGCCTCCAGGCGCGTGCCGCCCACCAACGTTGCCTGGCGCGGTCCGCGGGTGTCCTCCGAGTAGAAGGCGGACTCACCGGCAACCTGGAGCGTTGCGTCTCCCCGTGTTACGCGGCGCAGGGTATCCGGACGCCCGTCGGCAAAGCAGACATCCGCGCGCCCGTCGGCCAGTTTCACTTCAACGGCCACCGCGCGCTCGGCGTCCGCCTCATTCGCCGCGACATCCAGCGAGCGCACCGACGCAATAAACGGTTCGCCGCGATAGGGTTCGATGATTGCCGGGAAGGCGCTGGCCAGTTCGTCCGCCTCCGTCGTCTTTCGCACCATCAGGCAACTGAAGTCGTACTTCCACTGGATGCAGTCCAGATTCGCCTTCATGGCCGAAGCGCCCTTGACGCCCAGCAGATGCAGGCGCGTGTAGAAGGGCGGCAGCGAGGCGTTGAAGGTGGGCCCGAGCATGGCCGCTTCGCTGCCGGGCCGCTTGTCGCGATGCTGACGCCATGTGGCGGTCAGGGTCTCGGGGGCTGCGCCGGACAGCTTGCGTTCCGGCAGCCCGAAGCCGGCCAGGTACTGCGCCTCGGCACTCCCCTCCGCCGGGGCCGCCGCGCCCGGCACGTTCCATTGGAACTCGTCGTCCACAGGACCATGGAAGCAATAGGTGTGCGCGCGCCCGCCCCCCACGCGGAAGACGTCAAAGACATACACGTCCAGTGGCGTCACCCCCGCCGGCAACGCCTGGGGTGGGACTTGCATCGCAGGGGGCAGACTCTGGCCGCCGCGCCCCTCGCGCGCGTCAATCAGGGCGGTCTGACGCCGGAAGATGCGCGCCTCGCCCGAGCCGACGCTGTCCGTGGACAGCCACCGCGCGCCCGGCGCGTCGGCGATGCCCTTCGCCCAGGTGTAGGTGAAGTTGTGTTTTCCATCCACCTCGACGACATTGTGCACGCGAGAGATCGAGTCGCCGGGTCGCGAGTATCCCCCCCGTTGCCCCCCGTCAATCGTCGCGGGAAGACCGTGGCTGTGCACCTGAAGGTCGAGGCTGTCGCTGTGCTGGTGGCCGATCCCGAACCCAAGCCGCACATAGGCCGCCGCCCGGAGACGCCGGTCGTCATGGGCCGTCCCCGTTTCGAGCACGCCGGCCCACATCGGCATGACTCGCGAGCGGTTGTCCAGCCACGGCGCGCGCTTGACGTCTTCGGCGGCCTTCTCAATCGCGGTCCACTCGGCGTCCGACTCCTTGTCGCGCTTGAGGAAGTGCCGAATGATGAAGGCAAAGCGCGGGTCCTTCGTCCAGTTCCATCCGTTGCGGGCAAAGCCCAGGTCGCGCAGGGTGTGCCCCGGCGGCTTGTCCGGGCCGCAGACGTCGCCGATCCGCAGGAAATCGCCCCCCGCCACCACGTTCGCGATGCGCCAGTAGCACTGCGCCACAGGCTTCGGATAGACGGCGGCATTCGTCAGGTCATACTCCGGCGGCACCAGCCCCTGCGCCTTGATATCTCCAAGGCTGACCGCCACGCGTTCCGCCCCCTCCCCTTGTGCATAGTAGGTCGAACCGATGAACTCGCATCCGTCGCGGTCGCAACCGGTGATCATCAGGTCCTGTATCCCCGCCGGAGGCAGCGGATAGACAAAGGTCCGGCTGAAGAGCCAGTCCATCCACGGACGCGTTACCTCGCCGGCCCCCGCCACGACCGCGAGGTTGCCCAGGTCCATCGGGTCGGTATAGTAGTGATAGCGCATGATGCGCTTCGCCACAGTCTGCACGAAGTAGGTGTCTATCAGCGCGATCACGTCCTGCGGCGTCTTGACCCACGGGAGGTACCGTCCGATTGAGTCGGCCAGGCCCTGATCCGACCGGATGCTCTCGAAGAGCGTGTCGTACTTGTACATGATCGGATTGACGTACATGGGGTAGTGTGGCAGATAGAAGGCCACCGTCTCCCGGCGGCGGCAGCGGTACTCGCGTCCGTAGGGGCCGGGGTCGCGCACGGCAGCTTGCAGAAAGTTCGCGGTGTCAATCGTCGGGAAGGCGTAGGCGTAACGCGCCAGCGCCATCGCCGCGTCGCGGGCGGCGTTCGGATCGCCGGTCTGCCGCCAGCGATCCACGCTCGACGTCGCCAGTGAGTAGTATTCGCGGATGCGCGACTGAACCTCCTCGGCGATCGGCGCGAAGACCCTGCCCTTTCCCTTCTCCTGGGGGTCGGGGAAGTACAATCCCGCGCCATCGTCCTTCACCGGGTAGGGGTCCGGCAGCGGACGGCGCGCGGCAAGGTCGTCCATTGTGTAGCGCAACCCCATCTTCTTGTTCACCAGCAGCACACCCCGATGCGCCGGGTCCGTCAGGGGACCGGGGCGCGTCCAGGCGCCGTGCTCCTCGTTGAGTGCGGCAATCGTCTTGTCCGCTGTGCCGAGCGTCACGTTTGGACGGAAGACGTGCTCATCCCCTCCGGTGCTCAACATCGCCCCCTGCGCGTTCGGCGGGGGGAAGTTCTCCCAGATCGCCGCATCGCGGTCCAACCGCTGCTCCGGCGTGAGCGTCGTCGTCCGGCCCTTCCCCATCGGCTTCTGAGGCAGGTTGACCTGCGTCTTGATTGCGCGTCGCGTGTGCCCGGCCAGCACGTCATCAAGAGTGATGTTGTGAACCAGAAGGTCCACCCGGCTGCCCTGCCCCACCGTCACCTTCGCCCGGAAGGACCGGCGGTCCAGCGCGTAGAAGAAGACCTCGCCGATGCCATAGAACTCGTCCACATATCCCAGGCGCGTGCGGTAGAAGCTCTCCTCGCCATTGCGCCCGTCGTTCACCCGCGCCTCCAGAAACAGCGGCTCGCGGAAGGAACGTAACTGCTCCGTAGGCACGGCGCCGATGATGCGCAGGACGTAGAGCCCGCGCTCCAGCGTTCCCAGGTCAAGGTCAAAGACCGGCGCTCCGGGCCGGCAGCGGTACACCGGGACTGGGTTCATCCGGGCGCCGGTGTCCACGGGCGCGGCGTGGCGCGGCACCCAGTAAATCGGCGCCGCATAGCTCTCGATCGCAGAGGCTCCCGTTCCTGGAATTCGAGGCGCAACCCAGTTCTTCAACTGGCTCTGCCGGTCGTAGAGCGACCGCACCGGGCAGTACTTGAACCAATACGAGCGCCAGTGCTCCACCGAACCGGGGTAGAGATCCATTTCCGGCGGCTGGCCCTGCCCGCTGAATTCCACGTAGGTATTCCCCATGTCCTTCGCTTCTTTGCCCTTCGCCGCCAGTTCCGGGATGCAGCCGGGATACCCCGGCGGTTCTCCTCGCTGAGTCGGGAAGAGCGGCAAACGAATTCCGGCCAGGGGTCCCCCGGACAGATACTCATCGGGTTCTGCCCCCCATGCGCTGAATGTCGAAAGGAATAGCCCCGCCAGGATAGCCACCGCTGTCTTCATCGTGGTCTCCTTCATGTGCCCGGACACGCCTGCAACGCCAGAGGGTCATCCCCAGATGCTTCGGACGATACCAGACCCTCCGCCCGCCGTCAATGCGCCGGCGCGCCGGATCACCACTGCCGCAAGCGCAGAGGAAGCGGGTCAATGTTCGCGTGCGTCCGTTGCGTCAGACGCCAGAGCATCTGCTCGCGGCGATCTCGGCACGCGGGTTCATGGAAGAGATTCACCGATTCATCGGGATCGTTCCGGAGATCGAACAACTGCCCCGCGTCATGGGAGTGCGCGGGGTAAACACTCAGCTTCCAGGACTCCGTGCGCAGAGTCAGGCAGGCGGCGTAAGGGCCGCTGCCACTCTCGAAGACCATCGGTTCCATCTCATGCATCTCGGAGTAGATGTCGCCTCGTCCGATTGAATCCCCGTTGTTCAAAGCGCTCGACCAGTCGCACCCCTGCACCCCCGGCGTCGCTGCAAGCCCAAGAATCCCGAGGACCGTGGGGTAGAGGTCAACCAGCTCCACGAGGCCGCCGATGCGTCGCGGAGAAACCCCCGGCACTCTCATGATCAGAGGCACCCGAAGCAATTCGTCATAGTGAAAGGACGGTTTGCGCAGAAGTCCGTGATTGCCCAGCATCTCGCCATGGTCGGCAACGAAGACGATGACAGTGTTCTCATACTGCCCGCTCCGCCGCAGTTCGTCGAGAAGACGCCCGACAGCGTCGTCTATCAGGGTGATGGACGCATAGTAGTGCTGCACGATCCGACGCTGGACCGACTCGGGATAGCGCGCGAACTCTCCGAGCGCGGAGGCGAGACGGTCGGGAACGTCCTTCATGGCGACGCCGCCCTTGAGCGCCGGCAAGGGAATGTCCTGCGACGAGTACCGCTCAATCACATCCTCCGGCGCTTCAAAGGGATGGTGCGGGGCGATGAAGGAACAGACGGTGAACCAGGGCGTTCCTCCCACACCGTCGCGCAGGAACTCCGCAGCCTGTGCGGCGATGAAGCGTGTCTGATGGAATTCCGATGGATAGGGCGACACAAAGAGGTCGCGCGGAGCGTTCGGCAGACCCTGCGGACGCGGCAAGCCCGCCAGCGTCGGCGCGCACCGACGCAACCATTCCTGAAAGAGCCCCTGGCACGCGTCATCGCAGCCGACGTGAATCTGGAAGCCGTAGTCCTGCTTGACCGGGTCCTCCGCAATCGGCGCCAGGGCGGCATCGCGGGCAAAACGACGCCAGTCCAGAATCGGCACGTCGGAATGGAGCTCCTGCTTTGTGTACTTCTCCGGAGTAAAGTGGATCTTTCCGAACGCGCCGGTGCGGTAGCCCGCCCTCGCCAACGCCTCCGCCAGCGTCGTCTCGGAGGGCGGCAGTATCCCCATCCCCCGCACCCGCACCGCGCCGGGATAGCGTCCCGTAAAGAGCGATGCGCGCGAGGCCATACACACAGGGCTCTGGCAGAAGGCGTTCTCAAACACAACCCCCTCCGCGGCAAGACGATTCAGGTGCGGCGTGCGAATAACCCGGTTGCCCATGCATCCCAGACACTGCGCCTGATGCTGGTCGGTCATCACCAGCAGAACATTGTGCCGCCCTCGCCCCGCGCCGCCGGAGTCGGTTGTTTCCATCGCCGTAAACTCCTCAGAACCTTGCGATGCTGCGCAGGAAGACTCCCCTCGTCGCCAGGGCCGCAGTTCGCCTGCGTCCGTTCGGGCTTCCGGCGCAACCTCACGGCATTCCAGCACATGACGCCGCGAGAAGCAAGGGCGCCCGCGCCCGCCCTCCGTTCTTCGCGGCGCGCATTCCAGAAGCGGTTGACCTCTCCCTGAGGACGACCTATCATTCACAAAGTCGCAGCCGCCCGTCCGGCGTTCTATCCCTCAACACGGAGCGAACATGTCCATTGCAGCAAGCCCCTTCCGGAAGATAACACACCGGGTTGACTTCTGCGTCGTCGGCGGTGGACTGGCCGGGCTGTGCGCCGCTGTGGCCGCCGCGCGGCACGGCGCACGCGTGGCACTGATGCACGACCGACCTGTTCCAGGGGGCAATGCCAGTTCCGAAATCCGCATGTGGGTCTGCGGCGCGCGCGGTCCCGATAACGCCGAAACCGGTCTCATCGAGGAGATCCTCCTCGACAACCTTCACCGCAATCCCCTCCGGAACTTCTCGATCTGGGACAGCCTGCTCTATGAAAAGGCCCGCTTGGAGCCGAACCTGACTTTGCTCCTGAACGCCTCCTGCCTGGACGCAACGATGGACGGCGAACGCATCCGTTCCGTGACCGGCTGGCAGACCACTACCCAGACATGGCACACCGTCGAGGCGTCCCTCTTCGCGGACTGCTCCGGAGACAGTGTCCTTGCGCCTCTCACCGGAGCGGAGTTCCGCATCGGGCGCGAGGCCCGTCGCGAGTTCGGCGAAAGCATCCAGCCCGAAGAGGCCGACCGCCGGACCATGGGCATGAGCTGCCTGATACAACTGCGCGAAACGGACAGCCCGCAACCCTTCATCCCGCCCCCCTGGGCAAACACCTACCGCACCGACGACGACCTTCCCCAGCGCGCGCACGGCCTCCGTGACAACAACTTCTGGTGGATCGAACTTGGCGGCGAGCAGGATTCCATCCACGACACGGAGTCTCTCCGCGACGAGTTGCTCAAGGCTGCCTTCGGCATCTGCGACCACATCAAGAACCGCGGCGACCACGGCGCGGAGAACTGGGCTCTCGACTGGGTCGGGTTCCTGCCCGGGAAACGCGAAAGCCGCCGCTATCTGGGCGACCACCTCCTCACGCAGAACGATGTCCGCGCCGAAGGAAGGTTCGACGACCTCGTGGCCTATGGCGGCTGGCCGATGGACGACCACCATCCCGGCGGCCTTCATTGGCGCGGCGTCCCCACCATCTTCCATCCGGCCCCGTCCCCGTTCGGCATCCCCTACCGCTGCCTCTACTCCCGCAACGTTGCGAACCTGTTCTTCGCCGGGCGCAACATCAGCGTCACCCACGCCGCCCTGAGCTCTACGCGCGTCATGGCCACCTGCGCCGTACTCGGCCAGGCCGTCGGCGTCGCTGCCGCCCTCGCCACGCGCTACGGAGTTCTCCCCCGCTCCCTTGGACGCGACCGACTCCCCGAGTTGCAGCAGGCTCTGATGGACGACGACTGCTACCTTCCCTGGCGCACACGCTCCGTTCCAGAACTGACCCGCCGCGCACGACTCACCGCCTCCGACGGCGATCCCGCCCCCCTGCGTAACGGACTCGACCGCCCCATCGGGGGCGCGGAGAACGCCTGGACCGGCGGTATCGGGCATTCCTGGGTGCAGTATGAGTTCGACACTCCGGAGGCGATCCGCCGGCTTCGATTCGTCTTCGACAGCGACCTGAATCGCAACGGCCCCAAGGGCTCTTGCCGCCAGAACATCCCGTGTTTTCACCCTCTCCGTCCCGCCCCCCGTACGCTCCCCCCTTCCTTGGTTCGTTCCTTCCGCATCGAAGCGCGCCAGAACCACGGCGCGTGGCGCGAAGTCCTCCGAGTCGCGGAGAACGCCCAGCGTCTTGTCCGGTTGGAGACGGAAATCCGCGCGTGCGCCGTGCGTTTCATCGCGGAGTCCACCTGGGGCGCCCCAAGATTTCGAGTCTTTGCATGGGATATCGCGTAGGACGGTGCAGACGTGCCGTGCGCCGGGTCGGAATCGCAACGATCTCCGGGGGTGCGGCGCGACAAAACCGATGCTTGACATGACGCAACACCGCGATATAATCAGGCCACATCTGAAGCCGTTCCGAAACTGGCGGAGCGTGTGGAATTGACCACGGGGAATCGGAACGGATGAGCATGCCGACCGCCTGGGCGAGGGATGTCAGCCATCGTCCGGGCGCTTTCGTTTGCGGATGCTGCGCCGGGGCGGCTGGGGCGTCCCTCGGGACGAAAGGACTTCCCCACCGTGGGAATCTCCGCAAAGGCACTCGTTCCTGGGGAACCCGCTGCTTCCGTCGCGCGCCGCCCGGACCCGGAACCGCCCATCCGGAGCACCGCCGCTTCTGCGCCCGGCGAGGCCAAGAACGCGGCTCCCCGCAGCCCCGTCCATCCCCAAGGCAGGACGTGCGCGTCCTATCTCGATGCACTTGACTTGGCGCCGTGGTTCTGACAGCCCGACCGCGCCAGCCACACTGGAACCCAACCGGGAGTCAGACCGATGCTTCGAATCGAAACACGCGGTACCTGGCGCGAGATGGGCGCGCAACTGGCCGAGGAGTTTCGTCCGCGATTTGAGCCCGTGCTGGAGCGTTTTGCGCCCTGGCTTGCGCGCGACTTGGACCACTTTCGCCCTGCGGTCGCGGCGCTGCGTCAGACCGTGCTGCGCCTTGTGCCTGAAATCGAAGAGGAAACGCAGGGCATGGCGTCGGCCCTGAACTGGGACGCGGATCTTGCGCTGGGACTCCGCTACTTCAACGAAATCCGGACGTGGCAGCTTCCCGGATGCACGGGGATATTTCTGAACACCGGAGACCGGGGGCCGCTTCTGGCGCGGACGTGTGATCTCGAACCCGACATGAGCGCCGAGGTTCAGCTCTGCCGCGTCAATCGGCCCCGCGACGGGATTGCGACGGTCCTGATGACCTATCTCCCCCTGACCGCCGGCGTGGGGTTCAATGAACTCGGGATTGCCTTCACAGGGGCAAGCGCGTCCACCAAGGGACCTGCAAACGCCGAGGGAATCCCCGGCGCGGTCTTCAACCAGATGCTGATCACGCGATGCCGGTCCCTTGCCGAGGTGACCGATCTGGCCGCACGCCACACGCTGCGCGGAAAGGGCGCCATTCAGCTCGCGTGCGACGCCGAAGGACGCTCGCTGCTTCTTGAACTGACCGCCGGTTCTCCTATTCGCGTCACCCCGCGCCGACGTGACCGCGACTGGCAGGCCTGCACCAACTTCTGCCAATCCAAAGGACTGGTGCCGGACGCCGACGCGGCATACCTGGAGAACGCCTATGCCCGCTACGGGCGACTGGTTCACCAACTTAACGAAGCCAGCGGCATGGAACGCACTCTGGCCGGGATACAGCGACTGCTCCTGGACGTGGCCCAGCCGGGGATGGTCTGCCACGCCCCGCACTGCACTTTCAACACCGTCTACACTTTCATCGTCGAACTGCGCCAACGCCGGATGCACCTCTGCCCCGGACATCCGGCGCAGACCGCCTACGAGGAGGTCGCTCTGTGAGCGCGATCCGCCGCCCCCTTCGCCGCGCCGCGCTCTTACTTTTCCCGGGGGAGAGTCTGCGCGAGGACGTTCTGGACACGATCCTCCGCGAGGGATTCACGGATGTCGGTATCGGTGTCAAGACAACCCCCACGGTTCCGGGACAGGGATTCTCCATCCCGCAAGCGCGGGAACTGGCGGCAATGTGTCAGGCGCGCCACCTGGGGATCATCGCCTTCACCGGCTACATGAAGTATCAGGAGGCACTCCTGAACCGGGAACCGCAACGCACGATGATTCTCTCCGGACGCGGACGCATCCTCGATCTCGACGGCCTCCCGGTGCGTTGGCTCTGCCCCTTCCGTCCCGAGAACAAGAGCCTCTATCTCGACCTACTTCGCGAAATCTGTCAATGGCCCGCCGCGCGGGACATCCATCTGAACGACGAAGCCAGTCTTGGTTTCCGGGGCGGCGTCATCGGGTGCTATTGCGACTACTGCCGCGCACGGTTCCGCGCTGCCACCGGCGCTGAGCCGCCCGTGGCGGCGGACTGGTCAAGCCCCCTCTGGCGTCGGTGGATCGAGCACCGGCTTTCGACTTGGACAGCCATTCATGCCGAACTGCGCGACGAGATCCGCCGCCTGCGCCCCGACATCGCCGTGGGGATTCAACACAGCCCCTACGTTCCCGAGCACGTCTACAGCGCATGGGAGTCGGGCATCGCGCTCGCGCGCGACGCGCGGGCGATGGACTTCATCTCCACCGACCCGTACCACTTCATTCACTGCGACGGAATACGCCATCGTCCGCACCGCCGAATCCTGGCGGAGTGCACGCGCGCCCTCGTTGGAGCATGCCTGGACCGGGGCGCGACCCTCTATCCCCAGGGCTTCATGCCCCCCGGTCAATCCACACCCCTCGGACGACAGGACGGGCTCCTGGCCGGGATCGTGCCCTATGCCCTCGGGGCCGATACCGTTATGCCCTTCACTTACGAGTTGATGAACATCATCCCGGGATACTCCGAGGGCTTCGACGACTCGCGCCGGTTGCTCTCCCTGCTCCGGGAACACCGGCCTTATTCCTTTGCGACACTGCTATGCCCCCAGCAGTCCGAACTTCAGGGGCGCCCGGATGAGGGGTGGGCTGCCGGACCCCTTCGCGAGACCGCTGAGGCGTTGCGCCGTACCGGCCTGCCCTGGCGCTGGTTCTGGGACGAGCGCTTGACCGACGCCGCCTCGCTTCTGCGCGGCCCGCTGGTTCTGCCGGAAACGCACTGTCTGACGCCGCAACAGACCTCCGCCCTTCGCGCCGTTGTCCAACGGGGCGACGGCGCCCTGTGGATCGGAAACGCGCCGCAGACGCCTTGGGACGGTTACAGCCCCTGCCCCCTCCCGGCGGCCACACAGAAGGGAGCATTCGAGCTGAAGCCCGTGGCGGAGCATCCCCTGTTTGTCGGTCTCGACAAGCCCGTGGTGTTGAGCAGCCGGGTGGAATGGAACGGCCCCCCGGGCCGCGTGATTGCCGAGATCGAAGGGCGGCCGGCGATGGTTCTCATCGAAGAAGGCGACACGCGCGAGATTTGGCTGGCGGGCGCGCCAACGCTCTTCTACCAGGACCGCAACGCGGCCTCGGGTATCGTTGCCCTTCCCACATCAAACGGAGAGTTCCTGCGCCGTCTCCTCCTCTGGCTCGCGCGACAAGCCCCGCTGGCGCGTTTGTCTCCCTACCCGCCCGAGGATGACTATCGGCGTCTCCGCCCCGCCGATTATCGAAGTGTTCCTACGCTGGACCTCCTGCCGCTCTGGCGCAATACCCCCGAAGGCACGACCTCGCTCTTGGCGATTGTCTTTCCCTTCACTCCCGTCGCGGCTCGAACAGCCCTGCGGGTCGCCCCCCCGCCGGGCAAACGCCTTCGCGCTGCAACCGAGCGCTGGAGGGAAGAGGACTGGACGGCACGCGCCCGACTCCTCGAGGACGGCGAGATTCTCATTCCGATCGAGATGTCCGGCGACGCCGAACTGCTCGCGCTGCACATCGAGTTCGCGTGAGAGACCCCTTCAGAAGACGCTACGCTACCCCATAGAAACCGATGGCCCACGGCGCCGGATGACCCCGCCCGTTTACCCCTTTCCCAGCGCCGCCCGGACGGCACGCAGGAGGTCGTCCGGACTGACCGGCTTTGTCAGGACCGGGAATCCCACAGGGACACGCCACGGCGTCCTCCCCGGCTCGAGCGGATACCCCGAAAGGAAGAGCGCCTTCAGCCTCGGTGAAGTCCGGACGAGACTCTCGCGAAGCTCCGGACCGCTGCGTTCCGGCAGCACGACGTCCGCCAGCAACAGGTCAATCCCCCCGTGCAGAATCGCGGCGGCGGCCTCAGCCTCATCCGGCGTAGCCGCCCTGAGAACGCGATAACCCGCCTCTTTCAAGACCCGCGCCAGCGACTCCCGCACCGGGACATCGTCGTCCACGATCAACACCGTTTCATTCCCCGCCTTTCGGCGAAGCGCGCCACGGCGCGACAGCGCCGGAACCGGGTCCGGCGCCACCGGTAGGCTGATCCGGAATG
>JAKJEM010000008.1:89572-97940 GCA_022705425.1 Planctomycetota bacterium
CCCGCCGTGCGCGCGAACGATCCCGTATATCAGTGGCAGGCCCAACCCGGCGCCCTTGCCGACTTCCTTCGTCGTGAAGAAGGGCTCGAAGATGTGACGTTGTGTGCGTTCGTCCATGCCGCAACCCGTGTCCTGCACTTCGAGAACCACGCACGGCCCCACCCGCGCGCCCGATGACGCCGATTCCTCCGCAATCTCGCCCCGTTGCGTACTCACCCGCAGCCGCCCTCCTCGCGGCATCGCGTCGCGCGCGTTCACCGCCAGGTTCATGATGACCTGCTCCATCTGCCCCAGGTCCCCCCGGATCGGCGGCAACCCGCGCCCCGGTTCAAACTGCAAGTCAATGTCCTCGCCGATGACGCGCTTGAGCATCTCCGTCATGTTGGAAAGCAGCGCATTCAGGTCGAGCGGCCCAAAGGCGACCGGACGGCTCCGTCCGAAGGTCAGAATCTGGCGGGTGAGCCTTGCGCCACGCTCCACCAGGCCGCATACGCGCTCCACGTCACGCCGCGCCTGCGAGTTCGGGCGCGTCCGCTCCCGCACCAGGTGCGCGTAGCCCCCGATCCCCATCAGGAGGTTGTTGAACTCGTGAGCGATTCCCCCGGCCAGAATCCCCACGGCCTCCAGTTTCTGGGCGTGCCGCAACTGCTCCTCCGCGCGCCGCAACGCGTCGGCGGAGCGCCGTCGCTCGGTAACGTCGCGTCCGACGGACTGGAACTCCACCAGTCGCCCCGCCGCGTCATAGATAGGGCAGTCCGTCCACTCCTGCCAGAGAACGGCCCCGCGCCCGCCCACCACTTCATGCTCGTAGCTGCGCACCTCGGGGTTCGCCACCAGGTCGGCGACGATGGCGGTCATGGACGCCCGCGCCGACTCCGGAACCAGTTCCAGCCACCGCCGTCCCATGAGTTCGTCGGGCCGACGCTCGAAGAAACGGCAGTACCCGGCGTTCACAAAGGTCAGCGTCGTGTCCGGGAGCCAGCGGCAGACGCACTCCACCTGCTGTTCGACCATAGCGCGGTAACGCGCCTCGCTCTTGCGCAGGGCCTCTTCCCGCAGAAGATGCTCGGTGACGTCTGTGGCGACACCGACGAGCGTCCTGTGCGCTCCGCGCCCCGCCAGCGGACGCGACGACACGCGCAGGGAGCGAATGTCACCCGTCTTGGCGTACACCCGCATCTCATGCGTCAGCATCTCCCCCGCCAGCGCGCGTTCGATCGCCCTGTGCGTCGCCGCCAGGTCGTCCGGATGTGTGAAATCATCCGGCCTGCGCCCGATCAACTCCTCCGGAAGATACCCCGTGACGCGGGTCACGGACGGGTTGATGAAGAGGATGCGGCGGTCTGCCTCCAGGCAGAAGACGATCTCATTCAGGTTCTCAACGAACGCGCGGTAGTCCGGCCGATACGCCCCGCGCAGCGTTCCACGCGGGGCCTTCCCCCGACCGGAAGCGCTTGCTGCCATCGGGACAGGCCTCCTTTCCTCGCGAAGAGCCATGCGCCGCGCACGATCCGGCGTCCCGGCCCCTACCGGACCCCGCCCAGATACCGAAGCACCGCGAACGCCACCTCCCGGTTGCCATACTCGCTCAGGTGGACGCCGTCGTCCACGTGCATGTACTCGCGTCCGCGCGCCTTCTCACGTTCCAGCATTGCCGCCGTCAGTACGGCGTTCGTGTCCAGAACGTCCGCCTTGAACTCCGCGGCAATCCTCTTCTGGATAGCCACGACGGCGGCAACGTCCTCCGGAAGACACCAGAAGTTCTTCGCTTCGCCCATGCCGCGGGCCTGCGCCTCGAAAGCTTCCAGAATGCTGCGGTCCCCTGGGGCCATGGTCATCACGGTCACTTGGATTCCCTTGTCCGTCAGCCGCTTCACCAGGTCGCGGTAGCCGGCCTCATACTTGTCGCGGGGAACCGCCCAGTCCCCGAGTTGCCCCGTCTTCGGGTTGTAGGGGCGCTTGCAGGAGTTCGCCCCCTCGAAGATGAAGACGCGCGTAGGGTTCTTCTCGATGACGTCTTTGTTCAGGCGCGCGGCCAGACGTAGCACGCTGTCGCCGCCCACACCCGCGTTGATGACCGTGGCCGCCCCCGGCAGGCCCCAGTGGAGTGCCCGGTCAACGATTGAAGGATAGTTGCGTCCGGGGAAGAGCGCCGTGAGGGAATCCCCCAGAAAGAGTATCCGCGCGCCCTGTCCGGGCGTCGCCTTCTGTGCCAGCGCCATGCAGACGCGCAGTCGCGCCGGCGAGAGGACGGAAAAGTGGACCGTGGCCTGTGCGCCGCTCTCCGGCTCCACCGCCACCAGCCGGCACGACCCTTCGATCGCTCCGGAAGGAATCGGGCACGCCACCGTCTGCTCCTGATCTCCTGCGCCATCAAGCATCGCGGCGCCCTTGAAAATATCCACAAAACCCGCCGCGCCGCCCATGTCGCCCCCCGGACCGCACTCGCCGCTCGGACCGTAGAGCAGAAGCTTGACCGGCCAGGCCGAGCTGCGAACGGTGATCGGAAGCCTTCCGTGGGGCGTCGTGGCGAAGTGCCCCGCCTTGAGCGATACCTCCCCCTTCCCCGCCGCCACCGCCATGAAGGACACCTTCCGCAACTCAGCCTTCTTCAGCCAGCCCCCAACTTGGAAGAACGGACGGACGAACATTACGCCATCGCTGGAAGGGACATACTCGAACACGAACTCCCGCTCCGCATAGGCCAGGGTCTGTGACGTCGAGGGTGTCGCCAGGCGCCGCGCCGAGTGCTTCCAGCCGTACTCAAAGACCCCCATCGTCAGTATGCCCTCGCCGCGCGCGTCCACGCGCAGGCGGTACTTGCGCCCCGGCGTCACCTCGATCGCCGCCGTGCGCACGAGACAGCCCTGCCACCCTTCCGCGCCGGACATCAGTTCCGAACGCGTCGTGCCCAGGAGAACTCCATCTCCGCCGGCCCCCGCGGCGGCCAGCGGCTTGGCCGTTCCACCCAGCAGACCAAACACCTCCCAACCCTTCAGCCCCACCGTGGGAGCGTCGGAAGCAAACCCGTCACTGAGCAACTCCTGCGCCATCGCCGTCGTCCCTGTCAGAAGTCCCAACGCCAATACAGCAGCCAGAACCTGTTTCATCTCCCTGTGCTCCGCTCAACAAGAATCCAGCTTTGATGATACGCCCGGCACGCGGCATATTGCAAACTCAGGCGGGTCTTCGCCCCGACGGTTTGAGCCGCAATGGAAAGGCATCGCGGAAGTGCCGGACCTCGGACGCCCCGTCCGGCCCGACCCGCACCGCGACAACGTCGAAACGCAACGGGCGATCCCACAGTCTGAAATGATCGCAGAGCGCGCGGGCGGTCAACCCAAGCTTGAAACGCTTGGCCGGTGTTACAGCATCCTCCGGCAGCCCCCAACGCTCCGAAGCGCGCGTCTTCACCTCGACAAAGACCACCGCGTCCCCCTCGCGCGCCAACAGGTCAATCTCGCCCCATCGGGAACGACAATTCCTCCGGAGGATCGTCAGACCGTTCCTCCGGAGGAACTCAGCCGCCAGGGCCTCGCCGCGTTCCCCCTGTGCCGCGCGGTCGGGCTCGGCCATCGCTTACTTCGCGTCCTTCTTCTCGTCGGCCTTTGGCTCGGCGACCGGCGCCTCGTCGCCCGCCACGGTATGTACCGTGCGTCCCTTGATGCGCGTGGCCTTGCCGACGCGATCGCGGAGATAGAACAGCTTCGCGCGGCGAACCTCGCCCTGATGGCGCACGCGGACGTCCACCAGCGTCGGGTTGTGGAGCGGGAAGATGCGTTCAACCCCTTCGCCCTGCACCAGCCGCCGCACCGTGAAGTTCGCGCGCAGGCCCGTTCCACCGCGGGCGATCACCGTGCCGATGAAGACCGACACGCGCTCCTTGTCGCCCTCCTTCACCTTCGAACGGACCTCAACCGTATCGCCCACCTTGAAGTCCCAGTCCGCCTTCTTCATCTGGGACTTCTCGAGTTCCTGAATCACCGGATGTGACATGCTCTTCCTCCTGCCATACTGTGGGCCACGAACGGCGGCCAATCTGTTCTGGGGCTTCAACCCCGGCCGCGGCCTACGGCCCGTCCTTGCGTCCCGTCAAATCCGCCACGGCGATCCGCGCCCGCCTCATCAGCAGGTCCGGACGGCGCTGCGCCGTCCGAAGCCGCGTCTCCGCCGCCCGCCACTCCGCTACACGCGCGTGGTCGCCCGAAAGCAGCGCCTCGGGCGCCTTCATCCCCGCGAACTCCGCCGGGCGCGTGTACTGCGGGTAGCCCAGCAGTCCCTGCGCGAAGCAGTCACGCTGCGAGGACTCCTCGTCGCCCAGTACTCCGGGCGTTAACCGCACCACCGCGTCCACGATCACCATGGCTGCCAGTTCCCCCCCCGTCAGCACGTAATCGCCGATCGAGACCTCTTCCGCGCCCAACCCGAGCGGAATCCGCTCGTCGTACCCTTCATAGTGGCCGCAGATGATCAACAAGCGGCCTTCGCCGGCCAGTCCCAGCGCCAGGTCGTGCGTGAGCAGACGTCCCTGCGGAGAGGTCAGCACCCGCCGCGCCCGCCCGCCAGCCTCGCGCTCGATCGCTTCCACGGCACGAAAGACCGGCCCGCACATCAGCACCATTCCCGGCCCCCCGCCATAGGGACGATCGTCCACGTTGCGGCGCGTCCCTTCGCCATAGGCGCGCAGGTCGTGCAGGTGAAACTCCACGCGCCCCTTCTCCTGGGCGATCCGCAGGATACTCTCGCCAAGCACCGGCGCAAACATGCCGGGAAAGAGCGTCAGGATGTCCACGCGCATCGTCGGCTCTCCTCGATCGTCGCGGCGGGCCGCCGATCAGCTCGGCTTGACTTCCGCGCGCTTCAACAGGTTCGCCACCGTCGTCGTGGGCAACGCGCCGACGCCCAGCCAATGCTGGATGCGATCCCGCTCGATGGCCAGCTGCTTCTCCTTCGCCGCGCGCGGGTCGTAGTAACCCAGGATCTCGATCTCCTTGCCATCGCGCTTGGACTGGGCTTCCGCCACCACGATGCGGAAGAACGGCTGGGCCTTTCGGCCCATCATCTTCAGACGAATTCGTACTGCCACGGGATCTCCTGCCTCTGCAAAAAAGGACCTCGCCGGACGCACCGCTGCGCCCGACCGGGAACTACCGGACGCGGAACCCGGGTCCGCGCGGCGGCTTCGGGGGCCGGCGCGCCATCAGCGCGCCTCCCGACAAACCGCCGCCCAGGTTCTTCCGGACACTGCCTTCGCTGAACTGCTTCATCACCTTCTTCATCTGCCGAAACTGCTTCAGCAGTTGGTTGACCTCCTGCGTGTTCGTCCCGCTGCCGGACGCAATCCGTCGGCGCCGCGAGCTGTCTATGATCTCCGGGTCGCGCCGCTCCTCAAACGTCATCGAACGCACGATCGCCTCGACGCGCGGGATTTCGCCTTCCGCCGACGAAAAGTCCACGCCGCTCATTCCCGGCAGCGCTCCCATGATATCCTGAAGGCTTCCGAGCTTCTTGACCTGCTGAAGCTGCTCCAGAAAATCCTCCAGCGTCAGGCTGCGCTTCCGAATCTTCTCTTCCAACTCGCGGGCGCGGTCCGCGTCCACCTGCGCCTGAACCTTCTCGACCAGGCTCACCACGTCGCCCATACCGAGAATTCGCGACGCCATCCGGTCCGGGTGGAACTCCTCCAACGACTCGAGGCGTTCGCCCATGCCGATAAACTTGATCGGCTTGCCCGTGACGGCCTTGATGCTCAGCGCCGCGCCGCCGCGCGCGTCGCCGTCCAGCTTCGTCAAGATCACGCCGTCAATCTCAATCTTCTGATTGAACTCATTCGCGCTGTTGACGGCGTCCTGCCCGGTCATGGCGTCACAGACCAGGTACACCTGCTGCGGCTTGACGCGATCCTTGATCTCCCCGAGTTCCTGCATCAACGCTTCGTCAATGTGCAGTCGCCCAGCCGTATCCAGCACCACCAGGTCGCAGTTCTTCTCCCGCGCGGCCTGAATCGAACGCTCGCAAATCCTCGGCGGCCGCCCCCCGTCCTCGAAGTAAACGGGAAGTTTCAGCTGCGCGCCAAGCACCTTCAGCTGCTCCACCGCCGCCGGACGCTGCACGTCCGCCGCAACCAGCATCGGCGTGTGGCCCTTGTGCTGAAGGAATCGCGCCAGTTTCGCCGCCGTCGTCGTCTTACCCGAACCCTGCAGGCCCGCCAGCATGATGATCGTCGGGCCGTGCTCATTGTACTGGATCGCATGATCCACCGGGCCCATCAAGTTGACCAGTTCGTCGTGAACGATCTTCACGACCTGCTGGCCCGGCGACACGCTCCGAAGGACCTCCTGACCCATCGCGCGCTGCTGGCAGATGGTCGTAAAGTCCTTGACCACCTTGTAGCTCACGTCCGCTTCCAGCAACGCCATGCGAATCTCGCGCATGGCCTCCCGCGTGTTGGACTCGGTAATGACGGCCGTGCCTTTGATGCGGCGCAGAATGTTGTCGAGATTCTTCGTCAGTGAGTCGAACATGGTCTCTCTCCGCCCGGAGGCGGCAGTACAAAGATATGTTATTATACTCACCGGGCAGCGTTTATCAAGTCAACCCCGGAACGAAAAATGCCCGCCGTCCCAAAATGGGACGCCGGCTGCCCCAGTCCGCCCTTGACACAGCCCGCCATGTCCGAGCCCAGGCACGACGCTGGACCGACCCCTTACGCCCCATCTGTCCCAGCTCGGTTTGGCAAGACTTGCGCGGGATAGGCCGATACGTTATCCTACCGCCTCAACAACTGCCGTCGGCGGCGTAGCCAAGTGGACGAAGGCAACGGTTTGCAAAACCGTCATACGGGGGTTCGAATCCCCCCGCCGCCTCCAAGATCAGATGTCCTCGCAGGACCCTCTGCCTCGGCCCTGCGAGGACATTTGCCTTTCCCGCCCCCCTGCGGACTCAGTAGAGGTACCGCCGCCACCACCACGACCCAGGGAATCCCATCTCCCCGAAGGTGACCGTCGGCATCGGCGGCGGGAAGCTCAGCGGGCGGATCTGGAACTGGATGACCGTGAACGTGATCCCGCCACTCGGCGAAACCCGGTAGCCGCCCCAACCATAGACGAGCTCGTCGCCACCCACGCGCCCGTCATCGTCCCAGTCGAAGACCGAAGGCGCGTAGAAGCGCTGCGCCCAAAGGAAGGAGGCGCCCTTGAAGCTCCGGTAGTCCGAGGGATCCAGGCGCCCGTTACCATCCGCATCACCCAACAGGCGGGTGAAGGTCACAATGTCGAAGTAGCCGTCTCCTGGCTTCGCATCCGTGTCGCGCAACGCATTGGCCGCCGCGTCGCGGACCAGTCCGCAATCCAGCCGCGCCTGCCATGTGCCATCCGCCAGCGAATCCCCGAACCGACCGTCGCCGTTCGTATCGAAGGTCCACACCGCTGTAAACGTGGCGGCGTTGTACTCGCTCAGCCGAGCCGTCACCGTGCCGCCGCCCTGCGTGCGCGTCAGCACCAGCGCGCCGGCCTGGATCGCCACGTTCTTGCTGAACACCACCGTGAAGCTCGTAATCATCGAGCGTTGCGTGGAACCGTCGTTCACCATGAACCCGGTGACGCGCGGCGCAGCCAGCATCGTAAAGGTCTCTGTGGACGCCACGTTCCCGTTGCCCGCTCCGTCCACGACGCCGCCGGCGTTCAGGCGGATCGTCACCAAGCCTTCCAGCAGTTTCTCGCCGTCAACGTTGTAGTGGTAGCGCACCACGCCGCCGCCCATCACCTGGATCGCGTCCACGCTGATCGGCGTCAGGCCGCAGAGGATCGTCACGTCGCCGACCCCGAAGGAGGCCGGATCGAGAGCGCTGCCGCCGATGTCCGTCCAGCGCACGTCCACGTATCCCGGATCGGTCTGCACCGCCGTGCCCGCCGTCGGGAAGATGAGCGCGCCCGTCGGGGCGGCGCCATCCACCAGGACGTCGAAGAAGGAAGCCGGCGAAGCGTTCCCGGCGGCATCGGACGCAATCGCGCGCAGGCGGTGCGCCCCCGGCGTCAAGGCCAGGTTCGCGGCAAATGTCGTGCCGGTGACCGTCGCCGGGCCGAGGTTCACCCCGCTGGTAACATCGAAGACGGCCACGTCCAATCCAGCCTCTGCCAGAGTTCCTCGGAAGCTCACTGCGCCGGTATTCGTGACGCCATCCGTCGCGCTCGCGCCCGTGTCCGGGGTGATGTTCAGCGCCGCCGGGGCCGCCGGAGCGGTCCGGTCCACGACCACCGTAAAGGTCGCGCCAGGCGAAGCATTCCCCGCCAGGTCAACGATCGTCGTGCGAATCGCGTGAGTCCCCGCCGCAAGGTTCAGGTTCGCTGTGAAGGCCGTCCCGACCAGG
>JAKJEM010000090.1 GCA_022705425.1 Planctomycetota bacterium
GGCGCGATGCGCTGGCGGAGGAAAACTACGTGCCCTCCTGCTCCGTGATCCGCCGTTGCGCGTTCGAGGCCGCCGGCGGATGGGAGGAAGTGGGCGGCACCTATTGGGATTGGTGGCTGTGGCTGCGGATCACCCGGCAGGGCTGGCGCATGTCGCGTCTTCCGGCGCGCAGCTATCTGCTCTACCGGCGGTACCCGACGCAGAACTCCGTCGTCCATCAACCGGCGCGTCCCGCCGCCTACGCCGAGATATCCCGGCGGCTGCCGAGCACCGTCTTCACCCCCTTTGCGCCCGGGCGCTGGCGCTGGGCGATTCCGCTCTGGACCGAGAACCTTCGCCGCAGCGGCCTGCCGCTTGACCGGGCGCAGTTGATCGTCATGGACAATACGCGGGACCCTGCCGCGCGTCGTGCGCTGCTGGAGGCCGGCGAGAGCCTGGCGCCGCGCGCCTTTACCCTTCTGGCCGATGCCACCGATGCCGACGGCGAGAACCGCCACCGGACCGGCGGCGCCGGCGTCTCGGAGCTGCTCTGCAGCCATTGGCGCCGCGCTTTGGCCCTGGCGGACGGCGACCTGCTGTGGTCGCTGGAAGACGACGTGCGCATCCAGGCGGGCGACTACGCACGCCTGGTGTCTGCGCTGAGGCCGCACGTCGGTATTGTCGGTTCGCCGGCCGTCAGCCGCTGGCGTCGTCCGCTGGAGGTCATGGTCTACCGGTGGGTGTCGCATCGCCCGTTCGACCTGGCCCGGCTGCCGAACGGGCGCGTGGATTACCGCGGCCTGGCCTGCGCCGGCGTCGAGTCCGTGGGCTCCGTGTCGTGCTGCTCCACCCTGATCCGGCGCACCGTGTACGCCGGCTACGCCCCGATGCCGTCCGCCGAGGGCGGCGCGCGCTGGTCCGGGTGGGAGTTCTCGCTCATGCGTCGCGCGCGCGACGTGGGGCGAGACGTGTTGTGCCACTGGGGCGCGCCGGCCGACCACCTGCTGGACGATCAGCGCGCGCTGACCGTGGCCGACTGGCGACGAGCGTTGGCGCGCCCGACGTATTACGAGCGGCCGGCGGCCTGTGCGCGACACGAGCGCCCGGCTGTTGCGATCAAGCCGGCGCGGCACGCCGGACCCAGAGAGGGGCGCGCAACGGACGCGCCGCTGCGCGTCGCCGGTAGCGCTCCCAAGAGTGCGCGGAGTGCCGATAGTGCGCGGAGTACCGCGCACGACGCGCACGACGCGCACGACGCGCACGACGCGCACGACGCACGCGACATGAACGGCGGTTGCGCAAGGGCAACCGGGAAAGGAGACGGAGCATGTCGGACAAGACGACGCGCCGGACGGTAGGCGAGGTGGACGGGGAGTTCGTGCTGATGGATACGTGGACGCCGGCCACGGAGGACCTGGACCCGGTGCACTTCGCCTACGTGCCGTTGACGCCGATGCAGTTGCAGGAACTGACCGAGCGATTTCGCGTGGCGAGCCGCAAGGATGCGATCCAGATGACCGCCGCCACGGTGGCCCGCGTGTGCCGGCGGTGGGACGCGCGGGATCTGCGCGGGAACGTGGTGCCCTGCCGCGACGCCGCAGCCATCGCGGGGACGCTAGATCACGTGATTGTGGAGGGCGTCTGCGGACGCATTCTGGACGGACGTTCGAGCGCCGACGCGCAGGCGGCGCTGGCGGATTTTACCGCGCGGTAGAGTTTCTCTACCGCTACCCGACCTGGTTCTGGAGAGAGTGCCATGACTGTCGCGCCTGGCTGCTGGACGACGCGAACCGCCCCGTGCGCGGGCGCGACGGCGCGCCGATCCCCAACCCGGCCCCGCCGCGCTGCGAGCGCACGCCGTGCGGGTGCGCAGAGCGCCGCCCGCGCTTCACGGACCACGATGGGGAACTCTACCGCCAGTGGAGGTTGTGCCGCGCATTTCACAGCCTGCCGCGCCCGGGGGCTCTCGCCGATCAGAACGTCTGGGATATGGAGCGGCTGCGCGCGCTGGAAGAGCATGAACGCGCGGCGGACGAGGAGCGCCGGTGGCGCTTCCTGGCCGCGCTCTGCGGCGCGCGCGCACCTTGAGACAAGGGGGCGGGGCGCGCAAGCGCTCCCGATGTGACCCGTGACCAACGCCGTGGACATCCTGATCCGGTTCAACTCGTCGGGCGAGGAAAAGCTCACCGCGCTGCAACAGCGGCTGATGGGCGGCGGGCCGATGGCGCAGAAGTTCGCCCAGGCCGCCGGCGGCGCGTTGCAGGCGCTCCGGAAGCACGGCGACGATGCCGCCGTGGTCCTCGGTCGGATCGGGACCGTTCTCGCCGGCGCGGGCGAGCGGATCAACGCCGTTCTGTCCGGGACCGTGGATCGCCTGATGGGCCTCGCCAAGTGGGGGACGCTGGCCGGCGTCGCCTTCGCCGGCTGGCAGATCAAGAGGGGCGTCGAGGCGAACGCGCAGATCGAGCAGATGACCGCGCGTTTGGCCGTCCTCTACCGCTCGCAAGCCCTGGCCAACCGCGAGATGCAGCGCTTCCGCGACTTCGCCGCCGGCGACTTTGCGCTGCCGGATGTGGTCGAGGCCGGGCGCGTGCTGGACGAGTTCGGCCTGAGTCATGCGCGCTGGCTGGAGGTGGCCGGCGACACGGCCAAGGCCACCGGCGCCAACCTCCGGGAGATCGCCCAGGCCCTGGCGCAGTTCGCCTCCGGGCGCGAGGAGTCTGCCGCGCGGAGCTTTATGGGCGCCGGCGTCAACCTGCGCGCCATCAGCGGCCTGCGGTGGAGCGAGCAGGGCCGGCTGCTGACGCCCAACGCCGAGGCCACCGGCCTGCTGCAGGAGCACTTGGCGCGTCGGTTCGGCGGGGCGCGCGCGCGGGAGGAGACCACCTTCTCCGGCGCGCTCGATCGGATGGGCGCCAACCTGGCGCTGGCGCGCGCGCGCGTGACGGAGGCGCTGTTCGAGCGCCTGCGCGACCAGTTGAACCGCCTGAACGCCGGGTGGGACCGGATGATGGACAGTCCGCGCGCACAGCGGCTGATCGGCGCGCTGCGCGACGGATTGGGCGCGGCGGCGGCGACGGTGGAGCGCCTCGTGCGGACCTTCGCCGATGCGACCGCCGCCGGCGGCTTCGGGGCGGGATTGAAGGCCGTGTGGACGGAGATTGAAGCGCCGTTGCGCGCGGGGGCGGAGAAGTTTATCGGCTGGCTGGGGCGCGCCCTGGGCGAAGCGCTCACCCTCGCCTGGCACACCTTCTGGAAGGCTTCCGCCGGGACGAAACTGGCCGTGGGCGGGGTGGCGGCGCTGATGGCGGCGCCGACGGTGGGGCGGGTGATCGCGCGCGCGCCGGAGATGGCGACAGCGGGCGGCGCGGCGCTGCGGCTTGTTGGGGCGGCCGGAGGCGCTGCGCTGAACGCGGCCGGCGGAGCGATGGCTCGGACGCTGCCGGCGCTGTCGGCGCAGGCCGGCGCCGTGGCGCACGGGGCGGCGAGCCTGGCCGGGTCCGGACTGGCCGCCCTGGGCGGCTGGACCGCGCGCCTGTTGCCGGGCGCCTCCATCGTCGGCAGTTGGCTCGCCGGCGTCATGCCCGTGCTGGCCGCAGCGGCGGTTCCCCTGGCGCTGGCGGCGGCCGCCGGCATGGCCGGGCGCGCGCTGATCTCCGCGCTGAGCGAGCGGAAGACGCGCGAGGCCGATCGGAACGCACACTGGCTCAGCGCCGAAAGCCGCGCCTTTCATAGATTGCGCGACACGATGATGGAGCGCGGCATGGCCGAACGTCAGGACCGGCTGCGCCGCATCTTGACCGAAGGCGCGGCGGCCTGGCGCGAGGTGCTGCGCGTGCAGGAGCGGATGACCGACCTGGCTCAGGGCGCCATGAACCAGGTGCGCGGCGCCGCCGAGCACCTGATGGACGCCAAACTCCGCACCCCGGAGGAGCGCGTGGCGGCGCGCCTGAATCAGGTCGCCGAGGCCGAACAGTCGGCGGCGTCCGCCGCCGACGCGATGGAGGCGGTTCGGGCGCGCGAGGCGGCGGGGACGATGCCGCCGGAGGAGGCGCAGCGGCGCATGGAGGCGCTCTTCCGCCAGGGCGTGGAGGCCGAGACGCGCCGGCGAACGCTCCAACTCGAAATCCTGTCGCTCGAACAGGAGCGCCTGGACGCGGTGCGCAAGGAGCGCGAGGCGTTCGGACAGCGTTTGGCCGAACTGACCACGGAGGACCGGCTGCGCCTGCCCTTCATCCAGCAGTACCTGGGCAACGCCACTGGGGCCGAACTGGCCGGCCGGTACGAAACGCTCGATGAGACGGGGCAGCGCCTGGCCCGGATGATTCCCGGAACCGCCGAGATGCTCAACGCGGCGTTGCGCGAGCAGCAGACGGCGCGCGGCCTGGCGCTGCCGGAGGTTCCTGACATGCGCCGGCAGGCGGAGGAGGTGGTCTCCGGGATGTCCGATGCTATGTCGCAGTGGCAGGCGCGCGCCGGCAGCGCGGAGGAGCGCCGGCGTCGAATCGAGGAGGATACGGTGCGCCGGGCGCAGCAGGAGGTGCAGGTCACGGTGAAGTCGGACACCTTCCGTTTGGTCGTCAGCGCGGATTCCGGCGCGCAGGCGAAACAGGTGGTAGATGAGGTCGTGCGGCAGTCGCAGTCGCAGATTCGCGCGGGCGTCGAGGAGCTGGTGAAGCGCCTGACGACGGGATTGCGTCAGGAAGCGCAGCGCATGGTGCACGAGGAAATCCGCCGGTCGTACCGGGACGGCGAAGCGAGCCTGCCCGGGTAAGTGGTTCATTCCTGTTTTTTTGCGGTTTCGATCATGGCCATCTTGAGGTACGGCAGCGCGACGATCAGCCCGACGCCCTCCGTGGTGATTGAGCGGCAGTTGGTCGGGAACCCCGACGGCGCCTACCAGGGCTGGCGCGAGACCTGGCGGCTGAGCGGCGAGGTCGTCGGGTCCCCCGCGGCGGTGGCGGCAGGCTACGCCGCGCTGGAGAACGCCTTCCTTTCGCCCGACCGGGACCTGGTGCTCTACGCCGACGACGGCCTGACGGTGCGCCATGCGCTGTTGAGCAGCGCCACGCTCCACGGGGTCAAGATCACCAAACCGCTGAGCTATCCGAAGGGCGACGGCGCCGAACTGGCCACGTTGCGGAGCTGGACGATCGAACTGTCGGGCGTCAAGCTGCTCTTTGGCGCGCCGTCGGCCACCGCCTGGGGCGACCACACCGTGGCCTTCGACACCGACGCGCAGGGGCAAATCCGCGTCACCCTGTCGGGAACCTATCGCGGCGCCGGGGCGCAGGCGCTCCTCAACACGCTGAAGCTGACGGGATCGAACTATCGCACGCTCTCCGAGAACCAGCGGTACAACCCGGACACGCAGGAGTGGAACTTCACCTACGCCTACGCCCGGATTGCCGGCAGCCGCGAGCTGGTGGCCTGGGTGGAGACCCTTGCGGTGGACGCGGCCCTGGACGAGTTCGTCTTTCTGAAGCCGCTCGGGGGCGGCGCGCCGATCAAGCAGATCACAACCGCCTCCACCGCGCGCGCCACGCAGAGCGGCGAAGCCGTGGGGTTGACCGGGTACGTGGCGCCGCCCTCGCCGGCGTGGGCGGCGGAACACCTGCGCAGCTCGCAGATCGTCCGCCGCGGCCCGGAGCGCAGCCCCGACGGCCAGACGCTACGATTCACCACCACTTGGAACTACGCCTTCGAGTTCGCGACGACGCCGTCGGTCGTTTATCCCTTTGTTCCGTAGAGGGCCGCATGGGTCGGATTGACGCCACGTTCAACGGACACCACCTCAGCGCCGAAGGGCTCGTGTTCAACATGAGCCTCGGCCCGACGCCGGACATCAACACCCTGATGCTGATCGGCGAGGAAACGACCTGGCCGACCGGCCCGTTGACCCTGACCGACGGCGAAACGACGGTGACGATCACCCACCTGGAGCCGTTTGCCTGGCGGGTGCGCAGCGGGCCGGAGGGCGTGGTGACCGAACTCCAGGTGCGTGACAGCCGCCACCGCTGGCAGACGCGCGGGCACATCACCGGCGAATACAACCGCCCCGGCGCGGACGGCGAGGAGCGCGACGAAAAGTCCGTCCGGGCGCTGGCGGCGCTGTGTCTGGAGGCGCTGGGCGAAGCGGCGTTCGACGTTGACGCCCTGCCGGACGACGTTTATCCCTACGTCCGGTGGGAAGCGGCCAAGCCCGGCCTGGAGGCCGTGCGGCTGTGCGAATTGTGCCAATGCGTCCTGGGCCTGGCCGCCGACGGAACGCCCAGGGCGTACCGCCTCGGACAGGGCATTGAAATCCCCGCCGGCTGGAAGACGCGCAACGATCTCGGACGCCAGAGCCGCGACCGCGCCGACGTGTACCTGGTGCGCGGCGCGCAAACCATGCTGGAACGGACCTCGACCCTCGTGCCGGTCGGCCTCGACACCGATGGCGTCGTGCGCGAGATCGAGGACCTGGCCTACGCCAACGCCATCAGCCAGGACTTTGGGTCCTGGATGCGGGGGGCCGTTGCCGGGTTCTTGAAGTGGAACGCCGCGCCGCAGGGCGCCGCGCCTGACATGCGCCCGGCCTTTGAATGCGCCTCCAAGAGCGTGGGACGGTGGTTTCGGCTGCCGTCGAGCGACCTGAAGTTTTTGCCGGCGCTGACGACGGTGTGCGAAACCGTCACCCAACCCGCCGGATACCCCGCGCGCGACCGCGTCGGATGGAAGCGCCCCTACCTGACCTCGCCCGACGACACCTACGAATGGTCGGAGGCCGTGCAGCAGTTTATCGCCGTCACCGACGTCAACAAGCGGGAGTGGGAGTTCGATGAAAAGGCCGGCCTGGTCAAGTTTGCCCGCCTGGCGCCGTTCAAGCGCGTGCCGAACCCCGCGCTTTGGCCGGAGTGCGTGTCCATCCGCCTGACGTGGGCGCACCGCGAGTTGACCCCGGAGGGGGTGCTGACGCTGGACTGCTTCTACACGCGCTCCGCCGCCCCGAACCCCCCGGTGAACGCCACCGTTCAGGTTGTCGAGGCCGACTGGCTGCAACTGCGCCGCCGGCGGCATCTGTCCGGCGCGACCGAGGACCTGAACCGCGCCGCGCTCGATGCGACGGCCGACAAGCTGCTGGCCCTGACCGACCCCGGCGAGGCGGCGACCGACAGCGCCGAGGTGGCCTACGCCGGCACGAAGTTCATTTATCCCGACGGGCGCGTGCGGCGCGTGACGTGGTCCGTGGGCGGCGGCGGCGCGACGACGACGATGACCTGGAACACCGAGCGCCCGACCCTGGGCGGCGCACGACTGGAACGGCGCATCGAGGCGCTGAAGCGCGCCCATCGCCTGGCGGAGGCCGAGGCCGTGACGCGCCGCCACCGCCTGGCCGGCGTCGCCGTGGGGGCGGAGGCCGCCCCGGTTCGCAATGACCGCAGCGGCGTCGGGCGCGCCCACTTCCCCGGCGCGCGCGCCGTCGTCAACCTCGATTCCGACGCCGCGCCCGCCTACGGCATCGGCTATTACGCCGGCGATCTGGACACGCCCACCGGCGCGCTGCGCGTGCGCCGCGCCCCCGTCAGCGGCGTCAGCCGGCTGGTCATCTTCTGCCACGCCGTGCCTTCCGGCGGCCTCGGGTGGGCCTGGGACGGCGGCGTGCATCCGGTGCGCGTGGCCGCCCTGCCGCAAACCAACCGCCATGAGCAGGTTCGCTACGGCGCCGAGGGCGGACAGTGGACCGCCGTGTACGACAGCCTGGGTCCCATCCTCATGGCCGGCCACATCCGCGGCGATCTGGCCTTGCCCGACGCCAACCTGATTCTGGGAGATCTCGGCGAGGACAAGGCCGCCCCCAAGGTCGTCGCCCGCGCCGACGGCACGGTCCTCGGCGCATTCCGAACGATCATCTACGCCGGGGAGCGGCGCGTCGCGAATCCCGCCCCGGCCCATGCCCTGGTGTCCTGATGCTCAAACCCGTCACGACCACACTCTACGAGGACCGATTCGATCGGGCGGATACCCCTCCCGGACCCTCCGCGCTGGGCGAGGACTGGACGCTCCGGGGCCGGAGGCAGCTGTGGAATGTGCCGACGTTCTACATGGAGGACCCCTGGCCGCCGGAGCTTCATGAGGACGAGGAGTGGTATCCCTCCGTATCGAGCAGCCGCGCGCGCATCACCCTGCCCGGACGCGAGGGCTACCCCCTGCTCTTCTGGGGGGACCTCTATCGCGCCGCCGCCTTTGTCGAGAACACGAAGATCGCGCTGTCCGACGCGGCGACCTACACCCTCCAAGTCACCGCGCCGCTGGGTGCGCCGGGGGACCGCTCGTGGGGGACCTATGCGCGCACGCGCGTCGGGCTGTGGGCGAGCACCGAGCACCCCGAGCTGCCCCCGGTCACCGCCTACGGGGCCGGCTTTCTGGAGTGGAGCGCCGTCACCGGGCCGGAGACGCAGTTCGTGTGGCGCGATACGTCGGTGTCGCCGGATGACGACATCGAAATGATCGTGATCCACCCCGGCGCGCCCTACCTCGGCACGGTCTATGTCGGGTTCTACGTCGAGTGCTGCGTGTGGTTCAGTATGCCGTACACCTCACCCTGGAATTTCTGGCAGTGGGTGACCGACAGCGCCGCGTTCGCGGACTGGTTTCGGGTGACGAAGACCGTCCCCCATCCCAAGAGGAGGGCGCATCCCGTGCATCGCGTGATTGACTACCATTCCGGGCTGCGGTTCCCCGCCACGACGCATGAGCCGGACACCTCCGAAACGCCGGTGTCCGAAAACGACTGCGGCGCGCTGATCGTCGCCGGGAACGAGCCGGTGACGGTGGTGGACGCCGACACGCTCATCATCGGCCAGGTGTCCTCGCCGCAGCCGCCGGCCTCCTGGAACGCCTGGTGGAAGCGGCTCTACTACGACAACCCGTGGCCCGCGCAGCGTCCGCGCTCGCTGTGGAAGGCCCAGGCCCTGGAATACTGACGGAGGATCACATGCGGACACTCAAGGCCGGACAGACGCTGACGCTGAAGTTGGCTGAAGCCGTGGCGGCGAATGAATGCCACTGGGTGGCGTCGTGGATCAACACCGACACCGACCTGCCCGACCAGGCGAAGGGGGCGACAAACGGCGCGACGCCGGTCACGGCGGTAAGCGCGCCGGCGGCGGGCGTCCAACTCCTGGCGCACTTGGACGTCGTGAACCGCGACACCGCTTCCGTGGCCGTGATCGCGGAGATCACCGGCGGCGATGCCCGAGAGATCATCCGCTGCGAGATCGCCCCCGGCGAGTCCGCCGACCTGCTGAATCCCGCCCGGCGCGGGGAAAAGGGCGCGGACGGCGCGACGGGCGCGCCCGGCGCGTCGGCCTACACCTGGCGCGGGGAATGGGCGCCGGGCGAGTACGTCCGGAATGACGTCGTCAGTCACGACGGCAGCAGCTACGTCTGCGGCG
>JAKJEM010000091.1 GCA_022705425.1 Planctomycetota bacterium
CCTCGCCGCACGCCGCGACCTCCCCCTCGTCATCCATTGCCGCGACGCCTTCGACGACGGCCTCGCCCTCCTCACCGCCGCCGCCCGCGCCCGACACCTCCGCGGCGTCGCCCACTGCTTCTCCGGAACCTGGGACCACGCCCGGCGACTCCTCGACCTCGGCCTCCACATCTCCTTCGCCGGAACCCTCACCTTCCCCAAAGCCGCCGAACTCCGCAACGTCGCCGCACACATCCCACTCGACCGCCTCCTCATCGAAACCGACTGCCCCTACCTCGCCCCCGAACCCCTCCGCGGACGCCGCAACGAACCCGCTCACCTCCTCCACACCCTCCGACGCCTCGAATCCCTCCGCCCCCACGACGCCCCCGCGCTCACACACGCCTTGTGGCAGAACGCCTCCACACTCTTCGCCCTCAACCGAACCGCCCCCGCCGCCCCGGCAGGCGGGTGAAGGGAGAAACGTCGCTCGCAGCGGACCGCCCGCCCACCCCATCCGCGTCGGTAGGGGGGTGGCCCCCTTCCACGCCCCACCCCTTGGGGGCCGCTGTCCCGCGATGGAACAAAAAACCCGAAGCGCCACTTGCTTTTTGCTTGGCGTTCGGCTAGATTAAGAAGGCACGGCGTTACATGTCGGACTTCGACCGTGCCTTTGCACGTTTCGGCCCCTCGCCGCGTCGGGCGAACTGGGACGGACGCGTTGGCGAGCGGTCTGCCGTGCCCCCCACGCCTCAACTCCGCACAGGGCGTTGTTTTGTGTCGGCTCCGTTCGTCTTCGCAGGGTTATGGTGTAAGGTCATGGATGTAAGAGTCGGACGCGAGGTCCTGCAGCGGGAACGACGTTCCCCCGTCCTGTATTTCCTCGTCAAAGTCCTCTCCATCGCCGGAAACACCTTCCTCGAAAGCATCCGACAGCCCGTCTTCGCCGTCATCGTCGGCTCCGCCGCCGCACTCATCCTCATCAGCCCCTACATCACCATGTTCACCCTCCAGCAGACCCCTCGGCTGGTCATGGACATGGGCCTCGCCACCCTCATGCTCGCCGGAATGCTCCTCGCCGCCTTCACCGCCTCCAACGTCATCTCCCAGGAAATCGAAAACAAAACCGCACTCACCGTCGTCTCCAAACCCGTCGGGCGCATGGAGTTCATCCTCGGCAAGTTCCTCGGCGTCATGGCCGGACTCGTCGTCGCCGCCTATCTCCTCTCCCTCGCACTCGTCCTCACCGTCAGCGGCGGCGCCCTCGAAGCCGATATCGAAATGGAACTCAGCCTCGCCATCGTCCTCTCCCTCTTCGGCGCCATGTTCCTCGCCGTCGCCTACGGCATCTACGGCAACTTCTTCCGCGACCGTCCCTTCACCAGCCGCACCGTCGCCGCCGTCATCCCCCTGTTTACCCTCGTCTTCATCATCTTCTGTTTCGTGGACCCCCGAAACAGCAAGATCGGCGGCTTCGGCACCGGAATCAACGTCCAGGTCATCTACGCCTGCATCATGATGCTCTGGTCCATCCTCGTCCTCGCCGGAATCGCCATCGCCGCCTCCACACGCCTCACCGTCGTCGTCAACATCACCCTCTGCTCCGGCCTCTTCCTCCTCGGACTCCTCTCCCCCTACCTCTTCCGACACCTCGGCAAGGACTACGCCGTCGCTCAGGCCGCCTACCACGTCGTCCCCAACCTCCAGACCTTCTGGGTCGCCGATTTCCTCTACACCACCCTTTCCACCACAATGGAACGCGAAGCGATGGTCTTCGTCCCCTGGCAGTTGGTCATGGTCTCCGGCATCTACGCCCTCTGCCTTCTCGGCGCGCTCCTCTTCCTGGCAATGTTCCTTTTTGAAGAACGTCAACTGGCATAAGACTCGGCGCAACTCCTCAGGCTGATCAGAACGAAGGAGGGTGAAGTGGCCAAACTCGATCGCAAACCGGCCGAAAACGTCGCCATGGCCGGCATCATCATCCAACTCCTCGCGGGCCTCCTGGCCCTCTTCCTCTGGCGCTTCTCCGGCGCCGCCAGCGTCGGCGTCCTCATGTGGCAGGCCTTCCTCGGCGTCCCCGTCGCTCTCACCGCCCTCCTCTACCTGCGCCAGCAGCGCCTCGCCGAAGAAGAACAGGAAGAATGGGACCGCCTCGTCGCCGAACGCGCCGCCGGCGGCGCCAAGGGACGCCTCTTCGAAGAAGACGAAATCCAGGCCTTCGCCGCGCGCAGCCGCCTCCGCTTCTTCGAAAAATACCTCGCCCCCATCATCAGCATCCTCATGGCCCTCGCCTATGCCGGCGTCGTCCTCGGCATCTACTTCACCGGCACAATCGCCAACACCCAGATCAACCCCGACACCGCCCTCATCAGCCTCGCCGCCATGGCAGGACTCACCTTCGTCCTCTTCCTCATCGGCATGTACGCCGGCGGCATGGCCCGTCAGGTCGAATGGCGTCCCGTCCGGCCCATCGCCGGATACCTCATGTTCTCCACCCTCATGGGTCTCCTCGCCTTCGCCGCGCTCGTCCTCGGCTTCTTCAAGTACCCCAAACCCGACGACGTCATCGCCTGGTGCATGACCGTCGCCATGGCCGTCATCGCCGTCGAAGTCCTCCTCAACTTCATCCTCGACTTCTACCGCCCCCGCATCGAAGGCGTCGAACAGCGCGCCGCCTACGACAGCCGCCTCCTCGCCCTCCTCTCCGAACCCGGCGGCTTCTTCCGCACCATCTCCTCCACCCTCGACTACCAGTTCGGCTTCCGCGTCTCCCAGACCTGGTTCTACCGCTTCATCGAACAGGCCATCGCGCCCCTCATCCTCTTCCAACTCGTCACCCTCTACCTCCTCACCTGCTTCGTCATCGTCGGACCCGAACAGCAGGGCGTCATTGAACGCCTCGGAAAGTTCGTCGGCGCCCCGGGCGGCGTCGTCGAACCCGGACAGGCCCGCTTCGCCGACGACAAACGCGGCGTCCTCGAACCCGGCCTCCACCTCAAGTGGCCCTGGCCCATCGAGCGCGTCTATCGCTTCCCCGCCAACCAGACCAAGACCATCGTCCTCGGCCACGCCGGCGAATCCAAAGCCGCCGAAAAGGTCCTCTGGACCAACAAACACTACGAAACCGAATACAACGTCATGGTCGCCGCCAAGGAAGTCAGCTCCACCGCCGGACAGGTGCCCGTCAACCTCCTCGTCGCCAGCACCACCGTCCGCTACCGCATCGCCGACGTCCGCAAATGGTACTACTCCAGCCCCGAACCTGAAGCCATGCTTGAAGCCGTCTGCAACCGCGAACTGATCAAGTACCTCGCCGGCGTGGACCTCCTCAACGTCATGGGCAGCGGCCGCGCCAAAGCCAGCCAGGACCTCCAGCGCCTCATGCAGAACGCCGCCGACACCATCCTCCCCGGCGGTCTCGGCATCACCCTCCTCGGCGTCGGCCTCGAAGAAATGCATCCCCCCGTCGAAGAGAACCTCCCCCAGTCCTTCCACGAAATCATCGAAAACGTCACCCAGAAGGACGTGGACATCCTCAACGCCGAAATCGAAGCCGCCTCCACCATCCAGTCCGCCAAGGCCGAAGCCGAATCCGTCCGCCAGGCCGCCCGAGGCTACTTCGCCAGCAAGAAGTCCGTCGCCGAAGGCGAAGCCAAACGCTTCGAAATGCAGTGCAAGTCCTACGCCGGCAGCGCCGAGGTCTTCAAAATCCGTGAACTCATGTCCGCCGTCGAAAAGTCACTCGAAGACACACGGAAGATCATCATCGCCGTCCGCGACATCGGCGGCGAGAACATCCGCCTTAACCTCGAAGACCCCGCCCGCCCCGACATCCTCGGCGTCGGCAGCTTCGAGAAACCGATCATGCCCGAAAACGAAAAGAAAAAGTAGGCAAACCGTCCCGCGGACTCAATTGGAAGGAGACTGGCTGAGATGAGCAAGCATGCATTCACCGTCGTCGTCGCCGTCATCATCGCCGTCAGCCTGCTGCTGTACATGTTCACCTACACCGTCCGCAGCAGCGAGGTCGCCGTCGTCCTCACCTTCGGCAAACCCGCCGGAAAACCCGCCCAGGCCGGAATGCACTTCAAGTGGCCCTGGCCCATCCAGGAAGTCCGCCACTTCGACGCGCGGCTCATCGCCAGCGAAGGCCGCTTCGAAGAAACTCGCACCTTCGACGGACACAACATCATCACCTCCCTCTTCGTCGGATGGGAAATCGGCGACGCCATCCTCTTCAACCAGACCTTCGGCCGCGCCGAAGACCCCATGAGCCTCGCCTGGGGCGGCCACCTCGAACGCGTCATCCGCGACAAAGCCTGGGCCGTCCTCGGACAGCACACCCTCAAAGACCTCGTCTCCGTGGACCAGGAACCCAAATACGCCCAGATCGAAAAGGAAATCCTCGACGCCGCCGGAAGCCAGACCCTCAAACTCTACGGCGTCCGCGTCCAGATCGTCAAAATCAAGCGCCTCGAACTCCCCGACAGCGTCACGCGCACCGTCTATGAACGCATGAAGGCCGAACGCAACCGCGAAGCCAACGACATCAAGAAACAGGGCGAAACCCTCGCCGCCACCATCAAAGCCCAGGCCGAAGCCCAGCGCGAACAGATCCTCGCCATGGCCCGCGGCGAAGCCGAACGCATCCGCGGCGAAGGCGACGCCGCCGCCGCCAAGTACTACAACATCTTCGCCGAATACCCCGAACTCTCCACCTACCTCCGGAAAATCCGCGCCCTCCGCGAAGCCACCAAGTCCAAGTCCACCATCATCGTGGACCCCTCCATGCCCCCCTTCGACGTCTTCTGGCAGGCCGTTCCCGACGTGAAAGTTCCCGCCAAACCCGCCGCGCGTCCCGCGAACTGAGTGACCTGAGCGCTGACAACGGAGGAACACCCCGTGGCCGACGAACACAAACCGCACGGATCGCACGAGCACGGCCCCCACGCCGCGTCCGAGGCCGAACCCGCCTTCGACGCCGCCGGCCAGTCGCTCGCCAACGCGCTCCGAACCAGCTTCCGAATCCTTACCCTCGTCATCCTCGTCCTCATCGTCCTCTTCCTCTGCCGAGGCTTCTTCAAGGTCGAATCCGACCAGAAGGCCGTCATCCTTCGACTCGGACGCACCGACGCCGGCCTCGTCAAGGACATGGGCATGCACTACGCCTGGCCCTATCCCATTGACGAAGTCGTCCGCGTCTGGGTCCGCCCCAAAACCCTCGAACTCAACACCTTCTGGAGCAAAGTCACCGAAGAAGCCAAGAAGGAAGCCATCGAAAAGGACAAGAAGGAAAAGCCCGAAATCGTCCTCGGCGCCGAAGACGGCCTCATGCTCACCGGAGACCTCAACGTCCTCCAGGCACGCTGGCAGCTCACCTACCGCGTCCAGCCCGACCCCGACTCCGTCATCCGCTACTTCAACAGCGTCGGCGACGAAAAGAACGAAGAGCGCCTCGTCCGCAGCATCCTTCAGAGCGCCGTCGTCACCCAGACCGCCGCCCTCCCCGTGGACAAAGCCTACGGCAAAGGTCAGACCGCCCTCCAGGAACGCGTCAAGCACCGCGTCAATGAACTCCTCACCGACCTCAACGTCGGCCTCCGCGTGGACTCCCTCAACCTCATCGTCATCCGGCCCCCCATGGACGTCAAACCCTCCTTCGATGCCGTCCGACAGGCCGTGGACGACGCCGACGCCGCCAAAGCCCGCGCCGAAGCCGACCGGAAACGCGTCCTCATCGAAGCCGCCGGACCCATCGGACCTGCCATCGGCGACACCATCCAGGACTGGTGGGACGCCCGAATGGCCGCGAAACAGGACGCCGTCGCCGCCGCCGAAAACAAAATCCGCGACCTCTTCAAGGACGCCAAGGGCAAGTGCCAGACCATGCTCGCCGACGCCCGATCCTACGCCGCTGGCATCGAAGCCGAAACCCGCGGCGACCATGACCGCGTCCGGAGCCTCGTCGAATCCAATAGCGCCGCCGACATCAAAGCCTTCATGGAACACGCCCGCGTGGACGCCATACAGTCCGTCCTCGAAAACGCCTACGAAAAGTACCTCTACAGCTCGTCCACCCGCGGCAAAGGCGCGCATCTCGAACTCTGGCTGAACCGTCGCCCCGAAATCATCCGCGAACAAATCAAGGTTGAAGAACACCGCTGAGCGCTAGAGTGGATAGGAGAATCGCTTAATGAGCACAGGACACCTGCTGCCCGAACAGCACAACGTCAACTCCGAGCATGAACAGCGGATGGTCGCCCTCTCGCTGATCGGTTCGCTCCTCGGCGGCGCACTCATCATCAACTCCTTCATCGCCCGCTACCTCTTCGAAGACCCCCGAGGCGTCGAAGAAGCCAGCGCTCTCGTCGGCGCCATTCTCCTCGGCGCCCCCATCGTCTGGCGCGCCATCTCCGACCTCATCCGCGGCGAACGCCACATGATCGAACTCGTCGCCATCGCCGTCGTCGCCTGCATGGCCATCAACAAATATCAGGAAGCCGGCGTCGTCAGCTTCCTCATGCTCCTCGCCGACCTCATCCAGCACCGCACCGCTCTCGGCGCCCGACAGGCCATCGAAGGCCTCATCCGCATGACCCCCACACGCGCGCACCTCCTCGTCCCCGGCGGAGAAGCCCGCGACGTCGAAGCCGCCACCCTCCAGACCGGCGACCGAATCCGAATCCGCCCCGGCGAAACCGTTCCCGCCGACGGCGAAATCGCCTCCGGCGCCACCACCATGAACGAAGCCAGCATCACCGGCGAATCCCTCCCCGTGGACAAATCCATCGGCGCGCAGGTCTTCGCCGGCGCCGTCAACCTCACCGGCTCCATCGAAGTCTGCGTCACCAAGGTCGGAAACGACACCACCCTCGGACAGGTCCGCTCCCTCATCCTCGACGCCGAAAAAACCAAAATCCCCCTCATGCGCATCATTGACCAGTACATCCGCTGGTACACCCCCGTCGTCATCATGATCTCCTTCAGCATCCTCTTCTTCACCAAGGACATGACCGCCGCCATCACCGCACTCCTCGTCACCTGCCCCTGCGCCTTCGTCCTCGCCACACCCACCGCCATGGTCGCCGCGCTCAGCTGCGCCGCGCGCCTCGGAATCCTCATCAAAGACGTCGGCGACCTCGAAGCCGCCGGACGCCTCAACGCCATCGCCTTCGACAAGACCGGAACACTCACCACCGGCCAGCTCGCCGTCACCCGCCTTGCCCCCGGCGTCCAGGTGGACCCCGCGCGAATGCTCCGCCTCGCCGCCGCCGCCGAAGCCCACAGCAACCACCCCGTCGCACAGGCCGTCATCCGCGTCGCGCGCGAAGCCAAAATCGCCTGGCCCGAAGCCTCCCAAATCCACGAAGAGCCCGGCAAAGGCGTCCGCGCCGTCGTCGAAGGCGCCCCCGTCCTTGTCGGACGCGAAACCTGGCTCCGCGAAGAAGGCGTGGACTTCGCCGCCGTCACCGCCGAAACACGCGACATGGAAGGCTACAGCGTCCTCTACGTCGCCGAAAACGGCAAAGCCGTCGGATGGATCGGTCTCGAAGACAAAGCCCGCCCCGAAGCCAAACGCGCCACCGCCGACCTCCGCAAACTCGGCATCAAGCGCCTCACCATGTTCACCGGCGACCGCTGGTCCGTCGCCAAGCGCGTCGCCGGCGAAATGGGCTGCTCCGAAGTCGAAGCCGAATGCCTCCCCGGACGAAAACTCGAACTCGTCCGGAAAATGAAGGACACCGGTCTCCACGTCGCCGTCGTTGGCGACGGCGTCAACGACGCACCCGCCCTCGCCGCCGGCGATATCGGCATCGCCATGGGCGCCGCCGGCAGCGACGTCGCCATCCACTCCGCCTCCATCGCCCTCATGTCCAACGACCTCAGCAAACTCCCCTTCCTCATCCGTCTCTCACGCCGCACCCGCTCCATCGTCAACCAGAACCTCATCTTCGCCCTCCTCTTCATCGTCGCCGGCCTCACCTTCGCCACCCTCGGATACCTCACCCCCATCACCGCCGCCGTGCTCCACGTCATCGGCTCCTTCGTCGTCATCTTCAACAGCGCCCGCCTCGTGCGCACCGGCGAGGAGTTCACCTTCGCCGCCGCGGCCCAGGGGATTGGCCCATGAGCGACGCTCCCGCCCCCGGCGCCGCCCTCGTCGAGGCGGTCGGCCTGACCAAGGTCTTCCGCGACTTCTGGATGCGCCCCAAGGTCAAAGCCGTGGACCGCGTGGACCTCCAGGTCCACGCCGGCGAAGTCTTCGGCCTCCTCGGACCCAACGGCTCCGGAAAATCCACCCTCATCAAAATCCTCCTCGGCCTCCTCTTCCCCACCCACGGCCGCGCCGCCATCTTCGGCCGCGACCCCCGGAACCTCGCCATCAAAGACCGCATCGGCTACCTGCCCGAGGAGTCCCACCTCTACAAGTACCTCACCGCCCTCGAGACCCTGGACTTCTTCGGCGCCCTCTTCGACCTGCCCGGCCCCGAGCGCCGCAAGCGCAGCGGCCAGCTCCTCGACATGGTCGGCCTCGGCCATGCCCGCCATCGCCCGGTCGGCGAGTTCTCCAAGGGCATGGCCCGGCGCATCGGCCTCGCCCAGGCGATGATCAACGACCCCGACCTGCTCATCCTCGACGAACCCACCTCCGGCCTCGACCCCCTCGGCTGCAACGAGGTCAAGGACGTCATCCGCCTCCTCCGCCAGCGCCGCAAGACGGTCATCGTCTGCAGCCACCTGCTCAGCGACGTCGAGGACGTCTGCGACCGCGTCATCATCCTCTATGGCGGGCGCATCCGCGCCCAGGGCTCGCTCCACGAGCTGCTCACCGTGCCCGACGCCAGCCGCTTCACCACCCCGCTCCTCTCCCCGGAGGTCACCGGGAAGGTCCTGGCCGTCCTCCGCGAGCACCTCCAGGGCGAGGAGATCCACGTCGACCACCCGCAGCGCTCGCTCGAGGACTTCTTCCTCGATGTCGTCGCCCACGCCCGCGCCGAGAGCGTCGAGACGGCGGGCGTCCTCGGCGGCGCCGGCATCGCCGCCTACCTCCGCCATGGAGGCCCGCCAGCGCCTCGCGGAGCTGACCACCCCCGCGCCCTCCCCGACGCCGGCGGCATCCACCCCCTCCGACGAGGCCAACCGCCGCCTCCGGCATCTCCTCGCCGATGCCGACCGTCCCGATCCCGGGGCCTGAGCGGAAGCGGAACCCCCCTCCTGTTTTTTCCGGCGCCCGGGCTTGACAAGCGGCGTAGTTAACGATACCGTTATCGTTAACAACAGC
>JAKJEM010000092.1:0-291 GCA_022705425.1 Planctomycetota bacterium
GGTCGTCCACCAGCACGCGGACGCGCTCTCTTGGCTCAACCCCGTTCATCACCCGCGATCATGGTCCTTCCCGCCCCGTTCTTCAACCCCCCGCCACCACGATCGGTATCGCAATCGGTATTGCTATCGCCCTGGCCATCGGCCTCCCTCAAGTATCGTCTTCGTCCTCGCCTCCAACCTCTTTCTCCATAATTCGGCTCTCGGCTCTCGAAAACGCCTTCGCCGGTCCTCCCCCTTCCTCTCCCGCCCTCGCCGCCCCACCCACCGCATACCCCCATCGTTCTCATGGCG
>JAKJEM010000092.1:314-8532 GCA_022705425.1 Planctomycetota bacterium
CCCGCCATGCTGACCGTCAACAACCTCTCCAAGTTCATCGGCGCCCGCCCCCTGCTCGAGCACATCAACTTCATGCTTCAGCCCGGCGAATGCGCCACGCTGGTCGGCGCCAATGGCTCGGGCAAATCCACCCTGCTGCGCATCTGCGCCGGCGAGATCTCCCCCGACGCCGGCGAATTCACCGTCCCCCGCGACGCCACCATCGGCTACCTGCCCCAGCACGCCGAACTCCACTCCAATCGCCGCCTCCGCGACGAACTCCGCCACGTCTTCGAAGAAGTCCTCAGTCACCAGCAGGAAGCCGACGACCTGGCCCACAAGCTCGGCGAGCTCGACCCGGCCAGCGACGATTACATGCGCGCCCTCGACCGCTTCGGCCATCTGCACCACGAGATCGAGCGCCTGGGCGCCTACGACATGGACTCCCGCATCGGCCGCATCGCCGCCGGCCTCGGCTTCCGCACCGCCGATCTCGACCGCCCCTGCCAGGAGTTCTCCGGCGGCTGGCGCATGCGCATCCTCCTCGCCCGCCTCCTCCTGCGCAATCCCGACGTCCTGCTCCTCGACGAACCGACCAACCACCTCGATCTCGAAACGATGATCTGGCTCGAGGACTGGATCCGTTCCAGCGATTCCACCGTCCTCATGGTCAGCCACGAACGCGCCTTCATGGACAACCTCGCCCAGCGGGTCCTCGAACTCCACGAGGGGCAACTCACGATCTACCGCGGCAATTACACCAGCTACCTCGCCCAGCGCGAGGAACGCTGGCAGCAATGGAGCCGGGCCTACGCCAACCAGCAGGAGGAGATCGCCCGCATCCAGAAGTTCATCGATCGCTTCCGCTACAAGGCGACCAAGGCCGTTCAGGTGCAGTCGCGCATCAAGCAACTGGAGAAGATCGAACGCATCCCGCCCCCGCCCAGCGAACCGGCCGCGATCCATTTCAAATTCCCCCCGCCCGACCGCGGCTCCAAGGAAGTCTTCGTCGGCCGCCATCTCTCCATGGCTTTCGGACCGCATCAGGTCCTCCGCGACATCGATTTCTCCATCTGGCGCGGCGACCGCGTCGCCATCGTCGGCCTCAACGGCGCCGGCAAGACCACCCTCATGAAACTGATGACCGGCGCGCTCAAGCCCACCGCCGGCGAAGTCATCCCCGGCCCCTCCACCACCACCGAATACTTCGCCCAGTACGACGACGAGGGCCTGAGCCCCGCCAACACCGTCTTCAATGAAGTCAACGCCGTTGCCCCCGCCGGCGCCGAACAGCAGGTCCGCAATCTCCTCGGCGGCTTCTTCTTCTCCGGCGAGGATGCCGACAAGAAAATCGCCGTCCTCTCCGGCGGCGAGCGCACCCGCGTCCGCCTCGCCAAAATGCTTTTCTCGGGCGCCAATACCCTGCTCCTCGACGAACCGACCAACCATCTCGATCTCGCCTCGCGCCGCACCCTCGAGGACGCGATGCTGGCCTTCCCCGGCACCCTCATCTTCGTCAGTCACGACCGTGTCTTCCTCGAACGCGTCCCCACGCGCATCTTCGAAATCAAGGACGGCCGCTTGCGCATCTTCGACGGCAACTATCACGACTATGCGCGGGTGCTGACCGCGATGGGCGAGGAGAGCCCGCTCGTCGAACGCGGCGCCGCGCGCGGCGCCCCGGCGCCGCCCCCCCGGCTGCGACCCACCGCAACGGGCAAATCAGCGCCCGCCCCCGCCGCCGCCGACGAGGACGACGCTTCCCTCAATCGCGAGGAACGCAAGGCCCGCCAGCGCGAGGAACGCCGTCTCCGCCGCGCCCTCGAGGAACTCGAGGACCGCATCGCGAAAATCGAACAGCGCCTGACCGAGATCGACCACGAATTGATGCGCCCCAGCGTCTACAGCAATCCCCAGGCCGCCGCCCGCTTCGGCGCCGAACAGCGCCAACTGCGCGCCGAACACGAATCCCTGATGGCCCGCTGGGAAAAACAGTCCGAGGAACTCGCCGCCCTCGGCCCCATCCCCTGATCCGTCCCCTCGACCCTCGTCTTCGTCCTCGCCCCCAAAGACATACTCCGAATCTCGGCTCCCGGCTCTCGTCCCTCGTCCTCGGCTCTCGAAATTCCGCCCTTGCGCCCCTTCGCCGTTACCCACCGGTTCACGAGCAATTCGGACGAGAATTCCGTCTTCTTCACCGCTGATTCAAATGCGTCCAAAGCCGTCCGCGTGAGCCGCCCCAGCGGGGGCGGCATTTAAATCGCCCCGGGTGGAGCGCAGCGGAACTTGCGGACGCTATCGCCGATAACTCCCATCCCCGCAGCGGGCGAATCTCAGTCAAACAAAGGGCGGGCAACCCATTTCATCCCTTCAGGGTGACGGATCGCTATCGAATCGCCACCGCCCGCATCCCGCGGGTTTGGCCATTCATTCGGTCAGGTGGAGAGATGTTCGCGGGGGGCATCCCGCGGGGATGCCAGAAGGTAGCCGGTGGTTGAGCGCAGCGACGCCACCGGTCAATGGCCGCCTATTATCGTCCCATCCCGCAGGGATGCCGGATACATCGCAGCGAATCGACCAGCGGTATCGCCGGCGCGAATTTCCCGCCAGGAAATTGGAAACAGAGCACGGAGATTTTGGAAGGATGGTCCGAACTGCAAATCGAAACAAAGGCGAGGGGAGTGGATTGAAGGCGCGGCGGCATCACGCCGTCACCGGCCGCCCGTCACCGGCCCTGCCCTCACTCAACCGCTAACTTAACGCCCCGCCCTCGGTCTTCGCTCGCTCAACCGCACTGACGCTTCCGCTGCGGCGGGTCCGGTTTCTCCAAACCTAACTTGATCCGGTCTTCCTTGCGCCGGACCACCTTCCGCCGGTCCCCCCCGTAACGTCGATTCTTGCGGATCGATTCGATATCCCCGCGACGGTCCTTGCCCGTACGTCGGTCCTCCCCCGACCGCCGCTCCGGACCCACGTAGTTCCCGTGCGCATCAAACCAGTTCGGCGGCGTATGCTTGGGCCAGGCCCCGTTGGGCGGCGGCGTCGCCGCCCGCGGCTTCGTCTGCGCCGGCGGCGCCCCGAGCTCCGCCGAGGGGGGCGCCTCCGCGATCAGAATCCTCCCCGTCCGTGCCCGCTCGCCCAGCCGGTTGAGGAACGCCTGCGGACCATGGTCGTTCAAAAATCGCTGTAAAAGATAGCACTGTTGATCGAACCGAGGTGTGCAGGCCAGACCAAGACGCTCCAGCAACCGCCCCAGCCCATTGGGGTGGTTCGCCGCCTGACGGATTTTCTCGCACACCGGATCGCCGTAGCGCGCGAAGCGCTCGCGCACCTGTTCCTGCGTGCGCATTCGGGTTTGCAGCAGCACGTCGCTCAGCGATTGCGGCCGGCCCGCTTTCCGTTCCATTGATGATGACATCTCTCTTCCGGCGACCCGGTAAAAATTCTCCCTCCCCCGCGCGGCGGACCGCCCTCGCACTCCTTATCGGCAACCCCCCGGCGCCAACCTGAGTCCCTGGCACAAAAAACACCTCCCCCCGTCCCTCGTCCTCAACTCTCGAAATTCGCCAATCCTGTCCACAAACCGTATCAACTTCCTAACCACCGACTTCGGGGACTGGCAACCTTGCCCGCAGTCGCCTTCCACCCACTCCCCCTTCCCCCCCGCCGGGTTAATCTTGACCTCTGCCCGCCAAGGGTTCAAAATAGTCGGGTTGCGCAACGAGATGGCAGGTGCCGGTTTGGTCCGACGGCGCCCCGTGCGTCCACCCAGGCCATCCGCGGGAGGAGTCGTGGCATGACCAAAGCCGTGATCATCAACAAGGTGGCTCAGGCCACCGGCATGAGCCGCAAGGATAGCATCGCCGCCGTCGAGATCTTCCTTTCCTCAATCAAGGACGCCCTCAAGGATGGCAGGAAGGTCTCCCTCGTCGGTTTCGGCACGTTTTACGTCAAGGAGAAGAACGCCCGCAACGGCCGCAACCCCCGCACCGGCCAGAAAATCAAGATCCCCTCCAAATCCATCGCCACGTTCAAGCCCGGCAAGGCCTTCCGCCTCCAGGTCAACGACGGCGTCGATTACAGCCAGCCCGGCGACGACGATGACAATGATGTCTGATCGCCGAGCGTCGTGACCTCCCCTCCCGATTCGACATCCTCCGCGCCCCCCGCTCCCCTGCGCTTCGTCGCCGACGAAGCCGGGCCGCGGCTCGACCGCTGGCTGGCCCAGCGCCTCCCCGACCGCAGCCGCAACCAGATTCAGCAGGATCTTGCCGCCGGACGCGTCCACGTCAACGGCGCCGCCGCCGTCGCCCGTCAGTCCGTCGCCCCCGGCGATGTCATCCTCTACGCACTCCCCCCGCCGTCCGACCCCCGGCCGGCGGCGGAGCCGATCCCGCTCACGATTCTCTATGAAGATCCACATCTGGCCGTCGTGGACAAGCCGGCCGGCCTGGTCGTCCACCCGGCGCCGGGCCACCCCGGCGGAACGCTCGTCAATGCGCTCCTGGCCCGCTACGGTCCCCCGCTCCAGGCGGTCGGCGGCGACGCCCGCTGGGGCATCGTCCACCGGCTCGACAAGGATACCAGCGGCCTGCTCCTCGTCGCCCGGACCGCCCCCGCATGGGCCGCCCTCACCGCCGCCATCGCCCAGCGCCGCGTCCGCCGCGAATACCTCGCGCTTGTCCTCGGCCGCCTGCGCGACCCCGCCGGCGTCATCGATCGGCCCCTCGCGCGGCGCGAGCGCGACCGCAAGAAAATCGGCGTCGTCCCCGACGGCCGCCCCGCCCGCACCGACTGGCGGGTGCTGATCCAGGGCGATGGCCTGGCCCTGCTCGCGCTCCGCCTGCACACCGGCCGCACCCACCAGATCCGCGTCCATCTCCAGTCGATCGGCCGCCCCGTCCTCGGCGATCCCGTCTACGGTCACACCCGCCGCCGAACGCTCATGGACCTCCCGCCGCCGCTTAAACCGGTCGTCGCGCGCCTGTGGCCCGACCGCCAGCTGCTCCATGCGGCCCGCCTCGTCTTCGAGCATCCCTTTCTCGCGGATTGCCGCCTGTCGATCACCAGCCCGCCGCCCCCCGACATGCGCCGCCTGATCGCCGCCGCTCTGCCCGAAGCCGAGGCCGCGATCCAGGCGTGGCTCACGACCGAACCGCCGCCGGATGCCGTCTGAGCATCAGCCCAGCGGCCGCCGCCCCTGCAGTGCCAGCCGCAGCGTCCCCGGATCGGCGTAGTCCAGATGGCCCCCCAGCGGAACCCCCTGCGCGATCCGCGTCGTGCGCAGCCCCCGCTCGCTTAGCCGCTGGCTCAGGTAATGTGCCGTCGCGTCGCCGTCCACGCTCGCGTTGGTCGCCAGAATCACCTCGCTGATCCCCTCCGGCCCCAGCCGGTCCTCAAGCTCCGTGATGCGCAGGTCGTCGGCCGTCACCCCCGCCAGCGGCGAAAGCGTCCCCCCCAGCACATGGTATCGTCCCTGATACGCTTCGGCGGCCTCGAAGGCCCAGATGTCGACCGCCCGTTCCACGACGCAAAGCTGGCCCGTCGCCCGCCGCGGATCGGCGCAGATCGCGCACCGTTCCCCTTCCGCCCAGTTGCCGCACAGCCCGCACGGCCGCACCTCGCGGCGCAGCGCCGCCAGCGCCTCCGCAAGCTGCCCCGCCTGCTCCGGCGGCGCCTCCAGCAGATGCAGCGCGATGCGCTCGGCCCCGCGCCGGCCGATCCCCGGCAGCCGGGTCAGCTCGTGCAGCAGGCGTTCCAATGCGGCGGGCAACAGCGCCATCGGCGGCGGCCAATCCTAGAAGAACGGCAGATTCGGCAGCTTCATCCCGCCGGTCAGTTGATTGATGCTTTCCTGCTGCAGTTCCTTCGATTTCTCAATCGCCTGGTTCGTCGCCGCCAGCACCAGGTCCTGCAGCATCTCCACGTCGTCCGGATCGACCGCCTCCGGCGCGATCTGAATCGAGACCAGCTCCTGATTGCCGTTGACGACCACCTGCACCACGCCGCCTCCCGCCGCGCCGGTCACCGTCTTGTGCGCCAGCTCTTCCTTCATCGTCTCCATGCCGGACTGCAAGTCCTTGCTGATTTTCTGAAACTTCTTCAGGTCAAGCATCGATCACTCTCTCCGTCAGCGTTTCGCGTGTCGCCCGCCGCGCGGCCCCTTCTCGGGCGGCCCAACGAGCATACGCCACCCCTTCCCCAATTGCCACCGCCCATCTCACCCGGAATCGTCCCTCGTCCCTCGGCTCTCGAACAAAAATTCCCCTCGCCAATCACGCACCGCCGCATATCCTGACTGGGGCGCATGATCCAAACCGATCCTCCGCCCGCGACTTCCGGCACCCCCCAAACCCCCTGCGATTCCTCCCAGCATGATATTCATCCCCCATGCCCGCTCCCTTGCCGAACCCCTCCGGCGCGTCGCCCTTCCCCTCCTGCTGCTCTCCATTTATCAGTTGATCCTCATCGAATTCGTCAACCCGCACATGGCCATCGTCTGGTGGCAACTCCCGCTGCTTCCCCTGCTGGCGCTTCTCGCCCGCCGCCGCCGCATCGCTCCGCCCGTCGCCATCGCCTACGGCCTGATTCAGCTCTATCTGCTCAGCGAACCCGCCGTCGGCTGGGGCGTCGTCATCTGGTTCTACCTTCCCGGCCTTCTCTGGCTCGTGCACGCCTGTCCGCGCCCCCGCGCCCTCCTCGGCTACGGCCTCTGGACCGGATGGATGATCGCCATGGGCATCTACGCCTGGCTCTGGCGCGCCATGGCCTCGTTCTGGGAAATTCCTCTCCTCCACGCCCTTCCGATCTTTGCTCTAGTCGTCGTGCTCATCGGCTTCCAGATGGCTCTCATCTTTCCGCTGGTCCGCCTCGCCGGCGGCCGCCTGCCGTTCATCCCCATCGCCGTCGGCGCCGTCATCATCCATGCGGCCGTCGAATTCTGGATGCCCCTGCCCTTCCCCATTGATGTCGCGCTCGCCTTCAGCAACCTCCCGCTTCTCCTCTAACCGGCCGATCGGGTCGGCCTGCACGGCGTCGGCCTGATCGTTCTCGCCGCCGGGGCCGCGCTCGCCGCCGCCGTCATTCACGCCCGCCGGCGCCGCTGGCGTCGCTCCGTCCTTGCCCTCGCCGCGCTGGCCCTCATTCTCTCCCTGCATCTCGGCTATGGCCTCTGGGCCTGGCGCCGCTATGCCCCCCGCCCCTCGCCCCTCTCGATCAACGTCGCCCTCATCCAGCCGGTCGCCCCGCTCAAGATTCACAACGCCGACCATGCCGCGAAGGACCGGATCGCCCGCAAGCTGGTCCGGATGTCGCGCCAGGCGGTCGCCGCTCCCGACGGCCCCCCCGACCTCCTGATCTGGCCCGAGGGCGCCGCCGCGTTCGCGACCCGCACCCGCGATTTCAACCCCGAATATCTCGACCACCTCATCCCCTTCATCGAGCAGACCACCACCACCCTGGTCGTGCAGGATGTCGAGTTCGTCCACCTCGCCGGCGATCCGCGCCCGCGCTACTATTCGACGATCTCCGTCATCGGGCCCGGCGGGCAGTCCCACGACGACTACCGCAAATCGATCCTGATGCCCTTCACCGAATACCTCCCCCTGGAGCGCTCCTTTCCCTTCCTCCGCCGCGTCTTCCCCGAAACCCGCAGCGTCCTGCCCGGAACCGGACAGCACATGATCCGCGCCCCTGGCGGCCGCATGATCCCCCTGCTCTGTTACGAAGTCCTGTTTCCCGATTACGTCCGCGAGTTCGTCCGGCGCGAGGAGGGCGCCTTCATCGTCAATCTCACCAACGATCGCTGGTATGGACCGCGCCAGCAGCCCGCGCAGCATCTGGCCTTCGCCCGGATTCGCGCCATCGAGAACCGCAAACCGCTGATCCGCGCCACCAACTCCGGCATCAGCGCCCTCATCGACGCGCGCGGCGCCATCGCCCCCGGTCGCCGGACCGCCATCATGGAAGAAACCATCCTGCGCGGAACCATTCACCCGCGCCTCGGCGCCACCTTTTATGCCCGCCGCGGCGATCTCATCCCCCGCTGGCTCCTGACCCCTGTCTTTCTTCTAATCCTCCTCGCTCTCCTCCTCCCCCGCAAATCCGCCTGACATCCAACCCCTCGTCCCTCATCTTCGTCGTCGCCTCCAACGGCGCACTCCAGAATTCGGCTCTCGGCTCGCGTCCCTCGTCATCGGCTCTCGAAATCAGGCCACCATCCCACCAACCGCCGCCTGGG
>JAKJEM010000093.1 GCA_022705425.1 Planctomycetota bacterium
CGCCGCGCGCCAGTGCGCCCAGGCTCGCAAACTCCCCTGGCCCGTCATTCCCCCCTTCTGCCCCGCCGTAGTCAACTTGATCCGCACGCGCTTCCACGCGCTCATTCCCCACATCGCACCCTTCCTCAGCCCGATCGAAGCCATGCGCCAGTCCTACGCGGATCGTCCCATGACGGCCGTTCTCTGCTGCCCTGCAGAAGCCTCCGCCCTGCGCGAAATGGCCTGCGCCCAACCCACCGCCCTCTGTTCCCCGGCGGCGCTGGCCGGATTCGCGCGCCCTTCGGCGTTGTCTCCCGCGCCTCCGCAGGATCGCGTCGGCCCCCAAGCCGTCAGCGGAATCGGCGAGGTTCTCGACGCGCTCGATCGTGCGGAGAACGGCCTGCTCGCGCAGACATCCCTCCTCGAACTCCACCTCTGCGCCGGCGGTTGCCCCGGCGCGCCCCTTCTTTCACTTCCCGCCGACGTGGCGTCCGACCCCGCTCCGACCGAAGCGGCGCCGGGCGGCGTCGCCGCGCACCGGCAGTCCCCACTTGCGCCGCGCGCCGGAATCCGCTTAGATGCCGACATGGCCGAGGCCGTCCGCAAGCTCGGGCGCATCGAAGAGACCGCCCGCCGGCTTCCGGGGCTCGATTGCGGCGACTGCGGAGCGCCCTCGTGCCTTGCCGCCGCCGAGGATCTGACGCTGGGACGCATCCCCTCGCTGGACTGTCCCTATCGCGGAAAGGAGCGGACGTGACACTGCGCGACATTGCGAAGGAACTCACCCTGACCGATCTGACGCCGGAGATCGAAGACCCCAAGTCTGCCGATGTCGAAGGGGCGCACGCCTCCGACCTGCTCAGCGACGTCCTTGCCAATGCGCCGGTCAACGGCCTTCTCGTCACCATCCAGGTCCATCTCAACGTCATCGCCGTCGCCGCCCATGCCGGCCTTGCCGGCGTTGTTTTCTCCTCGGGGCGCGCTCCGGATGACGCCGTCCGCCGGAAGGCCGTCGAGGAGAAGATCCCCCTTTTCAGCAGCCGTGAGAGCACCTTCGAGGTTGCCGGACGTCTCTACGCGCTGGGACTGCGGGGGAAGCAGCGGTGAGGACGTACGCGGCGGACCTGCACATCCACACCGCCCTCTCTCCCTGCGCGGCGGAGGAGATGACCCCCCCGGCCATTGTGTGCCGCGCCCGCGAAACCGGACTCGACCTCATCGCCATCTGCGACCACAACAGCGCTCGGAACACCCATGCCGTCATCCAGGCCGCGTCCGGATCTCCCGCCGTTATCGCCGGCATCGAAATCACGACGTCCGAAGAGGTTCACCTCCTGGGTCTCTTCCCCGATCCAGACGCCGCACAGGCTGTCGCCCGCATGGTGGAATCCACTCTGCCGCCCTATGCTCCCTCGCGCCATTTCGGACGTCCCCGCGTGCTGAACGCGCGCGGCGCGCCTTCCGGCGCGCTGGACCTTCTGCTCGGCGCGGCATCCACTCTCCCCCTGGAAAACGCCGTCGAGATCATCCGCCGGCACGGCGGACTCGCCGTCCCTTCCCACGTGGACCGTCCCTCCTTCAGCCTCCTGAGCCAGCTCGGTCTCTTTCCCGACGGGGTTCCCTTCGACGCCGTCGAACTGTCCCCGACCGCCGTCAACGCCGGGCGCGCCGCCGACCTGATCCCGCCGCCCTTCCCCATAATCGTGTCCTCCGACAGCCACAATCTCGACGAGGTCGGACGCGGGCGCACCCTCTTCACGCTCGCCGCCCCCGACTTCCCTTCGCTGGTCGCAAACCTCCGCGAGAACCACGGGAGAACCCTCCTTGCGTGACCTCTCCCTTCATCTCCTCGACGTCATCGAGAACTCCCTTCGCGCGGGCGCCCGGCGCGTGGAGGTGCGTATCGAGCAGCGCCCCGAGCGGAATGAAATGGTCCTGGTCGTGGAGGACGACGGCCCCGGTCTGCCGGTACCCGCAGCGCAGGCGCTCGACCCCTTCTTCACCACCAAACCCGGCAAGCGCGTCGGCCTGGGGCTCAGCCTCCTTCAGGCCGCCGCCGAACGCGCCGGCGGGGCGCTGAACCTCTCCACCTCGCCCCACGGAGGGCTGGCCCTCCGCGCCACGATGCTGATGAACCACCTCGACCGCGCCCCGTTGGGCGACCTCCCCGCAACGCTGGCCACACTCCTCTGCGGCAGTCCCGGCGTGCGCTTCCGCGTCATTCTGATTGCCCGAACGCGCGTGGAACTCGATTCCGACAGGACGGCCGAACGCCTCTCCGCCGCCGGGGCCGGGGAGGTGGCGCTGGCCTTCGCCGGAGAACTCCGCGAGGCGCTCGATCGCGTCGAAATGCGGCCATAGTCTGAGACGGGGGGCCGCGTTGCTTGACGCGCCGACGAAACTCCCCGTATGATTCCCCCCGGTCGCGCGAAAGGGTCGGCGACGCCCAGCGTGCGGCGTGTTTCAGTCATCGGAGCGAACCATGCAAGGACTCTCCCATCGCGACCGTATCGGCGTCATGGCGCGTCTTCAGGCGGAAGGACCCTCTCTGGCCCACGTGGCGGCCTTCGGCCTGAGAGCCTGCCACCTGACCCTATGGAACGACGCCATGCTCACCGACGCGCTTGCCGATCGCGTGGGCGAGGAGTCCGCGCGGAGCGGCGTCCGAATCACCGCCGTCTGGGGCGGCTGGCCCGGCCCGAAGGTGTGGGACCTCATCCACGGCCCGCTCACCCTGGGACTGGTTCCCTCCGCCTACCGTGAACGGCGTATGGAGGCGCTGCGCAAGGCCGCCCTCTTCGCCGCCCGAGCCAAGGTCCCCGCCGTGATCACCCACCTCGGCTTCATCCCCGAGGAACCGGTCAATCCCCTCTTCCATGAGACCGTCATTGCCGTGCGCGAACTTGCCGTCTTCATGGAGAAACTCGGCGTCCAGTTCTGGTTCGAGACCGGCCAGGAAACGGCCGTCACCATGTTGCGCCTCATCCAGCAGGTCGGCACGCCCAACCTCGGCATCAATCTCGACCCCGCCAACCTCATCCTCTACGGCAAGTCGAATCCCATTGACGCGCTCGACGTCTTCGGCAGCCACGTCCGCAATATCCACGCCAAGGACGGCCTCTATCCCACAGACCCCATGAAACTCGGACGCGAGGTCAAAGTCGGCACGGGCCGCGTCCGCTTCCCCGAGTTCGTGCGACGCCTCAAGGAAGTCGGCTTCACCGGCGAGTTCATTATCGAGCGCGAAATCTCCGGCGAGCAGCAGCACCAGGACATCCGGGAGACGGTGACGTACCTGGAGAAGCTGCTGGCCGAGGCGGGGTGAGGGTGGACGACGAACGGCAGACGACGGGCAACAAACGGCAGACGACAGACGACAAACCACGATAGCCGCACAACGGCGGCAGGCGGGACGTCTGCGCTACAGCGACAACGACCGCAAGAGGAAGGGCCAGCGAGAATGGAGAAGCATATCCGCGCGGCGGTGATCGGAACGGGCGGCATATCCGGAGTGCATCTCAGCTTCCTCAAGTCGCGAAAGGATACCGAGATCGTCGCCCTGTGCGACGTAAACGCCGAGAACCTTGAACGCCGGCAGCGGGAATACGGCGGGCGCCCCTACAACGACTTCAACGCCATGCTTGACGAGGCAAAGCCCGACGCCGTCTGGCTCTGCACCCCTCCGCAAGTGCGCCGCGAGCCGATCCTGGCCTGCGCCCGGCGCGGGGTGCCGGTCTTCTGCGAAAAGCCGGTGGGCCGCGACGCCTCGCAAGCCGCCCGTCTCGCCGCCGAACTCCGCCGCGCCGGCGCGCGCGTCCAGGTCGGCTACCTCTTCCGCTCCATCCCCGCCGTCCGGAGGCTCCGCGAATGGATGGCCGACGACGAGGTGTACGCCGTCCAATCCCTTTACGCTTGTGGCATGGGTGTGCATCGCAGCAGCCGGGCGTGGTTCTACGTCAAGGAACTCTCCGGCGGAGCGCTCATTGACCAGGCCACGCATAACCTCGACCTCCTTCGGGGGCTCTTCGGCGAGGTGAAGGAAGTGCGCGGCATGGCGACCAATCCCCGCCAGCGCAAGAAACCGGGTTACACCATTGAAGAGGTCATCGGCGTCACCCTCCGCTTCGCCGGCGGCATAGTCGGCTCGCACCTCCACACCTGGCTGGGCGACCGCTGGCGCAACGAAATCGTCATCAGCGGCGTCAAGCGCGCCTATCGCCTCAACCTCAACCAGGGACTGCTCACCGTCGAGGACGGCCCCGAGACGCGCTCCTTCCAGCAGCCCGCCGGTTCCATCCATGCCCACCAGAACGAGCTGTTCCTTTCGATGGTCGCTTCCGGCGACTGGAGCGCCAACCCCTCGTCCTTCGACGACGCCGTCAAGTCCCTCCGTCTGACCCTGGACTGCGACGCCGCCGTTTCCGCCCGGCCATAGCCCTTCTTCAGGAGTCCGCGCCATGCCGCGCCCCCCCCGCGACTGGGAAGATCCGCAGTGTCTGCACCGTAACCGTGAGGCCCCCCGCGCCTCCTTCGTCCCCTGGGCTGACACCCCCACCGCCCTTGTCGGCGACCGCGAAGCCTCCACGCGCTTCCAACTCCTCAACGGCCTCTGGCGTTTCCTCCTCGCCCCGCGCCCCGACGCCGTCCCCCACGCCTTTGAGAGCGAGGGCTTCGCTGCCGACAAGTGGCCCACCCTCCCCGTCCCCGGCTGCTGGCAGATGCACGGCTATGGAAAGCCGAACTACTCCAACGTGAACTACCCCTATCCCGTGGACCCGCCCTTCCTCCCCGACGAGAATCCCGTCGGCCTTTACCGACGCGCCTTCACCCTTTCCCCGGACTGGAAGGATCGGCAGGTCTTCATCACCTTTGAAGGCGTCTGCGCCGGCTTCTACCTCTGGGTCAACGGACAGGCGGCCGGCTTCAGCAAAGGCAGCCACATGCCCGCCGAGTTCAACATCACCCCCTTCCTGCGCGCCGGGGAGAACCTCCTGGCCGTGCAGGTCTTCCAGTGGACGGACGGCAGCTACCTTGAAGACCAGGACATGTGGCGGCTCAACGGCATCTTCCGCGACGTGTATCTCACCGCGCGCCCGGCGACCCACCTCCGCGACGTGACGGTCCGCACGCGCCTCGACGACGCCGCGCGCGATGCCGTCCTCGAAGTCACCGCCTGCCTCCGCAACCTCGGCAACGCCCCCGCCCGCTGCGCCCTGCGGGGAACACTCATTGCCCCCAACGGCGACCGGGTGGCCCAGTTCCGCCTGGCCGACGCGCTGCCCGTCGCCCCCGGCCCCGACACCGTTGCCGCGACTTCGGTGGCCCTCTCCGCCCCCCTCAAGTGGACCGCCGAAACGCCCCACCTCTATTCGTTGCTCCTGGAACTCGACGTCGAAGGCGCGTCGGCGGAGGTCATCCACCAGAACGTCGGCTTCCGCCAGATCGCCCTCCGCGACGGCCTCTTTCTCGTCAACGGCGTCCCGATCAAGATCCAGGGCGTCAACCGCCACGACACCCATCCCGACCTCGGCTATGCCGTGTCGCCCGAATCCATGCGGCGCGACGTCATCCTGATGAAGCAGCACAACATCAACACCGTCCGCACGTCGCACTATCCCAACGACCCCCGCTTCATGGACCTGTGCGACCGCTTCGGACTGTACGTCATTGACGAGGCAGACCTCGAAACGCACGGGTTCGGATACACCCTTCCGGACATCCCCGCCCGGCGTCCAGAGTGGGAGGCCGCCTTCGTCGAGCGCGCCGAGCGCCTTTACGAGCGCGACAAGAACCATCCCTGCGTCGTCATGTGGTCCCTCGGGAACGAAGCCGGCTACGGGCCGAACCACGACGCCATGGCCGCATGGCTTCGCAAGGCCGATCCCACTCGTCCCGTCCACTACGAGCGTGCCGGCGAAGCCCCCGCCGTGGACGTCGTCAGTACCATGTACCCCGGCGTCGCGCACCTCATCGAGCAGGGTCTCAAGAAGGACCCCCGCCCCTACTTCATGTGCGAGTACGCCCACGCCATGGGCCAGGGTCCCGGAAACCTCAAGGAGTACTGGGACGCCATCCGCGCCCACCCCCGCCTGCTCGGCGGCTGCATCTGGGAATGGGTGGATCACGGCATCCGCCGCCGCACGGAGCGCGGCGAAGAATACATGGCCTACGGCGGCGATTTCGGCGACAAGCCGAATGACGGCAACTTCTGCATAGACGGCCTCTGCTTCCCCGACCGCATCCCGCACACCGGATTGATCGAGTACAAGAAGATCATCGAGCCGGTGAACGTGGAAGCCGCTTCGCCGGACGCCTCCCGCCTTCGCATCACAAACCGCTACTTCTTCCTCTCCCTGGCGCATCTGCGCGCTTCATGGGCCCTCCTGCGCAATGGGGAGGTCGTCCGCGAGGGAACGCTTTCCCTTCCGAACCTTCCGGCCGGAAGCGCGACCGAACTTCCCCTGCCCGTTCCCCCGGAGGCTTTGCGCCCCGTCGGCGAATACTTCCTCAACATCGAGTTCGCCCTGTCTGAATCGGCGTCATGGGCGTCGGCCGGCCACGTCGTCGCGCGCGCCCAGGTGGCCCTCCCGCGCTCCCCCGCTCCGGAAGCACGTCCCGCCCCCGCCGCCCCGGAACTTGCCATCGAGGAAACGCCCGCCACACTGGCCTTCAGCGGGCGCGATTTCCGTCTGGTCTTCGACCGCCGGACCGGCACGCTGAGCGCCTGGGAGTTCCTCGGAACGCGGTTGCTCCTCTCCGGCCCGCGTCTGAACGTCTGGCGCGCACCGACCGACAACGACAAGCGCATGAAGCTCGAATGGATCGCCGCCGGACTCGACCGCCTTCAGCACCGGGTCAACGACACCCGCATCGTCGCGCGCGAACCCGCCTGCATCACCGTGGCCGTTGAATCCGTCCTGGCGGCCTATTCCCTGCGCCCCGCCTTCCGGTGCGACTACCTCTATCGCATCCACGGCAACGGCGAAGTCGAGATTGAAACGCACGTCCTTCCCCTGCGCAATCCCCCGCCGCTGGCCCACTTGCCAAGGCTGGGGCTGCAGATGCGCCTGCCCGGCGCCTTCGACCGGATGGTCTGGTATGGGCGCGGCCCCCACGAAAGCTACGTGGACCGCAAGGAAAGCGCCTTCGTGGGCCTCTACCGCGGAACGGTGCAGGAGCAGTTCGTCAACTACGTCTATCCCCAGGAGAACGGAAACAAGTCCGATGTCCGCTGGGTAGCCCTCACCGACCTCCGAGGAATCGGCCTTCGCGCCGAAGGAATGCCCCTCCTGAACGTCAGCGCCCACCACTACAGCACCGAAAACCTGACGCAGGCGCTGCACACCTACGACCTCGTGCGGCTGGATGAGACGATCCTGAATCTCGACCACGCGCATTGCGGCCTGGGCAGCAACAGCTGCGGCCCCCTGCCTCTAGACGCGTACCTCCTCAAGCCCGTCGAGACGCGCTTCAGTCTTCGCCTGCGCCCGGTGGCCGACGCGCTGATCCCGACGCCCCGGACCTGATCACGGACGGTTACCGAGAAGGCTCCACCTCAGAGGCCGAGTTGCTCGAACGCGCGCCGAACGATCGCCCGCGGGTCGTCGAGATAGCGGCGCGCCTGCGGCTGCACCGGCAGGTCGAGGGCCTTCAGCCCCCGCGCGACGGCGAGATGCACCTGCCAGGTGTAGTCCTCGCGCACGTTCGGCGTCGCCAGCAGACCGATCTTCCGCCGCCGCAAGTCCTCACCCGTCACCGGGTCGCGCAACGGCAGCGTGACGGCATGAGGCGGACGCGTCGCGATCAGGAGCAGCAGGGCGCCCTCGACGGCGGCGCGCTCGGCGGTGGACAACGTACACCGTCGCGCCACGCGCTCGAAGACCTGCGCCACGATCGAACGCATGTTCAAAGCCAGGTCCGGCGTCCGTGCCAGGTCCGCAAGCGTTGGCAGGCACCTGTTCGTGCCGCAGAAACGCAACAGGGCGGATGCCACCCACCAGCGCGGTACCAGGGCGGGGTTCGCGGCGCCCGGACGCGTCGTCGCGTCACCCGGACCGATCTCGCGCGTCAGCACCGCCTGAATCAAGCGCGGCTCGGCCGCCACGTCCCCCCAGCCGGCCAGGATCACCGTTGCATTCCATAGCGCCTGCGCGTTCTCCGGGTTCAACTTCTCGACCACGCGCCCCCGGACCGCCCCCCCCGCCCGGTAGAGCCCCCACATCGCCCGCCCTGGGGCCTCCTGATCGAGTTCGCGCAGCCAGCCTTCGATCCGCTCGGCGGGATCAAGGCGTCCCTCCGGCAGTTCAAAATCCCCTGCCGGAACCTGCCGCCCGAAGTCCTCGGCGGGCGTCGCCGGAAGGCGCAACGCGCCGCTCGCCTCCAG
>JAKJEM010000094.1 GCA_022705425.1 Planctomycetota bacterium
GTTTCCAAGTCCAGAGTGGAGCGGCGGACATGACGTGGGACTTCGTCGTTGCGGCGCTGCCGATTGCGCTGCTCATTCTCCTCATGGTCAAACCCGACCCCATGCCCTCCCAGCGGGCGCTGCCCCTGGCGGCTCTGGTCCTCTATCTCCTGCGCCTCACCTGGTTCAAGACCGATCCGAACGCCACCAACGCCACCGTCCTCCAGGGGCTGCTGACGGCCTGGACCCCCATCCTCATCGTCTGGGGCGCCATCCTCATCTTCAAAACGCTCGAACACTCCGGCGGCATGGACATCATCCGCCGCTGGCTCAACGGCATCACCCCCAACCGCGTCGGGCAGGTCATGATCGTCGCCTGGGCCTTCTCCTTCCTGGTCGAGGGCGTCAGCGGCTTCGGAACGCCCGCCGCCCTCGCCGCGCCGGTGCTGGTGGGGCTCGGCATTGACCCCGTCCGGGCCGCCCTCGTCACCCTGGTGATGAACAGCGCCCCCATCTGCTTCGGGGCCGTCGGCGCCCCGGTCTGGTTCGGACTCGGCGAGGTCGGCCTCAATCACGCCGAGATGCTCGCCGTCGGCATGAAGGCCGCCGTCATCCACAGCCTCGCCGCCGTCCTCATCGTCCCGGTCGCCATGTCCTTTGTCGTCCCCTGGCGGACCGTCCTGCGCAACCTTGTCTTCATCGTCCTGTCCGTCCTCAGCGCCGTCGGGCCCATGCTGATCCTCGCCCGGTGGGACTACGATTTTCCAACGGTCCTCGGCGGCGCCGTCGGCCTGCCCGCCACCCTCCTGTGGGCGCGCTGGGGCATCGGCATGATGGACGATCCCGGCGCGCCGTCCCAGGGCGCGCGGCTGCCCCTGCGCGACCTCGCCCGCGCCGCCTTCCCCCTCTGGGCCACCGTGATCGTCCTGCTTCTGACCCGTGTCGAGGCCGTCGGACTCAAGGATCTCCTGCGCGCCGACTCTCCCGCCTGGAGCCTCCCCCTCGGTTCGCTCGGCGAGTTCGTCGTCTCGCCGGGGCTGGTCCTTCAACTGAAGGGCATCTTCGGCACACCCGTCTCCTGGCGTCATGAGCTGCTCTACGTCCCCTCCATCCTTCCCTTCTTCCTGGTGGCCGCGCTCTCCTTTGTTGTCTTTGGAATGCGGCGCGACGCCATCGCCCGCACGTGGGGCGACACCTGGACGCGGATGGGCAAGCCCGTCATCGCCCTCTCCGCCACCCTCGTCTTCGTCAAGCTCCTGATGGTGGGGGGGGAGCGTTCGTGCGCCATGGTCGTGGGCCACTCCCTCGCCGCCTGGATCGGGCAGGGCTGGCAGTTCTGTGCGGCCGGACTCGGAGCGATCGGCGCATTCTTTGCCGGGTCGAACACCGTCTCCAACCTCACCTTCGCCGGCATCCAGAACGCCATCGCCGCAAGCCTGGGTCTCGACCGCACCACCGTCCTCGCCCTCCAGCACGTCGGCGGCGCAGCGGGCCTCATGGTCTCCATCCATCACGTCGTCGCCGCCTGCGCCGTGCTCGGGATCAACGACGCCGAGGGCGCCATCATCCAGCGCGCCGTTCTCCCCATGCTCCTCTACGTCCTCATCGCCGGCCTCATCGGCGCCCTGCTCATGTAAGTCCCCCCGCTGTCGTCAGTCGCCGTCCCCCGTCCCCGGTCCCCCGTCTGCCGTCCGCCGTCTGTCGTCCGCCGTCTGTCGTCTGTCGTCCGTCGTCTTTCGTTCGTCGTCCGTCTTTCCCCGTCCCCGGTCTTCCGTTCTTTGCATCCCCCCCTCCGCCGGTTATAATCGAACGACAGTCCTCTATAGACAGGAGACGCCCATGTGGGATTACTCGGCAAAGCTCAAGGACCACTTCTTCAACCCCCGCAACGTGGGGGAGATTCCGGGCGCCAGCGGCGTCGGCGAGGTCGGCTCTTTGGCCTGCGGCGACGCCCTGACCCTCTTCATCAAGGTGGACGATCGGGGCGTGATCACCGAGGCGAAGTTCAAGACCTTCGGTTGCGGCAGCGCCATCGCCTCCGCCTCCGCGCTGACGGAGATGATCGTCGGCAAGACCGTCGAGGAGGCGATGCAGATCACCAACCAGGACATTGCCGACTTCCTCGGCGGCATCCCCCGCGAGAAGATGCACTGCTCCGTGATGGGCCGCGAGGCCCTGGAGGCCGCCATCAACAACTTCCGCGGTCTCGGCGCCCCCCAGGCGCGAAAGGGCGAAATCGTCTGCAAGTGCTTCGGCGTCACCGATGAGGAAATCCGCCGCGCCGTCCGCGAGAACCATCTCAAGACCGTCGAGGACGTGACGCACTACACCAAGGCCGGCGGCGGCTGCGGCCAGTGCCGCGACGCCATCGCCCGGCTCGTGGACGAAGTGATTGCCGCCGAACGCGCCCAGGCCGCCCAAGCCCCCCGCAGGCTCACCACCGTCCAGAAGATCAAGAAGATCGAGGACGTTCTCGAACGCGAGGTTCGCCCCACCCTTCGCGCCGACGGCGGCGACATTGACCTCGTGGACGTGGACGGCAACCGCGTGATCGTCGCCCTCCGCGGCGTTTGCTCCCATTGCCCCGGCTCCGGCGCCACACTCAGCGGCTACGTCGAAACCAAGCTCCGCGAACTGGTGGACCCCGACCTCGTTCTCGAGGAGGCGCCCAAATGAAGACCGTTTACCTCGACAACAACGCCACGACCTCCGTCGCCCCCGAAGCCCTCGACGCCATGCTGCCCTTCCTGCGCCAGCGCTACGGCAACCCCTCCAGCATGCACGCCTTCGGCGGTCTCGTCGCGCGCGACCTCCAGCGCGCCCGCGAGCAGGCCGCCGCCCTCATCGGCGCCGACCCGTCCGAAATCCTCTTCACAAGCTGCGGCACCGAAAGCGACTCCACCGCCATCCGCTCCGCGCTCGAAGTCAATCCCGGACGACGCCACATCGTCACCACCCGCGTCGAACACCCGGCCGTCCTCACCCTCTGCCAGTGGCTCGGCGATCATGGATACAAAGTGACCGAACTTCCCGTGGACGGCAATGGAATGCTCGACCTCGCCGAGGTCGAACGCGCCGTTAAGGCCGACACCGCCATCGTCTCCGTGATGTGGGCGAACAACGAAACCGGCGTCCTCTTTCCGGTCGAGCGCATCGCCGAAATGTGCCGCGAGCGCGGCATCCTCTTCCACACCGACGCCGTCCAGGCCGTCGGAAAGATCCCCATGGACATGCGCCGCAACCGCATTGACATGCTCTCCTTCTCCGGCCACAAGCTCCACGCCCCCAAGGGCGTCGCCGTGCTCTACGTCCGCCGAGGCACCCGCTTCGCCCCGTTCCTCATCGGCGGTCACCAGGAGCACGGACGCCGCGCGGGGACCGAAAACGTCGCCTCCATCGTCGCCCTCGGACGCGCCTGCGAACTGGCCGCGCAAGGGCTCGAGGCCGAGAACACCCGCGTCCGCGCCCTGCGCGACCGCCTCGAAGCCGAACTGCTCCGCCGAATCCCCGATGCCCGCCTCAACGGCCATCCCCGCGCCCGCCTGCCGAACACGACCAACCTCTCCTTCGAGTTCGTCGAGGGCGAAGCCATCCTCCTCCATCTCGACCAGGCCGGCATCTGCGCCAGCTCCGGCTCCGCCTGCACCAGCGGCTCCCTCGAACCCTCCCACGTCCTCCGCGCCATGGGCGTCCCCTTCACCTTCGCCCACGGCTCCGTCCGCCTCAGCCTCAGCCGCTACTCCACCGACGCCGACGTGGACGCCGTCCTCGCCGCCCTGCCCCCGATCATCGAACGCCTCCGCGCCATCAGCCCCTTCAGCCGAACCCGGATGCCCAGCGCCGCCAGGCTCGCCCCCGACCCGGCGCACAAACACTGACCGCGCGGCGCGCCGATCAAGCCGCGCCATCCGGCAACGCACTTGGCGCGGACCCCCGGCGCTGATATACTTCTGACCACAAGCCGTCTCGGCCATCCTTTTCACGGAGGTTCGACCCATGCCCGGCATCTTCCGCTTCTCCTTCGGACCGTGGAACATCCATGAAGGCGCCGATCCCTTCGGCCCCACCGTGCGCGACGCCGTCGCCTTCGAGCGCAAGCTCCCCCTCTACAAGAAGCTCGGCTTCGACGGCGTCCAGTTCCACGACGACGACGCCGTTCCCGACCTCGACAAACTTCAGCCCGCGCAGATTGTCCGCAAGGCCAAGGACCTCCGTCGCAAACTCGCCGCCCACGGACTCGTCGCCGAGTTCGTCGCCCCCCGCCTGTGGGAGGACCCCCGCACCGTTGACGGCGGCTACACCAGCAACGACCCCGCCTGCCGCCGCTACGCCCTCGAACGCTCCAAACGCTGCATAGACATCGCCAACGCCCTCGAAACCGACCTCATCGTCCTCTGGCTCGCCCGCGAAGGCACCTACATCCGCGAGGCCAAGGACAGCAAGGTCGCCGTCGAACGCCTCCGCGACGCCTTCGACGCCATGCTCGAATACGACCCCAAGGTCCGCCTGGCCGTCGAACCCAAACCCAACGAGCCGATGGACCACACGTATCTCCCCGCCACCGGACACGCCATCGCCCTCGGCTACCTCACGCGCGCCCCCGCCCGCGTCGGCGTCAACATCGAAAGCGCCCATGCCATTCTCGCCGCACTCGACCCCAGCGACGAAATGGGCTTCGCCCTCGCCTTCGACAAGCTCTGGAGCGTCCATCTCAACGACCAGAACGGCCTCAAATTCGACGAAGACAAGACCTTCGGCGCCGCCAACCTCCGCCGCGCCTTCAACCAGGTCCGCATCCTGGATCAGCACGGCTACGGACGGCGCGGCGAGTTCGTCGGACTCGACGTCAAAGCCATGCGCACCCAGAAGGCCGGTGTCGCCACGCGCCACCTCGCCAACAGCCGCGAAGTCTTCCTCGCCCTCCTCCAGATCAGCCGCGGCCTCAGCGACGCCAAGTTGAAGACCGTCATCGCCCAGCGCGATTACGAAGCCCTCGAAATCTACATCCTCCGCAAACTGATGGGGAAATGACGTGTCCCGCCTCGACGCCGTGCGGCGCAACGTCGCGTGGTTCCGCCGTTCCGGCATCATGCGCCCCGCCGACGGCTTCTGGGGCGTCGCCGAACGAATCGCCGTCCTCGCCGACAACGCGGCCGCCGGGCAGATCCTGCGCGCCTTTCCCAGCCACACCCCCCTCGCCCCCGGCGTCGTCGTCCTCGAACACCGCCGCGCCGACTGCAATTTCCAGGCCGCCCTGATGTTCGACCTCGCCGCCGAAGCCCTCGCCGAGGTATCCGGTCAGTCTTCAGGGGGACGCACTGGGAGTGCCGTATGTGGCACGGGCGCCCTCGCCCGTGGTTGTCACAGCAGGACGCTCCCACAGCCGAGGGCGGCTATGCCACACCCCCGGAAGACGGACCGGTTGCTCGCCGAGCCCGACCTGGCCGCCATCGCCGATAACCTCCTCGACTACCTCCTCCGCCGGAGCGCCCTCGCCGACGAACGACCCGACTCCCCGACGCTGGGACTCTGGGGATGGGCGAACCCCCTCCGCGCACGAGATTTCTGGACCGACGACAACGCCTGGGTCGCAACGCTCCTGCTCCTCCTGGCAAAGCGCGGGCGACCCCATCTGCGCGATCGCGGAATCGCCTGCGCCCGCGCCCTCCACCGTCACGCCGCCGCCTTCCTCGCCCACATCCGCGACCGGGGCCGCCACACCCCTCTCGAATCCCCGCCCATGCACGGCCTGCGCCTCAACCCCCACTGGCTCGGACTCGTGGCCATGGCCTGCGCCCACGCCGCCGAAGCCGACCCCGACACCGACTACGCACCCTTCGTCCGCGACTACCACCTCCTGGTCCCCGGCGGGCCCCCGGACTACGACCGCCGCTCCATCGCCGCCGCGCGCGACGGACGTCCCTGGGCCCTCTCGGAATACGCCTACCTCTCCCTCACCGCCTCCGTCTGCGCCGCCCGCTTCCCGTTCCCGGAAGTCGCCGACCAGGCCCGCGCCGCAGCCGAACTCCTCCTGGCCCACCAGGCCCCCGACGGCCACCTCCGCGCCGAGCACTACGAAACCCCCGCCGGAGAGCACCTCGCCGACCTCATTTACACCCAGAACTGGGCCACACTGGGCCTCTACCACGCCGCCAGGGTCTTCAACTCGGCTCCATTCCGGGAGGGATTCGAACGCTCCGCCGAGTTTCTCACCCGGATACAGGACCGCTCGCCCGACGCGCACTTCAACGGCGCCTGGCGCGGCCTCTACGACACCCGCGCCGGCGCCTGGGGCGGCGGCGATCACTACGAAGGCGGCCAGGGAAGCCTCTACTCCGGCTGGACCAACGCCCCCATCGCCCTCGCCCTCCTGCTCGACCTCGGCGGCGCAAGCCTCTTTGCCTCGCAGAGATACTAGTTCCGCAGCGCTTCGCCACGGGAGGCCCCGCGCCCTGCCCGGCTTCTGGAAATCGTGTGCCGGTCGTGCTACAGTAACCATAGACCCGAAGGTACTTCTCACCGCGCGAGACACCGAGATGGCTGTTCCCCTGACCGTAGACACCGACCGCGTTCGCCGTGAGGTGGCGGTCCAACTGGTGAGCGACCGCCGGGCCGAATGGGGGCAGTTCATGACCCCCGCGCCGATCGCTCGTTTGATGGCGGGTCTCTTCCCCTCCGGCAGCGGCTCCGAATGCAGGCTTCTCGACGCCGGCGCAGGCGTCGGCTCTCTGACGGCCGCTTTCCTGGACCGCTGCATCGCCGGCGAACTGCGCTTCCGCCGTATCCACGTTGACGCCTATGAGATAGACCCGGTGATCCGTGCGCGTCTTGCGGAAACCTTGGACGTCTATCGGATGGGGCTCGGCGTCGAGGCGAGGATTCACGACGCCGACTTCATTCGCGCGGCGGTAGATGTTCTCGCGGGCAGTCTCTTCGCCGAGAGCCTTCCGCGCTTCACGCACGCCATACTCAACCCGCCCTATCGCAAAATCCGCAGCGACTCGCCCGAGCGCGCCTTTTTGCGGTCCGTCGGGATTGAGACCGTCAACCTCTACTCCGCCTTTGTGGCGCTCGCACTCGCCCTGCTTCGACGCGGGGGACATCTCGTGGCCATCATTCCCCGCAGCTTCTGCAACGGACCGTACTACAAGCCCTTCCGTTGCTTCATGCTGCGTCAGGCCGCCTTGCGATGTGTCCACCTCTTCGATGCCCGCGACCGTGCCTTCAAGGACGATGGCGTCCTCCAGGAGAACGTCATTCTCCTCCTCGAACGCGGCGGACATCAGGGAGATGTCCGCTTCTCGCGAAGCGCCGACGGCCTCTGCGCAGACTGGACCGAACGCCTCCTGCAATTCGAACAAGTCGTTCACCCGTCCGACCCGGAGAGGTTCATACGTCTTCCGCTGAGCGAGTTCAGCGCCCGTCTTAGCGCCTCGTCGCGCTTCCGGCGGACGTTGTGCGACCTCGACGTGGAGGTCTCCACCGGTCCCGTGGTGGATTTCCGCATGAAGGATGATCTGCGCAGAATGCCGGAAGAGGGCGCGGTGCCGCTCCTGTACCCCGCGCACTTCCGGGACGGCGGCATGCAATGGCCCAAAGACGGTTTCCGCAAGTGGAACGCCATTGCACACAACGGACGCACGGAACGATGGCTCTTTCCGGCGGGATTCTACGTTGCCGTGCGCCGCTTTTCCGCCAAGGAGGAACGCCGGCGCGTCGTCGCCGGCGTCGTGGACCCGGCGGCTTGGCGGGCGCCACGGTCATCGGCTTTGAAAACCACCTCGACGTCTTCCACCGGCGGCGGGAGGGCCTGCCCGAACCCCTTGCCCGGGGACTGGCCGGCTTCCTTAACTCCTCCGTATTCGATGAAGCCTTCCGCGCCTTCAACGGGCACACCCAAGTTAACGCCACGGACCTGCGCCAGATGAAGTACCCGTCCTTGGAGAGCTTGGTCGCCCTGGGTCGGTGGGCAAAAGCGCATCCGCAGGCGGGACAGCTTGAGATTGACGCGCAGGTGGGGGCGCTGATGGCATGAAGAACCCGCGGAGGACACGGCAGGCTTTGGACATTCTCGCCGCGATGGGGTTCCCGCGCGGGCAGCAGAACGAGCGTTCCGCGCTCTGCCTGTTGGCGCTGTTGGACATGGCGCCGGGCCGGAAGTGGGCCGACGCCGCTGCGCCGCTCAGGGGCGTCACCCCGATCATGGACTGGGTGCATCGCCACTACGGCAAGCGCTATGCACCGAACACCCGCGAGACCGTTCGCCGGCAGACCCTTCACCAGTTCGTTCAATCGGGGATGGTCCTCCACAATCCCGACAATCCGGCCCGCCCGGTAAACAGCCCGAAG
>JAKJEM010000095.1 GCA_022705425.1 Planctomycetota bacterium
TCGTGCGCCACGCCGTTCAAGTCCGACTCCACCCGGTCCAGATCGTCTATCACCGCCTGCGCCGTGCGATAACGCTCGCGCGGCTCCGGCGCCATCATCCGCGCGATCAGGCGGCTCAGGTCGGCAGGCACCGCCGTGTCCACCGCCGAGGCCGGCGTCATGCGCCCGCTCATGTTCGCGTAGAGATACCCGACCGGCGTCGCCGAGGCGTACGGCTCGCGACCGGTGAAGAGCTCATAGAACACCACCCCCAGGGCGTACAGGTCCGACGCGCTCGTCGGCAGCTTGCCCTGAATGCGCTCGGGCGCAAGGTATTTGGGCGTGCCCACCAGCTCGCCGTAGATGGCCAGCGCCGCCTCGGGCGCGGACGTCGCAAGGTCCGCCGGCGCCAGTTTGACGACGAACTTGTTGAAACGGTCGCGCCCCACCAGCAGATTCTGCGGCTTCACGTCGCCGTGGATCACCCGGTGCCCGTGTACCGCGCGCAACGCCTCCGCCGCCAGCCGCGCCAGTTGCAGCGCCTCATTCAACGTCGGGCGCTTCTCCCGCACGAACTCGTCCAGCGGCGCGCCGTCGAAGTCCTCGAAGACCACATAGTACGATTCCCCCTTCACCCCCGCGTCCAGCACCTGAAGCACGTGCGGATCCTGCATCCGGCGGGCGCTGCGCGCGTCGCGCAGTTCCTCCAGCGTCGCGCGAATCAGCGGATGGCGCGACACCAGCGGATCCAGAACCCGGATGACGACCGACCGCCCCGTGGTGCGGTCCACCGCCTTGTAAACCCGCGCAATGGCCCCGTCCTGCCGGCATTCGCCCAGCCGATACTGACCGACCGATTCCGCGTGGACTGATTCACCCATGGTCGCTGCCCGATCCGCTAGAAGGAACTCCGCCGTCTCGACGCGCCACGGATATTACCGCCCCTCCGGCGGACTGTCAACGCGCGGGAATATCCCTCACCACGCCCCCTGCATCAGCCGCTTCACCGCCCGCACCACGTCCGGCGCGTGCGGGATGCACGCCTGCTCCAGTTGCCGCGCGTAAGGCAACGGCACGTCCGCCCCGCTGACGCGCAGAATCGGCCCGTCCAGCCGGTCGAAGACCCGCTCCGTGATCGTCGCCGCCACCTCCGCCCCGATCCCGCACACCGGCGGCGCTTCCTCGACCACCACGGCCCGGTGCGTCCGCGCCACCGAGTCCGCCACCCGCCCCTGGTCCCAGGGGCGCAGCGTCCGCAGGTCTATCACCTCCGCGCGAAGCCCCTCCGACGCAAGGGCGTCCGCCGCCTCAAGCGCCACGTGCGTCATCGCCCCGTAGGCCACCAGGGTCACGTCGCTCCCCTCGCGGAGAACCTGCGCCTCGCCGATCCGACCCGCCTCAAGACCCTCCGCCACCTCGCCGGAACTGTTGTACAACCCTTCGTGCTCGAGAAAGATCACCGGGTTGTCGTCGCGGATCGCCGCCTTCAGCAGCGCCTTCGCGTCGGCGGGCGTCGCGGGATAGACCACCTTCAGCCCCGCCACGTGCGTGAAGAGCGGTTCCGCACTGTGCGAGTGCTGGCTGCCGAGTTGATGCCCCCCGCCGCCCGGCATACGAATCGTAACCGGCAGCCGCACCTGTCCGCCGAACATGTAGCGCATGACGGCCAGGTGGTTGACGATCTGGTCCATCGCCACATAGGCAAAGTTGACCGTCATCAACTCCGGCACCGGACGCATCCCGCCGATCGCCGCGCCGATCGCCGCGCCGACGATCGCGGCCTCGGAGATCGGCGTGTCGAAAACGCGCTCCGGCCCGAACTCCTTGAGCAGCCCCCGCGTGACCTTGAACGAACCTTCGTATTCGGCCACGTCCTCCCCGAAGACGACGACCCGCGCGTCGCGCCGCATCTCCTCCGCCAACGCCTGGTTGATCGCCTCGCGATAGGTCACTTTCGGCATGACTTCCTCCGCTACGCCGGGCCGGCCGAAGTCGGCGACGCCGCCGCCTCGTCCACGTAGAGATCCTCGTACAGCCGCTCCACCGGCAGTTCCCGTCCCCGTTCCGCAAAGGCCACCGCCTCGGACAGCAGGCGTCCGACCTCGGCCTCGACCTCCTCGAACTCCCGGTCCTCCGCCTCGAAATCATGTCGAATCGCCGCGCGCATCCGCGGCAGCGGGTCGCGCTGACGCCAGAACTCCACCTCCTCCTTGCTGCGGTAAGTCGCCGGGTCCGACATCGAATGGCCGCGATAGCGGTAGCACTTCGCCTCGATGAAGGTGGGACCCTTGCCGGCCCGCGCGCGCGCAACCGCGCGCTCCGATACCGACTGCATCTTGAAGAAGTCCATCCCGTCCACCGTCTCCGCCGGCATCCCGTACGCGGCGGCCTTGCGGCTCATGGACTCGACGGCGCTCGAGCGCGGCACGCTCGTCCCGATGGCGTACTGGTTGTTCTCGCACACCCAGACGATCGGAAGCTGGTACAGCGTCCCCATGTTGAGCGCCTCGTGATAGACGCCCTGGTTCGTGGCGCCGTCCCCGAAGAAGCAGACCACCACGCGCTTCTCGCCCAGCCGCTGCGCCGCCAGCCCCAGCCCCACCGCAATCGGGCACATCCCCCCCACGATCCCGTACCCGCCGAAGAAGTTCATCCCCGCATCGCAGAAGTGCATCGAGCCCCCCTTCCCCTTGCAGCAGCCGTCCGAATGCCCGAAAAGCTCCGCCATGGCCTTGCGCGGATCGCCGCCCCGGATGAGGTAGTACGCGTGGTCCCGATAACTCCCCAGAACGTAATCCTCCGGGCGCAGGTGCCACAGCGCCCCCACGGCCACGGCCTCCTCCCCGGTGTACAGGTGGCAGAACCCCCCGATCCGCCCGCGCGTGTACTGCTCCGCCACGCGCGTCTCGAAGGCCCGCGCCAGGTACATCTGGCGGTATGCGCGCATCAGCTCCTTCTTGTTCATCCCTCAGGCCCTCCGCACTTCCGTGACGATCTCCGCCCCGCCGCTCAGCAGATGGTGGACCGGACACCGTTCCGACGCGCGCCGAAGGCGGTCCATGTCCTGATCGCTCAACGCCCCCCGCGCGCGCAACCGCACGCCGATGCGGTACTTGCCCCCCTCGCCGGGCTCGCCGGACAACTCGGCCCACAGCCCCTCCACCGGAATCTTCGCCTGGCCCGCGTAGTGCCCCACGGTGATGACCATGCAGGCCCCCAGCGCGCCCAGGAGCAGATCAAAGGGGTTCGGCGCCAGCCCGTCGCCCCCCAGCGAAGGCGGCTCGTCCGCCAGCCACGCATGCGCCCCGCTGCGGATGAGCACCTGGTGATTCTCGATCGCCGCGCACGAAACGCGGCTGGGAGTTCCCGCCAAAGGACCGCCCTCCACTGAACCCGATACAGGTTCGATGGTAGCACGAGCGGCGCCCGGCGGCAAGGCGCAATCCGAGGAACCGCGCGCCGACCGCCCGCCCCCAGGCCGTCCCCCGTCCCGGACGCTACCCCTCGAAACTCCGCAGCGCCAGAACGGCATTCGCCCCGCCGAAGGCGAAGGAGTTCTTCAACGCCGTGCGCAGCCGCGCCGGGCGCGCCGCGTTCGGCACATAGTCCAGGTCGCATTCCGGATCCCGTTCCAGCAGATTCACCGTCGGCGGCGCAACCTGCTGTTGAAGGGCCAGAATCGTCACGATCGTCTCAATCGCCCCCGACGCGCCCATCGAGTGCCCCAGGATGGACTTGGTCGAACTGATCGGAATCCGATAGGCCCGCTCCCCCAGCACGCGCTTGATCGCCTGCGTCTCCGTGACGTCGTTGAGAAGCGTAGCCGTCCCGTGCGCGTTGATGTAGTCCACATCCTCCGGACGAAGGCGCGCGTTGCGCAGACAGCGCTCCACCGCCCCGGCCTGCCCGGCGACCTCGGGCTTCGTGATGTGCGCCGCGTCGCTCGTCGTCCCGGCCCCCAGAATCTCCGCGTAAATCTTCGCCCCCCGCGCCCGCGCGTGTTCCAACTCCTCCAGCGCCAGCAGCCCCGCGCCCTCCGCCAGCACAATACCGTCGCGCCGCTTGTCGAACGGACGGCAGGCCTTCTCCGGCTCCGGGTCCTTCGCCAGCACACGCAGATTGAGCCAGGCGCCGTACATGGACAGCGTCAGCGGCGAATCCGCGCCCCCCGCCAGGCACACGTCCTCCCGCCCCGACAGAACGGCCGAGTACCCCTCCGCGATGGCGATCGAACCGCTCGCGCACGCCGCCGCCAGCACGTGGTGCCCCCCGGTCAGGTGGTGTTTCATCGAAACTTCGCCCGCCACCACATTGAACATCGTGCGAGGCACGGTCGTCGGACGCAGCCCCTTCCACCCGCGCACCTCGTACTGGTGATACGAGTCCTCCGCCGTATGGCAGGGCCCCATGCCCGTGCCCATGATAAGCCCGACGCGCAACGTGTCGCGCGCGGCCTCCGCCAAACCCGCATCGGACAGCGCGCGCCCCGCCGCCACCGACGCCAGCAGCACCGTCAGGTCCTCGCGCTTCAGCGCATTGCCGGGAATCGCCTCCTCCAGGATGCGCTGGTCTATCTCCCCCCCGGAGTGAACGGGCATCTCCGACGTATCGAACCGCTGAATCCGCCGCACAAAGGACCGCCCGGAAACCACCCCGGCCCAGAGGGCCTCCAGGCTGGCGCCCGTCGGACAAATGACGCCCATGCCGGTGACGACCACACGGCGCGCGCTGGTCGAGTCTCGGTGCAACGGTCCTCCTCGCCTTTCGTCGGGGCCCGATGGCGTCGGCGCACGCCGACGGCTCCTCCGTCGCGCGTCCGCCGTCTCCACGCCGCGAGCCGGCGCGCGAATGTTACCCGTTTCGGCCCCGCCGCGCAACCGCCGGCAGCCGCCCTGCCGGCCTTGCCGCGCAAGCCCCGCTCCACAAACGAACGCCCCGCCGTCCGCCCGCTGCGGGCCGAACGGCGGGGACTCAACGCGCCGCGCTCACTTCTTCAGCTTCTTCTCCGCAGAGGCCATCTCCTGGTAGAGCAGCTTCAGCGTCGCCGCCGCGTCTTCCGGCGTCACCACCTTTGGCTCCTTCCCGGCCTTCAGGCACTCCGTGAAGTACTTGATCTCGTTGAAGTAACCCCCAAGGCTGCTGATGTTGCCCCCCGCCTCCACGCGGCTTGTCTTCGGCTGCGGCACGTCGAGGACCGCCGGCTTCTCCCCCGGCTTGTACAGCGTCATCGGTTCCGAACGCGAGGAGTAAAGGATCGTTCCCTTCTCGAAGACCGCGCGGAAGGCCATCTCGAAAGGCTCGCCGCTCAACCACCAGCCCCCCGCCGCATTCACCGCCACCTTCGGATAGTGGTAATTGACGCTGATCTGGTCCCAGCCGCCGCGGTTCTTGACGCCCACGGCGTCAATGGACTTCGGTTCCCCGAACATGTAGCGCACGAAGTCCGCGTCGTGGCAGTGCAGGTCCAGCAGCGCCCCGCCGCTGCGCCCCGCGTCGTGGAACCAGTTCCCGTAGCCGTCCGGCCGGTGCGCAAAGCGCCGCAGGAACAGCTCCCGCAACGCCCCCAGCTTCTTCCCCTCCACGTACTCCTTCAGAACCTGGTACTCGGGCCAGAAGCGGATGACGTGCGCCACCATGAACTTGACGCGCGCACCGCGCACCGCCTTCACCATGCGCGCCGCCTCCGACGGCGAATACGCCATCGGCTTCTCGCACAGGCAGTCCAGACCCCGCCGGGCCGCCAGCACGACGTGCTCGCAGTGCAGATCCGTCGGCAGGCAGACATCCACCACGTCCACGTCCGCCCGAGCGATCAAGTCCGCCGCCTTGGCGTAAATCTCCGCCCCAACAGGCTTTGCGACGGCCTCCGCCGCCGCGCGCTGCATGTCCGCCACCGCCGTCACCTTCACGTCGGGAAGATTCCCATAGCACGCGGCGTGCATCTTCCCCATGAAGCCCGCCCCGCACAGTCCCACCTTCAACATGAATGCTCTCCTTCCTGCGCTACCATGCGTCGCCCGCAACGGGCGCGCTCACAAGGCCAGAATCTCGTCCATCGCCCGCGACGTGTTCCGCACGCGCGCCAGCGGCGAATGCCGGTACAGCGGGATCATCTCCGCCGTGACCGGACCCGCGTAACCGACCGCCTTCAACGCGCGCATGACCTCCGGCCAGTTCACGTCCCCTTCCAGCAGGTCGCAGAAGCCGCTCGCCGTCCCCACGCCCGTCTTGAAGTCCTTGAGGTGGACCCGCTTGATCCGCTTCCCCAGAATCCGAATCCACTGCTCCGGGTAGCCGTAGGCCATCACGTTGCCGACGTCGAAATACGCGCCGACGTACTCGCTGCCGAAGCTGTCAATAAAGTCGCGCATCTCCAGCGGGCTCAACAAGAACTTGTTCCACACATTCTCCACGCACAGCCCCACCTTGCACGCCTCCGCGGCGCGCAGCAGCCGCTGCGTCCCCTCCTTCGCCCGCTGCATGACGACGTCATACGCAATCACCTCGGCGGCGGGATTGAAGAACACGTCCACCGCGCCGGGAATGAACAGCAGCGCGTCCGTCCCCAGCCACTGCGCGATCTGCAGCATCTTCTTCACCGCCTGCTCCGTCCGCGTTCGGTCCGCCACCTTGCTGCAACCGAAGTTGTACCCCCAGTAAATCCCCGACGCCGTCGAACATATCTCGATCCCACGCTTCTCGGCCGCCGCGCGGATGTCCGCGCATTGCCTCTCCGTGGTCTTCAGGCTCAATCGCCCCACCTCGCCGATGCACAACTCCACCCCCTCGAAACCGGCGTCCTTCGCCTCCGACAGGAACTCGCCGATCTCCTTCTTCCCCTCGAGCCCGCCCGGAAACGACCAGTAGTTGATGCTCTTCTTCATGACGCCGTCTCCTTGCCACAAACGGCTTCCACCGCCCGCGCCGCCGCAGGCGGATCGAACGTCCGCCATGATTCTATCAGTGCGCCCGGAGGAAGGCAATCCTCGCAGGAAACGTATCCGATCCCCTGGCGGGGGACTCAGAAACCGGACCGTGTGTGGCACAGACGCCCTCGCCTGTAGCTGCCCGGACACGACGCTCCCACAGCCGTGGGCGCCTGTGCCACCTCCCCGAAAGACCGGCCGATTACCAGAAAACCCGCCGAAAAGGCCCCAATCCGCCTATCCGACCTCCGCCCCCCCCGCCTCCGCAACCGGCGGCAGGTCGTAAACAACCTCCATCAGGCACAGCCCCTGCGGCGGCGCCGTCCGCCCCGCCTCGGTCCGGTCGCGCGCCTCGATGATCCGCGCAAAATCCCCAACCGAAAGCTTCCCCCGACCCACTTCGCACAGCGTCCCCACAATGATCCGCACCATGTTATAGAGAAAGGCGTCCGCCTCGATCTCGAAGGTCAGCTCCGGACCCGACTCGAACCACTCCGCGCGCTTCACGCGCCGCACCGTCGTCTCCGAACTCGCGTTCGCCGCCTCGAAGGCCGCAAAATCCTTCCGCCCGATCAATAACCTCGAGGCCGCCCGCAGGGCCTCCACGTCCCGCACCCAGCGCACGTGCCAGCAGAAGTTCCGCCGCAGCGCCGGACGCACCGGACCCGTCCACAGCGTGTACGTGTAGCGCTTCGACCGCGCCGAGAACCGCGCGTCGAACTCCGGCGGAACCTCCCGCGCCTCCAGCACCGCAATGTCCCGCGGCAACAGCGCGTTCAGCGCCCCGCGAAGCCGCTCCGGCGCCAGCGCCGATTCCGTCCGGAAATTAGCCGATTGCCCCCGCGCGTGCACCCCCGCGTCCGTCCGGCTTGCCCCCGTCACCGCCGTCCGCGTCCCCACCGCCTTCTCCAGCGCCTCCTCCAACGCCTGCTGAACCGTCATCCCCTGCGGCTGCCGCTGCCAGCCCAGGTAGCCCGTCCCTTCATACTCCAGCGTCAACTTGATGTTCCGCATCGCTCCTCGCGTTCCGTTCTATCGGCAGCGCGCCAGCAGTTCCAGCGGCGTGCCGAGGGACTGCCGCGCCCCCTCGATCTCCCGCAGGAAACGATGGCCGTCGGTGTAATAGCCCGCCGTGGGCCGCGCCTCCGGGGCGCGCTGAAGCCAGAAGTCGTTGAACATCTCCATCATCAGCTCGCGCACGTACTTCGCGACCATGGACCCCAGCGCCACCGGCAGATGCCGCGCGTCGGCGCCGGGACGGAACACCACCTCCATGCGCCGCGCCCCCTCCCGCACGACGTACTCCGAGGACGCCGAGTCCTGCCGCCGCGTCGCCAGCGCACAACCGAAAAAGTTCGCCCGCAGAAAGGCTTCGTAATCATCCCGCCCCCCCTGCTTGTCCACCGCCACGCGCAAGTCCTGC
>JAKJEM010000096.1:0-7624 GCA_022705425.1 Planctomycetota bacterium
CGTCGTCCGTCGTCCGTCGTCCGTCGTCCGTCGTCCGTCGTCCGTCGTCCGTCGTCCGTCGTCCGTCGTCCGTCGTCTGTCGTCCGTCGTCTGTCGTCCGTCGTCCGTCGTCCGTCGTCCGTCGTCTGTCGTACCCCCCCCTACCCTTCCCCCGCCGTCTTCCCTGCGCCGGTTGCCGCCGCGCGGCAAGCGCGCTTCCACTTCCATTCCTCGACGGCGCAGAAGACGCAAGGGACGATGAAGAGGGTGATGAGGGAGACCGCCATGCCGCCGATGGAGGGAATGGCCATGGGCTTCATGACGTCGGCGCCGCGCCCGGTGGCCCAGAAGATCGGCATCAGGCCGATGACGGTTGTCGCGGTGGTCATCAGACAGGGGCGGATGCGCTTGAGCCCGGCATCGAGGACGGCCTCGCGGATTTCGCCGACGGAACCGAAGGTGCGCTCCTTGAAGACGCCTTCGAGGTAGGTGGCCATGACCACGCCGTCGTCGTCCACGACGCCGAAGAGCACGAGGAATCCGACCCAGACGGCGACGGACAGGTTCGCCCCCCACAAGCCGAGCAGGATGAATCCACCCGAGGCGGAGACGAGAATCCCGAAGAAGATAACGGGGGAAATCCACCAGCGGGCAAAGCTGAGTTGGAGCATGACGAACATGATGGCGAGGGTGACGGGGACGAGAATCCTCATGCGCGCCATGGCGCGGACCTGGTTCTCGAACTGCCCGGCCCACTCCCAGTAGTACCCCGGCGGCAGGCGCAGGCGCCCGTCGCTCAGCGCCTGGAGCAAGAGCGCCTCGCCGTCCTGAACCACGGAGACCTCGTCGCGGTCGCGCGTGTTCAGGGTGACGTAGCCCACGAGAAGCCCGCGCTCGCCCTTGATTTCCTGCGGACCGAGGACGGTGCGGAGTTCGGCCAGTTGGGCCAGGGGCACCTGCGCGCCGGAGGAGGAGGGGACGTTGATGCGCTCGATGGCCTCGAGGTCGCCGCGGAAGTCGCGCGCGAGGCGCACGCGGATGGGGTAGCGCTCGCGACCCTCCACCGACTCCATGATGTTGACGCCGCCCAGGGCGGTTTCGACGACCTCCTGCACGTCGCGAACATTCACGCCGTAGCGCGCCATGCGTTCGCGGTCGAGTTCGATCTGGAGGTACGGCTTTCCGACGATGCGGTCGGCGATGACGTCAGCCGCGCCGGGGACCTCGCGCAGGAGTTGTTCCATCTGGATCCCGATGCGCTCGATCTCGCGCAGGTCGGCGCCGTAGATCTTGACGCCCATCATGGCGCGGAAGCCGGTCTGAAGCATGACGAGGCGCGTCTGGATCGGCTGCAGCCAGGAGGGCAGCACACCGGGGATCGCCGCCTTGCTCTGGAGTTCAAAGAGGACTTCGTCCTTGGTGATGCGGCGCTCCTCCGGCCAGAGCCAGGCCAGGGGCGCCTTCAGCCACGCCGGCCATGCGGAGAAGACGCGGCGCACGGGCCGCGTGCGCCACTCCGACTCGGGCTTGAGGGTGACGATCGTTTCGATCATCCCCACAGGGGCGGGGTCAAGGGCGGAATCGGCGCGACCGACCTTGCCGACGACGGAGAGGACCTCGGGAACCTGCGCAATGGCGAGGTCCTGGCGGCTGTTGACGGCAACGGCTTCAGACAAGGCCCCCGGGGGGAGCAGGGAGGGCATGTAGAGGAAGGTGCCTTCGTCGAGGGGGGGCATAAACTCGCGCCCGAGTCCGGGCAGGATGCGACGCTCGGACACGACGACCTGCCCGGCGGCGCGCTCGGCCTCCCGCTCGGCGGGGTCCTGCCGGCGCAGCAGAAGTCGCGGACGCTCGCGCCCGCCGACGTCGCGCACGCGCTGCCAGCGGAGGTAGTCGAGTTCCACGAGGGGGCGCACAACGTCCGCGCCGGGTGGGGCGTTCATGATACGTTTGAGGGCGGGGGAGGCCCGCTCGCGCGCGAAGCGGTTGACCGCCCATTCCAGGGGAAAGAGGGTGACGTGCAGCCCCAGCCAGACGGAGAGGCCGATGAAGAGCAGGATCACAGGCGCGGCCAGGAAGGTCTTCTTGTGGTCAAGGACCCAGCGCAGGGCCGGGGTGTAGAGCGCCGCAATGCGGCGGGAGACGGGGTTCGCATCGAGCGGGGCGAAGCCCTCGCGCGTCATGCGCAACACGCACAGGGCCACGCCGAGCCCGACGGCGAGGGCGATGAGGATTCCGCGCCCCGCCGGGGCAGCCAGCCCCCAGGCAAAGGCGGCCTGAACGCCGAGCCCGGCCAGCGCGCCGCAGAGCGCCGCCACGCCCAGGGCCGCGCGGGCGCGCCATCGCCCCGGACGGAAAAGCAGGTAGCAGAGAAAGGGCACGACCGTGATCGCCAGGACGACCGAGGAACCGATGGCGAAGGTCTTGGCGAAGGCAAGGGGCCGGAAGAGCTTGCCTTCCTGGTCCATGAGAAAAAAGACCGGGATGAAGGAGACGAGGGTGTTGCTCACGGCGGCCACGATGGCCCCGCCAACCTCGGTGGCGCCTTCATACACGAGGCCGAAGTAGCCCTTCTCGCGGCGTTCGAGGTCGGTGGCCGCGGCCAGGCGGCGGTAGATGTTCTCGGACATGATGATGCCCATGTCGGCGACGTCGCCGATGGCGATGGCCAGGCCCGCCAGCGACATGATGTTGCTGTCCACGCCGCAGAGGTACATCAGCAGGAAGGAGCCCGCCAGCGCCAAAGGCAGGGTGGGCAACACGGCCACGGTGGTGCGAAGGTGGAAGAGGAAGAAGAGGATGACCAGCGCCGCCAGTACCGCCTCCTCCAGGAGCGCCTTCTTGAGCGTGGCAATCGTCTCGTTGACGATGTCGGAGCGGTCATAGAAGGGGACGATGCTCAGCCGCGACACGCGCCCGTCGGGAAGGGTCTTGGCGGGCAGGCCCGGTTCGAGGCCGGCGATCTTCGCCTTGACACGGCGCAGGACCTCGCGCGGGTTCTCGCCGTAGCGCATGAGGACAACGCCGCCGACCGTCTCGACGCCCTCTTTGTCAAGAGCGCCGCGCCGGAAGTCGGGGCCGAGTTGGACGGCGGCGACGTTGGCGACGATGACGGGCGTGCCGCCCTCCTGCCGGATAACGATCCGTTCGAGGTCCTCGACCGAACGCACGAAGCCCACGCCGCGGATGAAGACCTCCGAGCCCCCCTGCTCCACGACCTTGGCGCCGACATCGAGGTTGCTCCGGCGGACGGCATCGAGGACATCCACCAGCGTGACGCGGTGCGCCCGCATCCGGTCGGGGTGCAGGTCAATCTGGTACTGCTTGACGAAGCCGCCGATGCCGGCGACCTCGCTGACACCCTCGACGGACTGAAGCTGGTAGCGGATGAACCAGTCCTGCGCAGAACGGCGCTCGGCCAGGTCGAAGCCCTCGCCCTCGACGGTGTACCAGAAGACCTGGCCCAGGGCGGTGGCGTCGGGCCCGAGGACGGGGGTGACGCCCTCGGGCAGGCTCTGGCGGACGACGTTGGCGCGTTCGAGAACGCGCGAGCGCGCCCAGTAATAGTCCACGTCGTCCTTGAAGATCAGAAAGACCATCGAGAAGCCGAATCCGGACATGGAACGGATCGTCTTGACACCCGGCGTGCCCGTCAACGCCGTGGCCAGGGGATAGGTCACCTGGTCGTCCACGTCCTGCGGGCTGCGCCCGGGCCAGTCGGCATAGACGATCACCTGCTTCTCGCCGATGTCGGGGATGGCGTCCACGGGGGTGTGGATGACGGCCCAGTAGCCGGCAGCGCACAGGGCCGAAATCGCCAGCGTCATCAGAAGCGCATTCCGCAGGCACCAGCGGATGACGGCGTTGACCATGCCGGGGCTCCCTTAGTGCTTGTGGATGCCGGGCGCGGCGGGAGCGGAGGGCTCCGCGGGAGCGGCGAGACCGCCGGGATAGTAAAGGCTCGGGCGGCCCGTGATCTGGAACTGGCTGTCTATCAGAAAGCCGCCGCGCGCAACGACGCGCTCGCCGACGGCCACGCCCTTGAGGACGGGGAACCAGCCTCCGGATCGCGGGCCGAGCAGAACCTCGCGCGCTTCGAAGTGGCCGCGCTCCTTCTCGACGTAAACGATCCGACGCGTGCCGCTATCCAGGACCGCCCCCGCCGGGATGGCCGGCAACATCCCGGCAGGCGGCGTCGCAGGCGCGACGACCTTCTTGATGCGCATGTGGCACACGGGGCAGTTGCCCGGCTTGTCATAACTCTTTTCCCCCTCGCACTTCATGGGGCAGAGGTAGCGATCCGGTGCGGGGGCGGCGGGCGACGCCGGGGAGACCGCCGGCGCGCCGGGAACCTGTTCGAGGGGCATCCGGCACATGGGACAGGCCCCGGCCTCGTCGCGCAGCACCTGGGGGTGCATGGGGCAGGTGAACTTGCCCTCAACGCCGGTGGGCGCGGCGCGCCCGTCGGACCCCAGGGCCGCGCGGATAACGGCGCTGACGAACATCCCCGGCTTCAGGGCGTGGTCGAGATTCTCGACGTAGATGGGAACGCGCACCGTGCGCGTCTGCTCGTTGAGCGTCGGCTCGACAAAGGTCACGCGCCCGGAGAACACCTGTCCGGGAAGGGACTCGGCCGTGAGTTCGACCCGCTGCCCGTAACGCACCCAGGGAAGATCGTATTCGTAGATGTCCAGATGAACCCAGACGGCGTCGAGGTTGGCGATGCGGTAGAGAACGTCCCCGGCCTTGAAAGCGCTGTTCTCGACGAGGGTCTTCTCGATGACCGTGCCGGTGATCGGCGAGTAGAGGGTGATGCGGTCGGAAAGCTTCCGATGGGCGACGAGATCGTTGATCTGCTTCTCCGTCATTCCCCAGTTGCGCAGCTTGATTCTGGAGCTCTCGACCAGCGGACCGGAATCCCCCTGCCGCAGGGCGATGAGCAGTTCCTGCTCGGCCAGCAGCAGGTCGGGACTATAGACCTCGAGAAGGTGGTCGCCGGCCTTGATGGCAACGCCGGTAACATTGACGAAGAGCTTCTCGGCGTAGCCGTCCACGCGGGCGGTGACGGTGGCGAGGGAGGGCTCGTGATACTGCACCTTGCCGACGGTGCGCAGGTCGCGCGTCAGCCGTCGCCATTCCACGGGAACGGTCTCGACGGAGGCCATGGCGCGCGCGTGTTCGGAAAGGAGGAGGCTGGGCGGGTCGTCGCCCGACGCGGCGGCGGACTGGGCCGGGATGAGGGGCATTTCGCAGATCGGGCAGGCGCCGGGGCTTGCCAGGCGCACCTGCGGATGCATGGAACAGGTGAAGACCTGCGGCGCGGACGGGGCGGCGGCGGAGCCGGGACTCTTTGCGGGGGAGGACGCCGTCCAGCGTCCCACGAGGCCCCCGACAATCAGGGCCGCGAACACGGCGGCGACGCCGAGCAGGACAACGGAGCGTTTCATCGCGCGAACTCCTTGGGCGGGTCCGGGTTCGACTCCGGCGCAAGCACAGGGGCGCCGGGGGGCGGCACGCCGGCGATCAACAGCGACAGGGAGGCCAGCGCCAGTTCGCGCCGGGTGCGGGCTTCGATGAGGGCCACGTCGAAGGCCAGGACCTGCCGATAGGCATCCACGACATCGAGGAAGCCGGAGCGTCCGTTGGCGTAGCCGGTGCGGGCAGCGTCGAAGGACTGCCGCGCGCGGGGGAGCAGACGCTCTTCGAGGAGTTCCACGTTTCGGAGGCTCTCGCGCCAGGCGTAGAGCGTGGCCGTCAACTCGGCCGCAAACTGTACCTGCTCGGCGGTCAGACGGGCTTCGGCGGCGCGCTTCTCGCCCTGGGCGGCGGCGATGCGCGCGGCGATCTTGTCGCGCCAGACCGGCAGCGTCATGCCGATCGAGGGCTTCCACGTGGCCGGGTTGTCCTTGAAGTCGGCCTCGATCCCGGCGGCGAAGTCCGGCACGCCGGCGGTGCGGGCGAGTTCAACCTGCGCCTCTGCGCGACGCACGTCGGCGGCCATGCGCCGGATGCCGGGGTTCCGGCGGAGGGCGATCTCCAGGATGGCGTCACGCGCGGGCAGACCCGGCGAAGGAACGAAACGCGCCGGCAGCGGCGGGTCCGCCTCGCGGACGCCCAACCCCAAAGCCGCCTTGAGTTCGGCGACCAGGGTGGAACGGGAGTCCTCGAGATTCGCAATCCGTGTGCGGAGTTGCTCCTGCTCGATCTGCGCGCGAAGGACGTCCTGAAGTGAGGCGCGCCCCGCGGCATTCTGCTGCCGCGCCAGTTGTTCGAGGTCGGACAGCAGGAGGAGGTTCTCGCGCTGGGCGCGAAGGTTGTCCTCCAGGAAGAGGGCGCGATACCAGGCGCTCTTGAGCGCGTAGGCCGCGCGAAGGACTTCACCCTCGAAGACGGCGTAGAGCGCCGTACTCTCGGCGGCGGCAAGGTTCCCGGCGGCGCGGAGCTTGCCCGGACCGGGCAGGTCCATCATCAGCCCGGCCTTGGCGGACATGACGACCTCCGCAATGTCCAGTTCAAAGGTCAGGCGTGGATCGGGCAGGGAACGCGCGTCGGTAATCCGCTCGACGGAGGCGGCCCAGTCGAAGTAGGCCGCCTCGACGCGCGGGCTGTTCAGCAGGGCAAAACGGAGATAATCGTCTATCGGCGAATCGGGGGCCAGCGTCAGCAAGTCGGGCTTGACGCCGGAGGGGCGAAATCGGCCGGCCACCTCTTCCAGATCACCGCGCGCGCGGCGTTCGGACTCCAACGCCCCACCCGTGCAGGCGCCAACGATCACAAGGACGCCGGCGAGACCGAAGAATACGACCGCGCGGCTCGGGATTCTCTTTGCTACGGTCAAACCCATAATCGGACCTTACTCCGGAGCCCTGCGCCTACCGCGCTGCGTCCTCACACCCCCCTCTATTCTCTTGTATCACCGGAATCGGGAAAGGTCAAGAACGCACTTGACGTTGCCTCAACCCCGGTCGGAGAGCAGCGTCGCGCGGCGCGTCAATGCGCCGCCGAAGGCACCTGCGACAGCCCGCGGACACGCGCCCGTCACCCTGCGGACGGCTGTGTTTGACAGTGCCCCCGCTGCCGGGTAGCCTGTCGCTGTGCAACAGAGTCCGCCGGGTGACCGGGACTGAACGAGGCGTTTATGTGCCCGAAAGAGAAGCCGCAGCCCGGACCAGGATCAACAGGTTCCTTGAGGCCGGCCGCGTGCGCGCCCTTGAACCCGTTCGCGACACAGGAAGACGAGACGGCCGAACCTCTCATCCCAAAACACGGAGGCTATCGGAGCCTCAAGAGTTTTCAGGTGGCGCAACTCATCTACGACGTGACGGTCCGCTTCTGTGATCGCTACATCGAGAAACGCAGCCGCACCCACGACCAGATGGTGCAGGCCGCGCGTTCCGGTGTACAGAATATCGCCGAAGGCAGCCAGGCCTCCGGCACCTCGAAGAAGACCGAACTCAAACTGACCAATGTGGCGCGGGCCAGCCTGGAGGAGCTTCGCCTCGACTACGAGGACTTCCTGCGCCAGCGCGGGCTGGAGGCGTGGCCACCCGACAACCCCGCGCTCATGCGGTTCAAAGCCAGGCGCTGCTCCAGCATGGATGAGGTGCGGTGCTGGGTGGAGGAGGAACGGAAAATCCGAGGTGGC
>JAKJEM010000096.1:7634-7905 GCA_022705425.1 Planctomycetota bacterium
CCGCCGATGACGTCGCGGCCTGGGTGCGGGCGTGTGGACACAGTGGACGCCGTGGACACGGTGGACGTCCGGACTATGCTGAACCGGCCGCCAACGCCGTGCTGACCCTGCTCGCGGTGGCCTGCGCTCTGCTCGACCGCCTGATTGCCGCCCAGGCCGCCGCCTTTGAGAAGGAAGGCGGCTTCACCGAGCGCCTCTACCGCTTCCGCTCTCAGTCAAGGTCCGCATCGTCCACAAGGCCCGCCCCACTCGCCGCACCCACCGCGCCCGC
>JAKJEM010000097.1 GCA_022705425.1 Planctomycetota bacterium
CGCCGAATTCACCGCGCTCCGCAACGCCGGCAGCAGCAGCCCCGCCAGCGCCGCCAGCACCGCCATCACCACCAGCAGCTCCACCAGCGTAAAGGCCCGCCGCACCCACCCTCGCCTGTGCACAACCATCTCGGTCAAGATAACCCTTTCGACAAAGCCGCCGCATCACCGACCGCAACAGGAATATCCTCTCCACGCCCGGCCCCTCGCACCGCGCCCGCCCCGACGTCGCACATCCTTCCTTTGCCCCAGAGTAGTTCCGCCCCGGAAGTGAAGTCAAGGTGGTGTTGCAGGCGCGAGCGCCAGAAGCGTGGGTTGCGTCCTGCCGGGAGGGCCGGTAACATTAGGCAACTACGATTCCTCAGCAAGGGAGTCCCTTCATGGCGCTACCCTACGATCCCCTCAACTACGAGAATCTGGCTCGCAGCGTGGTAGCCGCACTCCTCGAACGCCCGGCCACGCCCCTTCCTCCGGACACGCCCTTCGACGGAAATGGCGTCTATGCCATCTACTACACCGGGAGCCTTCCCTGCTACGCTGCCGTGTCCTCATCCCGGCTGCTCGTTCCGATCTATGTGGGGAAGGCTGTTCCCGCAGGTGGACGCAAGGGCGGCGGAGAAGGTGACCGTGGGGCGGCGCTCTTCCGCCGTCTGGCCGAACACGCGAAGTCCATCAGCCAGACGGAGAACCTCCGCCTGACGGACTTCCGTTGCCGCCATCTCGTGGTGGTGCCCGTGTGGATCACCCTCGCAGAGCGTTTCCTGATAGACCACTTCCGCCCGGTGTGGAACACATGCCTTGACGGCTTTGGAAATCACGATCCGGGCAAGGGACGCAAGGACATGAAGCGTCCGCGCTGGGACACGCTCCACCCCGGACGCGACTGGGCCGCTCGTCTCAAGGCCGATGAGTCCCCCTCCGCCCTTGAAGAGACCGTCAGACGCCACGTGGCCGGTTCGATTCCGCCCGGATGGTGAAGGCGGGCGCGCGCAACTCCACAGCGGTCTCGTACAGCCGCGTCTTGCGCTGCACGGTGCCGACGCGCACGGAGGAGTTCACGATGCTGTTTCCCGTCCGCTTTCGGCGGACCTCGTGCATCTCCACCACCTCGAATCCACGGGCCTGAGCCAACTCGGCGAGGAACCGGTCGGTGGCGAACTCCACCCCCTGCAGGATGTTGTTGCCGATGACGACGACCACCGTTCCGCCGGGCGCCATCAGGCGCAGCGTCGTTTCGCAGAACCGGTCGCAGTCGTTGAAATAGGCGGCGGCGTAGTTCGCCCAACCCTCCCCGCCGTAAGGGCCCTTCTCCCGGTTGCGCCGGCGCAGCGTCGCCAGGAGAGCGCGAAGCTCGGGGTGGTCCACGACGAGAGGTATCTCCGGGCCGGAACGGACGGTCTGCCAGAACTGGCCGAAGCTCTTCTGTTCCATCGCCTTCAACTCGGATGGAGCCGCGATCATGTCCAACCAGAACATGTGCGGCCGCGTGTTGCGGATATAGTGGTAGTTGTTCAGATAGGGGGGAGACGTCACAAGAAGGTCCACGCTGCCCGGCGCGATCCGCCCCGCGCCGTCGAAGTAGGAAACCGGGTGAAGGGCCGCTGTCGGACGCGGCTCGAAGCCGTTCACCTGCTCCGCGAAGATGCGGATGTCCTCGCACATCTCGTCAAGCTTCCGCCGAAGAACGGCGACAACGTCGGCGTCTAGGATGTTCGGCTTGTTTGCCCCCGCGCGCGTCCCAAGGCTCGGTTCGTACGAGTAGTTCGAAAAACTCACCATGACCGAACCGAGCGCCGTCCGAAAGACGTCGCTCATCCAGCCCTCCGTCTCAGCCCGAATGAAGTCCAGTGTTAGAAGCACCTGACGTTCCACCGCCGGGCTGAAGAACGGCGCCCGACTGACGAAACCGGGCGGCGGCGCGCTCACGGGCACGGCTGACCCCGATCGAATCCGCGCCGATACCTCCCGCGCGTACTCCGCCGCCTTCGCCCGAAGACCCGCCACGTCGTAGTCCGCCGCACCGACCTTCGTGCGGCATGCCAGCGCCGCATAGGGGTTGATCTCGAACCCGACCGCATTGTGTCCGTGCTTGAGCGACTCGATCAGCGTCGTTCCCACCCCGGCAAAAGGGTCCAGAATCGTCAGCGGACGCCGCCCGTCCGCAACCTTGCGGATCGCGTCGTCAACGAATGCGCAGGAGTACCCCGCGATCCACGGCACCCACCGGTGCAGCGCCCGATCACGGTTCTCCGTGAACGCCGTATCCCGGAAACCCGCAAACGGAAGCGCGTACTGAACGTCCGGTTCGCGCACGCCCGACGCCCGCACGCCCCCCGGATCGGTGTTGCCCGCATAGGCGGCGCTCGACGTACCGCCCGACAGCCACCGTTCCAGCGCCGAGCGAGAGAAACGCCACTCGCGCCCCACCTTCTGGCCGGGCACCTTCCCGGCACGCGCCAGGTCGCCCAGCGTCTTCGCGCTCACGCGGATGAAGGCAGCCGCCTCGGACAGGTTTAGCACCTCGCCCACTATCGTAGCTTCCCGCAGCTTCCCTTAGAATGCCACAAAAAGACCAAGCACCATTGTAGCCGTCTTGCGGAAGGAGTCAAGCTTCGCCCGTCGCCTTCTTCGTCCTCGCCCGGAAGACGAACCGCACCGGCACCTCCGGGAAGGGGAGATGCTCGCGGAAGTACCGCCCCAGGTAGCGCACATACTGCTCCGAGATCAACTGCGGATGGCTGGCGAAGATCAGGATCGTCGGCGGCGTCACGGCGATCTGCGTCGCGTAGAACAGCCGGGGTTGCTTGCCGTGGCTCGCCCGCGGCGACTGCGTCGCCTCCGCACGCTGGAGCACCGCGTTCAACTGCCCCGTCGTCACCCGGTGCCGCGCCTGCTCGAACAGCGCCTGCGCCAGCTTCAGCGTGTCGTCCACGTTCGTGCGGTCCCGCGCCGAAATGAAACTCACCGGCGCAAAGCTCAGCCCGTGCAGGTGGTCGTTCAGGTACTGCGTGTACTCCTCCGTCGTGAAACGCGTCCCCACCAGGTCCCACTTGTTCACCACCAGAATGCAGGGCTTGTGCTCCTTCTCCACCGCCGTGGCCAGTTCCTTGTCCACGCGCGAGATGTCCGCCGCGATGTCAATCAGGAACAGCGCCACGTCGCAGCGGCGGATCGCCCGATGCGCCCGCTCCAGCGAGTAGAACTCCACCGAGTCCGCCAGCTTGTTCCGCCGCTTCAGCCCCGCCGTGTCCACCGCCAGGTATGTCTGCCCCCCGCGCGTAAAACGCACGTCCACCGCATCGCGCGTCGTCCCCGGCAGGTCGCTCACGATCACCCGGTCCTCTTCGGCCAGTGTGTTGATCAGCGTGGACTTGCCCACATTCTGCCGCCCCACGATCGCCAGCTTCAGGATCGGTTCCTGCGGCGCCGCCGTCTCCGTCGGCAGATGACGCACGATCTCGTCCAGCAGGTCCGTCCGCCCGTGTCCGTGCAGCGCGCTGATGAACGCCCGCGCCGCGAACCCCAGTCGGTCGAACTCCGCCGCCGCCGTCGCCTCGTGCCGCGCGTGCTCCACCTTGTTCACCACCAGGATTACCGGGCGCCCGATCCGGCGCAGGCGCGTCGCAATCTCCTGGTCCAGCGGCAGCAGCCCCTGCTTCACGTCCACCACGAACAGCACCGCATCCGCGCGCAGCAGCGCCGTCTCGATCTGCCGCTCCACCTCCGCCGCCAGGTCGTCCGGCGTCCCGATGCCCCCCGTGTCCCAAAGCTCGAAGACCCGACCCTCGTGCTCCAGCAGCGCGCTGATCCGGTCCCGCGTCACGCCCGCCGTCGGGTCCACAATGGCGATGCGCTTCTTCGCCAGGCAGTTCAACAGCGAGGACTTGCCGACGTTCGGCCGCCCCACGATGACCACCGACGGCGTCGCACCGCCGGGACGCAGCGCGTCCGTGGGAAGATGGGGAAAGGATATCTCGCGTCGGGGCATGGGCATTCCTGAAAAGTCCGGGGGAATCCGCGCGCGGCAGCGCCGCGTCTCCAACGCGCGCCCTCCGCCTGCGCTACGGCGTCGGCGGCTTCTCGCCCGGCGTCGCCGCCGGCGGGGGGGGCGTCTCCGGGGCGGGCGCATCCGCCGGCGCGGCCGGCGGCTCCGCCTTCACCTCAGCCTCCGCCTTCGGCGTCGCAGCGGGGATCGCCGGCGTCTCCTCCTCCGGCTCGGGCTCATACACCTCCCCCATGCCCGTCCCGTCCACGTCGCGCCGCAACACGGCGTAAATCGCCGTCCAGGCGCTGATCTTGAAGCTCACAATGAAACCCAGCACCAGCACCCACGCCATGATGATCACGATGCGCAGCAGCAGCATCCCGCCAATCGTCCCCACCGACGCCGCACCCGGCAGCGCACAGCACGCCTCCGGCGTCGCACCGTAACCCAGGCACATCCCGATCTCCGAAAAGTGCGACCCCATCCCGAAACCGACCCCCGCCAGCGCCAGCGCCAGCGACACGTGCACCGCCCCCGCCACAATCCCCACCGCTACCGTCCCATACACCAGCGCCGCCAGGAAGCACGCCAGCGTCTTCACCGGACGCGCAAAGAAATAGTTGAAGGACCGGCTGATCGCGTCGAACGCGTCCGTGCCCTCCATCGCGATCGTCGGCCACATGAACGGGAACCCGAACCACGTCCCCACCAGCAACACCAGCGCCACCACCGCCGCCACCGCCGCCAGCGCGAAGAACAACCCCACAATGACCGGACCCGCCGCCGGAATCCGGCCCACCCATCCCAGCGCCATCATGCAGACCACCAGAACCCCCGCCGCCGCCAGCGGCACCACCGGCGACCAGAAGAACGAACCGAACTTCCGCGCCGAAAACTCCGTCGCCTCGCCGATCTCCAGACGCTTCCCCTTCGCAAAATCCAGCGCCGCGATCCGCGCAATCGCCCCCCCGAAGAAGGACCAGATGAACAGCGTCAGCGCCAGGCCCGCCGCCCCGACGAACAACGTGTGCGGCGCTATCGGGCGAATCCCCGCATGACGCGAATACGTCGTCGGCAGCACCTTGCCGATGGCCACCTGCGTCCAACGCCGCGTCGTCTCCGCCGGACTTTCGACAAAACGCGCCAGGCGCGGCTGCACCTCCTGCCGGAGCACCTGGCCCGGCTCGCGACTGACGCGGTCCAGCGCCGCCCGCGCCCCCGGCCACCACGGCGACACGACGATCGAAAGCGCCATCAGCACGATCAGCGTCATCAGCACACCCACCGTCCCCAGAACCACCTTGCGCGGGTCCAGGGCCAGCCGGAGGGTCAACGCGATGTCGCGCCAGTTCTCGCGGTGGGTCCGCATGATTTCCGCCTCCCGATAGTCACACGCGTTGAAACATCTCCATCACCCGTTGCGGTGAGTATAGTTCTGCCCGGCGCGGAGTGTCAAGCGCACACTGCCGTCCGTCCCCGACCCGCCGTCCGTCGTCCGCCGTCCGCCGTCTGCCGTCCGTCGTCCGCCGTCTGCCGTCCGTCGTCCGTCGTCCGCCGTCCGTCGTCTGTCGTCCGCCGTCCGTCGTCCGCCGTCCGTCGTCCGCCGTCCGTCGTCCGTCGTCCGCCGTCCGTCGTCTGTCGTCCGTCGTCTGTCGTCCGCCGTCTGCCGTCCGTCGTCCGCCGTTGTAACCTTCCCCTTGCTCGCGAGTCTATAACAGCAGTTCAGCCCGAAAGGAGTCCGCCATGTGGATCCGGATCATCGTCGGCGCGCTCATCGGCGCGGGCGTCGGCGCCCTCCTGGGCGCCAGCAACAGTTGTGCCGATGGCGCCTGTCCCCTCACCGCCAACCCCTGGCGCGGCGCTCTGTGGGGCTCCGCACTCGGCCTTGCCTTCGCCCTGAGCCTCGGACGCGACTGACGCCCATCCCCCTCGAAAGGGACAAACCATGACGACCCGTCTCCTCATCGTCGGCGGCGTGGCCGGCGGCGCCGCCGCCGCCACCCGCGCCCGACGACTCGACGAACGCGCCGACATCCTCCTCATCGAGCGCGGCCCCAGCGTCTCCTTCGCCAACTGCGGCCTGCCCTATCACATCGGACGCGTCATCGAAAAGCGCGACGCCCTCCTCGTCCAGACCCCCGACACCCTCGCCCGCCGCTTCCGCATAGACGTCCGCACCGGCGTCGAGGCGCTCCGCATCCTGCCCGCCTGCAAGCGCCTCCTCCTCCGCGACCTCGCCAACGGCATCGAACGCGAGGAACCCTACGACAAACTCATCCTCAGCCCCGGCGCCGCGCCCCTCATTCCCCCCATCCCCGGAATCCACAATCCCCGCGTGCGCGTCCTGCGCAGCCTCGACGACATGGACGCCCTCCTTGCACTCATCGAGGCCGGGAAGCCCGCGCGCGCCGTCGTCATCGGCGCCGGGTACATCGGCCTCGAAATGGCCGAAGCCCTCCACCGCCGCGGCCTCCGCGTCGCCGTCGTCGAGGCGGCCGACCAGGTCATGGCCCCCCTCGACCCCGAAATGGCCGCCCCCGTCCAGCAGCACCTCGCCGCCCACGGCGTCGAACTTCGCCGCAGAGCCTGCGTCGCCGCCATCGAGCCCCACCCCGAAGGCGTCGCCGTACGCCTCGCCGCCGGAGACTCCCTCCCCTGCGGCCTCGTCATCGTCGCCGTCGGCGTCCGTCCCGAATCCGCCCTCGCCCGCGACGCCGGACTCGCCGTCGGCGACGGCGGCGGCATCATCGTGGACGAATTCCTCCGCACCAGCAACCCCGACATCCTCGCCGTCGGCGATGCCGTCCTCACCCGCCACGTCGTCGCCGGACGTCCCTGCCTCATCCCCCTCGCCGGCCCGGCCAGCCGACAGGGACGCCTCGCCGCCGACAACGCCCTCGGACGACCCTCACGCTACCGCGGCGCCCTGGGCACCGCCATCTGCAAAGTCTTCGACCTCACCGTCGCCTCCACCGGCCTCAATGAAAAGACCCTCGCCCGCTTTGGCATCCCGCACGCCAAAGTCTATGTCCACCCCATGCACCACGCCGCCTATTATCCCGGCGCCCAGCCCATCGCCCTCAAAGTGCTCTATGATCCCAGGGACGGACGCCTCCTCGGCGCGCAGGCCGTCGGTCTCGACGGCGTGGACAAGCGCGTGGACGTCCTCGCCACCGCCCTTCACGCCGGAATGACCGTCTTCGACCTCGAAGAACTCGAACTCTGCTACGCCCCGCCCTATGGCTCCGCCCGCGACCCCGTCAACTACGCCGGCTTCACCGCCGCCAACGCCCTGCGCGGCGACGTCGCCCTCTGCGACCCCGCCGACGCCCTCCAGCCCGCCGAAGGACAACTCCTCCTCGACGTCCGCACCCCCGCCGAAATCGCCGCCGCACCCCTTCCCGGCACACTCAACATCACCCTCGACGACCTCCGCGCCCGCCTCGCCGAACTCCCCCGCGACCGCGAACTCCTCGTCCTCTGCCAGGTCGGCCTGCGCGGATACCTCGCCTGCCGCATCCTTTCCCAGAACGGCTTCCGCTGCCGCAACATCACCGGAGGATACAAAACAATGATGGCCGTCAAATCCGCCCGCGAAGGCTGAGCAGGGGGGGGAGAAGGCTGTTCGCCTGCCGTCGCCCTCGGCACCCATCGAACGTGTCCCCTCTCACGCCTCAGTTCTCGCTTCTCAACTCTCTCCTCACCCCGTCCCCGGACCGCAACCCGCCGTCCGTCGTCTGCCGTTCGTCGTCCCCCCGTCTGCCGTCAGCCGTGTCACCCGGCCCGCCCTTCAGTCCGTCATCCGGTAGTAGCACAACCCTCGCTCCGTATCTATCCAGAACCACGGCTGCCGCGCGCCACCCGCGCCCAGGGTGTAGCCGCGGTGAATGCGCTCCACGTCGAACCACGGTACCCGC
>JAKJEM010000098.1 GCA_022705425.1 Planctomycetota bacterium
CTCATCGAACTCGGTCATACCGTGGCCGTCCTGGACGATCTATCGAGCGGCAAACGGGTGAACCTGCACCCGAAGGCGCTCTTCATCCATCTCGGCCTCCTGAGCGAGGGGATGGAGAAGGCCGTCGTGGACTTCAAGCCGGACGTCATCCTGCACCATGCCGCGCAGATCAACGTGCGCGCCGCCGTCAACGACCCGGCCTACGACGCCGGCGTCAACATCCTCGGTTCGATCAAGCTCTATGCAGCCGCCGTGCGCGCCGGCTGCGCCAAGGTCATCTACGCCTCCTCCGGCGGGGCCTGTTACGCCCATCCGCCCCCAGTCCCCCTACGGCGCGTCCAAGTACACCGCCGAGAAGTACCTGCAGCTCTACGGCGACCTCTACGGGCTGCGCTTTACCGTGCTGCGCTACGCCAACGTGTACGGCCCGCGCCAGGACCCGCACGGCGAGGCCGGCGTGACGGCGATCTTCAGCGAGCAGATGCTCGACGGCAAGCGCCCGACGATCTTCGGCGACGGGACGAAGACCCGCGACTACGTCTTCGTCGAGGACATCGTCCGCGCCAATATCCTCGCCCTCGACAAGGGCGACGGCGGGGTGTACAACATCGGCACGGGGCGCGAGGTCAGCGACTACCAGTTGTTCTGCGCCGTTCGCGACGCCGTAGGGTTGAAGATCGAGCCGGAGTACGCCGATTTCCGCAAGGGCGAGGTGCGCCGCGTGGCCCTCGACGCCTCGCGAGCGAAGCGGGACCTCGGCTGGACGGCGTCCGTGCCCATCGAGGAAGGCATGCCGCGGGCCGTGGCCTACTACCGCGCCAAGCGGAAGGCCGGAGGCTGAACCACCGGCCCCGGGCCGGGCGCAAGCCCCCCCGGCGGGCCGCTTGCAGGAGGATCGCGCGCGCGTGGCGGAGGCATTTTTCGTCTATTCCCCCGACTACTACTGCGACATCGGCGCGCACGTCTTCCCCACCGTCAAGTTCGCGCGCGTGCGCGAAGCGCTGCGCCGCGACGGCGAGATTCCCGAGGAGCGCTTCCTCCTGCCGGAGCCGGCCGCCCGCGCCGACCTTGAACTGGCGCACAGCCCGGCCTATCTGGACGATCTGTTCTCCCTCCGCCGGACGCCCCGAACCGCCCGCTCCGAGCTGCCCCTGACCGAGCCGATCGTTCGCGCCTACGCCCTTGCCGCCGGCGGCACGCTGCTGGCGGCCCGCCGCGCCCTTCGGAGCGGCCTGGCCGCCAACCTGGGCGGAGGGTTCCACCACGCCTTCGCCGACCGCGCCGAGGGCTTCTGTTACATCAACGACCTCGCCGTAGCCCTCCGCCGGCTTCTGGCCGACGGAGCCATCCGGCGCGCCGCCGTTGTGGACCTCGACGTGCACCAGGGCAACGGCACCGCCGCCATCTTCCGCGACGACCCCGCCGTCTTCACCTTCAGCATGCACCAGGAGAACAACTACCCCGCCAAGGAGCGCAGCACGCTGGACGTCGGCCTGGAGGACAGGACGGGCGATGCGGAGTACCTGGACCGGCTGAACGCCCATCTGCCGGCCATCCTGGATGACTTCCGGCCCGATCTCGTGCTCTACGTGGCGGGAGTGGATGTCTTTGCCGAGGACGTGCTGGGCGGGCTGGCGCTGACGCTGGAGGGCATCGGTGAGCGCGACCGCTGCGTCGTCGGCCACTGCGCGCGCCGGGGCATCCCCCTGGCGGCCACGCTGGCCGGCGGCTACGCCGCGCGACTCGAAGACACCGTGTCCGCGCACCGCGACCTGTGCCGAATCCTCTGGGACACCGCCTGCGGCGAGGAGTAGCCGCGCGCGGACGGCCGAATGAGCCTCGGGGCACGCTTGAAATTCTCCTTCGCGCTTCTCCAAAATCATCCGCCGATAGACGCAGCGCCGGGGTGGCCCCGGCGCGGGGCGTTGGGGTTCTCTTGAGGAGGATGAAGACGATGAAGCGCGCCATGGCGTGGGTCGTCGCATGCCTGTTCGCCCTTTCCGTGACGGCCGCGGCCGAAACCGCAGCGCCGAAGGATGCCAAGGCTGCCGACACGAAGGCCGCCGCAACGAAGGACGCCAAGCCCAGGGACGCCAGGGCCTCGGACAGCAAGGCATCCGTCCAGACGCTGAAGGACATCGCCGTCTGCACGACGAAGACGGGCAAGGCGTACCATTGCGAGGACTGCGCCGTCATCAAGGGCAAGGAGTGCGCCAAGACCAACCTGGCCGAGGCTGCCGCGGCGGGTCTGACGCCCTGCGGCAAGTGCTGCCCCCAGCAGGCCGTGTACTGCCAGAAGGACGACAAGTGCTATCACGCCGAAGGCTGCAAGCTGCTCAAGGAAAAGACGGCGATCTCCTGCGATGAAGCCAACAACAGGGAGCTGACCCCCTGCGCCGCCTGCAAGCCCCCGGTCACCGTCTATGGCACCGACACCGGCAAAGCCTACCACACCTGCAAGTGCCCGGCCCTGGCGAAGAGCCGGGTATTGATGTCCGTCGAGGACGCCGCCGCGAAGGGACTGACCCCCTGCGGCAAATGCAAGCCCCCCGCCGCGCCCGCCGCTGAGCCGAAGAAGTAGTCCCCCGCGTCAACCGCTGAAGGAAACGCCCGGACGCCTCCCCTCAGGCGCCCGGGCGTTGTTGTTCCCACACCGGTCCCCCTCTATAATGCCCCTGAGTCGCCCCTTCCACTCCAAGGAGAAGCCATGCTCGAGGTCGAACGCCCCTTTGACGGAATGATCTGCAACCGCCATGACGGAAAGGAGACGCCCGACGGGCTGCGGATCGCCGTCGCCGGACGATGCGATGCCCCGGTAACGGTGAACGGCCGACCCGCCGCCCTCTCCGACGGACATTTCGCCGCTGAGGTCGTGTTGACCGCGCCGGAAACCGTGCTGACCGTGCGCTCCGGCGCGGAGGAACGGCGCGTCACCGTCCTCTACGACCGTCGCTCCGTCCGCCGCGCGCGCTTCTCCCTCGACGACAACATCCTCTTCTTCCGCGACATCGCCTTCAACAACCGCGCCTCGATCTTCGACAACGACTTCCTGGCCTTCTTCCGCTCACTGCACCGCGCCTACGGCGCGCGCTTCCACTTCAACGTTTACTTCGAGGACAACTACTTCTTCAAGGACTTCACCCTGGCACAGATGCCGGACCGGCATCGCGGAGAATGGCGCGACAACGCCTCCTGGATGCGCCTGACCTTCCACGCGCGCGCCGACCAGCCCGACCGGCTGTACGAGAACGCCGGCTATGACGTCGTCCGCCGAGACTGCGCGCGCGTGACGGAGGAGATCGTCCGCTTCGCCGGGGAGGAACTGCTCAGCCCCTTCACGACGATCCACTGGGGCGCGGCCACGCGCGAGGGTTGCCGCGCCTTGCGCGACGCGGGCTTCCGCGGGCTGGCGGGCTACTTCATCGAGCGCAACGGCAAGCCCTGCGTCTCCTACTACGTCTCCTCCGAACAGCAGCGCCACCTGGCCGCGCGCGATTACTGGATGGACCCCGAAGAGCGCCTCTTCTTCATCCGGCATGACATGGTGGTCAACAACGTGGCGCTGCCGGACATCGTGCCGCAACTTGATACCCTGGCCGCCGACCCGCACCTGAGCGAAGTGATCGAGCTCATGATCCACGAGCAGTACTTCCACCGGCAGTTCTCCGCCTTCCGCCCGGACGCCCGCGAGCGCGTCGAGGCCGCCGTGCGGTGGGTGACGGAACGCGGCTACAAGTGGGCCTTCTACGAGGAAGGATTCCTCGGGGCGTAACCCGCGCCCCCGGCGTCAGTTGACGCGCGGCGCGTCGCAGGCGCCCACCCATTCCGCCGTGAGGCCGATGCTCCGGCGGTTGCCCTCGACCCTCCCCCGGACGAAATACGGCCCGTACCCCCGAATGACCCCGCCGAATCGCCGGTAGCTCTCCGGAAAGAGGGACACCTCGATCGTTCCGGCGCGATCCTCGAGCGTCACGAACTTCATCGTCCGGCGATCCTTCGTCACGGCGCGCCGCATCGTCACCAGCCAGCCGAGAACGGTCACGCGGCGTCCGACATTGCGTTCGAGCTGATCGGAGGGCACGAACGCGCGCCCCGCCAGGCGCGCCTCGAACATCCGCAGGGGATGGTCGGTGACGGTCAGGTCCAGCGCGTCCTGTTCGAGGGCGATGATCCGCTCGACGGGGTACTCCGGCAGCGGCGGCGGGGCGGCCAGGCGCGCCTCCGCCGGCGCGTCGCCGAAAAGCGCCGGGCCGTCGAACCCGCGCTGGACACTGCGGGAAAGCACGCGCAACCCCCACAACAACTGCGGCCGCGTCCACCCGAACCCGCTCAGCGCCCCGGCCAGGATCAACCGCTCCATCTCGGCGTCGTTGACCTGGGTGCGGAAATAAAAGTCCTCGAGGGACTCGAAGGGACGCCGCGCGCGCGCGCGAAGGATCGAATCCAGCGCGCGCCGGGACAACCCCTTGACCTGCCCCAGGCCGATGCGGATGCGCCCCCGCCGCCCGAGATGACGCCCCTCGCTGTAATGGATGTCCGGCGGCAGAATCCGCACGCCGCAGCGGCGGGCCTCTTCAAGATACTCGCGCGTTTCATAGAACCCGCCGCCGTTGTTCATGATCGCGGCCAGGAACTCCGCCGGATGCCGGGCCTTCAGGCAGGCCGCCTGCCAGGCCAGCGCGCCGTACGTCACGGCATGAGCCTTGCAGTAGGAGTACCCGGCAAAGTTGGAGATGAGCGCCCAGATCTCGCGCGCGACGGCGGGGGACGCCGCGCGCGCCCGCGCCCCCTCCAGAAAGCGCGCCTCCAGCGCCGCCATGCGTTCCGGCGAACGCCGCTTCGAGATCGCCTGCCGCAGGGCATCGCCCTCCTCCAGCGTGAACCCCGCCATCACCGCCGCCACCTTGAGAATATCCTCCTGAAAGAGCATGACGCCGTACGTCTCGCCGAGGACCGCCTCCAGGCGCGGATCGAGGAAGGCGACCGGCTCTTCCCCGAGACGGCGGCGGATGAAGCGCTCCTTCATGCCGCTCGCCGAGGGGCCGGGGCGGATGAGTGAAAGGGCATGGACGACGTCGCGGCGGTCCCCGGCGCCGATCATGCGCAGCAGGCTTCGCATCCCCGGCGATTCAATCTGGAAACACCCGATAGTGCGCCCCTCGCGCAGCAGCGCGGCGGTCGCCACGTCCCCCTCGGGCAGGCCATTGAGGTCCGCCGACACCCCCGAATGCGTCCGCAGTTCCTCCGCCGTGTCCTGAAGCGCCGTAAGCGTGCGGTGCCCGAGCAAATCTATCTTGACGAGCCCCACCCGCTCGACGGCGTTCATTTCGTACTGGGTGATCACCAGACCCTTGGCGGACAGTTCGAGCGGCAAGTACTGCGTCAGGGCGCGGTCGGCAATGACAATGCCGCCGGCGTGGATGCTGAGATGCCGCGGCAGCCCGTCGAGCAATTCGGCCTGGGCGACCACGCTCCGCCAGGGCTCGGATTCGAGCGGAAAATCGCGCGCCTCCGGAAAGAGCGCGCAGGCCTCGCGAATGCCCGCCGCCGCGTAATGGGGCAGCATGGCGGCCAGGCGGCGGGTCTGGCGCAGGGGCAGACCGTGCGCGCGCGCCACTTCCGTAAAGGCCGAACGCGCCTGCCACGTATTGTGGCAACAGACCATCGCCACACGCGATGCGCCGTGTCGCTCATACACATAGTGCAAGACCTCGTCGCGGCGACGCCAGCAAATGTCCAGATCAATGTCCGGGCAGTCCCGCCGCGAAAGATTCAGGAAGCGCTCGAAGGGCAGACGATGCTCCAGCGGGTCGGGCCGGGTGATTCCCAGACCCCAGGCCACGAGGCTGTTGGCCGCCGAGCCGCGCCCGACAATGGGGATTCCCCTTCCACGGGCGAAGTTGACGATGTCCCACACGGCCAGAAAGTACTCGGAAAAACCGAGCCGGTCTATCACGTCAAGTTCGTACTCCAGGCGGCGGCGCGCCTCCTCGGAAAGAACGCCGCCGCGCTCGCAAACGCCGCGCAGGGCGACCTTCCGCAACCCCGAGCGCGCCGTCTCCCCGATCAACTCGGCGGGAATCTTCGCCAGCCGGAGGAAGCGGGGAAAAACGGGCTTCGGCGCCGCAAACTCAAAGCGGCACTCCTCGGCAATCCGGCGGGCGTTCGCCAGCCCCTCGCGCCCCTCCGCCCCGGCGGCCGCCTCCATCTCCGTCGCACTCTTCAACCACGCCTCCGGTCCGGCCAGTTCCTCCGGCGCAACTTCGGCAACGGTCTTGTTCCCTGCGATGGCGGTCAGAAGGCGGTGGATTTCATAGCCCTCCGGACGCGCGAAGTGGACGTTGTTCGTCACGACCGGCGGAATCGCCGACAGGGCGAAGGCGCTCCGGCGCAAAAGCGCCGCGCGCGCCGGAAGGTCCAGCCGGACTTCCCGGAAGAGCCGCTCCGCGGCAATCCGCCCGGATAGTTCCCGGAGCAACGGGCCTTCGGGGCTGAGAAGGATCAGCCCTTCCTGCCATTGCGCGACGGCCTCCGCCAGGGAAAAGGCTTTATCGAGGTGTCGCGCCGTAATGAGACGACAGAGGTTCACGTAGCCCTCCGCATCGCGGATGAGTGCGATGAGGCTCCCCTCTGCGGAATGCAGCTCCGCGCCGAGGATGGGCCGGATTCCGACCTCCTGCGCCTTTTCCATGAATGAAACCGCGCCGTAGAGTCCGTTGCGGTCCGTTATGGCCAGAGCGTCAAATCCTAACTCCTTTGCCGTCAACAGGATAGATTCAACGCTCGACGCGCCGGAAAGGAGGGTATAGGCGGTGTGAACGTTGAGGTGAACAAAATCGGCCGGCATGAAATCGCCTCCAAAAGATACGAACATTATACTAACTTTTTCGGTCTCAGAAGTCAACCTCCGGCGGCGCTCTCGGCAGGGGAACGCGGGGAGCCTGGGTGGCGTTCCGGTTCATTTGACCCCCCCGACTCCATGCGCTAAACTGGATTTCTTGTGATTGATGCCGATACGTTCACAGACAGGGATCCCCCATGAGCAAGAAGCCGGACACCTCCCGCAAGAACGAGTACCTGGGCTATCTCCGCAAGATGATGTGCATCCGCGCCTTCGAGGAGAAGGTCTTCGAGCTGCTGGCGCGCGACGTGCTGCAAGGGGCCTCGCACGTCTATGCCGGCGAGGAGGCGGTGGCCGTGGGCGCGTGCGCAGCCATCGGGCCGGACGATTACATCACCAGCACCCACCGCGGCCACGGACACTGCGTGGCGCGCGGCGGCGAACTGAAGTTCATGCTGGCGGAGTTGTGCGGCAAGGTTACCGGCTACTGCAAGGGCAAGGGCGGCTCGATGCACATCGCCGACGTGCGCACCGGCAATCTCGGCGCGACGGGCATCGTCGCCGGGAATATCCCCGTGGCCACGGGCGCCGGCCTGGCCTGCAAACTCAACGGCAAGGGTCAGGTCGTCCTCTGCTTCTTCGGCGACGGCGCCAGCAATAACGGGACCTTCCATGAGTCCCTCAACATGGCGGGAATGTGGAAGCTCCCGGTTGTGTATATCTGCGAGAACAACCTCTACGGCATGTCCGTGTCGGTGTCGCGGACATCGCCGTGCGCGGCGCGTCCTACAACATGCCGGGCGAGATCGTGGACGGCCAGATGCTGCTGGACGTCAAGGCCGCCGTCGAGAAGGCCGTGGCCCGCGCCCGCGCCGGCGAGGGACCGACGCTCATCGAGTGCAAGACCTACCGCTGGCGCGGCCATTCGCGCAGCGACCCCCGCAAGTACCGGACCAAGGACGAAGAGCATCACTGGATGACCGAGCGGGACCCGATCAAGCTCTTCTCGGACTACCTCGCGGCGCAGAAGA
>JAKJEM010000099.1:0-270 GCA_022705425.1 Planctomycetota bacterium
CCTTCTCCACGTACGCCGGGTCCGGCGGTCCGCCGTAGGCCCACCGGCAGAAGCACGGCGCGGCGTGTGTGTGCGAGAAGTTCAGCAGCAGTTCCGAGGCGCGCAGGTCGAGCGCGCGGCCCGCCGCCCCCTTCAGCCGGTCGGCCAGGTCCCGTTCCGCGTGGAGCAGGTCCAGCGCCGCCACGGCAACCTGCGCCCCCTCGTGCCGCAACCACAGCGCCCGGACGAAGAGCGGATCGTGCAGGCCCGTCGTCCCCCCGGCGCTCCGCC
>JAKJEM010000099.1:319-7365 GCA_022705425.1 Planctomycetota bacterium
ATCGTGCCCGCCGGCGCGCTGATCTCCGCCTGACCGTAACCGACGTCCATGTTTGCGCTCCTCGGATGGTCCCGGCGCGCCGTGATGCGCGCCTCAATCGCGAATGGAAAGGCTGTAGATCGCCGCATTCTCCAGGTACAATCGTAACATCACGCCGCCGTCCTCTGTCCGCGGCAACGCCACCTCTTCCCCGAAGCGGAGTTCGCGCGCCGTGTCGTCGCCGCTGAAGCGCAACGGGCCCGCCAGCGGCTCGAAGCGGCGGTTGAGCAGTTCGATGGAGATGAAACCGTCCCCCACCGTGCGCGCGTTGAGCGCCAGCCGCTTGCCCCCCGCCGGCAGGACCTCCGTGGTCAGATGCCCGCCGTGCGCCCCCGATTCAAGCGAAACGAACCCGTCCTCGCGCAGGGTGGCCACGCCCATGAAGGCGTCCATCGCTCCGGCGTTCGGCGTGCCCCTGACGGCGTGCGGCGCGTGCACGTGGTTGCGCCCTTCGTAGAAGAAGAGCAGTTCATTTCCCCGCCGGATCGGTTTGCAGTTGATGAGATCCCCGAAGCACCAGTCCTCGTCGCCCAGATCGCCGGGGCTCAGGAAGGCCCGCCGGTAGTAGGAACGGTTCCAGCGCACGCCGTCGTTCCCCCACACCAGCTCCGTGTCCATCGTTCCATGCCAGAAGTGGTGCCGCCGCAACAGGCCGAGGTAGAGATCGCCGTAGGGAAAGAAGACCGCGCAGTAGAAGTCCACGCCCTCTTCGTCGCGCGCGTCGCGCGTCAGCACAAGATCGAGCGGCGACCACTCGACGAAGTCCCGGCTTGTCGAGACGGCCACCCAGCGTCCGTCGGGGGAGTTCTTCTTAATCGGGCGCGAGGTCAGCGCGGGGAACTCCGGCCCGACCCAATAGCCCCTCGGGCGGGTGGTGAAGAGGAAGAGGCCGCGCCGCTCGTCGTACGTCAGCCCGCTGGTGTCGCCCGTCTCCAGAAAATGCGGCACGGCAACGGGTTCGCTCCAGCGGATGGCGTCGGGGCTGGCGGCGGAACAGAAGATGCGCGTACCGGGCCGGTCGGGATAGACACGCTTGCCTGCGTTCGGCCACAGGAGCGCCATGCCCTTGTACCGCCGCGCCGGGTCGGGGTCGCGCGGGTCGCACACCACCTTGAACTCCACGTCCGCCAGCGGAAGGATGTTGTTCTCCGTCGAGCCGCGAAAGGCCGTCCGTCCCAGATTCGGGCGCTTCCAGCCGAAGCCGTCCTCCGACACGGCCAGGCAGTTGCAGTGCAGCAGACCGGCGGCCTTCAGGCTGGGGAACTTCTCGGCGGAGTTGATGCAGGCGTAGTGGCAGAGGATGCGGTCGCCGTCGTGGCTGGGGAAGATCGCCACCGGCAGCGTCATGCCCCCTTCGTATTCGCGCTCCGGGCGGAGCACGATTCCCCGCTTGACGGGGGGGTGCCACTTCTGCACTACGCCGTCCATGTCGTGCACGGCGCGCAGGTCGAAGAAGAGAATCTTGCGCGGGTCGTAGAACTCGGAAGTGAAGCGCGGCATGGGGGCGCGAGACTCCTACGTTCGGGGATTTACGGCGAAGCAGGCAACGGTGTGGTCCGGCCCGGACGACGCCAGGGGCGGGCACGCTTCGCGGCAGCGCGGCATGCGACGCGGGCAGCCGCGCTCATAGAAGCGGCAGTAGTCCGGCGGGTTCACGGCGCTCGGCACGCCCCCTTCCAGCACGATCCGCTTGCGCCGCGCCGCCGGGTCCGGCACGGGCACCGCCGAGAGCAGCGCCAGGGTGTACGGATGCAACGGGCGCGCAAAGAGTTCCTCGCTCGGCGCCATCTCGACAATCTTGCCCATGTACATCACCGCCACGACGTCGCTGATGTGGCGCACCACGGCCAGGTCGTGCGCGATGAAGAGATAGCTGATGCCGAACTCCGCCTGAAGGTCTTCGAGGAGGTTGATGACCTGGGCCTGGATCGAAACGTCGAGCGCGCTGACCGGCTCGTCGCAGACGATGAAGCGCGGACGGCACGCCAGCGCCCGCGCAATGCCGATGCGCTGCCGCTGCCCCCCGGAGAACTCGTGCGGGTAACGCTCCGCATGGTCCGCCTGCAGCCCCACCCGCAGCAGCAGCGTCCGCACCCGCTCGCGCAGGTCGGCGCCCTCCGCCAGCCCGTGAACCCGCAACCCCTCGCCGACGATGTCGCCCGCCGTCATCCGGGGGTTCAGGCTCGAGTAGGGGTCCTGGAAGATGATCTGCATGTTCCGCCGATGCCGGCGCAGCTGGCCGGCGTCGAAGCCCATGATGTCCACCGCGTCGTAGAAGATGCGCCCCGACGTCGGCTCGATCAGCCGCAGCGCCGCCCGCCCGGCGGTCGTCTTGCCGCAGCCGGACTCCCCCACCAGCCCCAGCGTTCCCTTGCGCGGCACGCCGAAGCTGATCCCGTCCACGGCCTTGACCCAGCCGGCCACGCGCCCGAAGAGCCCCTGGCGCACGGGGAAGTGCTTCACCAGGTTCCGCACGTCCACCAGCGGGGCGGTGTCGTCAATCTTCACGGAGATGTCGGTCATGGCCGGGCGCTCGCGGCAACGGCCCGGCTTGGGGAACGGACGTCCATCCGGGATTCCTCCTTCACTCCAACACCCAACAGGCGGCCCAATGTCCCGCGCGCTTCTCGGCGAAGGGCGGCGCCTCGCGGCGGCAGCGCTCCTGGGCCATCGGGCAGCGCGGATGGAAGCGGCAGCCTTCGGGCCAGCGCCTCGGGTTCGGCACCTGGCCGCGGATGGCCTCCAACCGGTCCCGTCGCGCCGTGTCCAGGCGCGGGACGGCCTTGAAGAGCGAGAGCGTGTAGGGGTGCAGCGGCTCGGCGAAGAGCGCCTCCGTCGCCGCGCTCTCGACCACCTTCCCCGCATACATCACCGCCACGCGCCGCGCCATGCCCGCCACGATTCCCAGGTTGTGCGTGATCAGGATGATCGCCATCCCCAGTTCCGCCTGCAGGTCCTGCAACAGGTCGAGGATGTCCGCCTGGATCGTCACGTCCAGCGCCGTCGTCGGCTCGTCGGCGATGAGCAGCGCCGGACGACACACCAGCGCCATGGCGATCATCACCCGCTGCTTCATCCCCCCCGAAAGCTGGTGCGGGAACTCGTCCACCCGGCGCTCCGGGCTGGGGATCCCCACCCGGCGCAACATGTCCACCGCCGCCGCGCGCGCCGCCGCGCGGTCCTTCTTCTGGTGCAGCCGCACCGCCTCGATGATCTGGTCCCCCACGCTGAACACCGGGTTCAGCGAGGTCATCGGCTCCTGGAAGATCATCGAGATCCGCCCCCCCCGCACGGCACGGATTTCCTTCCTGGAAAGGGCGAGCAGATTGCGCCCCTGCAACAGGACCTCGCCCGACTCGATGCGCCCCGGCGGGTCCACCAGGCGCAGGATCGAGAGGGCGCTGACGGATTTTCCGCACCCGGACTCGCCCACGAGCCCCAGCGTTTCCCCCTCGCCCACCTCGAAGCTGACGCCGTCCACGGCGCGCGCTGTGCCGTCGAGGGTGTGGAAGTGCGTCTTCAGGTCGCGCACCTGCAGCAGGGGTTTCACCGCATTCATCCGAGCTTGCTCTCCTTCCCACCGAGGGACTCGCGAAGCCCTTCGCCGGTCAGATAGAAGGCCAGCGTGGTCGCCAGGATCGCCAGACCCGGAAAGAGGATCAGCCACCACGCATCGAGCACGTACACCCGCCCGTCGGAGACGATGTTGCCCCACGTGGCCTGCGGCGGCTGCACGCCGAAGCCCAGAAAGCTCAGCCCGGCTTCGGTCAGGATGGCCCCCGAGACGCCCAGCACCGCCGAGACGAAGACCGGCGCCAGCGCGTTCGGCAGGATGTGGCGGAAGATGATGGCCCGTTTGCGCTGCCCCAGCGCCCGCGCGGCCGTGACGTAGTCCATTTCGCGCAGCGTCAGGAACTCCGCGCGCACCAGGCGCGAGGTCGCCGGCCACCCCAGCACGCCCATCACGATCACGATCTTCCACAACCCCGGCCCCAGCAGCGCAATCACCGTCAGGATCAGGAAGAACATCGGAAAACACAGCAGCGCGTCCACCACGCGCATGACGACGTTGTCCACCCACCCCCCGAAGTAGCCGGAGACTGCGCCGACGGCCGTGCCGATCCCGATGCCGATCCCCACCGCCACAAAGCCCACCGTCAGCGAGATGTAGGCCCCGTGCAGGATGCGCGTCAGCACGTCGCGCCCCAGGTTGTCCGTTCCCAGCGGGTGACGCCACGAGGGCGGTTGCAGCTTGGCCTGCAAGTCCGTGGCGTTCGGGTCGTAGGGCCAATGGACCTTGCCCCAGCTCAGGCCGAAAAAGCCCAGCCCCACGACGAAGAGCAGACACAGCGTCACGAAGGCCGCCATCGCCGTGCGGTTGCGGCGAAAACGGCGCAACGCCTCGCGCAGCGGCGTCCGCGGCGCCTCTTCCGGCACAGTCTCTTCCGCGCGTTCGCTCACCGGCCGCTCCCTATTCCAGCCTCACCCGCGGGTCCACCACCGCGTACAGAATGTCCGCCAGCAGATTCCCCGCCAGCACCAGCGCCGCGCCGACGAGGTTCAGCGTCAGCAGCACGGGGTAGTCTCGCTCCATCACCGCCTGGTACCCCAGGCGTCCGATTCCCGGATAGCCGAAGATGCTCTCCACAATGACCGATCCCCCCAGCAGCGCCGGGAGGAGGAAGCCGATCCCCGTCACGAAGGGCCGTAACGAGTTCCGCAGGGCGTGCTTGTACAGCACCTCCGTTTCGCTCAGTCCCTTCGCCCGGGCGGTGCGGATGTAGTCCTCGCTCAGCGACTCGAGGAGCGACGCCCTCAGATAGCGCGATTCGACCGCAATCGCCCCGATGGCCATGACGAAGGCCGGCGCGAAGAGGTGCCAGGCTGTGTCCAGCCATGCGGTGATCGGCGTCGCGTGCGCCACGCCGAAGGTGTGCAGCCCCAGCAGCGGAATCTGCACGTACTTGACCAGGAAGATGCACAGCAGGTAGCTCACCCAGAAGCTCGGCAGGCTGATCGCCAGGAAGGCCAGCACCGTCGCCAGCGTCCCCGGCCAGCGCCGCGCCCAGCGCGCGCTGAAGATGCCCAGCGGAATCCCCAGCCCAAAGGTCATCACCAGCGACACGGCGTTCAGCGCCAGCGTCGCGGGAATCCGCTCGCCGATCTTGGTCAGCACGGGGCGCTCGTCCTTGTTGCTGACCAGCTTCCCCTGGAAGAGGTCCCCCATCAGCAGAAAGTACTGCTTGTACAGGGGCTGATCGAAGTGGAACTTCTTCTTGTAGAGCTCGCGCGTTTCCTTCGAGATCTTGGGGTTCAGGTCGCTCCAGGGCATGGGGCTGCCCGGCGTCAGCGAGATGATGAACCACGAGATGACGCTCACCAGCGCGAGCAGCACCACCGCAATCGCCGTGCGTCGAAGGATGAAGACGAGCATAAGCGCCTTCCGAGTGCCCGCGCGCGCGGGCGGACTAAGGATTCACGCGCACCTGCGCCTCCGGCGGAAAGATCGTCCGATACCACCACGTATCGTAAATCCCGATCCCCGCCTTCGTCGCGCGGATCGGTTCCTCCAGGAAGCCCCCCTCCGGCCCGGGCCGCGACACCCGGAAGGCCCCCCGGTGCATCGCCGTCACCGCGCGGGGCACTTGCAGGAAGAGGTACGGCTGGTCCTCGTAGATGATCCGTTGCAGCTCATGGCAGTAGGCCCGGGCGCGGGCGCGGTCGAACTCGCTCCGCGCCAGCGTCAGCAGCTTGTCCACCCGCGGGTTGCGGTACGACACGAAGTTCAGCCCCCCCGGCTTCGCCTGCGAGGAGTGCCAGATCTGGTACTGATCGTAATCATACCCCAGCGACCACCCCAGCACACAGGCGTCGAAGTCGTGGACATCAATCTTCTTCTTGATGAAGACCGCCCACTCGTAGATCTCCACCTTCACCGAAACGCCGACCCGGCGCAGTTGCTCCTGCACCAGCGTCGCAATGTCCTTGCGGATTTCATTCCCCTGGTTCGTGATGAGGGTGAACTCGAAGCGTTTCCCGTCCTTCGTCAGCCAGCCTTCCGCGTCGCGCGTTGTCCAGCCCGCCTCCGCCAGAAGCGCGGCGGCCCTGGCCGGATCGTAGCCGATCGGCGGCACGTCGGGGTTGGCAAACCACATCTGCGGGGGGAAGATGCCGTTCGACTGCGTCCCCTGGCCGTACAGGACGTACTGGATGATCTCGGGCACGTTCACCGCGTGCGCCAGCGCCCGCCGCACCCGGCGGTCCTGGAAGATGGGGCGTTCGAGGTTCCAGCCGACGTAGTCGAACATCGGCACGATGCGCGAGAAGATCTCGTAGCGCTCATCCTTGCCCATCCGCCCCAGGGCGTGCGGCTCCACCCCCTGCACGTCGAGTTCCCCCGTCTCGAAGGACAGGCGCAGGGCCAGCATGTCCGGGATGAAGCGCAGCACAATCCGGTCCAGGTGCGGCGCCCCCTCCCAGTAGTCCGGGTTCCGCCGCAATGCGATGTACTCGTTGCTCCGCCATTCGCCGAAGATGAACGGCCCCGTCCCCACGGGGCGGCGGTTGAAGTTCTCGGCCCACCAGGACGTCGGATGCCCCTCCAACAGGTGGCGCGGCAGGATGCCCATCCCCCAGGAGACAAGAGCCGGGGCGTAGGGGCGCTTGTAGCGCACGCGCAGCGTCAGCGGGTCCTCCACCGTCACGTCGCGCACCAGTTCGTAGTCCGCCCGGCGCGGCGAGGCCACCGTTTCGCTCATCAACATGCGGTAGGTGAAGAGGACGTCCTGCGCCGTGAAGGGCGCCCCGTCGTGCCAGCGCACGCCGGAACGCAGGCGGAAGGTGATCTGCGGCTCGTCCAGCGTGGGGCTCGGGTCGTCGCTCTCCACCGCCCCCAGCGCCTCCAGCCCCGCCTTGGACTTCAGCAGTCGCTCGATCTCGGCCACGACAGGCTGCGCCGGTCCGGCCACGGGGATTTCCAGGCTCGACGCGCCCCCGCCCGACCAGAC
>JAKJEM010000009.1:0-40254 GCA_022705425.1 Planctomycetota bacterium
AGTGTGTCGTCGCGCGCGCCCATGACGAGCACGGTGTCCCCCTCCTGGGCCTGCGCGACGATCTCGTCGGCCAGGACGTCGCGATCGGCCACGGCGGAGACGGGCGCGCCGCGCTCGCGGGCGGCCTCGGCGATGTCCTCGGCGCTGATGTCGCGCGTGGCGGCGCCTCCGGCGTAGTAGATCGGCAGCAGCCACAGGCGGTCGTCGCGGCCCAGGGCGCGGGCCAGCACCTCGACGAGTTCGTTGCACATGAAGCGGGCCGGGCCGAATCCGTGGAGTTGGAAGACCGCGCGCACGCGGCGGGCGCCGGCGCGGCGCACGGCCTGGAGGGCGGCCTCGACCTTGCTGGGGTTGTGGGCGAAGTCGTCGTAGATGCGTACGCCGCGCACGCGGTCCACCAGTTCCATCCGACGCCCGATGCCGTCGAAGGTGCGCAGCCCGATTTCGATGGAATGGTCGGTGACGCCCATTTCGCGCAGGGCGGCGATGGCGGCCAGGGCGTTGAACACGCTGTAGTCGCCGATCTGGCGCAGGGTGAAGCGCGTAGCGCCGACGTTGAAGCGCAGGTCGCGCGCGCCGAGGCGCACCTGGCGGGCGCGCAGCGTGCCGTCGTCGAGCCCGAAGGTTACCCGCCGGGGGCCCGGTCGTCCGATCAGCAGCGCGGCGATCTGCGGGCTGACGACCAGGGCGTCGCGGCAGTTGGCGGCGAAGGCGGCGTAGATGCGCTGGAGTTCGTCGAGTTCCTTGTGGTCGCGCGCCAGGCCGGTGATGACGCCGATGCCGGAACGATAGTTCACGCAGGTGCCGTCGCTTTCGTCGGCTTCGATGCAGGCGGCTTCGTCGTCGCCGGGGCAGGCGTTGCCGATGAGGGACTCGGACTCGAAGTTCCGCATCACGCCCCCGTTGACCACCATGGGCTTGAGCCCGGCCGAGTGCAGGCACCAGCCGATCATGCCGGTGATGGTGGTCTTGCCGAAGCTGCCGGTGACGGCGACGCCGCGCCGCCGGGCGTGGAAGAGGTCGGCCAGGAGTTGCGACCGGTGGATCGTGGGGAGGCCCAGCGCTGCGCTGCGGTCGAGGTCGGCGTTGCCCTTTTCGATGGCGCTGGAGATGACTACGCGCGTGACGTCCGGGGTGACGCCGCTGCCGTCCTGGGGGAAGATGCGGCAGCCTTGCGCTTCGAGGCGGGCGCGGCGGTCGAGGTGCTGCCCCTGTTCGAAGAAGCGGTCGGAGCCGGAGACGGCATCGCCCCGCACGCGCACCAGTTGCGCCAGCGCGCTCATGCCGATTCCGGCGATCCCGACGAAGTAGTAATGAGCCACGTCAGACCCGTGCGCCCGAGGCGCCGGAGCTTTCCGCCCAGGGGGATGGCGTTCAGGGGCGGCAACTCCGCCAGTTTCCGTATTCGTTCAACGTCACGCGCCGTCCGCTCTTCAGGCGCGCCCAGTGTCCGAACTCCTCCATGCGGCGCAGCGCCGCGCTGTCGAAGACGGGTCCGTCGAGGCAGACCCGCTGGTCGCCGCAGGCGCACTGGGCGCAGAGGCCGAAGCCGCACTTCATGTACCGTTCGAGGGCGGCCTGGCACTCGACGCCGTGTCTCTCGCAGAGGTCGAAGACGGCCTTCATCATCACTTCAGGGCCGCAGGTGTAAACCACGCCGACCTCGCCGCGCTCCAGTCGGGGGCGGAGCAGGTCGGTGGGGAAGCCGCGTTGCCCCGCCGAACCGTCGTCGGTGCAGAGGAGCATGTCGGGGAAGCGGTCGAGGAAGAGCAGTTCGCCGCGCGTCCTGGCGCCGAAGATCAACGGCGCGTCGGGCAGGGCGTCCTTGAGCGGCGCCAGGACGGCCAGCCCGCAGCCGCCGGCCACGAGCACGCCGCGCGGCTTGATCGCGTAGCCCTTGCCGTAGGGGCCGCGCAGGCCCACCGACTCGCCGGGACGCAGGTCCGAGAGGCGGGAGCTGAAGACGCCGCGCCGGCGGACGGTCAGGGCGATGCGCCCCGGTCGCAGGGCGCTGATGGTGTAGGGTTTCTCGTCGAGTTCGGGAATCCACACCATGACGAACTGGCCCGGCTGGAAGGCCATGTCGCGTTCGAGCCAAAGGGTGCGCAAGTCGGCCGCTTCGTCGCGGCGTTCGAGCACGCGCGCCATGACGGGTTGTTCAACGATGCGCTGCACCGATCAACTCCTCCACCCGCGCCACGCCGTTGCGGTCCATCCATTCCGCCATTTCGGCGGCGATGCGCGCGAAGACCTCGACGCCGCCCCCGGCGACGGCGCTGCCGACGCCGACGGCCGTGGCGCCGGCCATGAGCATTTCGATGGCGTGCCGCCCGGTGGCTACGCCGCCGGTGCCGATGACGGGGATGCGGACCGTGCGGTAGATGTCGTACACGCAGCGCAGGGCCACGGGCCGCAGCGCCGCGCCGGTGACACCGCCCATCTTGAAGGCCAGCACCGGTCGGCGCGCCTCGATGTTGATGACCATGCCGGGGCCCATCGAGTTCACGGCGGTGATGGCGCTCGCGCCGGCCTGTTCGGCGGCGGCGGCGATTTCGCCCAGGGCCTGCGCGTTGGGCGATACCTTGACGAAGATCGGCTTGGCGGTCACGGCGCGCACGGCGCGCGTGATCTCGCGCGTGGCCTCCGGCGTGCTCTGCCCGGCCAGTGTGCCGTAGCCGGGCGTGTGGGGGCAGCTCAACGGCAGTTCGATCGCCGCCACGGGCAGGCGGGCCATGCGCTCGGCCACGCGCGCGAACTCCTCCGCGTTGCGCCCGACGACGCTGGCGATCACCGGCGACGGCACGTCGCCGAGGTCCGCAAACTCCGCGAGCGCCTCCTCGACGCCGGGGTTGCTGTAGCCCACGGCGTTGATGACGCCGGCCTCGAAGGTCAGGATCGTCGGGTTGGGGTGGCCGTCGCGCGGTTCGAGGCTGATGGACTTCATCGTGACGGCGCCGGCCCCCGCGCGGGCCGCGCGGGTCAGGATGGCGCGCGTGGTCCCCAGGACCCCGCTGGCCAGGACCAGGGGATTGGCCATCCGGATGCCGCAGAGCGTCGTCGTCAGGTCGGCCACGTCGCCATCCTTCCGTCTGCCGATGAACCGCGCTGCCGTCCGGGCGACGGCGTCGCGTCGGTGAGGGAGTGTATAGCAACCCGCCCGGAGGCGCAAGTCAGGAGCGCGGCGAAACGGTCCGTTTGACTCCCCGCCCGAAGGCCGATAGAATCAAAGTCCTTGCACATCCGGCCGTGTGGGCCGAGCAGGTCACGCAAACAGCGGGAGGAACACACCATGGCTATCCGTGTCGGCATCAACGGCTTCGGGCGCATCGGCCGCATGGCTTTTCAGGCCATCTGCGATCAGGGTCTGCTGGGCAAGGCGATTGACGTCGTCGCGGTGGTGGACATCTCGACGGACGCCGATTATTTCGCTTACCAGATGAAGTACGATTCGGTCCACGGCAAGTTCAAGCACGCCGTCGCCGCGGAAAAGAGCGCGCCGGACAAGACGGAGAACGACGTGCTGGTGGTGAACGGGCACAAGATCCGCTGCATCATGGCCACGAAGGAACCCGCCCAGTTGCCGTGGAAGGCCCTCGGCGTGGACTACGTGATCGAATCCACGGGTCTCTTCACCGAAGCGGACAAGGCCCGCGGCCACCTGGCGGCCGGCGCGAAGAAGGTCATCCTGTCCGCTCCCGGCAAGGGCGACGTGAAGACGCTGGTCATGGGCGTCAACGAGGGCGAGTACGACTCGGCCAAGCACGCCATTGTCAGCAACGCCTCATGCACCACGAACTGCCTGGCGCCGCTGGTCCACGTGCTGCTGAAGGAAGGCGTGGGCATCGAGACCGGCCTGATGACGACCATCCACGCCTACACGGCGACGCAGAAGGTGGTGGACGGTCCGTCGAAGAAGGACTGGCGCGGCGGGCGCGCGGCGGCGATCAACATCATCCCCTCGACGACGGGCGCCGCCAAGGCCGTCGGCGAAGTCCTCCCCGCCACCAAGGGCAAGCTCACGGGCATGGCCTTCCGCGTGCCGACCTGCAACGTGTCCGTGGTGGACCTGACCTTCCGCGCGGCGCGCGATTCCTCCATTGAGGAGATTGACGCCCTGATGAAGAAGGCCGCCGAAGGCTACCTGCGCGGCATTCTCGGCGTCGCCACCGAAGAACTCGTCAGCACCGACTTCATCCACGACGCCCGCTCCTCGATCTATGACTCCCTCGCCACGCTCCAGAACAACCTGAAGGGCGAAAAACGTTTCTTCAAGGTCGTCTCCTGGTACGACAACGAGTGGGGCTACTCGAACCGCGTTGTGGACCTTCTCCTCTACATGGCCCGGAAGGACGGCGCGAAGTAAGTCAGTTCCCGCACCCACCGCGCCGGGGCGTCGCAGACGTCCCGGCGCGTCTTTCTTGAATAAGGGCGACACCATGAACAAGAAGACCCTCCGCGACGTGGATCTGAAGGGCAAGCGCGTCGTCATGCGCGTGGACTTCAACGTGCCGATGGACAAGGGCGTCGTGGGCGACGACACGCGCGTGCGCGCCTCGCTGCCCTCCATCCGATTCATCCTCGACCAAGGCGCCTCCGTCGTGCTGATGAGCCATCTCGGACGGCCCAAGGGCAAGGGGTATGAGGCGGATTACAGCCTGAAGCCGGTGGCCGAACACCTGGCGACGCTGCTGGGCAAGCCGGTCGAGTTCGCCCCCGATTGCCTGAAGGCCGCCGCCCAGGCCCGGGCCCTGCGCCCCGGCGGCGTGCTGCTGCTCGAGAACACCCGTTTCTACGCCGAGGAGGAGGGCAAGGCCAAGACCGACGGACTCGGCGAGGCCGAGGCCGCCGCGAAGAAGAAGGAGATGAAGGAGAAGCAGAAGGTCATGGCGCAGACGCTGGCGGGCTACGGCGACCTCTTCTGCAACGACGCCTTCGGCAGCGCGCACCGCGCCCACGCCTCCACGGCCGTCATCGCCAAGTTCGCCGCCGAGAGCGTGTCCGGCTTCCTGATGGAGAAGGAGATCGAGTACCTCGGCCGCGCGCTGAACAACCCGGAGCGGCCCTATGTCGCCATCCTCGGCGGCGCCAAGGTCAGCGACAAGATCAAGGTCATCAACAAGCTCATGAAGACCGCCGACGTCATCCTGATCGGCGGCGCGATGGCCTACGCCTTCCTGAAGGCCAAGGGGGAGCCGGTGGGCAACTCGAAGCTCGAAAAGAGCGACGAGGTGGACCCCGTCGCCGTGGCGCGCGAGGTCCTGGCGGAAGCCGCGAAGCGCAACATCGCCCTCCGCCTGCCGCAGGACCATCTCGTGGTGCAGGAGTTCAAGGCCGACGCGCGCACGCAGGTCGTCGCGACGATCTCCGACGGGTGGATGGGCGTGGACATCGGCCCCGCCACCGCCCGCGCTTATACCGAGGAAGTCCGCAAGGCCGGCATGGTCGTCTGGAACGGGCCGATGGGCGTCTTCGAGATGGCGCCCTTCGCCGCCGGAACACGCGCCGTGGCGCAGGCCATGGCCGAAAGCCCCGGCATCACCATCGTCGGCGGCGGCGACACCGCGGCCGCCGTCGAGGAGTTCGGGCTTGCCCCGAAGATGAAGCACGTCTCCACCGGCGGCGGTGCCTCCCTCGAGTTCCTGGAGGGAACCGATCTGCCCGGAATCGCCGCGTTGACCGACAAGCCCGCCGGCGGGTGCGGCTGCTGCTGCAGCCGGCGCTGACCGCCGGACGACATTCCCGAAGACCCGGGCCGGCCGAGCGGTCCGGGTCTTCCCCTTTCACGGAGGAAGGCTGTCATGAAGTTCGAAGGCGTCATCCCCGCGCTCGTCACCCCGTTCGACCGCAAGACCGAAGAGATTGACTACGCCGCCCTTGCCGGGATCACCGACCGTCTCATCCGCCAAGGCATCGGCGGGCTCTTCGTGTGCGGGAGCACCGGCGAATGGTGGGCCATGAACGCCGAGGAGCGCATGAAGGTCGTCGAGACGACCCTCGACGCCGCCGCCGGGCGCACCAAGATCATGGTCCACGTCGGCGCCAACTCGACGCGCGAGGCCATCGCGCTGGCCCGCCACGCCGAGAAGGCCGGCGCGCAGGCCATCAGCCTTCTGCCGCCGGTCGGCCGCCCCTACCCTCCGGCCCAGGTCTGGGAACATTTCCGGGCCGTCGGCGCTTCGTGCTCGCTTCCCCTCTATCTCTACCACCTCCCCCAGGTGTACGGCGACCTGATCACGATTGACAAATTCGTCGAGGCGATGGACACCATGCCCACGCTGCGGGGGGCCAAGTTCTCCTCCTACCGCATTGACGACCTGATCCATCTCAAGATCAAGGCGCAGGGACGCCTGAACATCCTGAGCGGCTGCGCCGAGCAGCTCCTCAGCGCCACCGTCAACGGCGCCGAAGGCTCCATCTGCAGTTGGTATAACTTCATCCCGCGCCTGGGCAACCGCATCATCGAACTCGCGCGCCAGAACCGCATCGCCGAAGCCTCGGCCCTGCAGGATTCCCTCGTGAACTTCGGCATGCTCTGCATCAGCAACGTCATGGGCAACCTCAAGTGGCTCATCGCCGAACGCGGCACGGACGTCGGCATCCCCCGCCGTCCCCTCCTGCCTCCCACCGCCGAGGAGCGGGCGAAGCTGCTGCCCGCCATCCAGAAGACGGGCATTCTCGAGTGGGCGCTCTGACCGGAAGCCCCCCTGCGCGATGATCCGACGACCCGGGAGGGCGCGGTCCCCGGTCGTCGGCGCTCCTTCGGGGCGCCCGGTCGCGGCCTCGCCGGCCGAACGCGGACCGCGCGACGCCGTGTCTCCACCGTTCCGGTCGGAGGCGCGCAGGCCGTGTCCCACATGGCCCATGCGATGTCGCCGCGCGTCGCACCCCGCCCCGAACCGCAGGAATCCCCTTTCATCCTAACGATCCGGCGCTATAATGAAGTCCGCCGGTCGCAGTGTCGCGCCCGTCGCGCAAGGAGACACCATGCCCGAGATCGCCGTCGCCGAACAGGCTCGTCCCATCGCCGTGGTGGACATCGGCTCGAACTCTATCCGCATGGTCGTGGCGCAAGTCCGCCCGGACGGCTCCTATGAAGTCCTGGACCGTTTGCAGCGTCCGGTCCGCCTCGGTCATTCCACCTTCGTCACCGGGCGGCTCAGCGAATCGGCCATGGACGCCGCCATTGCCATCCTCCGCGACTACCGCCGCGTCTGCGAGAATTACGGCATCCTGCACCTGCGCGCGGTGGCCACCAGCGCCGTCCGCGAGGCGACCAATAACGACGCCTTCCTCGACCGCGCCTCCATTTCGGCCGACATGGACGTGGAGGTCATCGAGCCCGCCGAGGAAAGCCGCCTGACCGTTTCCGCCGTCAAGTCCGACCTCGACGGCCGCCTGGACCTGCGCGACGGGTCGGCGCTTGTCGTTGAAGTGGGCGGCGGCAGCGCGCTGGTCACCGTCCTGAAGGACGGACGCATCGCCGTCTCCGAGGGCTACAACCTCGGCTCCATCCGCCTCCAGGAAATCCTCGGCACGGCGGGCGAACCTCCCGACCGCGCGGCGGACATCTTCCGCCGGCACATTGCCAGCGTCGTCGCCGCCATGCAGCGCACCATGCCTCTGCGCGGGGCGCGCCACTTCATTGCCGTCGGCGGCGACGCGCGCCTCGCTGCGCAGATCGTGGGCAAGCCGCGGCCCGGCACCAGCCTTGTCGAAATCGCGCCCGAGGCGCTCGACGGCTTCGTCCGCAAGTGCGCGCGGCTTTCCCCGCAGGAACTCGCCCGCGCGCACGGCATCCCCTTTGCGGCGGCCGAAACGCTTACGCCCGCCCTTATCGCCTATCTCGCCCTTCTCAAGGCCAGCCGGTGCCCCGCCATGCTCGTTACGCCCGTCAGCATGCGCGACGGACTTCTCCTCGATCTCGCCCGCGCTCTGGGCGGACAGGAGGACCCGGAGACGGTGGCCGGCGCCGTACAGTCGGCCCAGGCCATCGGCGAGAAGTACCGCTTCGACACTCGCCACGCCGGACAGGTGGCCGCCATCGCCCTCAAACTTTTCGACGCGCTGCGCGGCGTCCACCGGCTCTCGGTGCGCGACCGCCTCCTCCTGCACGTGGCCGCTCTCCTCCATGAAGTGGGGGGATTCGTCAGCAGCCGCGCTCACCACAAGCACAGCTACTACCTCATCTCGAACTCCGTCATCGCCGGTCTCCGGCGCGACGAACTGGGGATCGTTGCGCTCGTCGCCCGATACCATCGTCGCAGCGGACCCAAGTCGAGCCATCCCGAGTATATGGCGCTGCCGCGCGACCGGCGGATGATCGTCAACAAGCTGGCCGCTCTCCTGCGCGTGGCCGATGCGCTCGACCGCGGCCACGAAGAGCGCGTCAAGGACTTCACCGCCGAGGTCGCCGGCCAGGAACTCATCGTCACCGTCCCCGCCGCGGAGATGATCCTCGAACAGCGCGCGCTCGAACGCAAGGCCGACCTCTTCGAGGAAGCGTACGGTCTCAAGGTGCGGATCGTTGAAACCGGCGCCCCGCCCGCGCCGCCCCCGGTCGAACCGGCGTAACGACCGCGGGCCCCGCGTCCGGGCGCCTTCCATGGCAGAAGCGCATGAGCGACAAGACCCCTCCGGCCCGCGACCTCTGTGATCCCGCCGCGTACATCAACCGCGAGTTGAGCTGGATCGAGTTCAACAACCGCGTCCTCGAAGAAGGGCTTTCCTCCTCCGCCGCGCCCCTCGACCGTCTCAAGTTCCTCGCCATCGTCAGCTCCAACCTCGACGAGTTCTTCATGATTCGCGTTGCCGGCCTCCGGCGGCAGGCGGCGGCGGGCCTCACGCGCCGGGACCCCAGCGGCCTCACTCCCGCCGAACAACTGCGCGAAATCTCCCGTCGCGTTCACGACACCGTCGCCCGGCAGAGCGACGGCGTCCGCAAGGCCCTGGCGCGCCTCCAGGAGGGCGGTATCGAACTCCTGCCGGCCAAGGCCCTGACCCCTGCCCAGGCGGCTCACCTGGCCCAGCACTTCGCCGCCGAGGTGCTCCCCCTGCTGACGCCCCTCTCAGCGGCGGACCTGGACCCCTTCCCGATCCTGCCCGGTCGAGTGCTGAACCTGGCCGTGCTGCTCGAACCGGAAGCGGCGTCCGCCGCGCCCGGCGCCGCCCCCGCTGCGCCGGCCGTGGCAGTCCTCCCCATCCCGCGCCTCCTCTCCCGCTTCATCGCTCTTCCCGGCGAAAAGCCCCTCCGCCTCGTCGCCATCGAGGACGCCATACGTCCCAACCTCGGACGCCTCTTCCCGGGAATGCATGTCGCGGCGACGGCTCTCTTCCGCCTTACCCGCGACGCCGACGTTTCGGTGGAGGATGAGTCGGCGCGCGACTTGCTCATTGAAATGGAAGAGGCCGTGCGCGCCCGCCGCCGCCGCGACGTGGTGCGCCTCGAACTCTCAGCCGCCCCGGACCCGCGCCTCAAGCGCTGGCTTCTCGATTGGTGCCGTCTGGGCGAGGAGGACGTCTATGAGAGCGACGCCCTTCTGGACCCGTCCGACCTGATGGAGATCGCCCTGCGGCCCGGCTTCGACGCCCTTCGCGAGCCGCCCTGGCCGCCGCAGCCTCCGCGCGATCTCCCCGGCCTGGACGACCTTTGGCAGACCCTCCGCGACCGGGACGTTCTCCTCTTCCACCCCTACGAGTCCTTTGACCCGGTCCTTCGCCTGCTCAAGGAGGCTGCCGACGATCCCGCCGTCCTGGCCGTCAAGCAGACGCTCTACCGCACCAGCGGCGATTCGCCCATCATCGGCTCCCTCGCCCGCGCGGCGGAGAACGGCAAGCAGGTGACCGTCCTCGTCGAACTCAAAGCCCGCTTCGACGAATCCCGCAACATCCTCTGGGCGCGCCGCCTCGAGGACGCCGGGTGCCAGGTGATTTACGGCATCGCCGGATACAAGACCCACGCCAAGGCGCTCCTGATCCTTCGCCGCGAGGCCAAGGGCATCCGGCGCTACCTCCACCTTTCGACCGGGAATTACAACGATCGCACCGCCCGGCTGTACTCGGACATCGGACTCATCACCGCCGACAAGGACCTTGCCGGCGACGCAGCGGCCTTCTTCAACCTGCTGACGGGCGTCTCGCAGGACGTAGGTTGGAGTCGGTTCGCCATCGCCCCGACCGGGCTCCGCGGCCGCTTCATAGACCTCATCGAGCGCGAGGCGCAGGCCTCCACCCCCGATCAACCCGGCCTCATCCGCGCCAAGATGAACTCCCTGGAAGACCCGGAGATCATCCGCGCCCTCTACCGTGCCGCCCGCGCCGGCGTCCGCGTCCAGCTCAACGTCCGCGGCCTCTGCTGCCTGCGTCCGGGGCTGCCGGGAATCTCGGAGAACATCGAGGTCGTTTCCATCGTGGACCGCTTCCTCGAGCACGCCCGCGTCTTTCACTTCCGCAACGGTGGCCACGAGGAGGTGTATCTTTCCAGCGCGGACTGGATGGGCCGCAACCTCGATCGCCGGCTGGAAATCCTCTTCCCGGTTCCCGGCGAAGAGCACCGCCGCCGACTGATCGGCATCCTGCAGGCCTTCTTTGCCGACAACGTGAAGGCGCGCGTTTTGCAGGCCGACGGCAGCTACCTGCGCGCGAAGCGCAAGGGGAAGCCCTTCCGCGCGCAAGAGCACTTCTACCGCGAGGCCCTCGCCGCCGCCCAGCCGCCCGCCGCAACGGAGTTCCGGCCCTTGACCCGTCCGGCGGAGAACGAAGCGACCTGACCTCGCGGAGCGCAATGGGCGCAATCCTCCGAATGCATACCTTGACGCAGAGAGGGACGCAGGGGTACGATTGAGACCGTGCGAGAGCACGACGCTGTGGTGGAGTCTTGCGGAGCGATCTGGCGGCGGGGCGGAGGAGAGAGTGGATACCGTTGACCGCAAGAAGCGGGCTTGGATCATGGCCCGCGTAAGATCGAGCGGCAATCGCTCGACCGAATTGCGCTTCGTGTCGTTGCTGCGGAAACACAGGCTGAGCGGATGGCGTCGCCACTTTCCCTTGATGGGAAGACCGGACTTTGTCTTTCCGTCGCGTCGTGTCGTTGTCTTCGTGGATGGCTGTTTCTGGCATGGACATCCGAAGAAGTGCCGCCTTCCGGCGACCCACAGGGACTACTGGCGGCAGAAGATTGCGCGCAATGTGACTCGAGACCGTCGTGTTACGCGGTCTCTCCGGCAACAGGGCTGGAAGGTGATCCGAGTGTGGGAAGACTCCATTCACAGACCGTCCGTTGCCGCAAGACTGCGGAAGGCGCTAACATGAAGTTCAAGAGGACTGTCGCCGAGTTCTTCGCCGGAATCGGCCTGATGCGCATGGGGCTCGAAGCTGCGGGCTGGAGAGTCGTGTGGGCCAATGACATTGACGCTGACAAGCGGAGGATGTACCAGGGCCACTATCAGAACGACACAGCCGACTTCCGCCTCGGGGACGTTCACGAGGTCTCGCCCAGAGAGATCCCATCGGTCTCGCTTGCAACAGCCTCCTTCCCCTGTAACGACTTGTCTCTGGCCGGCGCGCGACGCGGCCTTGCGGGGCGGCAGTCGGGCGCGTTCTGGGGATTCGTGGACAAACTCCGCGGCATGGGCGCGCGACAACCGCCCCTCGTTCTGTTGGAGAACGTCCCGGGTTTCTTGACGTCGCACGGGGGGGACGACTTCCGCGACGCGTGCCTTGCCCTAAATGACTTGGGATATGTCGTTGATGCATTCATGATAGATGCCGCGCGCTTCGTTCCTCAGAGCAGGCTGCGGCTCTTTCTGATCGGAATGCGTGCCGGAAGGGGTGTAGCGCAAGTGGCGGAGACGTCGTCGTTTTACGAGTCCCAGTGCCGTCCCCGCGTGTTGGCGGAGTACATCCTCTGGCACCCGGAAATTCGGTGGTCCATACGTCCGCTTCCGCCGATTGCGGGACGCTCGACCACACTGGCCGAAATCCTTGAAGACCTCCCCGAAGAATCGCCCCATTGGTGGAGTCCTGAGCGCGCCGAGTATCTGCTCCGGCAGATGAGCGAGCGGCACAGGACGATAGCCGACGAGATGATCAGGGGACGGAAGAGGACGTTCGGCACGGTCTTCAGGCGCGTGCGCCACGGTCGGTCCATGGCCGAACTGCGCACCGACGGAATCGCCGGTTGCCTGCGCACACCACGAGGGGGGAGTGGACGCCAGATTCTCTTTGCCGCGGGAAGGGGAAGATATGCCGTGCGGCTCCTGACGCCTCGCGAGTGCGCGCGTCTGATGGGCGCCGACAGCTTCAGAATAGTCGTGCCACTCAACCAGGCGCTGTTTGGATTCGGCGATGCTGTCTGCGTGCCGGTCATCCGGTGGATTGCCAACAACTATCTTACACCCGTGTGGGAGGAGCAATATGCCAAGGAGCGTTCCGAGACGCGCTACATCGTCAAAGCCGTCTGATGCCTTGGGGTTGCCTGAAGACGTCGCTGCGATTCGAGCCGAAATCCGCAGATTTCTCGGACGCGAGATAGCAATGGCGCGCGGATCGGCAGCCATAGGCATGGCGTCTACGCCTTCTACGACTACGACGGCGAGCCGATCTATGTTGGTCAGACGAAGGAGCAGCTTAGCGCGCGGATCGGACGCCACCTGACCAACCAACGGACGGACGCCGTTGCGATGAATGTCCTTGACCCCGCTGAAGTTGCCTACATCGAGGTGTGGCCTCTTGATGCGCAGATGAGCGGGCTCCAGGCAAGAGAGAGGAAGTCCGTGCTCGATCGGGTTGAATACACTGTGTTTCAGAAGGTCCTTCGTGAATCCGCCTTGGGGGCGATCCTCAATGAGAAGGAGATAGCTCCGCAGAACGAAATCGTTCTGCCTGTCTCTCACAAGCAGCGCATTGTCCCTGAATCCATCTATGACCAGCGCAAACACCCCGACCTTCGCATCGCCCGTCGCGCGACCACCATTGCGAGCTTGGCTCGGGTTATCAGCGAACGCGAGGTCTCCGGCGGGCTCAGACGCACACTCCTGACTCAGGCGCGAAGGCTCGAACGACTCGCCGCTCGCCGCGTCGAGGAGCTTGGTATCGGCGTCGCTTCCGGGAAGAAGACGTAGCGCCGGCATTGCGCCTGCCCCTTGACCCGTCCGGCGGAGGAGGGGAAGGAATAACCGGGGCGCTGCCCGCCACCCCGCGCCTTCGCGCGCGGCCTATCCCCCTTATGGTCCGCCGTCTCTCAGTAAACCGCCGACGCCTTGGGCGCCCCGGCCTCCGGCGCGGCGTCGTTCAGCGCCGCCTTGAGATCCTTCAGCCGCGCAGCGGCGCCGGTACGGATGAAAAGGATATCGCTCCCCGCCGCGATCAGCCGGTAGCCCATCTCCACCGCCATCCTCAGCCCGACGGCATCCCCCACCACGCATCCGGCGTGTTTCCCGGCCGCCTGCGCGGCCTGCGCCGTTCGCTCCATGGCCCGGCGCAACTCCGCATGGCGCGCCGGCGGCGTGTCTATCTCGATCCCCAGCCGCACCTTCATGTCGTCCGGCCCGAAGAAGAGCGCGTCCACCCCCGGCACGGCGGCGATCTCCCCCGCCGCCTCGACGGCGCGCTGCGTTTCGATCTGCGCGACCACCAGCAACCGCGCCTCCCGGAAGTAGTCCCGCCCGTCCAGGTCAATCACGCGCCGCCCCCCGTAGGAGCGCTCGCCCTCCGGCGGAAAGCGCAGGCCCGCCACGATGCGCCGCGCCTGTTCCGGCGTGTCCACCATCGGGACCATGACGGCATCGGGACCAAGGTCCGCATACGGCCCCAGGAAACCGTGTTCGTGCCCCGGCACGCGCACCAGCGCCGCGATTCCCCGGCCCTGCGCCGCCTGAACCGCGTGCAGCACCGACTCGTAGCTGTGCTGCCCGTGCTGGCCGTCCACCCACACGAAGTCCCACCCCTTGCACATTCCCTCCACGATCCCGGAAGCGGGGTACATGTTGTTGAGGCCGAGCGCCACCTGGCCGGCCTTGAGCTTCTCGCGCAACGGGTTCATCGGGATGTCTCCATATGCCGGGAAAGGGGCCTGGGAACGGGTCAGCATGTCGCGTGCAGCACGAGCGCCTTGCGTCCGGCGGCAGCGTTGAAGGCCTGAGCCGCCTGCGGGCTGGGAAGGAGTTTCACCTCCACCCCGCGCTCGCGGAGAAAGGTCTCCGCCTCCGGCGTCAGCTTCAAGGAACGGCCCTGGCCGGTTCCCACCACCAGCAGCGCGGGGTCGCCCTTGCAGAGTTTGCGCACTTCGCGGATGCCGACGAGGTGCGCGTCGCCGACTTCCTCCTTGATCTTCTTCTTGTTGCGTTTGCGCACCTTGCCGTTGCCGCGCACGTGGAGGTCGCTTTCGTACGTTCGCCCGCCTGCCGTCACGCGCCCGAACTCCCCGGCCTCGACGACGGGATAGACCGGCGTCTCGCGCGTGGCGGCGATTCCCAACTTCGCCCGCACCGCCGCCACGGCGCCGAGCAGCGCCGCGTCGTCGCCGAGTTGCGACCGCACGATCCGCGCCGGCGGGCGGATCCCCTTCACCGAATCGGCGGCCGCCACCTCCTCGATCAGCGGGAGCATGAACTCGCCGCAGGCTTCGATGAGTCCGCCGCCCAGGATAATGAGGTCGGGATCCAGCACGTGCCGGACGTTAAGACATGCCACCCCCAGCGTGCGCGCAGCCTCGCGCAGGATCTCCGTCACCAGTTCGTCCTTCTCATCGAGTGCCCGGCGCAGCAGGCGGCTCTTGATGATGGCCAGGTCGCCTTCGAGCCATTCCGTCAGGCGCGTCTTTCGCCCGGCCTTTACGGCGGCGCGGATGTCGCGCTCGATCGCCGTGCGACTGGCAATGGCCTCGACGCATCCGCGCGCCCCGCAGCCGCAACGGGGTCCGTCCATGCGCACGATGATGTGCCCGATCTCCCCCGCGGTGGCCGAGCCGCCCTCGTACAGCGCGCCGTTCAGGATGACGCCGCCGCCGACGCCGGTGCCGGGGAAGATGCCGACGACCTGGCGCGCCCCGCGTCCCGCCCCCATCCAATGCTCGCCCAGCGTCCCCAGGTTCACGTCATTCCCCACCGCCGCCGGCGCCTTGAACTTCTTCTCCAGCGCCGGGACCAGGTCAATCCCCGTCAGGTTCGTGTTGGGCGACCAGCCGATGCGGCCCGTCGCCGGGTCCACCGTCCCCGGCGCGGCCATGCCCACGCCCGCCAGGCGCTCGCGCGCGCCGGGCGTCTCGGCCAGCGCGCCGGTCATGGCGTCCACCACCGCCGCAAACGACGCCTTCGCGCCGCCCGTCCGCGGCGTGGCCACCTTGCAGCGCGCGGCAATGCGCCCGCTGTCGTCCACCACGGCGGCCAATGTCTTCGTGCCGCCGTAATCCACCCCGAGATAAAGCGCGCCTTCCGGCATGGTCGGTTCCTCCTGATCGGGACCTCCGGTCGAGCCGTCCGCCCGGAGAACGGCACGGCCTGCGCCGCGCCGGGCATCATGGTAGTCCACGGCGGCGCGTCGCGCAAGGAGCTAACACATCGCCGGGCGGACAGGGCAGACAACCGCCGGCCGTCCTCCGGCGGCGCGGTTGACACCCTTGTGTGGAACTGGTACTTTCACACCGCCATCGTCGTCCGGCGTTCCTGCCCGGGGCGATGCCTCTTCTACGCTTGCGTTCCCGGAACGGAGGCGACACGTCTTGAGCCTCGGCGACAGCCTGGCCGTCGAAACGATCCTGAAGGACATCAGCGACATCGTTCGCTCCCTGGACGACGTCCAACTGGTGATGGACGAGCTGGTTCGGATGACGACGACGATGCTGGGGGTGGGGAATTGCTCGCTGGTGCTGATCGAGCCGGACGGGCAGGAAATGCGGATGGGCGCGGCGTACGGGCTGAGCCCGGACATCGTGCGCAACTACCGCCAGAAGGTGGGAGAAGGGATTACGGGGTGGGTGGCGAAGACGGGGCAACCGCTGCTGATCGAGGACGTGGAGAACCACCCGCTCTTCCAGCGGAAGAGCAGCACCCGCTACAACAACAAGTCGCTGTTGTCCGTGCCGCTGCTGCGGGGCCGGCGCGTCGTCGGGGTGATGAACGTCAATAACAAGAATGACGGCACGGTGTTCAGCCGGTCGGACGAACTGCTCCTGTCGGTGCTGGCGAACTTCATCGTCATCGCGATCGAGAAATCGCTCTTGCGCGAGCGCCTGCGCGACCAGGAACGGTACGAGGCGGACCTTCGGGTGGCGCGGCAGATTCAGGAGCGGATTCTGCCGACGGACCTCCCGGCGCGGGAGAAATGGGAGTTTGCGGCGCGCAACGTGCCGGCGCACGCGGTGGCCGGGGACTTCTTCGACCTCATCCCGTTGCCGGGGGGGCGGACGTGTGTGGTGTTGGGCGACGTCTGCGGCAAGGGCGTCCCGGCGGCCTTGTACATGGCGCGGGTGCTGAGCTACTTTCGGGTGGTGACGCAACTGCGCGACACGCCGGACGGCATCATGTCCTTCGTGAATGACCTGTTGGCGGCGGAATGGTCGGAGCGGACCTTCGTCACGGCAACGCTGTGCGTGCTCAGCCCCGAGGGCGACCGGATCTCCTTCTGCTCGGCGGGACACCCGGTGCCCTATCGTCTGCGCGAAGGCAGCGGCGAGGTCCACCCGGCGCCCCTGGAGCACGGGCTGCCGCTGGGGATTGAGGCGGGCGTGCCCTTCCAGGCGTCCGAGGTCGAGGTGGCGGCGGGCGACACGTTCGTCCTCTACACCGACGGCATCACTGAGGCCAAGGGCCCCGACGGCGGGCTGTTCCGCGAGGAGCGCCTCTGCGACGTGATGCACGCGCATTGCGGCCCGGCGGAGCAATTGGCGCAGAGCATCGTGACGGCCGTGCAGAAATTCACGGCCACCGAGCCGCAGTCGGATGATATCACCTTCGTGGTGGTTCGGCGGACGTGAGGAACAGGGCGACGATGAACCGCAGCGCGCAGAGCAGGGGCGGGGGTCTCGGGCGGTGGCCGGGGGGGGCGGCGGCGCTGATTCTGGCGCTGGCGCTGGTGTCCGGGTGCCGGTCGGTCGAGGTGATTCCGGGCGCGGGTGCGGCGACCGGGGGGCGGATGGTTTTCATGCCGATGGACGAAAGCGCCGCATGGCGCGGCGTGGCGGACTACCTCTTCGTGGGTTCCACGGGGGCGCGGGGCGGATCGGCCCTGCTGACACGGGCGCTGGGCAGCGCCTTTGCGGGGCAAGGGGCGGAGGTCGTTCCCGACGAGGAAGTGCGGCGGTTCCTGTGGGAGGCGAAGATCACGCTCGAGGCCGCCGCGCGCGGAGAGAACGATGCGGCGCGACGGGCGGCGGAGGGTTTGCGAGCCGAGGTGGTGGTCACCGGGCGCATCACCGTCTGTCGGCGTTCGTGGGTTCTGTTCTTTCCCTGGGCGCGCGTGGAGTTCAGCCTCCGGGCGGCGGACCGGCAGGGGCGGACGCTGTGGGAGGCAACGGCCTCGAAGACCCGCGTATGGCAGGACGAGCGCGCGGTCCTTTCGGACCTGGCGGGGCGGATCGCGGCGGCAGCGCCGCGCTGACGAGGCTCAACGCGGGGGCTGGCGCTGAAGCCGGCGGCAGATATCCACGATCAACCGCGTGTCATCCATCGTCTTCTCCGGGTCCGCCGCCAGGCCGAGGATGAAGTGATCTCCGTCGCCGGCGCCGCGGACCATCGCCTCGATGCTCCGGGTGACGGCGGCGCGGTCGGCCAGGCTGCCGAACAACTGCGAAAGCCCGGCATAGATGATGATGCGGTCGCCGAGCAGTTCCCGCCCCTGCGCCACGGTGACATTCCCGATAGGGGGAATCGTGAAGGCGTGCACGGCGTCCATCTGCGTCCGGCGGTAGAGCGGGAGCAGGTCGCGGATGAGGCCGCAGGAGTGATGGAAGTACCACCTTCCGGCCTTGTGAACGGCGGCGGCAAAGCGGTCGGTGTACCCCAGGCAGAAGGTCTCGAACATGGCGGGGGAGATCGTGGTCGTCGAGGTGTCGTCCACGGTGATGATGACGTCGTTCTCGCACTGCAGGGCGAGCGCCAGGTGGCGCGCGTGGGCGGCCTCGATGACGCCGAAGAGGTCGCGGAGGGCGTTCGGGGCGTCGGCCCACAGGTAGGCCAGCGTCTCGACGCCGGCGTGGGCGCGGACCATCTGGCCCAGGGGTGTGCCGGGGATGGGGCACATGAGTATCCCGTCGTCGCCGATGAGGGCGCGGCGGCGGCGGACGGCCTCGATGCCCTCGGCCGGCAGGGTGTGCTCCATGTCCTCGAAGACGGCGGCCAGGCGGGGGAGGTCCTCGGGGGTCTTGACGGCGTGTTCGGCGATGTACCACATGCGCGTGTCGGGGGAATAGCGGCGGACCTCGCGGAGGTCGCCGCACGGCGTGTGCCAAAGGGTCACGCGTTCCGAATCGCCGTTGCGGCTCTCGACGGACAGAGTTCGCTGGCGGACGCGGACGGGCGCGCTCTGCCAGTCGGCAATGTCTATACCGAGAGCGCGGGCGAAGTGGACCGAGCTTTCATCCCCCCAGCGAACGTCGCCCAACCGGGCGGCGAGGTCGGGGTCCATGCCCCGCCGGTTCGGCTGGTTGTAGGGGTCGCAGTGTCCGCAGATCGGAATCCACTCCGGGCGTTCGTGCCGGAGAACGCGCAGGAGGTTCTCGCGCGGGGTGATGGACATGGCGCCTCGGAAGGTCTCTTCTGGGCCGCAAGCGGTTCGTGCGGGCAACGTTCCCCGCCCCGGATATCATGCCTTGCGCAGGGGGAAGACGCAACCCGTCCGCTGCCGCCCGGACGTTTGCGTCGCGGAGATCATCGCCTGCCGCCGGACTTCTTCCGGGCCCGGCGTTCGCGCCAGGAATCATGCGCCGCCGCGATCACCAGCATCGGCAACGCCAGGAAGATTGCGGCAAAGGACAGGAATCCGAAGGCCGCCGCCGTCATCAGGCCGAGGGCCGCGACCCAGGCCGCCGCGCCGACCCCGGTCATGGGAATGCTCGTGTCCGTCCGCCCCCAGCGCCACCCCCTCCGGACGCCGGGGATCAGCGCCAGGCACCCGACCAGACAGGTCAGCGCCAGCAGAAGCCAGGCAATGGACGGAGGGTCTTGCATTACTTCCCTTGCGCGCGTCGCCGGTGACGCCTGGCGGCCTATTCCCGTTCCTGCCGAATCCCTTCGGCCAGGGCGACCAGGCGGCGTCCGATGCGGGATTTCGGGGCGTTCCGGAGGCGGACGTCGCCGCCGCTGCGGAGGAAGATGCGCGCGTCGCCGGCGCGCGCGCCGATGGCGGCGGGAGAGTTGAGGAGAATGGCATCGGCGTTCTTGCGGCGCATCTTGGCGAGGGCGTTGGCGACGGGGGACTGCACCTCCAGCGCGAAGGCGATCAGGACCTGCCGGGGCTTCTTGCGCGCGCCGAGCCGGGCGAGGATGTCCTCGGTGGGGCGGAGTTCGACGCGGAGGAGGTCGGGGCGCTTCTTGAGCTTGCCGCGATGGCGGCGGACGGGCGTGTAATCGGCGGGGGCGGCGGCGCCGATGAGGACATCGGCCCGGGGGAAGAGACGCGCGGCGGCGCGGAACATGTCGCGGGCGCTGACGACGCGCGTCAGCCGCACGCCGCGCGGCGCGGGCAGTTCCACCGGACCGCTGACCAGGTCCACCTCGTGCCCGGCGCGGGCGGCGGCGGCGGCGATGGCGTAGCCCATGCGCCCGCTGCTGGCGTTGCTGAGATAGCGGACGTCGTCGAGGTACTCGCGGGTGGGTCCGGCGGTGATAAGGAATCGCATGGGCCTATCGCCGGGCGGCGCGACGCCGGGGGGCCAGGGCCGTTTCGACGGCCTTGGCGATGTCCTTCACGTCGGCCATGCGGCCCAGGCCCACGCGCCCGCTGGCGAGGCGCCCTTCGACGGGGCCGACGAAGACGCAGCCGCGCCGCTTCAGCAGGCGGATGTTGTCCTGGACGGCGGGGTGGTTGTACATGTTGACGTTCATCGCCGGGGCGATGAGGGGCGGGCGGGGGACGGCCAGGGCCATGCAACTGAGCATGTCGTCGGCGAGGCCGTGCGCCAGCTTGCCGAGGACGTTGGCGGTGGCGGGGGCGATGACGAGGAGGTCGGTCCACTCGGCCAGGGTGACGTGCGCCGGTTCCTGGAACTGGGTGCGCTTCCACAGGCTGGTGATGACGGGTCGGCGCGAAAGGGCCTCGAAGGTGACGGGCGTAACGAAGCGCTGCGCGCCGTCGGTCATGATGACGACAACCTCCGCCCCGGCGCGGACGAGCTGCGTCATGAGCTCGGCGGCCTTGCAGGCGGCCACGCTGCCGCTGACGCCGAGGAGGATGTGCCGGCCCTTCATGGGGAGCCTCCTGTGCCGCGCGGGGGGCGGCTGGAAACGGGGCTATTCCTCTTCGCGGGCGACGGGTTCGGCCAGGGAGCGCGCGCCGCCGGCTTCGGTGGTCCACGCGCGCAGCAACTCGATGCGCCCTTCCTCGATCTCGCGCAGGGCGATCTCGAAGTAGTTGTTGGACGGCAGGTCAATCAGGGGCGGCGACCCTTTGACGAGCTCCGCGAGCCGTTTCTGAAGGAGGGCGGTCAGGCGGAAGCGTCCGCCGACCTTCTGGGTGAGGCGTTCCAGTCTTTCAACGTCCATGACTCTTCCGGGCCTCCGCTTGCTGAATGAGACGATGAACCTGCTCCACGGTTGCGTCGAGGTCGTCGTTGACGACGCGTTCGTCATAGCGCATCTGTGCGGCCATTTCCATGTCGGCGCGCTGCAGACGGGTGCGGATGGCGGACTCGGTCTCCGAGTGCCGGTTGCGAAGCCGGGTCTCCATCACCCGGGTGTCCGGCGGGGCGATGAAGATGCAGAAGGCCTCCGGGAGGCGCTCCATGACCTGCCGCGCGCCGTTGACGTCTATCTCCAGCAGGACGGTGCGGCCCTCGGCGAGCAGCCGCTCGACGGGCGCCCGCGGGGTGCCGTACAGATTGTCAAAGTGCTCCGAGTGCTCCAGAAATTCGCCGCGCTCGGCGGCGGCGCGGAACTGTTCGGGCGTCATGAAGAAGTAGTCCTGCCCCTCGCGTTCTCCGGGGCGCGGGGCGCGGGTGGTGGCCGACACGGAGTCGGCATAGCCGTATTCGGCAATGAGGCGTCGCGCGATCGTCGTCTTCCCGGCGCCTGAGGGGCCGGAGAGGACGACGGCCAGGCCGCGGCGCGCGGGACGATCAAGGGGCGGCATCGGCGTCGGGCTCCTCGACACGGGGCGGCTCCGGGGCGGCCAAACGGTCGCCCAGCGTTTGCGGCATCAAGTTCGAAAGGACGACGTGGTGCGAATCGGTGACGACGACGGAGCGCGTACGGCGTCCGCCGGTGGCGTCCACCAGGCGCCCGGCCTTCTCGGCGGCTTCGACCATGCGGCGGACGGGCGAGGAATCGGCGCGGACGACGGCGACGACGCGCGCGCCCGCCACGAAATTCCCCGCGCCGACGTTGAGGATGTCGAAGGTCATGGGTTACTCGACGTTCAGGGCCTGCTCGCGCAACTTCTCGATCTCCGCCTTGACGTCCAGGACGTCGTGGACGATGGCGGAATCGCTGGACTTCGAGGCCATGGTGTTCGCCTCGCGGAACATCTCCTGCATCAGGAATTCCAGTTTGCGTCCGTACGCTTCGGTGACCGCGCCGGCCTTTTCCATCAGCGCGATGTGGCTGCGCAGACGGGTGACCTCTTCGGTGATGTCGCAGCGGTCGGCGAAGAGGGCGACCTCGCGGCGGAAGTCCTCTTCGGCGAGGGGGGAACCGGAACCCTGGAGGAGCCGGGCCAGGCGTTCGCCCAGCCGCTTGCGGTATTCCTCGACGACCGCCGGCGCGCGGCCCTCGACGCGGTCCACGATCTCGCCGATGGCCTTGCAGCGGGCGAGCATATCCTTCCAGATGAAGTCGCCCTCGCGCGTGCGGCTGGCGACCAGCTCGCGCATCGCTGCGCGGAGGGCGTCGCGGACGGCGGCGGCCAGTTCGGGGGGCGTTTCCTCGGCGGACTTGCGCCGGACGGCGCCGGGCAAGGTGAGCAGGACGGCCAGGGGCGCCTGTTCGCCGGCATCGCGCAGGGCGTCGCGATAGTGCTGGATAGCGGGCAGATCAAGGGTGTAGCCCGTGTCGCCGCTGAGGTCGTCGAGCGCAACGGCGACCGAGACCGCGCCGCGCAGCAGGAACTCGCGGGCGATCTGCTCGAGGTCGGTCTCCATGCCCTGAAGGCGTTCAGGAAGCCGCCAGATGATGCGGAGATTCCGGTTGTTGACGGAGCGGGCCTCGACCTTGACGACAAACTGGCCGGCGGCGGCCTGGCCGCGTCCGAAACCGGTCATGCTGCGGATCATGGCGACTCCTGAAGGAGACAGCGCGATTACTTCCCCGGCTGCTTGCGGCTGCCCGGCTTGACGGCGGGGATGCCCTGCTTGCAGAGGGGGCAGTCCTCGGGCTTCCAGGCCGGCAGGTCCACCTGGAGCGCCGTGGCGACCAGGCGACCCTCGAAGCGTCGGGAGTCATGACGTCTTCAGCGACAAGACAGCGCTCGCCGGGGGACACGGCAAAGCCGCGGCGGAAGGTCATGCGTCCGTTCTCGTCGCGCTCCGTGAAGATCCCGCGCGCGCCGAGGGCGCGGGCCAGTTCATAGGCCAGCACAACGCCGCCCAGGGCCGGGCCGACGACGGTCTGAATCTTCTCGTTCCGGAAGGGGCGGGCCAGTTCCTCGCAGAACCGCGCGCAGAGCGCCGGATCCTGGCAGACAAGGGCGCACTGCATGTAACCGGGGCTGTGCAGACCCGAGGAAAGGACGAAGTGCCCTTGCAGGTAAGCGCCGCAATCCTTGAAGAGGCGCGAGGCCGTCTCCGAGTTCATTTCGGGTTCTCCTGGGCGGGCGCGCCGGCGGGCGGTGCCGCCGGAGTGCCGGGTGCGGGGGCGGCGGGGGCCTGCGCCGGAACGGAGGCCGCCGGCGTGGAGGCCGACACGGGAGTGACCGGGCGCTGCCAGATGATGCCGAGGAAGATCGTCAGAACCATGAAAATCGTGCCGAGAACCCAGGTGGCCTTCTGCGCCAGGGTGGTGGCGTGAGTGCCGAAGGCCTGTTCGACGCCGCCGCCGCCGAAGGCGCCGGCCAGGCCGCCGCCCTTGCCGCGCTGGATGAGGATGAGGCCGATCAGAGCCAGGGTAACGAGGACCAGCAGGAACGTCGTGATGCCTACCCATACGGTCACGGGCGATCTCCTTGGAATGGTGGACGGCAGACGGCACGGGACTACTTGGCGGCTTTGACGATGGCGAGGAAGGAATCGGCCTTGAGGGCGGCGCCGCCGACCAGGGCGCCGTCCACGTCCGGCTGCGCGAGTATCTCGCTCGCGTTCTCAGGCTTCACGGAGCCGCCGTACTGGATGCGGACGGCGTCGGCGGCGTTGCGTCCGTAAAGGGCCGCGAGCACCTTGCGAATCTCGGCGTGCACCTCCTGCGCCTGGGCCGGGGTGGCGTTGCGTCCGGTGCCGATGGCCCACACCGGTTCGTAGGCCAGGGTCACGCGGGGCAGCGCGTCGGCGGCTACGCCTTGGAGTCCTTCGCGGGTCTGGCGCTCGACGACGCCCAGGGTCTGGTTCCCGTCGCGTTCGGACAGCGTCTCGCCGACGCACAGGATCGGATCGAGTCCGGCGGCCAGCGCGGCCTTGACCTTGGCGTTGATCAGTGCGTCCTGCTCGCCAAAGATGTGGCGGCGTTCGGAGTGGCCGAGAATGACGTAGCGGCAGCCGACATCCTTGAGCATGGCGGCGCTGATCTCGCCGGTGAAGGCGCCCTTGCCCTCGAAGTACATATTCTGCCCGCCGACGGCCAGGGGGCCGCCCTTGAGCGTCCGGGCAACGGCATCCAGATACACGAAGGGCGGACAGACGGCAACGTCGCAGGCGACGCCGCCCAGGCCGGCGGCCACGCCGCGAGCCAGGTTCAGCGCTTCCTGCGCCGTGGTGTTCATCTTCCAGTTGCCGGCAACGAATGACTTTCTCACGGGCGGTTCTCCGAATGGCGGACGGGGGACGACCGACGACGGACGACAGACGGCGGACGACAGACGACAAAGGACGGACGGCCCGCGCCGGTTACGTTGCGGCGGGGAAGGATCCCAGAATCTTCAACTGACTGCACTTGCGGCGCACCTGCTCCAGGGCGCGGGCGATGCGAGGCTCTTCGCTGTGGCCTTCAAAGTCAATGAAGAAACAGTAGTCCCACGCCTTGCGCTTCGAGGGCCAGGACTCAATCTTGGTAAGGTTGATCTCGTTGCGCCAGAAGGGGGTGAGGATGTGATGCAGGGCGCCGGGCTCATCCTTGATGAAGCAGAGCGTGCTGGTCTTGTCGCGCCCGCTGGGCGCGGGTGAGGTCTTGCCCAGAACGTAGAAGCGCGTCATGTTGAAGGGGTTGTCCTCGATGGCGCGGTGGAGGATTCGCAGGCCGTGAAGCTCGGCGGCCTCCTCATGGGCGATGGCGGCGGCATCCCTAGTTCGGGCGGCCATCTCGGCGGCGTGACTGGTGGAGGGGGCGTCAATGAGGCGCGCGTCGGGATAGTGATTGGCCAGCCAGATGCGGCACTGTCCGAAGACCTCGGCCTTCGAGTAGATGCGCGCGATCGGGCCGGCTTCCGGCGCGGCCAGCAGCGATTGGTGAACGCGGACGAGGATTTCGGCGGTGACCTTGACATCGGAGTCCATGAACATGTCGAGTGTGGCGCCGATGCCGCCCTCGGTGGTGTTCTCGATGGGGACCACGCCGTAGTCGGCGCGCCCCTGGGCGACTTCGGTGAAGACGGCCTGAATGCTGCTGACGGGCAGGAGTTCGACGGCGCCGCCGAAGCGCTGCCGGGCGGCGCGATGGGCCAGGGAGGACCACTTGACCGAGCGCGCAGCGTAGTGGCTGAAGGTTCCGCGCGGGCCGAGGAAGGCGACAACGAGGCGTCGTTCCGTGGCGCGGCAGGCGGAGATGACCTCGGCGTAGATCGCCCGCACCGCCTCCGGGGAGAGGATGCCCGCCTCGCGCGTGGCGGCCTCGACGTTGCGAAGGACCTGCTCCTCCCGCGCGGGGGCAAAGGCGGGGGCGTTCTGGCGATCCTTCATGGCGCCGATGCGGATGGCGGCGCGCGCACGATCGTTGAGCAAACGAACGATCCTGCGGTCAATCGCGTCTATTCGCGCGCGAAGCTTCTCAATCGCCATCAGATGCGTTCCACTGGAACCGAGCGCGTTCAGCAGACAGAAAGACCTCATCCCGCCGCGGCGCGTCGCTGCGGCGTATCCCGTAAGTGCAATCGTCAGAATACCTTGGCGTATGCGATGGGGACAGAATATCCCTATCGCAACCGGGAAGTATATCAGTCGGGGGAGGGGAAGTCAATTCAGCCGAAGCGACGCCGAAGTCTCCGCAAGAAGGCGGCTCAGCTGAAGTGGATCGGGGCGATCTCGATCCACCCGCCGTTGGAGGGCGCGCAGGGGAAGGCGTCGAGGGGGCCGCTGACGCGGGCGATGTGCCACCTGCCGCCGTCCTCGACCAGTTCGGGGGCGTGGACATTCTCAAGTTCGGCCTGCCAGGCGCGGACGCCGGAGGGGAAGCGTTCCGGGGTGTCGGAGCGGAAGAGGGTCGTCAGGCAGCGGTCGTCCTGGGCGCGGTCGCGAACGAAGAGCCACCAGGTCCCGGCAGCGTGAATGACAAAGGGGGATTCGAGGTGAGAGTGGCGGACCGGGCGGGAGGTGTCCACATGCGCCACAACGGGATCGCTCCAGTGGAGGAGGTCGCGGCTGCGCCGCAAGAGGATGCAGCTTCGTCCAATGCCGTCCACCTCGCGCCATTGGCCATAGTACCAGTGATAGAGGCCGTCGAAGAGTTGGATGCAGGCGTCGCGGGCGTCCCGCTCCTCGAAGACGAGCATCGGCGGGTCGGGCCAGTGGAAGAGGTCGCGGGAACGAAAGAGCAGATTGGTCCCGAGGGGGCGGCGCAGGAAGAGGTGATAAAGGCCATCCTTGACGACCACGAAGGGGGCGTGCTTCTGCGGGGCGGCGTTGGCAAGACCGTCGCGCGGCGGGTCGGGGAGGAGGGCGGGATGGCGCTCATAGGGACCGTAAAGCGTCGAGGCGGAGGCATGGAAGAGCGAGGTCTCGCTGGCCCAGGTCCCGGTCCCCATGATGCCGATGGCGTGCCAGCGCCCGTCGAGCGCGCGGAAGAGGCAGAAGTCGTTGAGGTGGTTCTCGGGATACTCGATGACGCGCATCCAGGGGGCGGCGATGCGGGGCGTCATGACGGCCTCCAGAGAAGGAATCGGTGTGCCGAAGGACTGTATTCTAGCGCGACAGATTCCGGGCGCGCAAGTGCGCCGCGTCCGGTCGCTCGACGGGCGTCGGCGTGGGGCGTCCGCGCGCGCGGCCCGGCCGGGCACGCCGGCGAGACCGGCCGGGCCGGCACACCCCTTCGACCGCGCGGGATGACTAGGAAAAGGGGGGCGGAGAGTGTATACTCCACGCGCTGTTGCCGACCTGTCAAACGGAGCCAGAGGGATGGCCGATAAAGAGCCCGCCGCCGACGCCGGGACGCCTTTCAACCTGCCGCGCCGCGTAGGCAACTACGAGGTGGTGTCCAAGATCGGCGAAGGGGGAATGGGGTCCGTTTACAAGGCGCGCCACGCGCAGCTCGAGAGCTTCGCGGCGGTGAAGTTCCTGACCCCCTCGCTGGCGCAGAACGACACCTTCGTCAAGCGCTTCGAGCGCGAGGCCCGCCTGGCCGCCCAGTTGACCTCCCCCTACAGCATCCACACCTTCGACGTCGGCGAGGTCGAAGGGGTGCGCTTCATCCTCATGGAGTACGTCGAGGGCGAGTCGTTGAGCAAGACCCTCGAACGTCGCGGCAAGCTGCCGGAAAAGGAGGCGCTGGGGATCGTCCTGAACGTGGCCCAGGCCCTTCAGGAAGCGCACGAAATGGGGATCATCCATCGGGATATCAAGCCCGAGAATATCATGATCAACCGGCGCGGCCTGCCCAAGCTGGCCGACCTGGGCATTGCCAAGCAACTGACGCAGACCGACCAGAACCTGACGATGACCGGCTTCGCCATCGGCACCCCCAGTTTCATGTCGCCCGAGCAGGCGCAGGGGCTGGTGGACGTGGATACGCGCAGCGACATCTACTCGCTCGGCGCCACCCTCTACCGCATGGTCGTCGGCACGCTGCCCTTCAACGGACCCACGCCGCTGAGCGTCATGCACCGCATTGCCACCGAACCGCCGCCAAACCCCGCCAAGGTCAATCCCGCCCTGTCCGAAGCCACCAGCGCGCTGATCTGCAAGATGATGGCCACGCGGCGCGAGAACCGCTTCCAGACGATCGGCGAAGTCATCCGGCAGATCGAGACCATCCGCTCCGGAAGCCCCGCAACGACGAGCGTCGAGCAGAAGCAGACGACGAGCCTCGTCAGCGTTGGCGGCGCCAACGCGCCGGGCGGAACGCCCCCGCCCGTTTCCCCCGATGCCTCCACCGCCGGCGGGGGATTCCTCGGCGGCAGAGCCGCCGCCGACCGCAAACGCAAGATCGCCGTCGTCGGGGCCATCGCCGGGGTTGTGGCGGTGTTGGGCGGCATCGTGGCCTATGTGGCGCTGAAGGGATCGAAGCCGCCGACGCCGCCCCCCACGGTGGCCGCTTCGGCCACTACCCTTCCCGGCGTCTCCCCCGGCACAACGCCCACCACGCAACCGCCGCCGGCTTCCACCACGACCGTGCCGACGCCGGCGACGACCGTCACGACCCTTCGGGCGACCACGACAACGCTGCCTCCTGACTACGCCCCTGCCATCGCGGGGGTGCTGGCCGGCGTCCGGACATCGAGTTGGGTGGCCGCGGCGGAGGCCGCCGAGGCGTTGACGCGCCGGAGCAACAACGCCGCCGCGCACGCCAAACTGCTGGCCGCCGTCAAGGCCGGCGTTGCCGCCGCCGACGAGCGCGGCAAGGCCCGAAATCTCTTTGCCGCCGAGGTCTCCGCCGACTTCACCGCAGCGGAGGCCCGACTGGCCGAAGGACAGAAGCGTCTCGCCGCCGTGGACCCCGCCCGGATCGAGGGCGCACCCTTTGACGCCATCGCGGCCGAGCTTTCGGGCGCGCGCGACGCTTTCCGGAAGGTCATCGAGGCGGAATTGGTCCGCGCAGGAACCGCCCAGAAGATCGCTCTCGAAACCACCGCGGCGCTCAACGGCGCGCGCAACGGCGACTGGAAGGCCGCTGCGGAGGCGGCGGACCGGGCCGCCGTCCTCGCCGGGAACGCCCCGGCCCATCAGAAGCTCAAGCAGGTCGTGGCCGCCGGAGCGCAGGCGGCCGAAGCCCGGACCGAAGCGACACAGGGCCTGGGCGCGGAGGCCAGGGCGTCGGACGCCTTCGCCGCCGTGGAGGCGAAGTACCGCGGAATTCTGGATACGCTGGGCAAGCTGCCCGGCGCGCGGCTGGAAACGGCCGCGCTCGACACCGCTCTCGCGGGCCTGCAGGAGACGCGCGGAACCTACCGCGCGCTGCTCGACGACGCGCGCCGGCAGGCGGAACTGGCCGCGCAGCAGGAACGCGAAATGCGAGCCGCCGTGACAGCCGTTCTGACCAACGTGCGCGAGCAGGACTGGGTCGGCGCCTCGGATGCCGCCGAGCAACTGGCGCGACGGAGCAAGAACCTGCCGGCCCATGCCAGGCTCCTCGCGGCAGTGAAGGCGGGATTGCAGGCCGGCGACGAACGCGCCAAGGCGCGCAAGCTCTTCCCCGGCAAACCCTCGCCGGAGTTCGAGACCGCCGATGGACGCCTGGCCGACGCGCAGAAGCGCCTCGCCGCCGTGGACCCCGCCAGACTCGATGCAGCCCCCTTCGACGCGCTGGCGGCCGATCTGGGCGCGGCGCGCGACGCCTTCAAGAAGGTCGTCGAAGCCGAAATGGCCAAGGCGAACCTGGCGCAGCGCATCCATCTGGAGACGACAACGGCGCTGAACGGCGCGCGCAACGGCGACTGGAAGAGCGCCGCCGATGCCGCCGACCGCGCGCTGGCACTGGCGCGGAATCAGCCGGTCCAGCAGAAACTGAAGGAGGTCGCCGTCGCCGGGACGCAGGCGTCCGCCGCGCGCGCCGAGGCCGTCCAGGGGCTGAGCGCCGAAGCGCGCGCCGCCGAGGCCTTCGCGTCCGTCGAGACGAAGTACCGCAGCGTCCTCGAACGCCTGGGCGGCCTCGACGCGGCGCGCCTCGATGCGGCGCAACTTGAACCGGCGCTAGCCGGACTCGAGGACGTCCGCGCCGCCTACCGCAAGCTCCTGGAGGATGGGCGCAAGCAGGCGGAGGCCGCCGTGCGCGTTGCCCGCGAGCTGCGGGCCGGTATGGCTGCCGGACGCGAAGGCGAATGGAAGGGACTCACCGACGCCGTTGCCCGCGCGGCGGCGCTCGGCGGTCCGCAACCGGTGTTCAAGAAGCTCCAGGACATCGGCGAGGCCGGCGCCCAGGCGTCCGTCGCGCGCGGCATGGCCATGCGCTTTGCCGTGGCCGGCAAGCCCCCGGCCGGAGTCGCCGCCGCCGACACGCGCTACACCGATGCCCGCGAACGTCTGGGCGGCGTGAATGCCGCCAAGCCCGACCCCGATGCCCTTGACAAGGTCCTGACCGACCTTCAGGGCTGCCGCGACCAATTCCGCAAGGCCGCCGAGGACGCCTTTGCCATCGCCTACCCCAATCTTCAGAAGCCGATCCAGGGCACGAATCTCGTGCCGGGTTTCCTGGACCTCTACGCGGCGCGCGAGCGCTGCCCCGACCTGCCGGCGGTGGCCGACCTGGCCGCGAAGTACGACCCGCGCGGTGAATGCCTGGCGGTGGCGCGAAGCTTGACCCTTTACACTTCCGCTGAGAACCCCGCGCAGGCGCGCAAGATGCTCGATGACGCCGCGCTCCGGTGCGAGCGCCTGGCCGGCGACGCCTTCTACAAGGAAGGCGCCGCCGCGCTTCTGCGGCGCGTGTTGCGCGCCCGTGCCGCCGCGCATGAAGCCGCCGGCAACCCCGCCGGAATGCTGGCCGACGCCGCCACGCTCGAACTGGCCGGCGAGGATTCCGCCAGGACGCTGACCGGTCGCGCCGTCCAGGCCTTCATCGAGAAACTGGCTGCAGGCCTGTCCGGCGACCGGAAGGCCGCCGTCAAGATGATCGAAGGCGCCGGCGCAGAACTGGGGCGCGAGGCGCTGGCGCCGGCGCGCAAGTCCCTGACCGACGCGGTCGTCGCCTCGAATCTGGCGCCGCGCGTCTTTGGCGATCCGGCCCTGACGCGCGCCTGGGTGCAGCACATCGGCCCCATCGCCCCTCCCGGCATGGTGCGCGTGCCGCCGGGCGTCTTCCCGCTTGGCGAGAACTACACCGGTCTCGTCTCCCTGACACCCTCCTTTGCGCCGGAGCATGAAGTCCGGCTCCCCGTCTTCTACATGGATGTCACCGAGGTCACCAACGAGCAATTCCAGCTCTTTGTGGATGCCGGCGGATATGCCAACGACGCCTGGTGGGGAGCGGCCAAGGGGGTGGACCGCGCCGCCTTTGTGGATGAGACCGGCAAGCCGGGGCCGATGCGCTGGAAGAACGGGCGTTTCCCCGAAGGCGAAGGGAGACTGCCGGTGACCGGCGTCTCCTGGTACGAGGCGATGGCCTACGCCGCGTGGGCGGGCAAGGCGCTGCCGACGGAGGCGCAGTGGGAGTGCGCCGCGGTCGGCGTGCCGCCCAAGGACCCCAACGGCAACTACGCCGACCTGACCTATCCCTGGGGAGACAAGTGGGCCAAGAACCGCGCCCACGTGGACGACACCCGGCCCCTGGCCGTGGGCAGCAAGCCGGAGGACAAGAGCCCCGTCGGTTGCCTCGACATGACCGGCAACGTCCGCGAATGGACGGCGGACCTCTACGAGAAGTACCCGAACTCCGTCAGCCAGGATCGAGACCTCGGCGCCGGTCTCGCCGTGGTGCGCGGCGCGTCCTATCGGGAATCTTCGTTGAACGCCCAACCGGTGCTGCGCCGCGCGCGCTCCAAGGATACCCGCGACGACCGCATCGGTTTCCGCTGCGTGTGGATTCCCCCCGCCATCGAACGATAGCGCTTCGGACGCCCGCCCGACGCGACGCCAGAAAGGCGGAAGCTTCGTGTCCGCGTACAACCCCGTCACCCCCGACGACATCCGCGCCCTCGTCCGCATTGTCGGCCCGGCGCACGTCGTCTGGAAGGATGCGGAGAAGCTGGAGGCCTGTTCGCACGACGAAACGCCCGACCGGCGTTGGGCGCACATGCCGGAGGCCGTCGTCCGCCCTCGCAGCGCCGACGAAATAGCGGACGTCCTGAAATTGGCGAACCGCCGGCGCATCCCTGTCACCCCCCGCGGCGCCGGCAGCGGGCTCTCCGGCAGTGCCGTGCCCCTCCACGGCGGTATTGTCCTTCACCTCGACCGCATGAACCGCATCCTCGAAGTGGACCGCGAGAACATGGTCGTCGTCGTCGAGCCGGGGGTCGTTACGAACGAAATCAACGAGGCGCTTCGCCCCGCCGGTCTCTTCTACCCCGGTTACCCCATGAGCCTGGAAAGCTGCCACATCGGCGGCAACGTGGCCATGAACGCCGGCGGCGCCAAGGCCGTCAAGTACGGCGTCACCGGGCGCTACGTCCTGGGCCTCGACGTCGTCACCCCCTCCGGCGAGGTCGTCCAGCTCGGCGGCAAACGCGTCAAGGACGTCACCGGCTACGACCTGATCCAGCTCATGGTCGGCTCGGAGGGCACCCTGGGCGTCTTTACCCGCATCACCCTGCGCCTGCTGCCCCTGCCGCGGGCGAGCGCCGACCTGCTGTGCGCCTTCCGTTCCGTGGCCGAGGCCGTGCGCGCTGTGCCGCGCATGATGACGCGCGGCGCCGTGATCCCCGCGGCCATCGAGTTCATGGACCGCGACGCACTCCGCGCGGCGGCGGAGTACCTGAATGAACCCCCCGCTGCGCCCGACGCCGAGGCCGTTCTGCTCGTGACGGTCGAGGGGGCCTCCGTCGAGGCCGTCGAGCGCGATTACGACGCCCTCGGGCGCGAGGTCCTGGCCGCCGGGGCCATCGAGGTCTTCGTGGCCGACAACCGCGCCACCTCCGAGCGCGTCTGGCGTCTGCGCCGCAACGTCAGCGAGGCCCTCAGCCTCCTCTCGCGAAACCAGAGCAACGAGGACATCGTTGTGCCCGTCGCCGAAATCCCCCGGCTGGTGGAGGGTGTTCAGGCTCTTTCGCGCAAGTGGGGCCTCTTCATGCCCTGTTTCGGGCACGCCGGCGACGGCAACATGCATGTGCGCATCGTCATGGACCCCGCCTGGACAATGGAACGCTGGAACACGGCGCTGCCGGAGGTGCTCAAGGAACTCTATCTTCTGACGGCCGCCCTCGGCGGGACGATCTCCGGGGAGCACGGCATCGGTCACAAGCGCAAGGCCTATGTGCCCCTGGTCCTCTCCGAGGCGCACCTGAACCTGATGCGCGCCGTCAAGCGCGCCCTCGACCCCCACAACATCCTCAACCCCGGCAAGAAGTTCGACCTGTGAGGCGCGCGGTCAGGCCGCTCATCTCTCCGCCCTTCCGCACGCCTCGAAGAGCTGCATAATCTTCATTAGTGCGCGCGGCAGGTGATAGGCGGCCTTCCAGCAGGTCCCTTTGTCGGTCAATTTCGGGGTTCCGTCGCGCCGGAGCTCGGGGTACCACTCGCCATATTCCGCGTCGTAGAAATGCGTCCGGCACCAGTCGTGCAGGTGAAGGAAGCGCCCGAACCACTCCGCGTCGTCGCGCAGTACGGCGGCCAGCGCGCAGGCATACAGCGCCTCCGAGTGCACCCACCAGACCTTGTCGTGCCGGCAGACGCCCGTCTCCCGGTGCCAGTCCGTCTGCTTCGGCTCCTCGCCGCTCGCATCGAGAAAGGACGCGATCCCGCCGTACTCCGGGTCGTGCCCGGCGCGCCAGGACCAGTCGGCGATCTCGATTGCGCGCTCGACGATGCCCCGGTCGCCGCGCGCCAGTCCTGCTTCCATGCAGAACCACATGGACTCGAGGGCGTGTCCGGGATTGACGACGCGCCCCTCGGGTTCGTCCACGATCTCGCCGTGGCGCCCGACGGACTCGAAGAGCAACCGGCGGTCGTCGCGCGCGAAGAGGCGCTGGATGCGCTCGATCGCCTCATCCGTCAGCGGCCGCGTCTGCGCTGCGCCCAGCACCGGCTCGGCGAGTGTCCCGGTGATGACGGCCATCATGGAGAGGCTGTGGCGCTGGTAGCGCGGGCTCCAGACGCCGTGGAAGATGTCCCTGAACTCGGGGTCGCGCGTATGGCGTTCGAGGGCCTGCCAGGTGGCGCGGATCAGCGGCAGGTCCTCCTGCGTCTCCGCCGCCAGGGCATACTCGCACAGTCCGCCGAGGACAAAATGGTCGGTGAAGATGGAGATCGTCCCCTGCTTCGGCGCGCCGCGGCGGTCGAGTTGATAATGCCAGCGCCCCTCTCCCGCATAGGCGTGCCGGAGAAGGAAGTCGCGTCCCCAGCGCGCCAGGTCAAGCCAGTCCGAGCGGCGTTCGACCTGCCGGTACAGCGCCGCGAACATGTAGAGCTGGCGTCCCTGGAACCAGACGTACTTGTCCGTATCGGTCACGCGACCGGTCCGATCGAAACACGTCAGGTAGCCGCCGCACTCCACGTCGCGCGCGCGCGCCTCCCAGAAGGGCATCACCTCCCGGAGAAGGTGCCTGCGGTAGTAGCGCCCCAACTCGGCGATCAGGCCCCCGTCCAGACGGCGCGGCGTTTCAATCCGCATGACGCAGCTCTTTCACGATACCGACGCCTTCCGCAGGAACGCGGCGCACCCGCTTATCCTTCCTCGAAGCACCCGTATTCCGTCAGGATATGCCTGCCGATCTGATAGAGCAGCGCGACGGCCTGCCGTCGCAGCTCGAGGGGCACGTTCATCAGCCGCGCGACCTTGACGCCCCGGTACTCCCACTCGCGGCGGTAGTTGGGCCAGACGCCGCCGTTGCGGAGGATATTGCCCGACTCGAAGCTGAAGAAGCCCTGGTAGCCGGCGTCGAGCAACCCCTGCATCACGGAGTCCAGATTCGTCGTCCCCTGGAACGGCGCGACATGCGAATCCATGTCGCCGTAGTTGTCGGCGATATGGACGCCCTTCAGCCGCGGTCCCAGCTCCACGATGCTCTGATACTGGTCCACGCCCTGGACATTGGCATGGCCCGTGTCCCAGCAGGCGTGGACGAGCGGATGACCCACATGCTCGATCAGTTCGAGCAGTTCGCCCGCCGTGGAGGGAACGTTGCGGACATTCTGCGCCCGCGTCGGCGCGTGCCTGTCGCAGCTGTTCTCGATGAGCACGGAGACGCCCGTCCGCTCCATGACCGGAAGGAGCCGGGCGATAAACTCGCCGTTGCGCCGGAGATTCAGACGGCGGTTCTCGCGCGACGGAAACCCGCCGATGTCCTGCGCATGGACGACGATCCGGGGGATGTGGAGCCGGCCGCAGGCCTCGACCGAGCGAAGCGTGGCCCGGAGGAAGACGTCAAATTCTTCGCCGGCGCCGTGCAGGTTTCCGCTTGGGGAATGCGCCTGGCAGAAGCGGAACCCCAGCGCCGCCGCCGCCTCTCCGGCGTCCGCCACCCACCCCTCCCAGCGGTCATCAAGAAAGGGGGAGTCGGCATAGATCGTGTCGTAGAAGCTCAGGTCCAGAAAGCGAAATCCGGTCCCCTCAAAGAACCGTACCAGGTTCCCCGGCCTGTCGGAGTAGCCCCTGAAGTCCACCGTCGTCGTTGCCAGTTTCACGCGCTGGATCCGATGCAGGAGAAGCCCGAGCGCAAGCCTTCCGCGGCGTTCACTCCGGGCAGCGGCCTCGGCGCCGACACCCGGAGCGCGGACGCTATTACAGCGGTTCCGAGCGCGTATTTCAAGCGCCCCGGTCGAAGGATGCTCTGCCCCTCCCTCATGCCGACTGCGTGGGCGCCGGCCCATGAACGAAGGGCATCGGTTCGTTCATGGGCCGGGTCAAGCGTCCCGCGCGTCCGCGCCCCGGTCTGCGATTGCGCGCCGAAGGAGACCCTCCGGGACAGTCCCCCGCCGTGCAAGGCTGCCCCGCACCCCGGACATTCGGAGGCTTCCGCGAGGAACGGCGGCGGTTGAGCCGCAGCGGTCTATCCCGCCGTAGTCGTCACAGTGGCCTTGACGACGAAGTACTTCGTCAGGAGGTCGTTGTACTCCGCCTCGAGCGTGGCGCGTTGGTCCTCGGGGAGGTTCTCCGTGGCGAGTTGCCGGCGCAGTTCGAGCGTCCGGGCGAAGTCGCGCGTAAAGGCCCGCGCCTCCTGCCGGGTCAGGTCGGGGCTTTCGAGCCGGGCCGCGGTGGCGTCGCTGAGGAAGATGTCCTTGCCCAGGCGGACGACAGGCTGCTGAACGCCGTCGGTATCGCGCTTCTCCGTCCAGATCTGGAGGCTGGCGTCGTTGAGCGCGCGGCGGAGGCTGGCGACCTCTTCCTTGGTCAGAGCGCCGTCGCCGGCGAACTGGGCTTCCATGTCCGCGATGGCCTTCTGCTGCGACTGGAGCTTGGCGAGCTCGTCGGGGGTCAGCGAGCCGCGCTTGACGCCTCCTTCGATGCGACGCGTCTGGTACTCCTGTCGCTTGTCAATGCGGGTCTGGGCGTCGCCCAGCACCGGCGGCGGCACGGCGGCCTCGGTCTTGCCGGTGCGGCGCTCGGTGCGCGCGGCGCGCCCTTCGCCCTTGTTGCCGGCGCCCTTGCCTTCACGCGCCGGCGCCTGGGCTGCCGCGCCCTTTCCCTCGTGCGCGGCGCCCTTCTCGGCGCGCTTGGCGCCGGCGTCCTTGGCGGCGGCGTTGTCGCCGGCGGCCTTGCCCTTGCGCTCGTTTCCGGCTTTGGCCTTCTCGGTGTGCGCCTTTCCCTTGGCGGCGGGGGCCTGGGCGGCCTCGCCTTCGGCCAGCGCCGGCAGAGCGCAAAGACCGAGGCCGATCACCAACGCCGACGCCATCATGCGAATCGTTCCCATCGAAGTCTCCTTTCCTGCTATGGAACTCTGGTCATTGTGACGGAAGGAAGCAGAGCAAGTTTTATGCCGGATGCGCCGGATGACGCAACGCATTGTCGCAGAGTCACTTGCGTCATCTGCGCCCGTCTCGCGATCTGTCGGAAGTCCCGACGGAGGTGTAGGATAGGCACACACGCGACCCTTCGCCGCCGGTAAGGGCGGTCAGTCCTGAACGTATACGATCACGCGGTCGTGGACGAGGAGGACAATGTCGGCCTTGCCGTCGCCGGAGACATCGGCGATGTCGAACTCGCGCGGTTCAGGCCCGGCCGGCGCGCCGCGCGCGGGCCGCCCGGACGGCGCCTTCGCCTCGAAGACCGGCCAGCTCATCGCCCGCGCCAGACGCCAGCCCTTCGGGTCCAGCGTCAGCAGTTCGAGCGCCGACTTGGAGCTCTCGCTGACGAGCAACTCCGGGCGGGCGTCGCCGCCGAGGTCGCCGACGGCGATTCCGTCCAAACGGCCCGTTCGCACGGGGGTTTCGTAGGACACCATCTCCCGCAGGACGACGCGCGGCGCGCCCGGTCGGAGGACGCTGAAATCGTTCTGGCCCAGCAGCAGCAGCGCCGGACGTCCCTCGCCGGTCAGCGGACCGGCGATGAACCGTTCGAGGTTGACGGCCCCGATCGGCGCGTGGTCGGCGATTTCGTAGGCCCCCAGCGCATTGCGGCGCAGGGCCGTCAGGCATCGGTTCGCCGCATCCACAAGCACCACCGCGTCGCCGTTGCGTCCGTCGAGGCGGATGCCGGCCACGCCGACGATCTGGCTGGTCGGGGAACGTCCGTTAAGCTGGTCCACAACTTGCAGCCGGTCCTTCTCGTCAAGTCGCAGGGCGCGTGCATAGTTCTTTGCCGCCAGGAGCAGCTCCGGACGGCCGTCGCCGTCCACGTCGGCCAGGCCCGCCGATTTCAGGCGCGCGCCCTGCGCCAGGCCCTTGCCGTAGTCGGCGCCCAGCGAAACATCCAGAACCCCCCCGTCGGGCAGCCCCTTGAAGACGCGCATCTCCTGAAAGGGGGAGAAGAGCAGGATGTCGGGGAGGTCATCCTTGTTCATGTCGAGCACCAGCAGACCGTCGGGGTCGGTCCGGGCGCCGTGGATCGGCAGTCGGCGCTTTTCGGCGAAGCTCCGCCCATCCAGGATGCAGAGCGCGCGCTCATTCTCCGTGGCGGAGACGTAGAGGATTTCGGGACGTCCGTCCTTGTCGAGGTCGGCCACCGTCATGCAGACGGGCTTTCCGACTACCGGCAGCGCCCTGGGGAAGGAGACGCGCCCGCTCGGCTCGATCCGGGCCAGGCCGAGCGTGGACTCGTCGGGGCTCAGGAGCAGGGCCTCCGGGCGTCCGTCGCCGTCGAGGTCCGCCGCGGCGATGTCCGTCACGCCCCGCAGGGAGGGGAAGGTCAGCCGGCGCGTCCAGCGGCCCGGCGACACCTGGAGGAAGAGCTCCACCTCCGCCGCATCGGGATCGGCGGAAAGAATATCCGGCCGTTTGGGGTCGGTGAAGGGCGCCAGCGCGATCACGCGCGGGCGGCGGCCGCCCGTGGCGGTGAAGGCGTAGCGCTCGATAGCGCCATCGAGCAGGCCGCCTCCGGCAGGCTCGGACACCGGCTTGCCGACCACCAGCCGCCCGGAGGCCATCTGGATCGCCAGGAGTTCCTCCGCCCCGTCGCCGTCCACATCGGCGGTGGCCAGGCCGCGGATCACCGGCGCACGGACGCGCGTCTCCGGTCCCAGGCGTCCGTCGGCGCCTTGGAAACGGAAGCAGAGGGGCGCGGCTTCGTTCGAGCAGAAGTACAGCAAGTCCTGGCGTCGGTCGCCGTTGAAGTCCTTGATAAGCACGGCGAAGGCCCCCTCCGGCAAGCCGGCCTCGCGCACGGGCGCATCGAGCTTCCCCTCCGCGTTCTGGTAGATGAGATAGAGGCAGTCGAGCCCCAGCAGTGCGATATCGTCGCGACCGTCGCCGTTCAGGTCGCCGATGGCAATGGCCCCCTGGTTCGTCCCGCCGTCGGGGATGTCAAAGACGCGTCGCGTTCCCCATCGGCCCTGGGCGTTCTGATAGACCACCACCAGTTCGCGCGGGTCGCCGTAGTACACGAGATCGGCTCGCCCGTCCTTGTTGACGTCGCCGACTTCCAGCGCGAAGATCTTCTTCTCGACCAGAAGAGGCCGGCTCTCGAAGCGCGGGGTGTTCGGGAGGTCGTTCGGCTCCGCTTCGCCCTTGGGCGCAACGGTCCCCGGTGCGCGCTGGATCAGGCACTCGATGCGCGCGCGGGCGTTGTTGAACAGGACGATGTCGTTGAGCTTGTCGCCGTTGACGTCGGCGATGCGCAGCCCGCGCGTGTCCCAGTCCAGCCGGACGTGCTCCGGGGGGGCGAAGCTCCAGGCCGGGCCCTCGGCGCCGAGGACCGGCAGCGCGGCGGCGAAAAGGACGACCAGAGTACTGCGGCTGAACATGCCTCTCTCTCCTGATGAGGGGGACCCACCCGGCGCCCGCGTCGGCCTCAGAATAGCGCAAGCGCCCCACCGGCGCAAACCGGCGCCGCTCGCGATGCCGCGCCGGGCAATTGCGCCGGCGGAAGGGGTTCGGGTAGAATCCGCACCCGTCGGCCCGCCCGATCTCCGGCGCGGGAACCTCTACTCAAGGAGCGCGGCGTCATGGCAAAGAAGATCGAGAAACTGGCCCTCTTCGGCGGTCCCAAGGCAGTGCAGACCGCCGTCGGCGACATGTTCACCTGGCCCATCATCACCGCCGAGGACGAAGCGGCCGCGCTGGACGTTCTGCGCCGCCGCGCCATGTCCGGCAGCGACGTCACCATGCAGTTCGAGAAGGACTACGCGGCCTGGCAGGGGAACAAGTTTGCCTTGGGCTACAGCTCCGGCACCGCCGCCATCCAGGGGGCGATGTACGGCTGCGGCGTGGGAATCGGCGACGAAATCATTGCCCCAAGCGTGACGTACTGGGCCTCCTGCCTTCAGGTGTACTCTCTCGGCGCGACGGTCGTCTTCGCCGAGGTGGACCGCGACACCCTGTGCATTGACCCGCGCGACATCGAGCGGCGCATCACCGACCGCACCAAGGCCATCGTCGTGGTCCATTACCTCGGCCATCCGGCGGACATGGACCCGATCATGAAGATCGCCCGCAAGCGCGGGGTGAAGGTCATCGAGGACATCTCCCACGCCCAGGGGGCGCTTTACAAGGGGAAGAAGGTCGGCACCTTCGGCGACGTCTCCGGCATCTCGCTCATGAGCGGCAAGTCGCTGGCCATCGGCGAAGCGGGCATCCTGACCACCGACAACCGCGAGATTTACGAGCGCGCCTTCGCCTGGGGGCATTACGAGCGCTTCCAGAAGCCGGAACAGGTGGAAACGCCGTACCTGAAGGACTGGGTGGGCCTGCCCCTGGGCGGCTACAAGTACCGCATGCATCAGATGAGCGCGGCGGTCGGACGCGTCCAGTTGAAGTACTACGACGCGCGGATGAAGGAGATCCAGAAGGCGATGAATTACTTCTGGGACCTGCTCGAGGGCGTGCCCGGCCTGCGCGCGCACCGGCCCGCCAAGCGGTCGAAGAGCACCATGGGCGGCTGGTATGCCGCGCACGGCCTCTACCGCCCCGAGGAACTCGGCGGCCTGTCCGTCACCCGATTCTGCGAAGCCGTCCGCGCCGAGGGTGTCGGCTGCTCGCCCGGCGCCAACACCCCCCTCCATCGCCACCCGCTCTTCCTGACGGCCGACATCTACGGCCACGGCAAGCCCACGCGCATCGCCAACGCCTCGCGCGACGTGCGCCAGTGGCCCGGCAGCCTGCCCGTCAGCGAAGCCGTGCCCGCCGAGACTTACGGCATCCCGTGGTTCAAGCATTATCGCCCGCAGATCATCGAGGAGCACGCCAACGCCTTCCGCAAGGCGGCTCTGAACTACAAGCAGCTCCTCAAGGATGACAAGGGCAACCCCGAGAAGCTCGGCGGGTGGCACTTCTTCGCCCACCGGTGACCTGCCGGAGCAACCGGCGTGTCCGTCAGACCTCGAAGAGGCCGGACACCTCGTAACGGCTGGCCACCG
>JAKJEM010000009.1:40301-45534 GCA_022705425.1 Planctomycetota bacterium
CACAAGCCGCTGCCGATCTCCCGGTGTGTGCGCAGGGCGAGTTCCGGGCGGTTGTTGTGCTCGGACAGATGCGCCAGGCAGGCCCAGCGGAGGCGCTCCCCCGCCCGCAGCAGTTTCGCCGATTCGGCGTTCGAGATGTGCCCGCGCGGGCCGCGGATGCGCGCCTGCAGGAAGGGCGGATAAGGGCCGGTGCGGAGCATCTCCGGGTCGTAGTTGCTCTCGATGAAGACGGCATCCAGCGAGCCGACAACCGCCTCGAGGCCGGCGAAGACATGGCCCAGGTCGGTCAGCACCCCCAATCGCGCGCGCCCGTCCGAGACGACGAAACCCACCCCCTCGGCCGCATCGTGCGGCGTGGCGATCGTTTCCACCGTCAGCGGACCGAAGCGCAACGTCTCGCCTGCCCGGAAGAGCGACAACCCCGCCACGCCCTCCAGCGCGCCGTTCGCGGCCGCCGGCGTCCGCGTCGTGGCGAAGACGGGCAGCTTGAACTTGCGGTGAAGGACTCCGGCGCAGCGGACGTGGTCGGCGTGGTCGTGCGAGATCAGCAGTGCGCGGACCTTTCGAATCTCGCGCCGGTGCGCGAACAACCGGCGCTCCGCCTGCACGCCGCTGATGCCCGCGTCGAACAACAGCCCGACGCCGGAGGACTCGACATAGAGGCAGTTGCCGTTGCTGCCGGACTGAAGGGAGATGGCGATCATGCGCGCGGGTCCTTTCCGGACGCGATTCTACCGCGCCGACACCCGGAGGGGCAACGGACGCCTTGACAACGCGCAGCCTCCGGTCCGATACTGCGCCGGGCGCGGAGAGCCCGCGCTGCGGAGGTCTGCCGGACGATGAATCCCTCTCCAAACCCGAACATGGCGTTCCCGCCGGACGACGTGCGCGCCGTGCCGTGCGACCTGGCCGTGCCGGAGCTCCTCTGCGGGGCTCCCGGCCCCGGACGCCGCGCGCGCGAGCAGTTGGCGTCCTGGGCGGGAACGGAGGTCTATCACGTTCTCCACCTGCCGGCGGATTGGCGCTCGGAGGCCCGCCTGCCGGTCATCGTCGAGTATGCCGGCAACGGCGGCTATGAAAATCCCCGTTACGGCGACCGGTGTACGGGCACGCCCGAAGGGTGCCGTCTGGGCTACGGCCTCGCCGCCGGGCGCGGCTTCCTCTGGCTCTGCCTGCCCTTTGTGAACGCGGCGCGAACGGCGAATGAGACGCGCTGGTGGGGAGATGCCGAGGCAACGGCGGAGTACGCCATCGCCGCCGTCGAGCACGTCTGCGCCCGGTACGGCGGGGATCCGGAGCGGGTGCTCCTGGCGGGATTCTCGCGAGGGGCGATCGCCTGCAACTACATCGGCCTTCGCCATGAGCGCATTGCGCGGCTGTGGCGCGCCTTCGTGGCGCACAGCCACTATGACGGCGTCCGTCGCTGGGGGTACGCGGGCGACGACCGCGCCGCGGCCCTCGATCGGCTGCAACGCCTGCGGGGGCGGCCCCAGTTCATCAGCCACGAGCGCACCGTGGACCCCGTGCGCGCCTGGCTGGATGAAAGCGGTGTGCGCGGCGATTTCACCCTTCTGGCGTTGCCGTACGGGAACCATACGGACGACTGGACGCTGCGCCCCGTGCCGGAACGCGCCCTCCTGCGCCGCTGGGTCCGTCGGGCGCTCGACCTGCCGGCCGGCGCCGTCCGCGAAGGCGGGGATTGACGCCGCGCCCGGTCAGGCGGTAAGACGCGCGGCGATCAGCTCCTCGGCGCGCTTGACGGCCTCGCCCAACCTGGCGGGGTCCTTGCCGCCGGCCTGCGCCATGTCGGGCCGCCCGCCGCCGCCTCCGCCGACGATCTTCGCCGCCTCGCCGGCGATCTTGCCGGCGTGAAGTCCCCGCGCGGCGAGCTCCTTGCTGAAAGCGACAATGAGGTTCACGCGGCCTTCGGAGGCCGCCCCGAGCGCCACCGCCACCGCCGGCGTCATCTGGCGCAACTGGTCCACCAGCGCGCGGAGGTCGTCGGCCGTAGCGTCGTCGAGCGTCGCCGCGATGAGCTTCACGCCGCCGAGGTCGCGCGCGTTCTTCAGGTAGTCCGCCGCGCCCGGACCTGCGGACTGGCGCGCCTTCTGCAAGTCCTTGCGCAGGTCCTTCACCTGCCGGGTCAGTTGCTCGGCGCGCTCGACCAGGCGGGCCTCCTGTGCGCCGAGGACTTCGGCGGCCTGGCGGAGGAGTTCCTCCTTCTCGCGCACGACGCGCAACGCCTCCAGGCCGGTCACCGCCTCGATGCGACGGATACCGGCGGCCACGGAACTCTCGGCGACGATCTTGAAGAGGCCGATCTCTCCCGTGGCGCGGGCGTGCAGACCGCCGCAGAGTTCGCGGCTGTAGCCGCCGACGTCCAGGACGCGCACCTCGCCGCCGTACTTCTCGCCGAAGAGGGCCATCGCCCCTTCCGCCCGGGCCTGGTCCAGCGTGGTGATCCGCCAGGACACGGGCGCGTTCTCCAGGACCCGGGCGTTGACCCGGTCCTCGATCGTACGCAACTCCTCCGGCGTCACGGACTTGGCGTGATGGAAGTCAAAACGCAGGCGTTCGGGGGTGACGAGCGAGCCGGCCTGTTCGGCGTGGCCGCCGAGGGTTTCGCGCAGCGCCAGGTGCAGCAGGTGGGTGGCGGTATGATTGCGGCGGATCGCCGCGCGGCGGGCCGTGGCGGGGCGCGCGTGGAGGTGATCGTCCATCCGGATCCGGCCCTGGGTCACCTTGCCCAGGTGAAGCGCCAGGCCGCCGGAACGCTGCGTGTCGGCGACCTCGAAGCGTCCTCCGAGCCCTTCGATCACGCCGGTGTCGCCCACTTCGCCCCCCGATTCGCCGTAGAAGGTCGTGCGGTCCAGAACGACCACGCCCTCCTCGCCGGTCTTCAACTCCTCGCGCGAGGTTTCGCCGGCCAGGAGCCCGACGACCATCCCCTCGACTTCGTCCTTGTCGTAGCCCTCGAAGGCGGTGACAACGCCGCGCTCGCGCAGCTCCGCCAGCGGGCCGCCGCCGAAGATGTCGGCGGAAATCCGGGTGCCCTTGCGGCTGAGGTCGCGCTGGCGCGCCATCTCGCGCTCGAAGCCCGCGCGGTCCACCTTCAGGTCGCCGTCGTCCAGGATGGACTCCGTCACATCCAGCGGCAGGCCGTAGGTGTCGAAGAGCCGGAAGGCCTCCTCGCCGGGCAGCGTGTCGCGGGAGGACTTGCGCAGGTCGTCCATGATGCTGCCGAGGATCGCCAGCCCCTGTTCGAGCGTCTGGTTGAAGCGCTCCTCCTCGCCCTTGATGATCTGGGCGATGTTGTCGCTGCGTTGGACGAGGTCGGGGTACTGATCGCCCATGACGCGGGCGACCACGGGCGTCAGCGCGAAGAGGAAGGGGTCCTTGCGTCCGAGGCGTCCGCCGTCGAGGAAGGCGCGGCGGATCAGCTTGCGCAGGACATACCCGCGTCCCGTGTTCCCCGGCAGCACGCCGTCGGCGATGCAGAAGGCTGCGGCGCGCCCGTGGTCGGCGATGCGCCGGAAGGCCACGCCCTGGCGCGTGTCGCGCAGCGGCTCGTACTCCTTCTGCGCCAGTGCCTCCATCTCGCGGATGATCGGCATGAAGAGATCGGTGTCGAAGTTCGTGCGGCCCTGCTGCATCACGCGGGCGAGCCGCTCGAAGCCCATGCCCGTGTCAATGTTCTTGGTGGGCAGGGGGACCAGCACACCGCCGTCCTGGCGGTCGAACTGCTGGAAGACAAGGTTCCACACTTCCATGTAGCGCCCGCAACTGCAGCTCGGCTGGCATTCGGGCTTGCGGCAGCCGACCGTTGCGCCCCAGTCGTAGTAGATCTCCGAGCACGGGCCGCACAGGCCGTTGGGCCCCAACTTCGGGGCGTCCGCCGGCCAGAAGTTGTCGTGCTGGCCGTAGCGCCGGATGATCCGCTCGTTCAGGCCGACTTCCTTGTTCCAAAGGTCGAAGGCCTCTTCGTCTTCCTCGTAGATGCTGACCTCCAGGCGGTCGGCCGGCAGCTTCATCTCGTCGGTCAGGAACGCCCAGGCCCAGAGGATCGCGTCGCGCTTGAAGTAATCGCCGAAGGAGAAGTTGCCCAGCATCTCGAAGAAGGTGTGGTGGTAGGCCGTGCGCCCGACGTTGTCCAGGTCCCCCGTCCGGAAGCACTTCTGGCTGGTAGCGGCGCGCTTGAGCTCCGGCTTGCCCCGCCCCATGAACTCATCCTTGAACTGGTTCATCCCCGCGCCGGTGAAGAGCAGCGACTTGTCCTCCGACGGCGGCACCAGCGAATCGGACGGCAGTATGCGGTGTCCGCGGGCCTCGAAGAAGCGCAGGAAACGCCGGCGGATTTCCGATGACTTCATGCAATCGTCCTGTCTGCTGAAAGGGAGTCGCGACCGGATCGAACCCGGCCGCAGAGGCCGTATGATACGAAAAGCGTTCGTGTGCCGCAAGAAGATGCCCCCCGCGTTCGCCAGTGTTTCCTGCGCATGGAAGGGGCCGGACCAGAAGATCTCGGAGGGGAATGGCGACCGGCAGGGCCGAGCAAGAAGACTCCTGTCCGCCGCCGCGCGCCGAGAATCTGAACCCGCCCCGCGCCGTTGAGGTCGCGCGGACCAGGCCCGGTTACCGGGCCGCGAGCAGGCCCCGGACGCGCCGCAGTTGCTCGCTGCCGGCGAGGTACAGGTCCCTTCCGGAGAAGGCCATGCGTCCGCCGGCCGGCAGCTTTCCGATGACCTGAACGGCGGCATCGGCAGGGTCTATCCGCAACAGGAGCTTGCCGTTGTCGGCCATGGTCCAGACCTTGCCGTCGGGCCCGAGGCGGAAATCCCAGCGCTCCGTCTGGTTGGAGCCGATGCTGATGGGAAGGGGCCAGGGAAGGTCTTTGCGGAACAGGAGCTTGCGCTCGACGGCGTCCACGCCGTAGAGGATGCTCGTCTTGGGGTCGTCGGGGTTCTCGGTCCAGCCGAGGACCCGGGAACCGCCGACGCCGACGACGGGACCGGGCCCCTTGATCCTGGGAAAGGGCTCGAACTTGTCGCCGACGAGGGTGTCGGTGGCGGTGTCGAGGAAGAACAGCGCGCCTTGTTCGGGCTTGGGCTTGCCGAGGACGGTGTCGTCCACGCGGTGGGCGCTGATGACGATCAGCCGTTCGGCATCGGCGGGGGTGATGAAGTTGACTTGGTAGTTGCTGATGTCGCGCCAGAAGCCGCCGGACTTGCCGTCG
>JAKJEM010000009.1:45551-66356 GCA_022705425.1 Planctomycetota bacterium
CCAGCCGATGCCGCCGTGGTTGCCGTTGCGGTACCAGCGCCCGCCGAAGTATATCTTGCCGTTGGCGACGGCGCCGGAGTACATCTTGTGGCACCCGGAGCCCTCGAGGCGCGCCAGGAGGCGGGGATTGCTGCGCGGGTCGGTCTCCGGCAGGACCTTGGCGCCGCCCATGCGCGTGTTGGCCGTCCAGGGCTTGTCGGGGTCGAAGCAGTACAGCGGCGAGGTGGGATAGCCGCTCATGTAGATCTTGCCGTCGAGAACCGCCGTGCCGTAATGGCTGAGGTGGATTTTGCCGGGGTGCTCGGACTTGCCGGTCCTGGGATCGTAGATGAAGTTGCCCTCGTAGTTCCCCGCCGTGCCGACGATGCGTCCATCGGCGGTTTCGACAACCCGGTAGATGCCCATCGGGTACACGGGCACCGTGTAGCGGAAGGCCTTCCAGCCTTCGGCCATCATGGTGGCATCGTCGGGAGGCGGCTCGATGGGGGGCTCGTCCTCGGCCTCTTCGCCCTTGGCGGCCTTGGGCGCCTCGGCGCGGGCGGGCTTGCGGGCGGGGGCCTTGGGCTTGTCCTGAGGCAGGCGATACCAGAGGACGCACTTCCCGTCGGAACTGGGTACGGCGGCGGCCAGGGTTATCTCGGGGCGTTCGGGTAGAGCCGGCTTGGCCTCCTTGGGCGCGGGGGCGGGCCAGGGGGGAGCTTCCTTGAGGTCCTTCTTGGGGATGGCCTTGCCCTGGTGGAGCCAGTAGAAGGCGCGATCGTTGGTGGTGGCGCCGACGGGGCGCGTGACGGCGGCGGTGCATCCGCCGGGAGCATTGCCGACGGAGATGTAGCCGTCCGCGCGCTCCGTGGTGACCAGGGTCTCCCATCGGCCGGTCTGCCGGTCGTAGGCGACAAGATACCAGGGAACCTTGCCGCTGGCGACGTAGACGTAGCGGTCATCGGCGGCCATGCTGTAGTTCCAGCAGCCGCTGGGGGCGTGGGTGGGTCCCACGGGACCGAAGCTGACGGCGGTGTCGGTTTCCGGGTCAATCTGGACCACGGTGGCGGCCTTGGAAGGATGGGCGCCGCCCGCGTAGATCTTGCCGTCCGAGCCGAGGGTGAGGGGGTGGGTTTCGCCGAGGATGTCCTCGGGCATGCGGATGGCGTTGAGTTTGAATTCTCCGGTGGCGGGGTCGTAAACGCAGATTTGAACGCGGAACTTCTCCCCGAGGATGGAGATGTAGAGCTTGCCGTTGGGAGCGACGACAGCGGGCGCCATGTGGAAGTTATAGCCGCGCTGCGTCTGAACCTGCTTGAGCGTACCGGTGGCGGTGTTCATGATGACAAGGGTGTTGGGCCCGCCGTACTGGCGGAAGTACACCTGGATGAGGGTCCAGCCCTTGCGATCGGCGTTCGGGACGAAGAAAGTACGGTCGCAACGGGCCGAGGAGACCGGGGCGACGACGTCCTCAACCTTGAGTGCCGGGGCCTTGGCGGCGAGGTCGGCCAGGTCCGGCTGGGGCGCAACCTTCCACTCGGCGGCATGGGCGGCCAGGGCCAGAGCGAGGATGGCGGCCAAGGCACGGGGAAGAACGAGCATGTCGGCCTCCTGAGAAGGGTTGGTCAGCCTTGGAGCGGGCCACAGACGCGAAGGACGGCCCCGCATCGGCGAGCGCCGGTACGGAAAGAAGGGTTGCCGGCCTCGGAGGCCGGCAACCCCGGCACGTCACGACCGTTCGTTGCAGCCGCTTCTAACGGCGGATGAAGGTGTCGGTGTCGGCGCGATCGGACTGCGCGCGGCGGTATTTGGCGGTATCGGAGTAGCTGCCGGGGTCGAGGGGGTTGTCGCGGGTGAAGATGTTGTCCGCCACGTCGCGGTTGTTCCAGGTGTTTGTGGCCTTCCAGTCCACGTGGGTGTCGTAGAAGAGGATGTTCTGACCGCCCTTGTGGTTGGAGAAGTCGGAGGTCGGGTCCGCAACGGAGGAGCCGTCCATGTCGGCGGCGATGGGCTGAAGGGCCGTGGCGGTGCGGAAGCTGATCTTGTCGTCGTAGCCGAAGCTGCTCCAAGTGGGGCGGTCGTCGCCGAACTTGCGGCGCACGATCAGGTTGGCGGCCTTGGTGACGGTGATCTCCGGGTTATCGGTGGTGCTGGGGCACTTGAAGGTCGCGATGGTGGGGATCAGGTCGGGGTAAAGGAGCGCCAGGGCGTCGGTGGCGGGGAGTTCGTCGGGGAGAAGGGCGCTGTCGGTGTAGGAGCTCTCGTAGTAGGGGTAGAACTCGCCGTTCTGCTCGGAATAGAGGTAGACGGCCTTGCCGATCTGGCTGAGGTTGGCTTTGCAGTTGGCGATCCGGGCGCGTTCGCGCGCGGAGGCCAGGGCCGGGAGGAGCATTCCCGCCAGAATGCTGATGATGGCAATCACCACGAGCATTTCGATGAGCGTAAAGGCTCTGAGCCAACGCATGAGTCGTTTCACGGCGATTCTCCTTAAAGACCTTCGTCCCGGCAGACCCCCAAGGCCACACTGAAAGCGGATTGTATCTCCGGCGTGCGGGTCAGGTCAAGCCCTTTGGAACGCAAATCCGCCGCATCCTACGCGCGACGCCGCGCTTGCGCGCGGGACAAAAAGCCGACGCGCGCGCGCAGGAAGAACCTCTATTTTGACTAGACGCGGCCGGCGCCGCGCTTTTTTGGGGTCAGCCGGGGACAAGGACATGAGCAAGGGGGCGGCGAAGGGGGTGGTAGGATTCTTTGACGCGGGCGAGGGCCTGAAGGCCTGAATCGCTGCCGGCGTTGATGAAGGCGAACGGCGCCAGCTCGCGGCAGAAGGCGCGGAACATGGCCTGAGCCGCGCCGGGGATGTCGAGATCGGCGATTTCATAGAGAACGGCGAAGGTGCGGCCGTCGTGGAGGGGGCAGCCGGCGGTGAACCCGGCGAGGCGTCCATCGGCGTCGAGCGCGCGCGCAACGAGGCCCGTGGCGTCGGCGTCGCGCAGGCTTCGCCAGGCGGCGCGGAGCGAGGCTTCGGCCTGGGCGCGAAAGACTTCATCGGGCTCCGTCGCCAGGCGTCGTTCGAGCCATCGCCGGTGAAGGCCGGCTGCAGCGGAGAGGTCCTCGGGCTCAAGGGGGCGCCAGCGCCAGTCGTGTTCGCGCTCGAAGCGGTTGCAGGGCTGCCGCTTCCCGGCAAAGCGGTTCCCGCGCAGATCGGCGAGTTCGGCGCGGTCGTAAAGGTACTCCGGGGCGCTCTCGCGGACGCGCCAGCCATCGGCCGTCAGGGATCGAACGGTGGCGTCGTCGCTCTCCTGGATACGGGGCGACGGGGCGGCGGGATCGAGCGCGCGCAGGAGTTCCAGCGCCTCGCGCGCGGCGGGGCGCGGGTCGCCCCGTCCCAGGGGGGGCGTCATGAGAAAGGCGTCGCCATCGCCCTGAGCGAAGAGGAGAAGACGGTCCCCGCAGACCTTCCACCGCAGGTCGAAGAAGTCGCTCCAGGCGTGGACGGACGCAAAGGCGTGGTACGACAACTCCCCCCGGTGCGCGTTGAAGAACGGTTCCAGCGCGGCGCGGGCGGTGGGGGTGAAGCGGGCCAGGCCGAGATCGCTGCGACAGAGGAGGCGTCCGAGACGGGGAAGGGGGCGCGCATGAAGGAGATGGTCCTTCCAGGCCCCGACGATGCCGCGCGACTCGACGACCTGCGGCAGGAGCGGGCCTTCGAGGAGAGCGGCGGCCTCCTCCAGCAGGCGGTGCGCGGCGGGAGTATCGGCCGTCTCGGCCACGGCGGGGCAGTAGGAGTCAAGGCCCAGGAGGACCTGGGCGCCGTCGGAGGAATAGGTCAGCAGCAGAGGATACAGGCGACAGTCGAGGGGACGGACGCGGTAGAGGGCGCAGTCGTTGGTCGGAACGCGAAAGGCGGGGCAACGGTGGAACTCCGGCTCGGAGACGAGGAAGGGGGAGTGCCCCGGCCCGAAGCGGGCGGGGGGGAAGGCGTCGGCGGCAAGCCCTGCGGCGTGTGCGCGGGAAATCTCGTCATGGCTGAAGAACGGGGCCAGGGGGGATCCGGCAGAGGGAAAGCGGCAGCAGACGCGACAGGCCAGGCAGCGGTTCCCGCGGAGGAGGGCGCTTCGGTCCAGGACGGCGGTCAGCGGATCGCAGGCGCAATCATCCGCGCCTCCTGTGGCGTTTCCGTCCCGCCTTCCCTGGGCGGCGTCGAATGTTGACATGAACGCTTGACACTCCGGGGCGGAGGCGGTAAATAGTAACGAGAGGCGCATTCGGACGTTGCGTTCCACCGTGCCCGACGATCCCAACGATACCCCGTTGGCAGGAGCCAAGTCAATGCACCGACCGCGCCGGAACGGACAGGCATCCGGGGCGGGTGCGCGTGCGCGCGGCGGCGCGTGGTTGTGGGCGTGCGGGGCGCTTCTGCTGGGCGCGGCGGCGTGGGGGCAGGACGCGCGGCTGGTGCTCTACTCCGAGTTCAGCGCCGTTCCGGCCAAGCGCTTCAAATTGATCCCGCTGAACGCCGTACCCGAGGGGCCGAGGGTGGACGGGGTCGCCAAGCCGGGCAGCCCGAAGATTGACGGGGAGCTGAGCGATGCCGCGTGGGCGCGGTGTATCGCGGTGGAATTGGACTCGGAAATGGGGGCGACGGCGGCGGCGGAAGAACGGGTGCGCCAGACCACGGCGCGCATCTGCCGCGACGGCGAGACGCTCTACGCGGCCTTTCAGTGCCGGGAACCGGCCATCGGTGAAGTGCCCGTGGGGGCAGAAGGAACGGCCGACGGGTTGTGCGCGGAGAATGTGCGCCTCTTCATCGCTCCGGCGGAGTCCGGGGGCGATTTTTTCATCTTCGGGGCGGATGCGAACGGGGCGCGCCACGAGTCGAGCCTTCGCGCCGGGGCGGCGTGGGCGCCGGAGTGGGAGGTCAAGTGCCTGCGGACGCCGGAGGGATGGACCGCGGAAATGGCCATCCCCTTCAAGAGCCTGGGCATCACCCGCGAACTGGGACGCGAGACGTGGCGCGTGAACTTCACGCGCTGCGTGGCGGTGACGAATGAGCGCTTGTCCTGGGAGGCGACGCGCGGCAACCCCATGAACTCGGAGCAGTGGGGCATGCTCAGCCTGGGCGAAATGGACGCGCTGCGGCGGACCATGCCGCCGCCTCGACTGAGCCTCTATCCGGACCGGTGGCTGGTGCGGTCTGACGAGCGGGTGCTGCGGGTCGTGGCCCGGGCGGACTTCGCCGGAAGCGACCTGGCGAAGATGAAGCTTCGCCTCAGCGCCTTTGCCGAAGGCAAGACGGAAGCCGCGGCGGTGTCCACGCTCCCGATGCGCGGTGAACGGGCGTACCTGGTGCTGGGGACGGAAGCGCTGCCGGCGGGGGCATTCGACCTGACGGCGGAACTGCTTGATGCGGCGGAGGCCGTGACGGCGAAGGCCAAGGTCGCTCTGCGGCGCGACCTCTCGCCCGTGCCGCCGGCGACGCCGGGGAAGATCGAGGTGCGCGTGCCCGGTTACGGGTTCAAGGGGCGCGCGGCAGCGAACTGGCCGATCAACACGGGGGTGGCGCTGCCGAAGGGGGCGATCTTCTCCGCACAGAACTGCAAACTGACGGACGCGGCGGGGGCGGAAGTGCCGTGCGCGGCCCAGGTGCGAAGCCGGTGGCCGGTGGACGGGAGCGTCCGGTGGCTGGGCCTGGAGTTCCGGGCCAACGTGACGCGCCCGCAGCCGGAGAGCCTCTTTCTGCATTACGGTCCCGACGTCGTCCGCGCGCCGGCCAAAGGCTTCACTATGGAGGTGCAGAAGAACGTCTATGAAGCGCTGAACATGTACCTGATGGAGATGGAGGATGCGTGGTGGGTGAACACGGGGCAGATCCTCTTCAACATCAAGAAGCGCTTCGCGGGGGTTGAGGACGTGGCCGTGGACGTGAACCAGAACGGCGTGTACGACTGGACCGAACAGATTCTGGGGATGCCGCCGAACCGGGCCGGGGGACCGTACGTCACGGACGAGGGCGGGCGGACCTACCGGCTTTCGGCCGACCCGAAGCTGAAGATCCAGGTGGAGGACTTCCACGAACAGCGGATCGTGCTGCGCGGCGAAGGGCGGTTGATGTCGGTGGAGAAGGGGGACGACGCGGCGATGGGGTCGTGCGTCTTCCGCGTCTTCGCCTACGCGGGGCAGCCCTTCATCCGGTTGCAGGTGACGTTCTTCCTGGAGGGACGGGCGTTGCGGGGGCGGATCGTGGACCTGGGGGTGGCGGAACGGCTCGACAACGACATGCGCAAGCACAAGCACGACGCTTTCTTCGGGGTTCCGGAGGGCTTCCGGCAGTCCGCGCGCGACGGCGGGGGTCTTTCGATGCTCCGGCTTCGCGGCGACGAATACGTCATCCAGAACGTCCGCGAGCCGGTGACGGTGAACAAGCGCGGGGGCGGGGCGCTGAACTGGGCGGGGGCCGTGGGACCGGACCGCGGCGTCGCGGTCTGCCTGAAGAACATGGGCGCCCTCTACCCGAAGGAATTCCAGTTCGCGGCGGACGGACGGATGGTGACGCATTTCTGGCCGCCGCACGGCGGCGAGGAACTGCGGGCGATGCCGGGTCCGGTGGACAGCCGCAACGCCGGGCTGCTCGGGTTCGCGCATCATGGCCGGCTGCTCAACCTGAAGGCGCCCGCCGAGTTCGCGGGGGGCATCAAGGAACGCGCCACGCTGCCGGACTTCGAGGGCGTCCGCTCGATTGACCTGGCGGAGCCGGGGGGCATGGCGCTGACGTACGACCTGCTGTATGTTTTCTTCCGGGGCGAGCCTGACCTGACGGAAATCGCGGAGATCAGCCGCATCTTCGAGCAGTCGCCTCACGCCACGCAGAACCACGCGAGCCTGGCGGCGTCGGAGGTGCTGCCGGACATGCTGCCGCCCGGTCGCGCCGAGCGGGCGACGCGGCTGGTTCAGCGGATGCTGGCGCTTGAGGAGGCGCGCGGGCCGGCGCTGGGGGACTTCAATTTCATGGACCTCCGGCGCGACTGGCGCGCGCGCGAGGGGCGCTGGACGCTGACGGACTACTGGATGGGCCCGAGGGCGGACATCGGCGCGGCGCTGTGGACGCTCTACCTCCAGACCGGCCGCCCGGAATTGTTCACCGCGGCAGAGCGGCACACGCGCCACGTGGTGTCGGTGGACCTCTGCCGCAGCGCGGAGGAGGCCGACGCCTTGCAGGCGGACCCGCGGCGGCGGCGGATCGCGGGGGCCTTCGGAGACCACCGCACCCCGGCGCACTGGCAGGGAGCCTATCACGTCAGCGACCGCTACGCGCGGATTCGGGAACTGATGCTGGCGTACTACCTGACGGGGGATTCCCTGGCGCGCGACAGCGCCTTCGCCTGGGCGGAGGCGGCGCGCCGGCACGGGATTCCCTTTGCGGACTACGACGGGATGGTTTACCTGAACAACCTGGCCGACGTGCTGGGGCAGTTCTACGATCCGGCGCTGCACGACCGGATGGGCGAGTGCGCGGACCTGTTCTTTGCCGTGTCGGCGGGCGCGCCGGGGGACGAGGTGTGGACGCCGGGGCTTCGGGCTTATGCGCGGAAGACCGGGGATCCGCGAGCGGCGCGGGCCGTGACGGCGGCGGCGGCCTCGGCGCGACGCGACGACTTCCTGCTGATCGGGTTGCTGCGCGATCTGGAGGACGCGGCGGGCCAGACGGAGGCGGGGCGGCAGGCGCAGGCGCTGGCAGCGGCCTTCGAGAAGCGCGCCGACGCCCTGCTGGCGCATAAGGTCGCAGTCAACGACTCCCTGACGTGGCCGGAGGTGAGCGCCTACATCTTCGGGGCCACGGAGCGCTCGGACCGATTTGCGCCGAAGGTCGAGGCCCCGCCTCCCGCCGCCGGCAAGTAGGCCGCACGCCGCGCCCCGCGGAAGGGGCCGCGTCCACCGCCGGAACTCTCCTCTACCCCGCCGAAGTCTCCGCCGCGAATCGCTCCCCGAAGCGTCGGCAGGACTCGAGATCCGCGGCGGTGGGGGCGAACTTGAAGCGCAGCCCCGACGGCGTGACCGGCAGGCGCATGTCGCGGAGGCGCTGCTCGATCATGCCCACGGCCTCGCCGCTCCAGCCGTAGGAGCCGAAGGCGGCGGCGTGCCGGGCGCGGACCTTGACGGTGGAGAGCAGGCTGAGGGCGCGCCACAGGGGCGGGAGGACGTCGCGGACGATCGTGGGGGAACCGATGAGCAGTCCATCGGCGGATTCGAGCGCGGCGCGCAGGCGCGACTCGTCCACCTCCGTCACGTGGATTATCTCGACCACGACATCCAGGGTGCGGAGCCCCTCGGCAATGGCTTCGGCCATGCGGCGGGTGTTGCCGTGGGCGCTGGCGTAGAGGATGGCGATACAGGGTTTGGCGATTTCGGGCAGGGCCGCCCACTGGCGATAGCGCTCGGGGTACTGCTTCGGGTTCGTGCGGAGGATGGGGCCGTGGCTGGGGCAGATCAGCCGAAGGTCGAGGTCGCGGATACTCTCGACGGCGGCGAGGACTTTATCGCGGTAGGGGCGCATGAGCGCGTCGAAGTAGGCGTGGAAGTCGGCCTCGAGATCGGGCACGAGGTTGTCGTACATGCGTTCGTCGCAGCAGTGCGCCCCGAAGGCGTCGCAGGGGAAGAGGATGCGCTCCTCGGGCAGCCAGGTGAAGATCGTATCCGGCCAGTGGAGGAAGGGGGCGGGAATGAACCGGAGCGTGCGCCCGCCCAGGGACACCTCAGGATGGTCCTCGACGGGCAGCGCCTCGATGGAATGCCCCAGAAGCCCGCTCAGGTAGAGGCGGGCCGCCTTGGAGGTATAGAGGCGCGCCTGCGGGGCCGCATCGAGGAGGCGCGCCAGGGCGCCGGAATGGTCGGGCTCGGCGTGATTGACGATGATCGCGTCCACCTTGCGCGGGTCCACCAGGGTGCGGAGGTTGTCGAGGAAGGTGTCGGCCTTGAAGGCCTTGACGGTGTCTATCACGGCGGTCTTCTCGCCGCGAACGAGATAGGCGTTGTAGGTGGTGCCGCGCCGGGTGGGAAGGAGGTCGTCAAAGACGCGGAGTTCGGGGTGGGTTGCGCCGATCCAGTACACACCCGGAGCGATTTCGAAAGGCTTCATGGGCGACTCCCGCGACAGACCGGGGGAAATATCCCTCTGTTCCCATTGTAGCGGGGATGAGGGGGGAGTCAAGCGCGCGTAGAAGGCGTCCTATCTCAGGCGCAGGGTTGCCACGCCGTCGGCCAGCTCCCGGAGCCGGTCCCACTCCGAGCCGGGCATGAGGTTGTCCGAGACGCCGACGATGATTCCCTCCCCGTCGGCGATTTCCTCGAGGAAGGATCTGAGGTACGCCTTGAACTGCGCGCGCGGGCAGGAGGGGAGCAGGAGGGTGGAGGGAATGCCGCCCCAGACGGCGAGTCGCCCGCGCCAGGCGCGACGCGCCTCGGCCAGCGTCAGCGGCACCAGCGGCGCACAGGCAAAGCAGTCCACGGCATCCATCCCCGTTTCGGCCGCCTCGCGAAGCAGGCCGGTCAGGTCGGCGTCGCCGTGGAAGGCAGAACGCTTTGCGGCGCGGTGCATCGCCTCGGTGAAACGCCGGAAGTAGGGGAGAAAGAAGCGCCGGAAGACCGGCGGCGGCGTCATGGCGGCGCTCCAGTGCGCGCCGTGCAGGAGGAACTCCGCCCCGCTTTCGGCCGCTGCGCGCCAGAACTCCTCGTACCGGCGCTCCATGACGCGCAGGAGCGCCTCGATGCGCTCCGGAAAATCGGCCAGGTGCAGATAGAAGGCGTCATAGCCGGCATAGGCCAGCATGATGACGTGGATGGGGCTCAGATTCATGACGAGCAGGGGCAGTCCGTCGGGGCCGACCTCGCGGTCGAAGGCGGCGAAGGCGGCGGGCCGGAACTCCCAGCGCATCTCCTCCCAGGCGGCGGCCATGGCGTCGTAGTCCTCGGCGCTCTTGAGGAAGCATTCGGCCAGGTGCCCGCGGACGCCGATGCGCTCCTGCTCGGGGGTTCGCAGGAAGGTCTGCGTCAGGTCGCGCCCGGCGACGCGGAAGGTGGTGCGGACGGCGCAGCCGTCGCGCCTTTCGGAGATTCGCGCGGTGGGGAAGTGGACCGCATAGAAATCGCGGAAGCGCGCGGAGCGGCCCATGCCGAGGCGGGTTTCGATCTCGGGGATCGTCAGTCCGCGACACTCCTCCGGCAGCGTTCCATCGTTCACGGCGGCGTTGTGCCACAGGTCCAGGCGGATGACCAGGGGAATGCGGTCGGGGCGCTCGCGGCGGAGAGCGGCGCGGAAGCGGTCGCGGTGCGTCGAAGGCTTCGATCGGGCTGGGCCGGTCATGGTCTTTCGTCGCAAGGGCCGGTGACGCGGGCCGCAGGGCGGGCTACTCCTCGAGGCTCGCCGCGCGCGCGGGGATGATGATGTTGAGGCGGGGGCGGAGGGCGCGCAGGCGCCGCGCCTGCTCCGGCAGATCGAGGTTGCAGAGGAACTTTCCCGGCTCGAAACGGTCGCCGTGCATCAGGACGAAGGTGTCCGTCCGAAGGCCGTCCACCAGGGCCTGGAGTTTGGCGTCATCATAGTGCGGCCAGCAGAATGTGGCGTCGGCGCGGCAGCCGATGACGGCGGGCGGAAGGGTGTGGCAATCGCCGCTGTAGAAGAGGCGCGTGTCGCCGCACTCGACGACGAGCGCGAACTTGTTGGCGCGTCCGAGGGCGTCGAAGGAGTTGTCGTAGCCCGCGTAGGCGCGCAGGCACAGGTCTCCGGCGCGCAGGGCTTCGCCTTCGCGCGCTTCGGCCAGGGCCGCTGCGGGCAGCCCCTCCGCCCGGAGGAACTCCAGGACCTCCGGCGCGGCCAGGACGCGGGCGCCCGTGCGGGCGTGGAGGGCGCGGACGGCGGGGGCGTCGCAATGGTCGCCGTGGATGTGCGAAATGAAGATGACGTCGCATGTCCCGACGGCGGACACCGGCACGTCGGGCGGCGTCAGGTACCTTTCCTCGTACCCCTGCCAGGTGAAGGCGGGGGCGAAGAAGGGGTCGGTCAGGAGCACGCGCCCCTCCGGCGAGCGGAAACGGAAGCAGACGTGCGACAGGTAGGTCACGTCCACCATGCCGATCTTCATGGATATCCTTTCCCTCAAGGGCGTCGCGATTGTACTATATGACGGCCCGTACGTCACCCTCGGAGAAGGAGAAGCTGCCATGGCGCGCGCGCCGCACGTCGTTCTGCTGATGGCCGACCACCTGCGGTTCGACTGCCTGTCGTGCTACGGGGACCTGGAGGTGCGTTTGCCGCACCTGAACGCGCTGGCGCAGGAGAGCGTGGTTTTCGACCGGGCCTATTGTTCGACGCCGCTGTGCGTGCCGACGCGGACGTCGCTGGCGACGGGCAAGTGGCCGCACAGCAACGGCGTCATCGTCAACGGCGGGCAGTATGAGCCTGAGCACCCTTTCCGCACCCTGGCGCCGGAGCACCGGACCTACTATGAACAGCTTGCCGACGGGGGCTACGCGATCACTCAGGCGGGCGTTCAGCACGTGCATTCGCAGCCGCCGCTTCGGGAGCGCGTGCCGCGCGCGCGCATCCTGGGGCAGGAGGAGTACCTCGAAAACCTGCAGCGCAAGGGCTTCCGCCAGCCCGAACCGCCTGAAGACGCGCGCCGTCCCGTGCCCGAGCACGTCAACGGACGCCCGGTCGCCAAGTTCTATCCCCTTCCCTCCTTCGTCCGGCGGACGGAGTTCGGGGCGGAGGACTTTCTGGACAGGGTCTGGGCGCGGCAGATGGTCGAGGAAATCCGTCGGGCCGACCTGTCGCGGCCGAACGCATGGATCTTCCAGTGCTGGGCGCCCCATCCGCCCTTCTTCGTGCCGGAGCCGTACTTCAGCATGTATGATCCGGCGGCCCTGCGCCTGCCGGAGAACGTGGGGCGGTGGTACCCCGGCCAGCCGGCGCATCTGCTTCACGGCACGGGGGCCTACGGGTCGCACATGACCCGCGACGAGTGGCGTCCGACCTGGGCGGCGTACTTCGGGCTCTGCACGATGGTGGATGAATGCATCGGGCGCGTCATCGCCGCGCTGAAGGAGCGCGGCGTGTGGGACGAGGCGCTGGTCCTCTTCACGGTGGACCACGGCGACTGCCTGGGGGCGCACAGCTTCTTCCAGAAGTTCGTGATGTACGAGGAGTCCGCGCACGTTCCGCTGCTGGTGAAACCGCCGCGCGGGAGCGGCCCGGCGCGCCGCCCGCAGATGGTGGGGCACGTGGACATCGCGCCGACGCTCTGCGATTACGCCGGCGTCCCGCCGCCGCCGGGCGCGCAGGGGAGTTCGCTGCGGGCGCTGGTCGAGAATCCCGCCGCCCCCTGGCGCGAGGCGACCTTCGCCGAGTTCCACGGCGACCACGGCCGCGCTTACCCCAGCCGCGCCGTCTTCGAGGGGGACTGGAAGTTCATCCATCACTTCTTCGGCGCGGAGGAGTTGTACAACACGGCCTCCGATCCGCGCGAGACCTGCAACCGGGCCGACGATCCCGGCTGCCGGCCCGTCAAGGAGCGCCTGCGCGCGCGGCTGGCGCAGTGGATGCGCGAGACGGGCGACTTCCTCGACCTGGACCGCGACAAGGACTTCACGCCGCTGCGGTGGAGGGAGTTCGGGGCGGATAGGGTGTGGCGAGGGTGAGCGCGCGTCGAAGAAGGAGGGGCAAAGCGGCCATTGTTGAAGAGTTCCGCGCGACATGACGCGCGCTCGTCGCCAATGCACCGCCCCCGGCGGGCCATCGCTGCCCCTGTGCCCATTGCCGAAGCGGAGGCCCGCCCTTCTCCCCTCCTCCGGTCTGTTCCTTGCCTAGCGATCCGGCGACGAATCCTTGAGGATGTCCTGCATCTGTGCCTTAAGCGGCGGCAGGTCTTCCCGGATCGTCTTCCAGACGACGGGAAGGTTCACGCCGAAGTAGATATGCACGACCACGTTTCGCATCCGGCGCATGTTGTCCCAGGGAACGGACGGGAACTTCCCCTGCACGGCTTCCGGGACATTCGCGGCGGCTTCGCCGATGATCGTCAGGTTGCGGACGACGGCGTCGCTCGTCCTCCTGTCCTGGGTGAAGCGGTCAAGATCCATGCCCCGAACGTACTCCGCGATGGCGTCTATGGCGCCGAGTATGTCGCGGACGCGGAATGTCCACTCCCTAGGCGGCATATTCCGCCTCCGCCAGGATGGCCTCCTTCATCTCCGGGCGGAGCGATTCGGGCATGGCAAGATCAACGGTCCGCCCGATCAGGCTCTCGAGATACCGCTGGAGGCTGACAAAAGTGAAGAGGCCGATCTGCCGGTCGAACTCCACGAGAATGTCCACGTCGCTCTCCGGGCTCTCCTCGCCGCGTGCGACGGACCCGAAGATGGCGAGACGCGAGACCCCGTAGGACCGGATTTCGGTCCTATGCAGGCGAAGGAGTTCCAGTATCTCGTCGCGCTTCATCGCGTAGCCTTTCCTGCAACCGCGTCTGACCGGATGCTATCACGCCGGTGAAGAACGGTCAAGATCCGCCGGGGTGCGATTCACCGTCGCCGCGGTCGTCCACCTACGAGAAGATCGCGTCGGTGAACTGCTGCGCGTCGAAGGGCTCGATGTCGTCGGGCTTTTCACCCAGTCCAACGAACTTGACGGGCAGGTCAATCTGGTCGCGCATTCCCACCACGATGCCGCCCTTGGCCGTGCCGTCGAGCTTCGACAGGAAGAGGCCGGTCAGGCGGATGGATTCGTGGAAGAGCCGGGCCTGTTGGACAGCGTTCTGGCCGGTGGTGGCATCGAGGACGAGGAGGACTTCGTGCGGGGCGCCGGGCAGGCGGCGTTCGAGCACCTTCTCGATCTTGCTCAGTTCGCGCATCAGGTGGTCCTTGGTGTGGAGCCGCCCGGCCGTGTCCACGATCAGCAGGTCCACCTTGCGGGCGACGGCGGCTTCGATGGCGTCGTAGGCCACGGCGGCGGGGTCGCCGCCGGACTGGTGCTTGATGATCTCGACGCCGATCCGTTCGGCCCAGATGGCGATCTGGTCCACGGCGGCGGCGCGGTAGGTGTCGCAGGCGGCGATCATCACGCGCTTCTTCCGGTCCTTGTAGTACTTCGCCAGCTTGGCGATCGAGGTCGTCTTCCCCACGCCGTTCACCCCGGCGACGAGCCACACCGTCGGCCCCGCGGGGTTCCACTTCATCGCGGTGTCCCAGCGCTTCAACGACTCGCACATGTCCTTCTTCAGAAAGGCCAGGGCCTCGTCGGTGCTGGAAAACTTGCCGGCGCGGTAGGCCCTTTCGACGTCGCGGGCCATGCGCTCGGCAGCGCGGGGGCCGACGTCGGCGGCGATGAGGGCCTCGGTGAGTTCCTCGAGGGTGGACTCGTCGAGTCCGCGTCCGAGCGTCAGCACGGCGCGGATGGTCTGGCCGAACTTCTCGCGGGTCTTCGTCAGGCCGCTCTTCAGCTTTTCGAAGAACGAGGGCATTCGGACTTCTCCTTCCATTCCTGTGCGCGCCGGCGCAGCGCCTCGACGCGTTCGGGCGCCAGACGCACCTGCCCGATCAGCGCGCGCTCCTTGTTCCTTCCGTGGCAGTCCGACCCGCCGCCCACGAGCAGCCCGTAATCCGCGGCGAGGCGGAGGTAGTGGTCCTCGCGGTCGCGCGTCTGGTCGCCGTTGTACACCTCGATTCCGTCAATCCCCGCGGCGACCAGGGCGGGGATATCCGCGTCGCGTCCGGTCTTGGCCGGGTGGGCCATCACGGCAGCGCCGCCGGCGCGGTGGATGAGCGCAATGGCTTCGCCGATGCCGGGCCGCCGGCGCGGGACATAGGCGGGACCGCCCTGGCCGATCCAGCGCTGGAAGGCCTCGCCCACCGACCCGACGTGCCGGAGGCGCAGGAGGGCCTGCGCGATGTGCAGCCGGCCCACGCTGCCCCCGTCGGCGAGGGAGAGGACGTCGTCGTTGCGGAGCGCCACGCCGAGGCGGTTCAGCGCCTCGATCATTTGCAGCGCGCGCTCCAGTCGCCGCCGCCGTCCGGTTTCGAGGGCGGCGCGCAGGTCGGGATTCTCCGGGTCCAGGAAGAGGCCGACGATGTGGATTTCCTCGCGGGCGTCGTCGCCCAGGGCCGTACCGAACTCGACGCCGGCGACGACCTGCGGGCCGCCGATCTCGGCGGAGGCGCGCGCCGTCGCCGCGATGCCGGCGGTGCTGTCATGATCGGTGACGGCGATGACGGCCAGGTTGGCCGTCCGAGCGGCGGCAGCGAGTTCCTCGGGGGAACAGGCGCCGTCGCTGCAACGGGTGTGCAGATGGAGGTCCGCCCCGAGCGTCTTCCATCCCTTCATGGCGCCCGCCCCGGCGCCGGGGCCGCCGGCGGCAGGTGGGCGTTCATCATCTTGTCCATGACGCCGTTGACGAAGGCGCCGGACTCGCGGGTGCTGAACATCTTGGCCAGCCGGATGGCCTCGTCAATCGCCACCTTGGGGGGGACGTCGGGGCGGTGGAGCAGCTCATGGGCGCCCAGACGCAGAATCGCGCGGTCCACCGCTGCCATGCGCGACACGTCCCAGTTTTCCGCCGCGCCGGCGATGGCCGCGTCCACGGCGTCCTGCTTCTCCAGCAGGCCCTTGACGAGGTCCTCGGCGAAGAGGCGCACCTCCTCGTCCTCGCTCGATGCGCGCAGGAAGGCGTCCAGTTCCGACAGGAAGTCCTTCCCCCGAAGGTCCGCCTGGTAGAGGGCCTGGACGGCCAGGATTCGCGCGGCGGTCTTCTTACGCATGTTTGGGGAGCTTGTCGAGCAGGTTGGCCATCTCGATGGCGGCCGCCGCCGCGTCGGCGCCCTTGTTGCCGGCCTTGGTTCCCGCGCGCTCGATGGCCTGTTCGATCGTGTCGGCCGTGATGACGCCGAACACCGTCGGCACGCCGGTCTGAAGGCCGACCTGGGCGACGCCCTTGGATACTTCAGCGGCGACGTAGTCGAAATGCGGCGTCTGGCCGCGGATCACCGCCCCCAGGCAGAGGACGGCGTCGTAGCGTCCGCTCTGCGCCAGGCGCTGCGCCGCCAGGGGAATCTCGAAGGACCCCGGCACCCAGGCCACGTCCACGTCCTCCGGCGATGCGCCGTGCCGCTGCAAGACATCCTGCGCCCCGCCGAGCAGCCGCGAGGTGATGAACTCGTTGAAACGGCTGATCACCACGCCGAACTTCCGGCCCTTGGCGAGCATGTCGCCCTGAAACACCTTGCCCATGACTTGACCTCGCAGGGGATCGCGGATTGGCCTCGGACACCGCGCGGATTATAGCAGCGCGCGCTCGGGGGAGTCAAAAGGAGCGCGCTTGACAACGTTTCGGCGTTGACTTAGCATCCGGTCATGGAACCATCCAATTGGCGCGCGATCTGGAACATCTTCCGCTTTGCCCGGCCGCACGTGTGGCTCATTCTTCTCGCGTTCGGGGCTATCGCGGGATACGCCGCCACCGAGGGGGCCTACCTCTTCCTGATGAAGCCCTTCATGGAGGCCTTCTTCAAGTTCCTGCAAGCCAAGGACCAGGCGGCGGTGGACGTCGGGGCCATAGACGTGGCCGCCCTGCGCACGGTGGGCTGGTGGGCGCTGGCCCTGGCGCCGGCGACGGCGGCGCTGGCCTTCCTCGAACACTACCTGGCCGATCGTCTTCGGACGCAGTTGACGGTGGACCTGCGCAACGCCGTCTGCCGGGCCATTCTGCCGCAGAGCCTCAGCTTCTTCGAGGGACGCCGCAGCGGCGACCTGATGAGCCGCATCACCAACGACGTCGGCCGCGCGCAGATGGCCTTCCAGATGCTGTTCAGCGGCATCCCGCAGCACGTCGCCCACCTCGTGATGGGCGTTGCCGTGGCCGCGTGGATGAGCTGGCCGATGCTGCTGATCGGCGCGCTGGCCGTTCCCGTCATCGTCCTGCCCCTGGGCTACCTGGCGCGGCGCATCCGGCGCTACGGACGCCAGGGCCTCGAAAAGCTGGCGGACCTCACCGACCTCATGGCGCAGATGTTCAGCGGCATCCGCATCATCAAGGCCTTCAAGATGGAGGACGCCGAAGCCCAGGAGTTCGAGCGGCACAACGCGAAGTACTACCGGAAGATGATGAAGATGGTCAGCGCCCGCGGCATGAGCCACGGCGTCGTCGAGATGATCATCCGTTCCTTCATCGCCGCGGCCATCTTCCTGGGCGTCTGGCTCATCACCGCCTCGAACGCCCAGATCAAGCTCGTCAACCTGCTCCTGGCCGTCGGCGGCATGTACTACGCCTTCAACGCCACGCGCAAGCTCGTCAAGTGCTACAACGAACTCCAGGAGTCCATGCCCGCCACCGAGCGCATTCTGGAGATGCTCGATCACCGCCCGGCCGTTCAGGACGCCCCGGACGCCGCCCACCTTCCGCGCGTCGAGCGCGGCATCGCCTTCCGCAACGTCACCTTCGGGTACGACGACGAGATCGTCCTGCGCGACATCACCTTCGAGGTCCGCAAGGGCGAGACGATCGCCATCGTCGGCCGCAGCGGCGCCGGCAAGTCCACCCTCACCGCCCTCCTCCCGCGCTTCTACGACGTCACCGCCGGCGTCATCGAGGTGGACGGCCTCGACGTCCGCCGCATCAGCCGCCAGAGCCTCCTCGACCGCATCGCCATCGTCAGCCAGCAGACCTTCCTGTTCAACCGCAGCATTGCCGACAACATCCGTTACGGCCGGCGCGACGCCACCCAGGCCGAGATCGAAGAGGCCGCCCGCCTCGCCAACATCCACGACTTCATCCTGACGCAGGACGGCGGCTACGACATGCTCTGCGGCGAGTTCGGCGGCAAGCTCTCCGGCGGCCAGCGCCAGCGTATCGCCATCGCCCGCGCCCTCCTCAAGAACGCCGATATCCTCATCCTCGACGAAGCCATGACCGGCCTCGACGCCGAGTCCGAAACGCTCGTGCGCGAGGCCCTTGCCACCCTCATGCGCGGGCGAACCACCTTCGTCGTCACACACGACCTGCCCACCATCCGCTCCGCCGACCGCATCCTCGTCCTCAAGGACGGCCGGCTCGTCGGCAACGGACGCCACGAGGAGCTCCTCGCCCAGGAGGGCGAGTACCGCAACCTGTGTTCCTTCCAGGGATAGGAACGGCGCAGGCGTCGGACGGCCGGCCCTGCCGCCGGGGAGGCGCGGCATGAAGGTTCTCATCCTCAACGGCAACCCCAAGAAGGACGGCTTCGTCGCCGGGTGCCTCGACCGGCTGGCGGCGGCCCTGGCATCGGGCGGCGCGGAAACGGAGACGGTCCGCCTGGCCGACGGCAACATCCGCGACTGCATCGGCTGCTTCCAGTGCCTCCGGAGCGGCGAATGCCCCCTGCGCGATGACGTGCCCGGTCTCATCGCGCGCATGACCGCCGCCGACGGCTTCGTCATCGGCGCGCCCGTGCGCAACGGCGCCACCACGGCCTGCTACAAGCGCTTCCTCGAACGCATCACCTACCTGCTGGGCTTCAGCCTGGCGCTGGAGGACAAGTACACCCTTGCCCTTTCCTCGGTGGGCTTCATGGGGGGGCGGGGGGCCTGCCGCGAACACCTGGGCTTGCAGGGACCCTTCCACACCCGCCTGTCGGGGGTTGTCTTCCGCGCCGTCGGCATGCCGCCCAAGGTCACCCCGGCGGACCTTGCCCCGGAGTTGGACCGGGCCGCCCGACGGTTGATCGCCGACATTGCGTCGCGCCGTCCGCGTTCGGCGGGAGCCCGGCTGAGCTTCGCCGTGGACCGCTTCGTCGTCGGGCGCTTCATGCTTCGGAAACAGCCCGACCTCTACGCCTACATCATCGAGTGCTGGAAGCGCAAGGGGTACCTGTAGGCGACGAAGCGCGGGGTGGCGGCGCAGGCGCGAAGAGTCCCCTGCCGTCAGGAAACAGCAACGCCTTGCAGTCCAAGGACTTGCAAGGCGTCGGACAATGGCGCGCCTGGGAGGACTTGAACCTCCAACCTTGAGCTTCGTAGGCTCCTACTCTATCCAATTGAGCTACAGGCGCCTGATCCGCATTATGGCGTCAGTATAGCGCCCCGGCGTGCGCTTTGCAACTGATCGGGAGGGGCGTCGCCCGCCGGGGGGCGCTTTTTCGTGTTAGGTCTCTTGCAAGGCCGCGCGGACGTGGTACGCTATCCAGTCCCGGCGCGCGACAGGAAAGGGGAAGGGATGGACCTCTACATCGTTCGCCACGGCGAGGCGCAACCGGCAGAGGAGACGCCCGATGGCTCCGACGCGGCTCGCGCGCTCACGCCCGATGGGCGGCGAAAGACAGCCCGCACGGCGCGGGCGCTGGCGGAGCTTGGGGCGCATCCGGGAGTGATTCTGAGCAGCCCCCTGACGCGCGCTCGCGAGACGTCCGATGTGTTGGCGGCGATCCTCGTTCCGGCGGCGGGAGTGGTCGTCGAGGACTCCCTGCTGCCGGACGCGCCGGTGCGGCAGACGGTCCTGCGCCTGGCGCGGCGCGAGGAGTCCGGTATCCTGGTCGTGGGGCACATGCCGCACCTGGCGGCTCTCGCGTCGCTCCTGCTCTGCGGAAGGCCGTCGGCGGATATCGTCCTGAAGAAGTCCTCCGCCTGTGCGCTGAGTTTCGGCGGGCGGGCGGGCGGCGGACGGGGGCGGCTGGAATGGCTGCTGCAACCCAGGCACTTGCGCGCGCTGGCGGCGAAGCGCGGAGGAGCGGCGCGTGACGACGGGGAGTGAAAGCGCGACGCTTCGTCTGCGCGGGATCGGGCGCGAGCGCCTGCGGTTCCTGCCGCGCGTCCTTGCGGCGGAGCCGTTCGGCCTCGCTCTTGCGGAGGAGCGGCCTCTGCGGGTGGAGTTTTTCGACACGGAGAGGGCGCTTCTGCGGCAATGCGGCGTGCTTCTGCGACTGGAGGTTGTCGGGGGCGAAGGGCAGCTTGCCCTGGAGTTGTCTTCGGGCGCAAGGCCGGTGGCGGAGGAGTTCCCCCTGAGCGAGGGTATCTGTCCCGTGCCGGATGACGCGACCGAGGCCGTGGGCCGCAGCGCCATCGCGGGGGCGCTGGCCGACGCGCTTGGAGCGGTGGCGTTGCGGCGGTGCGCGGCCCTTCGCGGTGTGCGGCAGGCGGCTGCCGGGCCGGAGGGAGGGCTGCGCCTGACGGTGGACGTGTTGGAGGCCGAGGGGACCGGGCCGGAGGGGGCGGTTGTGGAGCTTCTTCTGAGCGGCGGAGTGTGCGCCGAGCGCGAGAGGCTGGCGGAGTATCTGGCGGAGAAACTCGACCTGGCTCCCGCGCACCGGAGCGTGATGGAGGCCGTTTGTCCGGGCGTCGGCAGTGACGGCGTCCGGCGTTTCAGCGGCTTCGGATTGCGCGCGGAGGACCGCTTTGTGGACGCGGCCTACCGCGTCCTGGGGCGCTGCTTCGAACGGATGCGCTGGAACGAACCGGGGGCCCGACTGGGGCTGGAGCCGGAATGCCTGCACGACATGCGCGTGGCGACGCGCCGGCTGCGGGCGGCCCTGAAGGTCTTCGCTCCGGCCCTGCCGCCGAAGAAGGCGGCGGCCATCGAGAAGCATCTGCGCTGGCTGGCGGCGGCGCTGGGGCCGGTGCGCGACCTCGACGTGCTTCTGGAGCGGTTCGAGTCGGATTCGGCGCGGGTGACGCCGGAAGCGCGCGGGGGGCTGGCGCAGTATCGCGAACTCCTGTGGGTTCGGCGTCGTCGCGCGCGGCGGGAGATGCGGCGTGTGCTGGCGAGCCGTCGCTATGAGCGTCTCCTGCGCGCGATGGAGCGGTTCCTGGGCGCC
>JAKJEM010000009.1:66366-88730 GCA_022705425.1 Planctomycetota bacterium
CCCGCCGCGACGGCCCCCGGCGGCGGCGCGCCGCCCGGTCCTCGGCGCGGCGTCGGCGGTGATCCGGGAGCGGCTGTCCTCCGTGCTCGATCTGGGGCGGCAGTTGTCTCCGGACGCGCCCGATGCGGAGCTTCATCAGTTGCGCATCCGCTGCAAGCGCCTGCGCTACGCCTGCGATTGCTTTGCGGAGCTGCACCCGCGTCGCGCGGCGCGGTTCGCGAAGCGGGTGGCGCGATTGCAGGAAACGCTCGGCGCGCATCAGGATGCTGTGACGGCGTGCGGCCTGCTGAGCGAGATGGCGCGGCGCGCGCCGCGGCGGCGCGCGCAGGACTTCGATCTGGCGATGGGGCAATTGACCCAGTGTCGCGCGCAGGACGCCGCCGCCGCGCGGCAGGATTTCTTCCGCCGCTGGAAGAAGTTCGCCCGCAAGAAGACGCGGCGGCTGCTGACGACCGCCCTGAAGCCGTAGGGGGCGGCGTTCGCCGAGGGCTGCGGCGGGTCGGGGCGAAACGCGGGCGAAGCAAGGAAGTACCGCATATCGCAACGCCTTCCCCTTGCCGCCGAACCGCGATGCGGGGAGAATCAAAGGTCAGGAATCCCGGCAAGAGCGGAGGCTGGCATGGCACGGGCGGAATCCGGACTGAACGGACAAGGACCGCTGCAGTACAAAGCGGACTGGCCGAAGGCGCAGGAGCGCTGGACGGCCTTCTGGGAGCAATCGGCCACAGACCGTCCGCTGCTCGACATCCGCGCGCCGACGGGGCGCCGCCTTCCCCCCCTGCCAACGCCGGAACGCTGGGAGACGAAGTATCTGGACCCGGACTACGTCGAGCGGCAGTGGGCGGCGACGCTCGAACAGACCTACTTCGGCGCCGATGCGGTGCCCACGCCGGAGTTCCTGATGGGGGGCTATGCGCTTGGGTGCGACGACCGGGTGAACTTCGTCGAGACCACCGTATGGCACCCGCGCATGATCACGCGCATGACGCCGCCGGTGAACTGGCATCCGGGGCCGTCGGACCCGTGGCGCGCGCGACTGGACCGGGTGATCGAACGCCTGCTGGAGGCCGCCCAGGGGAAGTTCCTTGTCGGCTACACGGGCCAGGTGCCGCTGAACGACCTGCTGATGCTCCTGCGCGGCACCGACGAGTTCCTGATGGAGTTGATCGAACGCCCCGAGGACTGTGTGCGCTGCCTGGAGGAGGCGCTGCCGCGGTGGGTGGAGAACAAGGAGCACCTCCGCGACGTGGTGGACCGCCGCCAGTACGGGCATGTGTACGGCTACCCTGGTTTGTGGGCGCGGGAGTACATCCTGGCGACGCAGTCGGACATGTCCTGCATGATCTCCCCCGCATTGTTCGAGCGTTGGGTGCTGCGGGAACTGGACCTGCTCTCGGAGCGCTATCCGAAGATGTGGTATCACCTGGACGGTCCGGGGGCGATCAAGCATCTGGATGCGCTCCTGGGCCGTCCGTACATCCGGTGCATCCAGTACGTATCCGGCTCGGGCCAGGCGCCCAACGGCCCGGCGTGGATGGACCTCTATCGCCGGGTTCAGCGGGCGGGGCGTTGCCTGGAGATGTCGGCGCCGCGAGAGCATTTCGAGTTCCTGGTGCGGCGGCTGCGGCCGGAGGGACTCCTGATCCGCACGAACGCGAGGACCCCCGCGGAGGCGGAGGAACTGGCGGACCGCGCGCGTTCGTGGGCGGGTTCGCACGCGGGAGAGGGCGCGCCATGACCGGACGCGAACGGCTGCATAATATCCTCAACCGCCGCCCGGTGGATCGTCTGAGCTGGACAACGCTGGTGGACGGGACGGCGATGTCCATCCTGCCGGCGCCGGAGCGCTCGATGACGACGCTGGAGTTCTACCGGCGCATCGGGTGCGACATCCTGCAGTTCGGCAACCACGGCCTGCCCAGGGACCTCCGCGTGCCGTCGCCCTCGCGCGCGGCGGGCGTCGAGACGAAGGTCGAGGTCGCCACCGACGCCGAAGGGCGGCGGACGGAGCGGACGACGACGCCCTGGGGTGTCCTGACGCGGACGACCCATCGCGGTCATCCCGTCAAGTACCCCGTGGAAACGCTCGACGACGTGCGCGTGCTCACCGAACTCTGGCGCGGCCTGCGCTATGAGGAGGTTCCCGGCCTGATGGAGGAGGGCTTCCGCCGGGTGGAGGCGGCCATCGGCGAACACGGCATGTTCGTGCCGACGGTCGGCCCCTCGCCGGTGCAGGAGTTGATCGAACTGGAGATGGGGCAGCAGAACTTCTACTACCTTCTCCAGGACCATCCGCGTGAAGTGGAGGAACTGCTGGCGGTCATGCACGACCGCCGCCGGCAGGAATACGAAATCCTGGCCCGCCGCACCCCGGCGGAGGCGATCATCCCGGTGGAGAACACGAGCTCGACGCTGATCAGCCCGGCGCTCTACGAGCGGTACAGCCTGCCGCAGATCCGGGACTACGGCGCGATCTGCCGCCGCCACGGAAAGAAGATGGTGCTGCACATGTGCGGCCTGCTGAAGAACCTGCTGCCGATCATCCGGCGGGCGCAGCCGGACGGCTACAACGCGGTGACGCCACCGACGGTGGGCGACACGACCTTCGAACATGCGATGGATATCCTGGGCGAAGACGTGGTGCTCTTCGGCGGCATCTTCAACGGCAACGTGTTCCAGAAGCCGGGCGCGACGGCGGCGGAAATCCACGCGGAGCTGGACCGGCTGTACACCCCGCGCGTGCGGCGCGCGCACCTGTGCCTGTGGCTGGGGGCGGACGGGCTGCCGACGCCCTTGGACCGGTTCCTGGCGGTTGCGGACTGGATGGCGCGCAAGGGAAGGGACGGTATGGAGCGTATCGGCGCGCGTGCGGATGCGCGCGTCGCGGCCAAGTCAAGAGGGAGAAGACCATGAAGAAGTGGCGGGTGGGCGTGGCGGGCGTATCGCGCGGGCGGAGCCTGACGCGCGTCTTCGGGGCGCATTCGCGCGTCGAGGTGACGGCGCTGTGCGACATTGACGCGGCCAAACTGGCCGAGATCGGCAAAGCGTTCAACCTGCCGGACGAACGCCTGTACACCGACTACGACGCCTTCCTGGCCGCGCCGATGGACATCGTCGTCGTGGCCACGCCGATCGCCCTCCACGCCGAGCATACGATCAAGGCGCTGGAAAGCGGACGGCACGTCCTGTGCGAACAGACAGCCGCCTACACCGTCGAGGACTGCGGGCGCATCGTCGAGGCCGTCCGCCGCACCGGGCTGAAATACATGATGGCGGAGAACTACTGCTACTTCCATTACGTCCGGGAGTGGCGCAAGCTGATCGAGGCGGGGAAGCTCGGCAGCATCTATTACGCCGAAGGGGAGTACATCCACGAGATCATCAACCTGCTCGTGGACGCGAAGACGGGCCGCTACTACTGGCGGCACAGCCGTCCGCCGGTGTGGTATTGCGCGCACACACTCGGGCCGATCCTGATGCTGATGAACGACCGCGTCGTGCGCGGGTGCGGAATGACCTCCGGTTTCACCCGGAAGCCCGAGTACAAGGACCACATCGGCTTCCTGGACATCGAGGTCGGGCTCTTCCAGACGGAGAAGGGGGCGCTCGTCAAGATTCTGCGCAGCCAGGTGGCGGCACGCCCGCACATGGTGTGGTACAGCCTTTACGGCACGCGCGGGCACCTGGAAAACGCGCGCGACCGCGGCGAGGGGCTTTACTACAGCGAGGAGATGGGGGGCTACAAGAACGCCGTGGCCATGCCGTGCAGCGTGACCGACCCCGAAGCCCCGGCGGAGGCGAAGCAGGGCGGACACGGGACCTCGGAGTACTTCATGATCCGGGACTTCCTCGATGCCATCGAGCAGAACACCCGTCCTCCGATTGACGTCGCGCGGGCGATGGACTTCACCGTACCGGGGCTGATTGTGCATGAGTCCGCCATGAAGGGCGGGGTCTGGATGGATATTCCGCAGTTCACGCTTTGAGCCGGAGGGTGTCATGGAAGGCGGACTGCGCGTCGGCGCGGCGGAGGTCGAGATCACTCCCCCGGTGGGTACGGCGATGTGCGGCGGGATCAAGCCGCGCCTCTCCGAGGGCGTCGAAGACCCCTTGACGATCAAGGCCGTGGTTGTCGAGTCCGGGGGGCGGCGGCTGGCGTATGTGCTGGCGGACCTGTGCGCGCTGACGCGGCGGGAGGGAGATGCGGCCGTGGCGCTGGCCTCGCAGCGGACGGGCCTGGCGCCGGAGAACATCCTCTGGGCCGCCAGCCACACGCACACCGGGCCGTACGTCATTCCCTTCTTCGGCGCGGAGGAAAGCGTCGTCAACTCGGCCTGGCTGGCGACGGTGCCGGCGCGCTTTGCCGACGCGGTGGAAGCGGCGTGCGGGCGGCTGCGTCCGGCGGCCATGAGCCGTATGCGAGGCTACTGCAACAACGTCTGCCACAACCGACGCCTGCGCTACAAGGACGGACGCGAGGTGAACACCTGGCTGTTGAACCGGGGGGAGGAGGCGGCGCAGTGCCTCGGCGCGGCCGGGCCGGTGGACCCCGAGGTGGGGATCGTCTGTTTCGACGACGCGGCGGGCCGGCCGATCGCGGTGCTCTGGCAGTTCGCCCTGCACACGAATACGAACTTCGGCAAGCGCTTCAGCGCCGACTACCCCGCCGTGGTGGCGGCGCGCCTGCGCGAGCGCTTCGGGCCGGAAGTGATCTCGCTCTACATGCCGGGAACCTGCGGCGACATCAACGCCATCGTGCGCGGGCACCGGGCCGTGGGCGATATTCTGTCCGAGGTCGTCCTGGGGTGCCTGGAGCGGCGCACGCCGGTGGTCGGTCCGGTGGCGCTGGGCGCGCGGAAGGAGGAGTTCACGGCCCCCTGGCGCGACGTGACGACCGACCAGCAGGCGCGCATCGCGGCTTCGCAGTGGCCGCCCGCCGCGGGGGAGGCTTTTCGGCAGGAACTCGAGATCATGCGCGCCGCGCCGGCGCGGGTGGACCGCACCGTGTTGCAGGCCTGGCGCATCGGCGACACGGGCTTCGCCTCGCTGCCGGGGGAGGTCTTCGTCGAGTACGGCCTGCAGATCAAGGAGCGAAGCCCCTTCCCGTGGACCTGGCCGGTCGAACTGGGCGGGGACTACATCGGGTACATGGTGACGCGGCAGGCGTGGGAGGCGGGGGGCTATGAATCGCTCATCGCCCGCAGCGCCCGCCCCAGCGTCGAGGCGGTGGAGGGAATGGTGGCGCGCGCGATCGCCCTCCTGGGCGAGCTGGCGCGCGGCGGGTGACGTCCGAGACGGAGAAGAGACCGGACCCCAGGGCGGGAACGCGCGTTCTCGCCGTTTCTCAGAGGAAGAGGAGACGCAACATGTCGAAGACAAGCGCAACGAAGCTGGCCATCCACGGCGGACCCAAGGCGGTGCCGGACGGGACGGTGAAAGCCTGGCCTCCGATTGACGACGTGGACCGGCGCATGGTGCTGGCGTCGCTCGAAAGCGCGACGCACGCTTTCGGTCCCAACGCCAAGGCCTTTCAGGAGGAGTTTGCCGCCTGGAACGGCAACAAGTACGCGATCACGACCAACTCCGGCACGGCGGCGCTGCACATGGGCCTGGTCGCCTGCGACGTGGGCTGCGGCGACGAAGTGATCGTGACGTCCTATTCCTGGTCCTCCTCGGCCACATGCATCCTCCACCACAACGCCATCCCCGTCTTCGTGGACCTGAAGTGGGACACGATGCTCATGGACGAGGACAAGATCGAGGCGGCGATCACGCCCCGTACCAAGGCCATCGTCGCCGTCCACCTGCATGGCCTGCCGGTGAACATGGAAAAGGTGATGGCTGTGGCGAAACGCCACAGCCTCAAGGTCGTCGAGGACGCCTGCCAGGCGCACGGCGCAAAGTTCCAGGGGCGCAAGGTCGGCACGATCGGCCACTGCGCGGCTTTCAGTTTCAACCAGAACAAGTGCCTCTGCTCCGGCGAGGGGGGCATGTTCGTGACGAACGACGAAGACCTCCTGAAGAAGGCGGCGCAGTTGTGGTCCTTCGGCGAGACGCGCACGCCCCTCGAATCGCGCGACTACCACGCCTACGCCCTGGGCTGGATGTACCGCAACAACGACCTGACGGCGGCCTTCGGGCGCGCGCAGTTGACCAAGCTCGACGGCTACATGACGACGCTCAAGACCAACGCGCAGGCGCTGGCCGACGCGCTGAAGGGCGTGCCGCACCTGATCCTGCCGACGGAGTACGCCGGCGCGGAGCACAACTGGTACAATTACACCCTTCGCTTCGACATGAAGGCCCTCGGCCATGAGCACGACGCCGGCGCCTTCCGCGACAAGCTGGTGGCCGCGATGAAGGCCGAAGGGGTACAGACCGGGGTGTGGCAGAAGTTCATCCTGCCGGCGATGACGGTCTTCCAGGCCAAGAACGGCTACGGCCAGGGGTGCCCTTGGAGCTGCAGTCACGCCCGTCCGGTGAACTACGACCTCAAGCAGTACCCCGTGGCGCAGAAGCACAGCGACTGGCACACCGGCATGACCGTGCCGTTGCGCGCGCCGAACGGCCCGGAGGTGGCGCGCCTGACGGCGGCGGGAATCCGCAAGGTGATGGAGAATGTGGAGCAGGTGAAGTAGGACGACGGACAACAGACGGCGGACGACCCTCCTTCACGCGAGGTTTCGGAGGACAGGCGGACGCCGGTGGATGGGACAGGTTGGGAGGAGACATGGCCAAGGCAGGTTTTGCGGAGACGGAGATCACGCCGCCGATCGGAACGGAGAAGGCGGGGTGGATCCGGAAGATCGTGCCCGACCGGGTGACGGACCCGCTCTTCGTCCGGGCGGCCGCGTTCGAGAACGGCCAAGGACGGATCGGTTTCATCGCCCTGGATACCTTGAGCGTGCGCTGGACGCAGACGGCGGAAATCCGGAGGCGCATCGAATCGGAGCATGGTTTTCCGGGCGCGGCGGTGATGGTGGCTGCGACGCACAATCACGCCGGGCCGGCGATCGGGAACATCGGCGAGGCGCGGCGCGACGAAGCGTACGTCGAGACCCTCATCGCGCGCGCGGTGTCGGCCTTCGGACAGGCGCTGGCGGCGCGGGAGGAGGCGGAGATCGGTTTCGGGAGCGTCTTCGACTTCGACGTGGCGCACAACCGGCGCGTGGTGATGCGCAACGGCACGGTCCGTACGCACGGCAAGTTTACCAACGGGGCGCTCTGCCTCGAAGGCCCCATAGACCCCGAGGTGGCCGTCATCGCCGCACGGCGTCCGGGCGGCGGCTGGCTTGGGGGGCTGGTGAACTACGCCTGCCACCCGACGCACCTGGGCGGGGGCCCGGAGTTCTCCGGGGGCTTTCCGGGCGTCCTGGCGGCGGAGATGAAGAAGCGCGACTGCCCGGTAACGCTCTTTCTGAACGGTCCCTGCGGCAATACGCACACGTCGGACCCGACGCGCGACGGCGCGGGAATGGACCAGGCGGAGGCCGGCGCGCGGCTGGCGGAGGACGCGGCCAAGGCGATGACGTCGCTGCGCTTCCGCGCTTCGCCGTACCTGGGCGCGACCTCGCGGACGATCGAGTTGCCCTACCGACGCTTCACCGACGAGGAGGTGCGCGGAACGGTCCGCGGCGCGCAACGGTTCGTGGACCCGGCGATCTACGACCGCCAGATGCCGGCCCTTCTGGAGCGCATCCGCACGCGCAAGGTTCAACCGGCCGAAGTGCAGGTCCTGCGGCTGGACGACTGGGCGCTGGCCTCCATCCCGGCGGAGTACTTCGTTGAGTTCGGCCTGCGCATCAAGGAGCGCTGCCATCCGCGCCATGCGCTCGTCGTCAGCTGTGCGAACGGCATGGTCGGTTATGTGCCCACCGTCGAGGCCTTCCGGCGCGGCGGATATGAGACGACCTTCGGTTTCGGCTATCGCCTGGCCCCCGAGGCGGGGGACCTGCTGGCGGAGGCCGCCATTGAACTGATCCAGGGAGTGTGACATGAAAGTCTCGATGATGACGTACACCATGGCGCGCGGCCTGCCCAAGGGCGAGAAGTTCGACCTCCGGGCGCTCTGCGATTTCACCGTCGAACTCAAGATCGAGGCGGTGGACTGGGTGACGCTGTACGGGTACGACCCGCGCGAGATCCGCAAGGTCATGGACGACCGCGGGCTGAAGACCTGCTGCCACACCTTCTTTGCGGAGCTGAACTTCCCCACGCGCTCGGAGCGCGCGGCCGGACACGACCAGTTCAAGCGCGGGATCGAGGCGGCGGTGGCGCTCGGGACGGACAAAGTGATGCTGCCCCTGCGCGGTCGGCAGGAGTGGCCGCGCGAGCAGAGCTATCGCAATAACATGGAAGGGTTGCGCGAGGTGATCGCCTTCGCCGACCAGGCGGGCGTGACGGTGACCATCGAGAACTTCCCCTCCTGGTTCGGCCCCTTCGTGGTCAGCGCCGACGTGAACCGGGCGGTCCGGGAACTCCCGCAGTTGCGGATCACCTTCGACAACGGCAACGTGACGACGGGGGGCGAGCCGGCGGCGGACGGCTTCGTGAACAGCGCGCCCTGGGTGGTGCACGCGCACTTCAAGGATTGGTCGCTCTGCGATCCGGCCGCGCCCGGCGCCTCGAAGGGGCTCGACGGGAAATACCGGCGGGCCGTCCTCGTCGGCGATGGCGACGTGGACCAGATCGGTTGCGTCAAGGCGATGAAGAAGCACGGGTACAAGGGGTACGTGAACTTCGAATATGAAGGCCGCGAGATGACGCCGCGCGAGGCGACGATCGAGGGGGTTCGGCGGATGAAGGAGTGGTTCGCGACGGCGTAACGCCGCGCGAAAGAGGATGCCGTCCCGTGCCACCGTTCGGCCCGGCGGGGTCAGTCGGTGTACGGGACGGTTCCGTCGTCATCCACGACGTAGTTCCAACGCCGGATGTACTCCATGCCGGGGCGGAACTCGTCGCCCAGGGTGCGGAGGCGTTCCCGCAGCCGGTCGTCCAGATCGCGGCGCAACGCGGCGTGCTCCGGCGCGGCGGCAAGGTTGTGCATCTGGAAGGGGTCGGTCGTGTTGTCATAGAGCAGCCAGGGGCCGTCCAGCGCGCGGACGTAGGTGTGGCGCTCGGTTCGCAGGCCGCGGTACTCGCGTCCTCCGTGCTTGGGGCGGTTGTACTGGCCGAAGGGATGATAACACGCCAGCAGCGCGGCGCCGTCGGAGGGATCGGGGCCGCCGAGGATGTGGGCGGAGAAGTCGAGTCCCTCGACGCCGGCGGGGATCGGCAGGCCGCACAGGCCGAGGAGCGTCGGCAGAAGGTCCGGGGCATCCAGGGGGGCGTTCAGCCGGCGCGGCGCGCGTCCGAGCCGGGCGGGGTGCCGCAGCAGGAAGGGCACGCGCACCGACTCATCCCACGGACGCTGCTTGTTGAAATGCCCCTGCGAGCCGAGCATGTCGCCGTGGTCGGAGGTGAAGACCAGCAGCGTGTCCTCTTCGAGGCCCAGGGCGCGCAGGGCGGCGAGGAGTTCGCCCAGGGCCGCGTCGAGGGCGGTGCAGTGGGCGTAGTACCCGGCCAGGATCTGCCGCGCGCGCGCGGCGGTCTCCGGCGGGACATTCGGGGGCAGGCGAAGCGCCTCCGGCGAGTAACGGGCGCGGAACTCGTCGGGGGCGGTGTAATAAGGGCTGTGGGGCGGACCCCAGGAAAGCATCAGCAGGAAGGGCCGGTCGTTCGGGCGCTCGCGGAGGTAGGCGATGGCGTCGCGCGTCTGGGCGAAGGCGTCGTAGCCGGGCCAGTAGCGTTTCTCGGCGCTGTCCCCCGCGTAGTAGGCGGAGTGCGGGTAGTCGTGGGTGCATTCGAGGACCTTCCAGTACCGGAAGCCCTGGCGGCGCTCCGGGGGAATCCAGGCCGAGCGCCCGTGCGCGTCGAGGTGCCACTTGCCGATGTAGGCGGTGTCGTAGCCGGCGGCGGCGAAGCGCCGCGCGAGCCGGCCCGCGTCCGGGGCGAGGGGCACGTCGTTGACGAAGATGCCGTGCGTCAGGGGATTCTGGCCTGTGAGCAGACTGGCCCGATAGGGCGAACAGACCGGGCAGCCGCTGACGGCGTGGGTGAAGTTCACGCTCTCGGCGGCCAGGGCGTCGAGGTTCGGCGTGTGTACGTTCGCGTCGCCGGCGTAACCGGTCGCCTGGGCGCGCCACTGGTCGGCAAAGACGAAGAGGACGTTCGGGCGGTTCGGCACGGGCGGCTCCCTCCGGGGACTATCCCTTTCGCTTCCCCCGCCCGGAGCGCGGCGTTCCCGGCGGAGTCTGCGCGTCGTAGATCGCCAGGATATTCTCAAGTGGCGTGTCGTTCTGCAAGAGGTTCGAGGGGCAGAGGATCAGCCCGCCCTCCCGCCCGCACGTGCGGATGCGATCGAGAACCTCGCGCCGGACGTCGTCGGGCGTGCCCTTGGGCAGGGTGCGCTGGAGGGAGAGCGTGCCGTGCATCGTGAGGCGGTCGCCGAAGTCGCGCTTGACGACGGCGGGGTCCATGCACTCGGGCTGGATGGGGTTGAGGATGTCGGCGCCGATTTCCAGGTAGTCCGGGATGATCTCGGTGACGTCGCCGTCGCTGTGAAAGAATATCTTGAGATCGGGCTTGACGGCGCGGAGGCGGCAGACGAGGTCGGCGAGGATGGGCTTCTCCGTCTGACGCCAGGCGCCGGGGTGGACGAGCATCCGGTCCTGCATGGCGAGGTCGCCGTAGATGCCGATGATGTCGGCGCCGGCGCGCGCCAGACGCAGGCCCTTGTCCAGTTCGTAGTCGGCGATGCGCTGGAGGAGGGCGCGCGCGTAGGGCGGGTCGGCCATCATGTCGCAGAGGAAGTTCTCGAAGCCGCGCATGTGCCAGGCGGACTTGAAGGGCAGGGTCAGGCGTCCCATGACGGCATAGCGCCCCTTCCAACCGGCGGCGCGGGCGCGAAGGGCCTCGACGGAATCGTAGAGGTCGCCCTGGGGCCAGGCGAAACGGTCGAGGTCGGGGTTTTCGGCAAAGGGTCCGCTGACCCACTGGTCGTAAAGGCCGTCCTGTCCGAGCTTTCGGACAACCCCCCAGGCGTCCTCAAAGCGGCCGTCGGGGTGCAGCACATAGCGTTTTCCGCTGCTTTCGGACGAACCGTTCAGGACGCCATTGGCGCGGGCCTCGAAGGCGGCGACGCGTTCGCCGATGGGCAGGAGGCGCAGGTCAATGCCAAGGCGCTCGAGGAGTTCCTCCTGCGTCGCAAGTCCCAGATGGGCACGGAGGCGGGCTGACACGTCGGCGCGCGCCCAGAAATCCACAGGGCATCGGTCGGGCTGCTTGTGTGCAATGGTGGCCAGGACACGCTCGCGTGAGGTCATGGCAGGGGGGCCTTTCACCCGGAAGATGAGATTGACACGCTTCATTATAACTGTTATATCAGACGGCAACGTGTTGTCAACTCAATGACCTCCGACTGGATGGGCGGGCTTCCCTTGGCAGGGACAGGCGCCTCCGCGAAGGGAGAGCGTTATGCCGTTGTCGGCCCCATTGCCGCGAGAGGTGATCGAAGAATCCCTGAATCGGGGCCGGGAGTGGCTTGTCCGCAATCAGATCACGCCGAAGACCCGTCATTACGATACGCTGGAGACCGATGGCCCGGGGGGCCGTCCGTTGCGCTGGGTTGACGGTCCACTGCCGGCGCATCTCGTCGGCGGGTTCTATGCGAACCTCTGGCGCAACCCGGCGGGGGCGCAGAGTCCGCAGGAGGTGCGCCGCCAGTACCACAGCACCTGGCATACCGCCCAGTGCGCGGTGGCGCTGCTGCGATGTCTGGAATATCGCGAGGACGCCGCCGCGCGCGCGGCAGTCAACCTGGCCTGGGAGTTCCTGAAGCGACATCAGGTGACGCAGGGCGAGTACGCGGGGGTCTTCGTCGAGCGGGCGATCAAAGACCTGCGCTTTCCCCTGCGCGAGCACCTCTCCTTCTCCCAGCAGAATGAAAAGGCGAACGACGGCTACGCCGCCTACGACAATATCGAGACGGACCTCTTCCCGCTGGAGATGCACCGTCTGACGGGGGACGCCGGAGCATTGCGCATGGCGCAAGCGAACGCCGACTTCTATCTCGCGCGTCATCCCGACCGGGTCTTCCTCGAAGTCGAGACGCACCGACCGGCGATCAACGGCATGGCCAATGACGCGGTGTACGGTCGCCTGGCGAAGTACACCGGCGAGGCGAAGTACTACGACGTCTATGCGCGGCAGGTGCGGCGGATGAACCTCAACGGGCTGGACCTGCGCGCGGGAAACAACATCCGCAACATGTACTGGGACATGTCGGGACTGATCTTCGGCGTCGAGACCTTTCCGGAGTTGCGGGGGCCGGCGCTGGCGCAACTGGCCTTCCTGGCGGAACATCTGCGCAGCGCGCAGCGCGCGGACGGGGCCCTCGGGTTCCGGTTCAAGGCGCCGGGGGTGGTGGACACGGAGTGCCACCAGGCGATAGACGGCGCGGCGACGGGCGGGGCAATGGCCGGCTGGGCGGCGATGTACGACGTGACGGGCGATCCGCGCTGGATGGACTGCATCCGCCGGGCGGTGGCGCACGCTGTGGGCGGGCAGTATCCGGCGGGGGACCATCCCGGCTTCGCGGGGGCCTTCAAGTACGCCGGCTGGATCGAGCAGAACGGCTGGCGCTTCGAGATGCTGCGCGCGGTGGCCACGGCCTTCACCGTGCGCGCGTTCGCGGAGCTGCTGGCCGGCGGGCGCCGTTGGACGGAGGACTACTGGAGATCATGATGCGGGTTGAAAGAGACGCGGAAGGCGGAGTACCATGTCGGCCAAGGGTCGTCCCCGGAACTCCCGCGCCGACCGCCGTGGAGGAATGAAGCCATTATGAGACAGGAATTCAAGACGGCGACGGAACGCGCCTACGACCGCATCAGCGGCGACATCCTCAACGGGCGGCTGGCGCCGGGCACGCGCCTGTCGCGTCGGCAGATGGCGGCCATGACGGGCGTGAGCGTGATCCCGGTGACGGAGGCGGTGCGCCTGCTCGAACGCGACGGGCTGGTGGAATCGCGCCCGCACTACGGCACGCGCGTGGTGGCGCTGACGGAAGAGAAAGCGCGCGACCTCTATGCCCTGCGCGAGGCGGTCGAGTGCCAGGTGGCGCGCATCCTGTCGGGGCACGCCTCTCCCGTCCAGCTCGAACAGCTGCGCGCCCTGGCGCGGCAGGTGGACGCCATTCGCATCTCCCCCGAAATGGACAAGGAGGTCTGGGCGCTGCATCATCAGTTCCACATCACCATGGCCGAGTTCAGCGGCTGTCCTTCGCTGAAGGACGCCCTTCAGCGGGTGAACCTCTACCGGCTGCTGCAGAACGCCGTCTCGCGCCGGATGACGCGCCGTCCGGAGCTGCCGCCGGACTGGCACATGCGCGTGGTGGACGCCGTGGCGACAGGCGACGCCGACCGGGCCGAGGCGGTGATGCGCGAGCACGTTCAGGATTCGCTGAAGACGTGAAGGACGAGGGGACGATGAGGACGGGGTCCTGGACGTTGCGCCTTGCGGCTGAAGCGGCCTCGCGGGCGGCGCGGGCGGCGCTCGATCGGATCAGCGCGGAGCTGGCGCGCCGCGGGGGGCGGCTCGAAGAGGGCGGCGCAGGCGATGCCATCCTCGTGACGGGGGAAATCCTTCCCGGAACGCCGGAATCCTTCCTCATCGAGAAGACGACTTCCGGCCCGCGCCGCATTCGCGTGTGCGGCGCCGACACGCGGGGGGTGGGCTACGGGCTCTTTGAACTGGCGGGGCAACTGCTCTGCGCGCCGGAGGAGGGCGACCTCTACGACGCCCTCGCCCCGTGTCGTCGCGCTCCGCAGATCGCCGCCCGCAGCGTCAACGTCTTTCTGCACAACCGCCAACTCGAAGAGGAGTGGCTCTTCTCGCGCGAGCACTGGGAGCGCTACTTCGGTCTCCTGGCCGAAAGCCGCTTCAACATGTTCACGCTCTGCTACGGGCACCAGACCTCTTATCTCTCGCCGCCCTTTCCCTTCCTGGTCGCGACGCCGGGATACGCACACGTGCGGACGCCGGGGTACTCCGATGAAGATCGCCGCCGGCATCTCGATGCGTTGCGCATGATCTCGGCGCTGGCTGCGGAGTGGGGGTTGACCTTTGTCCTCGGCCTGTGGCAGCAGCACGCGCACACCTACGGACGCAACTACGTCGAGGGATTGACGTACGAGGACCTCTTCGACTACTGCCCCAGGGCGCTGGGCGTTCTGCTGGCGGAGTGTCCGGGCATCCGGGGGGCGCAGTTCCGCCTGAACTCCGAGTCCGGAATACAGGAGGACCATCAGACTCGCTTCTACGGGGCCATGTTCAAGGCCATGCGCGACGCGGGACGCGACTTCTGGCTCGACCTGCGGGCCAAGGGGCTGCGCGCCGAGACGATCGCGGCGGCGGAGGCGCTGGGGCTGCGGGTCAATGTCTCGACAAAGTTCTGGACGGAGCACATGGCCCTGCCGCACTTCTCCAGCCGCACGCACCCGGCGGACGCAAACCAGTACCGGCGATACGGTTACTGGGACCTGCTCCGCAAGGACCGGCGTTACGGCATGGTTTACCAACTCTGGACGGTGGGCACGCAGAAGACCCTTCTGTGGGGAGATATCGAGTACGCCCGCCGTTTTGCGCGGAGCTGCCGCGAGGGTGACGCGGCGGGGTTCGAGGTCTTTGCCCCTCTGACGAACAAGGGATATGGGAACCTTCCCGGCGGCGCGTGGCGGGCGCTGAAGCCCCCCCACGCCTACACGGAGTGGGAGTTCGAGCGCTACTGGGCCTTCTTCATGGCCTTCGGGCTGGGGGGATATGACGGCGCGGGGCGGCAGCCCCTTCACGAGGCGGCCTTCCGGGCGCGCTTTGGCCCGGCGGGGGAGGCCGTGCGGCGCGCCTATGCCGCTGCCGGGGGCCTCCTGCCGCTGATCACGGCCTTCCATGCCTGCTCGGCCAGCACCTTCGGCTACTGGACGGAGATGGACACGGGCGGGTTGAGCGACGTGTATCCTCGGGTACCGACGGGCGACGTGGCGCGGATGCAGGACCTCCGCGAATACGCCGCGAACCGCCTGGCGGGTGTTCGGACGGGGAAGACGGCGCCGCCGGAGATCGCCGAACGGCTCACCCGCATGGCCGGGGAGGCGCAGGCCGCGCTGGCGGAGGCGGAGCGGGCCGGCGCGGCGTCCGCGGAGTTCGCCGCCACGCGCCGCGACCTTGAAGCGCAATGCGCGCTGGCGCGCTATCACGCGCAGCGCATCCGTTCAGGCGCGGCGTGGGAACTCTTCCGCAGGACGGCCGACCGGCTGCAACTGCGCGACGCGGTCGCCGGCGCGGAGGCGGCGCTGGCGGAGTGGGAGCGCCTCGCGACCCTGACCGACGGCGTCTATCACGATCGGATGGTCTTCATCCAGCCCGAGCGGCAGGTGGGGCACTGGAAGGACCTGCTGCCCTTTCTGCGGCACGACGTCGAGCGGCTGCGGCGCGTGGAGGAGCTTTTCGTCCGGGCGCTGCGCGATCCCGCCGCCGCCGTCCGCGCGCAACCGGCCATGCCGTGGTACGAGTTCGCCCGCACGTGGCGCATCGAAAAGGGCGAACCTCGTCACGCGCCCGGGGGCTTCATTCCCGCCCGCCCGCCGGAGTGCCCGCAGTACGGGCTGCCGCGCCACAACGTGATGCAGGCGCCGGCCGCTGTTGTGGCGGAGACGCTCCGCGGTATGACCGGCGGCGGCATCGGGCACGCGCCGTGCGAGGCGGCGGCCGGAGCGCCGCTCGTCGTGCGCGTCACCCCCGTGGGCGCCCTCTCCGGCGTTCTCCTCCATGCTCGGCGCGGCCCGGCGCGGGAATTTGCGCCGACGCCGATGCGCGAGGACCGCGACGGACTCCTGACCGCGACGCTGCCGCCCCTGGCCGACGGGGAGACGGCGGCCTACTACATCGAGGCGGCGGTGGCGGACGGCCGTCGGCTGCGGCATGGAACTCCGGAGCAACCCCACACGGTGGTGGCCTGTGTGCCGGGCCGGCGTCCGCGTGTCATTCATCGCGACAGGGTCTCCTGCCGGTGCGGGCGCGACCTCCTCGTGTCGTGCGCCGTCGAATCGGCGCTGCCCCTGGCCTTGGCGCGGCTGCACTACCGCCGCCAGGTGCAATCGGAGGACTGGCTCGCGACCGACCTGCGCCCGACGGGCGGCGGGCGGTATGAAGGGACGGTTCCCGGCGCATACATCACAGGGGAATGGGACCTCCAGTATGCCGTCGAGGTCGTGGACGTCGCAGGGGCCGGCGGGTTCTATCCCGATCTCTTCGAACGCGCGCCGTACATCGTCGTCCGGGTCGAGGGATGACCCTGCGGCGGGTCGAGGGCGTCGCCGCGCGTTCGAAGCCGCGCTTGAACGCATTCCGGGCCCCGGCTATAATCATATTTTCTTGAGCCGGTCTTTTTCGTGCCGGCGCCATGACAGGCCCTGTCCGTCCGGTTCACGCGGAGTCCCATCCGATGCACATGTCCGACATCAACGCATGGTTGCGCTCGAAGGGCAAGATCTTCCTGGCGGTCATCTGCGTGATCCTTATGGTGGTTTGGTTCGTGCCGCTCGACCGGCTGATCGAGAACACCAATGTGCCCAGCGGCACGATCTACGGCCGGAAGATCAGCGGGCAGAAGGTCCTCCGCCTGGCGCGCTCGATGGCGCTGATCCAGGGGCAGCGCCAGGGCGAAACGCAGAAGGACATCGTCGCCGAGGCCTGGCAGGCGTTGATCTTCGTCGAGGAGGCGCGGCGCTACGGCATCGTCATCGGCGAGGAGCAACTGGCCGACTTCCTGCGCACGCAGTTCGGAGAGAACCTGAACGATTTCCTGCGTTCGCGGCAGATGACGCTGGGCGAACTGGAAGAGGCGGTGCGCGTGTTGCTGACGCGCTACGAACTGCTGATGGCGGTGAGCAACAACGTCACGCTGCCCGAGCCGGAGGCGTGGATGTGGTTCAGCCGCGAGGCGGAGCGCATCAAGGCCGACTACGTTCAACTGCGCGTGGACGCTCTGGCCCCGCTGGTGCGGGTGGATGAGAAGGCGTTGCGCGATTTCTTCGAGCGCCACAAGGAACTGCCCCCGGAAGCCGGCCCACAGAACCCCGACGGCATCGGCTACCTGACGCCCGAACGGGTGAAGATCGAGTACATCATGGCGCCGTACGAGGCGTACAAGGCCGCCGTCCAGGTGACGGACAAGGAGGTGGCGGACTACTACGAGGCGCACAAGGACCAGTTCCGCCTGCCGGAATCGAAGCCGGACGAGAAGAAGCCGGAAACGGCCGACGCGAAGGAGGCGGAGGAGAAGAAGGACGAACCGGCCAAGCCGCAGTTCAAGCCTCTGGCCGAGGTGAAAGCGACCATCACCGACCGGCTTCGTACCGAGGGCGCGAAGAAGCTGGCCGCCGAGGCCATGAAGAAGGTCAAGGCGGAGATTGACGCCGAGTTCGAGGTGCCCTTCGGATACGAACAGACCAAGGTGGTGGACTTCGCGGCGGTGGCCAAGAAGGCCGGCCTGACGTACCAGGCCACGGACTTTTTCGCCGCGACGGAGACCGAACAGGTGCTGCCGGGGGGGACGGAGGTGCGCCAGAAGGCCTTCGGGCAGGGCGCGTCGAGCATGAAGGTGCCGCGCGGCGTCGTCTCCGCGCGCGACGGCGACCTGATGTATCAGATTCTTGACGTGCAGACGCCGCGGCCCCCGGCCTTCGAGACGGTGCGCGCGCGCGTCGAGAGCGATTACCGCCGCGACGAAGCCCTCAACCTGGCCCTGGGGATTGCCGCCAAGGCGGCCAAGGCGGCCACACTCGATGCCGTCGTCGCCGCCGTGGACGCCGATCTGGCCGAACTCGTCAAGGCCTCGGGCGTCAATCCTCCCCCCGATGTCAAGAGCCTTCGCGTCACCGGCCGCACGGACTTCTTCGGACGCCCGAAGAACTACGCCTTCATGAACGCCAAGCTGGCCTTCGTCAACCTGGGGACTTCCGGCGGTTTCGCCAACCTTCCCAACTTCGCGGAGAAGGCCTTCGAGCTGCGCGAGGGCCAGGTCGGCGTGGCCACAGAGAAGGGCGGCGCGGCGACCGGGCCGGCGCCGGCGCGGGTCTTTCTGCTTCAGCGCGCCGAGACCCAGCCGGCCGACCGCGCGGAGTTCGCCATGACGAAGGCGCAGGTCACGGAGGAGTATCTCCGCGAGAAGCGGCAGGCGGTCGTCGAGGGCTGGCTGGCGGAGGTGCGTCGCCGGGCCGACCCTTCGCCGGAGGTCCGCAAGTATCTGGCCTCGCTGCCGGACTGGGCGAGTGAGCAATAGGGCTCGCCGGGCGACGGAGGGACGGCTGCCCCCGGCGGATGGCGGGGCGTGCGTCCCTCCAAGGTGTTCTGTTTCATGAAGATCCTACAGGGCGAATCGGCAACGGCAGGGGGCCTTCACCGCCCGAAGGTGACGCTGGGCACCTTCGACGGGGTGCACCTGGGGCACCAGCGCGTCCTGCGGCACGTTGCATCCTGGGCACGCAGTTCCCAGACGGAGTCGCTGGTCATCACCTTCGACCGCAAGCCGCGCCAGGTTCTCGCCGCGCAGCCTTTCGAACAGATTACGTCGCTGCGTCACCGGTTGCGCCTCTTTGAACTTCTGGGGCTGGACGCGGCGCTGGTCCTCGAGTTCACGCCGGAGATCGCGGGGCTGGAGCCGGAGGCCTTCGTGGCGGAATGGTTGGTCCGGCGGCTGAACGCCGGCGGCGTTCTGCTGGGGCACGACACACGCTTCGGGCGCGGGGGACGGGGGGACCTGGCCCTGCTGCTGCGCCTGGGGAAGCTTCACGGCTTCGACGTCTGCTCAAGTGAAGTCGTCGAGGCGGGCGGGGCGCCGGTGAGCAGCACGCGCATCCGCGAGGCGATCCGCCGCGGCGACCTCGATGCGGCGCGCGGGATGCTCGGGCGGCGCGTGTCGTTGCTCGGCACGGTGGTGCGCGGGGCGGGGATCGGCCGCACGCTCGGCTTCCCCACCGCCAACCTGGACCTGCACCACGAGGTCCGCCCGCCGGAGGGCGTCTATGCCACGCTGGCCGTCATCGGCGGACGCGTGTATCCTTCGGCGACGAACATCGGGCGGCCCCCCACACTGCGGCCCGGCGGGCCGGCGTATCGCTCGCAGACGGCGACCGTGGAGACGCACGTGCTTGATTTCGCGGGGGACCTGTACGGGCAGGATATCGAGGTGCGTTTCGTCGAGCGACTGCGCGACGAGGAATCCTTCGCGACGGCCTCGCCGCTGGCGGAACGGATCGGACGGGACGTGGTCGAGGCGCGACGGCGTCTGGCCGCCCTGAAGGAGGCGCCCGAAACGCCATGACCCCTGTCGATCCCCTTCCCTCTCCGCACAAGCACATTATCGTGCGCGGGGCGCGCGAGCACAACCTGAAGAACCTCAGCCTGGCCATCCCGCGCGACCGGCTCGTCGTCGTCACCGGCCTCAGCGGCTCGGGCAAGTCCTCGCTGGCCTTCGACACGATCTTTGCCGAAGGGCAGCGCCGCTACGTCGAGAGCCTCAGCGCCTACGCGCGCCAGTTCCTCGAACAGATGCAGAAGCCGGCGGTGGAGGCCATCGAGGGCCTGCCGCCGACGATCGCCATCGAGCAGCGCTCCGGCGTCGCCAGCCCCCGCTCGACGGTGGCCACCACTACGGAAATCTACGACTTCCTGCGGCTGCTCTATGCGCGCTGCGGAACGGCCTTCTGCCCCGAGTGCCGGCGTCCGATCACGCGCCAGTCGGCCGAACAGATCGTCCGCGCCGTGCTGAACGAAGGGCCGGCCGGGGCGCGGATCATGCTGCTGGCCCCGGTGGTGCGCGGGCGCAAGGGCGAGCATTCCGAGGTCTTCCGTCGCGTCAAAGCCGAAGGGTTCGTGCGCGTGCGCGTGGACGGCCTCGTCACCGACGAACCCCTCAAGCTCACCGCGCTCTCGGGCCTGACCAAGACCTCCGGCCTGGCGCGGCATAAGAAACACGACATTGACGTGGTGGTGGACCGTCTGGTGCTGCAGGCGGGGATCGAATCGCGCCTGACCGACTCCGTTGAGACCGCGCTCAAGCTCTCCGAAGGCATCCTGATCGTGGCGCGCGAGACCTCCGAGGGCTGGCGAGACACCCTCTACAGCGAGAAGTACGCCTGCCCCCATTGCGGCATCAGCTTCGGCGAACTCCAGCCGAACATGTTCTCCTTCAACAGCCCCTACGGCGCCTGCCCCACCTGCGACGGCCTGGGCACGCGCCTGGAGTTCGACCCGGAGTTGATCGTTCCCGACGAAACGCTCAGCCTCAAGGACGGCGCGGTGGACGTGTGGCGGCGCGGCGGCAAGCGCATGGCCATCTACTACCACTACGTGATCCAGGACTTCTGCCGCGACTTCGGCGTGGACCCCCGGACGCCCTTCAGCGAATTGACGCGGGAACAGCGCCAGATTCTGCTCCACGGCACGGCCTCCCTCAGGAAGGCGCACACCGGGACCGAGTTCGAGGGCGTCATTCCCAACTGCTCCCGCCGGTTCGAGAAGACGACCAGCGAATATGTGAAGAGCCGCCTGCTCGAATACATGAGCGAACTGCCCTGCCCCGCCTGCCGGGGCGCGCGCCTCAAGAAGGAATCGCTCGCCGTGCGCGTCGGCGACCGCGCCATCCACGAGGTCACCGCCCTCTCCATCTCCGAGGCCCTCGCCTTCTTCAACGCCCTGGAGTTCGACGCCGAGCGCACGCGCATCGCCGCCGCCGTCCTCAAGGAAATCCGCCAGCGGCTGCAATTCATGGTGGACGTCGGCATCGGCTACCTGACCCTCGACCGCGCCAGCGGCACCCTGGCCGGCGGCGAAGCCCAGCGCATCCGCCTGGCCACCCAGGTCGGCAGCGGCCTCGTCGGCGTCTGCTACGTCCTCGACGAGCCGAGTATCGGCCTGCACCAGCGCGACAACGAGCGCCTGCTCGACACCCTGCGCCGGCTGCGCGACATCGGGAACACCGTGCTCGTCGTGGAACACGACGAGCAGGCCATCCGCACGGCCGACCAGGTGATAGACCTGGGTCCCGGCGCGGGGGCGCACGGCGGCGAGGTGGTGGCCCAGGGGACGGTCGAGGCGATCATGTCCGAGCCGCGCTCGGTGACGGGCGCGTATCTCTCCGGGCGGTTGAGCATCGCCGTGCCCGCGGCGCGGCGTCGCGTGGACCCGGACAACCTCCTTATCGTCAAGGGCGCGCGCGAGAACAACCTCAAGAACGTGGACGCCGTCTTTCCCCTCGGCCTGCTGGTGTGCGTCACCGGCGTCAGCGGATCGGGCAAGAGCACCCTCGTCACCCAGATCCTCTACCGCGCCCTGGCGCGCAAACTCTACCGCAGCCGCGAGCACCCCGGACGCTTCGACCGGCTCGTCGGCGGCGGGCGGATTGACAAGATCATCGAGATTGACCAGTCCCCCATCGGGCGCACCCCCCGCTCGAACCCCGCCACCTACACCAAGGTCTTCGACCAGATTCGGAGCATCTTCGCCCTCACCCGCGAAGCGCGCATCCGCGGCTTCGGGCCCGGACGCTTCTCCTTCAACGTCAAGGGCGGACGCTGCGAAGCCTGCCAGGGGCAGGGCGTCAAGATGATCGAGATGCACTTCCTGCCCGACGTCTTCGTCACCTGCGAGGAATGCAAGGGCAAACGCTACAACCGCGAAACGCTCGACATCCGCTTCAAGGACCTTTCCATCGCCGAGGTGCTCGACTTGCGCGTGGACGAAGCCCTCGAACGGTTCGCAAGTTTCCCCGCCCTCAAGCGCCAGTTGCAGACCCTCAACGACGTCGGACTCGGCTACATCGCCCTCGGGCAATCGAGCACCATGCTCTCCGGCGGCGAGGCGCAGCGCATCAAGCTCTCCGCCGAACTCGGCAAGAAGGCCACCGGCAGCACCCTCTACATCCTCGACGAGCCGACCACCGGCCTCCACTTCGCCGACATCAACCGCCTCCTCGACGTCCTTCACCGGCTTGTGGACATGGGGAACTCCGTCGTCGTCATCGAGCACAACCTCGATGTCATCAAGTGCGCCGACCATATCCTCGACCTGGGTCCCGAGGGCGGCGAGGGGGGCGGGGAGATCGTGGCCGCGGGCACGCCGGAAGAGGTGGCGCGCAATCCCCGTTCGCACACCGGGCGCTTCCTGCGCGGCGTCCTGCCCGGCGCAGGCCCCGCCTGACGCAACGCGCGGACGCGACGCTTCTCCAGGCCCGGCGCATCGGCGGCCGGGAGCCCGCGCAGCCGTCCGGA